>CAJTYH010000001.1 GCA_910583675.1 uncultured Muribaculaceae bacterium
AGCCGGTTCCAGATCCGAACCTACCAGGGTAAGCACACTGTCGGAAGTAACAAGGAAATATGTGGTGTCGGCAGGAGCGCCATTGCGTGGTTCTGAAATCAAACGCAGATAGCGCTGTGAAGCGTTACCGGGAGTGCCTTTGAGCACCTCGAAATCACCCTTGCTGTCATATGTCTCGGAGCCCTCCCCGTTCAGATATACCTGACGCATCTTGAAGTCACCTTCCTTGAAATTGTCGTCACTGTCATATTCGAGGGAAAGGGTATACTCTATACCTTCGCTGTCAGCAGCCGGCAACACACCCGTGTATTCCTCGTAACGATCGGCATCTGATGCGCAGTTTGATCCTTCCTTGTTGCATTTTCCTTTGTCTCCGGTGCCGGAGCATCCTGTCATGACCGCACCGATCACGGCCATACAAAGCAATCCATATGTCTTCATCGTTTAAAGCTATATTGTTTACTCTAATTAAACACATGGATCTGGAGTATGGTTCAGAAACGATGACCGGCAACAACGGGGGGAATACATGCCAAATTCCCCAACGTATTCCTCAATCCGTCCATAGCGGCAACGTATTGCGTTTTGAGACTGTCGGCAAAATCAACGTCGCCCACCCCGGCCACGGCTTCAAGCACTTTCGCTGCCACCACATGTTCCAGAGTGCGCTTTATGGCCAAAGCCATGCCGGAAGGAGGCTCTCCTCCACTTTCCAACTCCACCATCAGTCTCATGACACTTTGATCGTCATATGGAAGATTAGGGATGGCATCACCCTCGTCAAGGTTGCACGTCCTTACGTATCCGTGCAGCTCAACTACGGTTTCAGCAAACATCATCCGCACCATGTTCCTCAAACCGGGCAGACAGTCGCGTGTCAGCAACATCGCCTCCTCCGCATAGTCGCGCCGTCCACTGTTCCTCAAAGCTGTCAACGCCAATATTTCATCGCATATCGCGCTATCGTCAAGTTCTATTCTCATTGTTTCCTATCTTGTTTCTGGTTGTTGCTATCCCGTTTCCTCATCTCGGCATACACAAGCCGAAGGGCATAAGGCTCCGTTATAAAGAATCCCGAAGGATGGTGGCGACACAGGACATAGTCAAGCGCCTCCCACCTGCTCTCACCGGGCACATCCTTCTGCCGTCGTTCAAGCGCCATGGCAATCTCGTCCCACATGGCGCGACGGTGGGGCTTCTCACGCGGAGGAAGCCGCCGATGCCGTTCACACATCTTTTTCCATACATGTTCACGCGTGACGTAGAATCGAGGAGCGCCACCGTTAAGGGCTTTTCTCACCGCCGTCCGCACAGACAACGGACGGCCGGTGAGTGCCCTACCCCTCTCTTGCCATTCACGCACCGACCTAAGGAAGTCGGCATTCCTCTCTTGGTAGTTCTCCATCCTCTCTATCAGTATTTTCAGGTTTAAAGGAAAAAGCAGACATTCAAATCGCTCATTGAAGTCCTCTGCAAAGATAAGGCCGCACCAGTGCCACAATAATGCCCGACAGTGTTAAATTCAAGCTTTGGCGGAAAAATCACTTGTCTCCCAGGCATCCGGCAAGCGTATCACGCGTTTTGGTGAAATGGCTGAAAGTGCGCAATAGGTCAAGCACCGCCACTGCGGCATTACGGACCTCACTTTCATAGCGCTCCACTCCCACACCCGCGCCTGCGGCCTTCCCCATAAGGGCTGCGCTTACACCGGAAACATCTTCGAACAGCTCTATCTGGGTTTTAAGCATATCACGCGCGCCTATGTCGGCCATTGGCGTTACCACCTGGTGAGGCTCCGCACCCATGAAAGGCTTGAAAGGGACTATTCCGCCCGGATCAGCCCATCGGTTTGCTATGTCGCGCCATGTGATATGATCCGGCTTGCATCCGATCGGGAAAAGCAGCACTCCCTTGGCAGCCGTCTCCATCATCCGATCCATCATCGTAATAAGTATGTTGACATAACGCTGCTGATCAAGCACATCCTCGACAAGGGAATGCACATCGCCGTCAACCAACGGATAAAACTTGACTGCGAAAGGTGGAGCACCCCCTCTCAACGGCGAATCATATTCATCAAGCACAGTGCCGTCAGGAGCAATCATCCGGCAATGCCATATGACACAAGTCTCCCACCTCATATCCGCAACAGGCAGCCCCTCCTTCCTGCGCGAACGGTTCATTTTCTCCACCTTATCACGCTCCCGGTTGTCTATGAGCCGTAAAGTGGCAGAAAGGGGATCGTGGCACCTCCAACGCTCCACACACTCCAGCGTCCAGACTTCTACCACACGGCAACGACCGGCCGGTGCATGGAAAAACGAGCCGCCACCCCCGTCTGCACTATTTCCTATGGTATCGGCACCGAATACCGACGATGCCCCCTGCAGGGAGGCATAAAGTCGCCGCAGCTCTACGGCACGGGCACGGTCTCCTCGGGCAAACCTCATCACAATCTCCCCCATGCTCAGGTCAAGAAGCCTTCCTACCAGCTCCATGTCATGGCATCGTGGATCACGGATGGCATTAACGAAGAAATCATCCGGGGATACGGCATCGACCCACACCGATTCCCCTCTTACCCGTCGTTCACGACTTAGATGATGCACCGCAACGCCGGAAATAAGGAATTCCTCAAGCGTGCGGGCATCCAGCTCGTCAAGTTCATTGAGGCGTTTCCATTCCTCCCCCGCCATATCGTCATCAATACCGCGCGTTCCGGCATCTTCAACTGTCCGGTTTCCATCCGACCCCATGCGGTAACGCCCCACGACCGTCTTCACCAGCCTACGGATAAGATTGTTTGTCAAAGGCTTGCGTCCTCCAACGGTGGCAAGTTCACCTTCCGTGGTAATTTCTCCGTCGCGACCTTTGGCAGGATCGCTCCATTGATCGCCATAGGTATAGCGCAGATAGCGCCGACGACGTGCTCTCATCGGAGCAAGACGCACCCAGGCATTGTGAGCGGCTTCGAGCACAAGGCGTGCCCGGCTCTTGTCATTTTCATTCATTGTGTCTTAAGATAAAGGATATTAAAATAAGCAAGCCGGTTGTCCGTGCATACGACAGGAACAAATTCCGTATCACGGACAACCGGCAAGATTCACTCCGGAAGCAGGTTCCACGCCCGCTCGTCGAACTCATAACGTTCCTCCCCCGGATCAACGATCACCGTAAGAGCCTCAACCACAGGGACACCGTTCAGGGAGGGCAACGAGAACAGTTCCAATAAACCATCTCCGCCCCATAGGGCTACCGGACGCTCGACCCCACCGCATGAAAACCGGTTGTACTGCCGGCGTGCAAGCGCCGAAGCCGGATCAGTTACTACCATAGCATCACGCTGCCATCCTGACAGCTTCACCCTTATGATCCTCAACGTTCCCTGAGGAAGGGTTATCAGCCCACGGTTCCCTTCACCGCGCCGCAATGTCGCCGTGAGCGTCATGTCCGTGGGAACAAGATAGTCCACGGAGGCTGTAGACAATAGCTCAAGGTACCACTTGCGCATCTCCATCACACAATAGGCATCCAGGTCAATGCCGTCGCTGCGGCTCATCTGGCAATCGGCACGCAACGGTTCCAGATAGCGCCTCATTTTCCATTGAGCCAGCATCTCGGCTTGCGTAAGTCTCAACTTCATCTGTATCCAACCGATTACTGCGCGACAACACGCATATGGCTACGGGGATAGCGGAGCACCAGACAGCTCGCCTCAGTTATCACTATGGCATCTACATTGCGCACGCCGCTCTGACGCAGGTTCAGTTTCTCGGTGCGGAAAGGCACATGGCAGTACTTGGTGATATATTCGGGATCCACCACCATGCCGGCGCCGGGCATTCCGCATTGGTCGAAGACCTCCGACAAAAGCACATACAGTGTTCCGAATTTCGAATGTATTTCCGTAAAGTCAAGTCCCCACTTCGTTACCACGGCATCGTTGATGAGCACCCGTTTGGAACCGCAAAGGTGCAGTTTCTCTATGAGATCGCTTCCGGCGAGAAGCACTTTCTTGGAAGAACCGGCATTGTGCGTGAATGCCTGACGGCAAAGTTTCACCAACCACTCCTCATCTACCTTCGTGCCCGACTGGTAGGAAAACTCATTGTCGGTCTGGTTCCAGATTCCACCGGTGAGACACACCTCTTCACCCTTGCTGCCATCTTTCAGGCGACACTTGTGTCCGAAAAGAAAGGTCTTCTCCATGCCGAGACGCATGTCTATTATCGCTGCTTCCTCCTGATCTGAGAAGCTCCATCCTACCTCCTTGTTGCTGATCTTCATAAAGGTACTCTGCTCTACCTGAGCCTTGAAGATCTGACACAGATTGCTGTTCTTCTGCGGCATAGCCTCGAATTGTGGTGTCATTACATCCAGTTCCGCAGCAGCCCGACCCATTCTCACAAGAAGCGTACCCACCGGCAGTGCAGGAACCGAATCGTTCCCGTTGGCCGGCACCACCTTGACCGAACCACCGTCGCATGCCTCTACATAGAGCACCAGTGCGCCACCGTCAGCCCCCTTTACCGAGGGCACAAGTATGGTAGTGGTCGGCTGGAATATCTCGTTGCAGTCCGTGCGAAGCCTTACCTCCGACTGTTGGCTCTCCTCATCCCCTCGGCCACCCTCGTCAGGGGTATACCCTTGGCTCAGTTTCGCGAAACCCGGCTTGGTATCAACCGAGTAATATTCCACCTTCATGGAACCGCACAGTCGCGAACCACCATAACGGGAGATCTGGTCAAGAGGCGTAGACATAGGCCTGATCTTCACTATGCGGTCGTCTATCTCATTGCGCAACAGCCCTGGAGAAACCGTCTCACTCAACTGTGTCGTAAGAGGTTCGCCTACTATATGCCGTCCCACGCCGCCAACCGTCAGCACTGCGGCTACCGAAGCGCCCTGCAACCCATAGGCCGCGTTTTCGAAGACCATCGTCACACCACCGCCGGCATGCCCCATAAGCCATCCGCAGACCCATGCCACCAGCATCAGCAGGGATGCCACTATCACCATGGCTGCCTGCGGGCCCGAAATCCATTGTATCAGATTACTCCTCAGATTCTTGATCGCTTCTTTCATTGTTTCAAATTAATTTAAAGGTTTTGTGTTTCTCCACTTTTAGAGTTTGTTTGAAAATCCCCATTCTATCCCGACCAGTTCAGGACTTTTTCCTGTTTCGTCTCGCGCTACCAAGCAAGAAATCCAACAATGCCTGTAGCCACCGGAGCACCTTCCTGATTTTTTCACTCATTTTCCTTACACCTCCTCTCCTTCAGTTTTTATTGGTCAGTTTATCAAAAAAATTAATTCATCACAGATCCCATATCGAGATCCTTTCACGCTGCAGGATCTGTACGTTTTCTGCATAGCCCGTGTCTGCCCTCGCAGTATCGTTGCGTTCAAGCATCCCCGGTTCACGCATCAGCTCACTGATCTTCTCATTGCGGCCACGGAGATAGCCCCGTTGTTCGGCCTCGGCCAAAAGCACCTCCACACGCGTATGCCCGGTTTCCGACTTTCCTTCTTCCGGTGCCTCGGCATCTTTTTCCGACGGCACTTCGTCGTCCGAGGGAATGTCAGGATTGGCACCCGGGTCTGCAACTTCTTCCCGCTGTTCGTCTCTCGCTGTGGAAACTAGGGATTCCACCCCGCTCTCTTTACCCGAAATGATTTCTGTTTCTTCCATTGTCATCAAAATAAAGGTCATTTATATAAAATCACGATTGTATTGCCTTATCGCACTTTGCAAAGTTACATTCATGTTTCCCCGGATGGTTGCCTTAAAAATCCACAAAGTTACCCTCACACAAAATTAGCACTGACAATCAGCAGCTTATGACATGTGGTCAAATTAGCAGCATGATTTTTAATACTTTTCGGCAACAATTCAACCTCAAATTTTGCAAAACAATCTTTTGCGTTGTATCTTTGCAAACAGAGGAAATTGAGAAATTTCAGCTAAATCGCTTGGTATTAATATTGATTGACGCCTTGCGACCTGAGGGTCATCACCTCCGGCAGCGAAAGAGTTCGCGCCAAAGTTAATATTGATGAGGATTAAATTTTGTAGCTGTACTCGAGTTTTTCATTCTGAAATCCGCCATTATTTATCAGTCCAAGGAAAGTCGAGCATTTTTGATCACTCAGGAAACCTTTAGGGTGTGAACGAGTTGCAATTATGCCGGTTATTGGACTTGGCGCTTGGCGGTGCCTCAGAACTGATCGGTTGCAATTTTTACGTTCACACCCTTTCTCGTTTTCTCGCCCCTTACCACCGATACATAGCAGGGAGATACCATAAGGCCTCGTTGCAGGATGGGTTCTAATTAAGGGTTTATATTGAATTTGCATATCCATTGCTTATTTACACATATTTGATTAGCAGTAATAAGGCTATTACTGAATTGATTGACTGGTAATATTACTATGTATCCGGGTAAGGGAGGTCGTGAGATTTTCCTTACTTTTTTGTTCTATAGAAACTTGCCAGTCTCAAGGGTTTATGCTATTTTTGCGGAAATGAACGATATACAGACACTTCTTAACAGCTTGCATATGAAAACTCACAGGGTCGCCAAGGCGGC
This sequence comes from uncultured Muribaculaceae bacterium, assembly GCA_910583675.1. Classification (GTDB taxonomy): domain Bacteria; phylum Bacteroidota; class Bacteroidia; order Bacteroidales; family Muribaculaceae; genus UBA7173. The sequence continues at coordinate 6,591 of CAJTYH010000001.1, forward strand.
ACTGTGGGTTCTTGTTTTCACTGTGGCAATACTGACACAGGCATGCGGAGGCGACTCCGAATTCCGCATCAACGGAATAATCGACAATTTCGGAACAGGGAACCTAAAGCTTGTATATTACTCGAAGGATGCCGTACAGTCTGTAACAGCAACAGCAATCGACGGGAAGTTCATGGCACTTGCACGCACAGGGAAACCTACCGTGATCAGAGTATACACTTCGGCCGGAAAACTTCTCGGACGCATAATAATAGACAACGGACAGACCCTGAACGTGGGGCTCAACGCCACAGATCCCACCGACATGACCGCCGACGGAAACAGCGACTCCAAGCGCCTCGCCGAATTCCTGAAAAACAATGCCGCTGCAATAAAAAAACACGACACAAGGGCGCTCAACCTGGCAATAGCGGAAATTGTGCGCAAGCATCCGGAATGGACGCTCTCCGCACTCCTGATGAACGACTTCTATCAGTCAGCAGACGACCCGCATGAAGCGCTAAAGCTGATGGCCTCACTGGATCCCGACGTGGCGCGTAACACGGGCATCTCGTCACTGCGAGACATGTTGCTGCCCCTCAGCCATCCATTGGATTCCCTGAAAATAGACTCGCTCAGGATCTTCACTTCAGCCGACACGCTATCCACAATCCGCACTACCGGGCGTCGGAACACACTTCTGATGTTCACCGACAGCGGCATACGCAAACACGACTCCATCACATCATCCCTCTCCATAATTTCACGCGACAAAAACCTCGGTATCGTTGACATCTCAGCCGACAAGGATACCGCCGCATGGCACGAATCCCTCAGGGAACTGTCAGAAAATGATCCGGCAAACATTACCAGGGCATGGGCTATATCCCCCTACAATTTGCCGGAGCTTACAGACATACCCGTCCCCACTCTCCCATGGTTCATACTAACCGACTCCACGGGAACGCTCGTTTACCGTGGATCCTCCATATCACGTGTAAGATCCATATTGGACTGATCTCAGTACATTCAAGGATCATAAAACCTGTTTAATACCATTTTAAGTGCTTGTAAAACTTACAGGAGCCGCCCTCCAAGGCATAGATGCCATACCCGTAACCATTGAAGTGCTGTGCGAACCCGGATTCCAGCTCGTAATGGTCGGGCTGCCCGATGCTGTGGTAAAGGAAAGCGCAGAACGCGTCTGCTCGGCAATACATCAGAGCGGCCTGGAATACCCGAGGAAGAAAATCGTTGTGAACATGGCACCCGCCGATGTCAGGAAAGAAGGATCGGCTTACGACCTCCCCATCGCACTCGGTATACTCGCCGCATCCAACCAGCTTGACCCGCATCGCTTCAGCGATTACCTCATAATGGGAGAACTGTCACTTGACGGATCGCTACTTCCGGTAAAGGGCGTCCTGCCGATGGCCATAATGGCGCGGGCACGACATATAAAGGGGATCATAGTCCCCTCGCACAACGCCACCGAGGCAGCCGTGGTCAACAACCTTGAAGTATACGGAATGGACAATCTCCGGCAGGTAATAGAATTTCTTGCCGGAAACACACATCCGGAACCGGTGACAGTCAACACGCGCGAGGAATTCAGAAAGGCTCTCTGCCACTTCAACCTGGATTTCGCCGATGTCAAGGGACAGGAGAGCGTAAAACGTGCATTTGAGGTGGCATGCGCCGGAGGACACAACATACTCCTCGTAGGCCCTCCAGGATCGGGCAAATCAATGACGGCGAAACGCCTACCTACCATACTCCCGCCCCTCACACTCGCCGAGGCGCTCGAAACCACCAAGATACACTCCGTGGCCGGTAAACTCAAGGGAGGATCGAAGCTCATGACAACCAGGCCGTTCCGTGCACCGCACCATACGATTTCACCCGTAGCCCTCGTAGGAGGAGGCTCAAACCCCATTCCGGGAGAAATATCCCTCGCACACAACGGAGTGCTGTTCCTTGATGAATTCCCCGAATTCTCCAGAAACGTACTCGAAGTGCTCAGGCAACCGCTTGAAGACAGGCACATCTGCATCTCCAGGGCGAAATACACCATAGACTATCCCGCCGGATTCATGCTCGTGGCATCCATGAATCCATGCCCATGCGGATACTACAACCATCCCACAAAAGAGTGTATATGCACCCAGATACAGGTACAGCGCTACCTCAGCCGCATCTCAGGCCCCCTCCTTGACCGCATTGACATACAGGTGGAAATAATGCCCGTACCATTCCAAGAGCTTCAGAGCATGCAACCGGGCGAATCGTCGTCACAGATCCGCGAGCGTGTCAACAAGGCGCGTACCATCCAGGCCGAACGCTTCTCGTCAGACCCATCGATACATTGCAATGCACAGATGACACCACGCCATATCGCCCAATATGCCCGCCCGGTACCTGAGGCACTCGCCATACTCGAAACAGCAATGACCCGCTTCGACATGTCCGCGCGTGCATACGACCGCATACTCAAGGTAGCGCGCACCATCGCCGACCTTGACGCATCCGCAGCCATCGAACCCCGTCATATGCACGAGGCTGTATCATACCGTAACCTTGACCGTTCAACCTGGGGACTTAAATAATCCTACTCCACCGCTGTCAGCCATGCCGGGCATTCCTTTTAAGTCCCTCAAGCCTTATCCTCTTCACCGCCGACCCTGAAAACACTTCGGCAAATTCAGGCCGGGTCATAGCCAGTATTCTTTCCCGCGTCAGCTCTTTAATGGCCTCACGTGGCATAAATTCCCCTATCCCTGTCACTTTTGCCTCCCGGTTATGAGGACAGCACTCCTGGCATGCGTCGCATCCGTAAATGCAATCCCCCAGCCTCAACTCATCCGGTAATTCCCCACGGTATTCGATAGTAAGATACGACAGGCATTTTCGGGCATCGAAACTGCCGTCCGCACCGATAGCGCCACCCGGACAACGCTCCACACACTGTCCGCATCCCACGCATCCGAGCCGGCACGACTCATCCGGCTCTAATGCGGCATCGGTGACTATGGTGGCCAGAAACACATAAGACCCCACACCGGGCACTATCAACTGGGAATTAAAGCCTATGAAACCCACACCGGCCTGAACAGCCCAATATCGCTCCCTCAACGGAGCGGAATCTATGCAGATCCTCCCCACATATCCTTGTTCTTCAAGCAATCCGACAATAGGAGCCAACCTCTCCCTTAGCACTACATGATAGTCACTTCCACGGGCGTATACGGCAAATCTTGCATCATTCGGCAGAGGGTCTTCAGGAGTGAAATAAGGGAAGGCACAAACGATCAACGATCTGGCTTCCGCCGTTTCAAGGAGCTTTCGCGGATCCCGCCTTATGTCGGTGTGATTGGCAAGATAGCCCATCGCACCATGCCTCCCTTCCGAAACAAACCGCAAATACCGCTCATGTGCCTCCTTCCCAACCTCTTCCGCAATGGCAAAGCCTACCGCACAGGCTCCTGCCTGCATGGCAATCTCACTTATTACGCACTTCATCTCCATAAACCACAGATCACGGTTTGCGTGGCCTACATTGGCAAACGCTCGAACGAATATCCCCTTGCGAACAGCCATTCTATGGCTCTCGGAAGCACCGCCTTCATGTTCCGCTCCGCCTTGAGCGAATCATGGAACACGATGATAGATCCGTTTCTGGCATAGCGGCGCACATTGGCAAACACCTGCTCCGGATTCAGTTTCTTGCTGTAGTCACGCGTTACAAGGTCATACATCACGATATTGTACCGATCCTTTATGGCACGTGCCTGTTTCCAGCGCAACAGTCCGTGTGGCGGACGGAACAGTGAACTGCGGATCAAGTCATTAGCCTCCGTAATGTCATGCATGTAACGGTAGGAGGACACCTTCATCCCCTGCAGATGGTGCATCGTATGGTTTCCGTAACTGTGACCGCGCCGCTTCACCTCCTCATATAGTTCCGGATGCCTGGCCACATTGTCACCCACCATGAAAAAGGTGGCCTTTACGCCGTAACGGTCAAGCGTGTCAAGCACCCACGGCGTCACCTCCGGGATAGGGCCGTCGTCAAAAGTCAAGAACACCGTCTTGCTGTCAAGTTTCTTTATACGCCATATCGCCTCCGGAAACAGGAGGCGATATGGCAAGGGGGGCTGTTCTATCAGCAAGGTATTGTACTTATTTGTTTGCGATGAAATTCTCAAGCAGACGGAGGTCTATCCCTTTCTGTTCAAGTTTTTCAGCCAGTTTATTTGTCTGACCGCCGGCATCGGCATACGTCTGTAGGAGCACATACAGGTAAGTCGGGATATACCGGTCTGCCGGAGAAAGTCCCGAGAAACCGCTACCGGGCAACGTGCGGCGCAACTCCATGAAATAGGGCAGATATGCACCGTAGCGCTCTATCTCTGACGATATTATGTCAAGACCCTTCTTTTTCAGGTTGTCATTGCCGGTCTCGTCGCCCAGACGGAGGTAAGCATCAGCGATCTGGTAACCTATCTGGATGCTGTAAGGCGAAACCTTCTGCGGCAATTTCTCCTCTATCATGTCAAGCACTTTGACAGCCTTTGCATAGCGGTCGGCGGCATAGACGGCATCCGGCTCGGGAGTTATGCCAGTCACACTGTCTGTGAGCGGATGGGCGGCATTGTATCCCTCCACGAACAATGCATATGCCAGATCGGCCATCGCACTGCGGTGGGTTGTTACCATGCGTCGCACCGTCTCGTCCAGATATACGTCGTCACCGTCGCCAAGTTTGTCAAGACCGCCCCAGCGGAACTTCTCGGTCACATTGCGGTACATCTTGTCGGTGGCAGTCCAAGTGGCGGCATCACCGTCGGGATTGTATATCGGAGCCACCTGGTATGCCAGACCGGTATTGCGCATATAGGGAGAGAGGGACACGTAATATTCGTCGGGCACCGTCATTGCGAAATAGAGCGGACGCTTCCATCCGTCGCGAGCCGAGGTGGCAAGCATATCCACAGTCAGAGCCTGGCTCAACGTAGCACCGGATGACGGGCTTTTCGGATCCTTGTATAGATCAAGCAGAATGGCCTCCTCGGCTGCGGCAGCCTCCTCGGGAGCTATCACCCCGCTTGCCACGGCTCCCTCCACATTTGATGGAACGAACATCGAGGGATACTTCCATATACGCGCACCTTTCCAGCTTGACTGCGGATTATGGTAAAGATCCTCCAGGGCGGTAAGCGCGTTCACACGCTCGCTGCTCATGTTCTCCGGATCGAAATAGTTATATTGCATCCGGTCAAAAGCATAGTCCTCAGGCTTCACCTGCATGTCTATGGCCGCAGCGCCATCCGTCGCCACACGCATTTGGTTGGCATACCAGTCAGTGGTCAGGTAACTCAAGTTTACCACGCGCACATCCGTGCGGTAACCCTCCACCTCCTGCGCATACCACAGGGGGAATGTATCGTTGTCGCCGTTGGTGAAGATTATACCGTTTTCGTCAACGCTCGACAGGTAATTCATGCCGAAGTCGCGGGTGGTATATCTTCCCGACCGGTCATGATCGTCCCATGTCTGGCTTACAACCTGAAGAGGCACCGCAAGTCCTACCAGGAGGCTTACTCCTGCCACGGCAAGACCCTTTGAAGGAGCCTTCTCTCCGTCCGCATTCTTCATGAGGCTGTTTATCGCAGCCCAGATGCCGGCAACGCCCATGCCTACCCAGATGGCAAACGCGTAGAAAGATCCTGCAAACGCATAGTCGCGTTCACGGGGTTGCAACGGTGGCTGGTTCAGGTAGAGTACAATGGCTATGCCTGTCATGAAAAAGAAAAAGAACACAACCCAGAACTGCTCTATGCCACGCTTCGAATGGAACGCCTGCCACGTAAGGCCTATGATACCCATAAGCAACGGAAGCATGAAGAACACATTGTGCCCCTTGTTGTTCTTCCCTATGTCGTCCGGCAGGAGGCTCTGGTCTCCGAGGCGCGGATTGTCAATGAACGGTATTCCGGAAATCCAGTTGCCGCGATTGGCCTCCCCGTTACCGGCAAGGTCGTTCTGACGGCCGGCGAAATTCCAGAGGAAATAGCGCCAGTACATATGGTTGAGCTGGTAATTGAAGAAATAACGCATGTTCTGGGCGAACGACGGCCGCGGCAGGCTGGCACTCTGTATCGTGTTTCCATCCTTGTCAACCACTACCGGAGCATCCTCCAGAGCCAGATCAGCCTCCGAAAGGTTCGCCCATTCCATATACGCCTGCGGATGACTGCCGGCTGTGCTGTACATGCGGGGAAACAACATATTGGGAGTCATCTCATACCGCACGTCACTCTTGAAGGAGGCATACTTGTCCGGCTCGTCAGGAGAGTTTTTCACCACCTTCTCATAGACGGTCTTCGCCGGTCTGCGTTTCACATTGTAATTTCCCGCATTGTCATACTCATACAGCACCGTAGACTTGAATGACGGGCCGTAGAACAACGGCGTTTCACCATACTGCTCGCGGTTGAGATAGGAACTGAGCGCGAACACGTTGTCCGGAGCGTTCTGGTTCATAGGAGGGTTGGCATGCGAACGTATCAGCAACAACGCATAGCTTGAATAACCTATGAAGATAACCAGCACGCTCAGCGATGCCACAGTAAGATAACGCACCGGCAATTTCTTCGATGCGAAAAGATATGCCCCCAATGCCACGGTCAGTACTACCGGGATCCAGAGCGAGCTGCCGATGAACGGGATGCCCGACATCACTATGGACGCGAGGAAAAGAAGTTTTATCTTAAGGGCATTTTTCTGCTCATACAAAGCCTTTATGCACCATATCATTACGGCCAGGAACATTACGGCATAGATCACAACGCCCGTATTGTAGCTCAACCCCACGGTGTTCACAAAGAACAGTTCGAAATATTGCGCGATCTCGATGAAGCCGGGCACAAGGCCGTAGAGGATCAAGCCTACTATCACAGCAGATATACAAAGGGCGATGAGCGAGCCGGTGGCCGTCGTGTCCTTGAACTTCCGGTAATATATCACCAGCACAATGGCCGGGATGCAAAGCAGGTTGAGCAGGTGCACCGCGATGGAAACACCTATGATATAGGCAATCAATACCAGATATCGGTCTGAATGAGGCTGGTCGGCACGATTCTCCCACTTCAATATCAGCCAGAATACAAGGGCGGTACAGAACGATGAGAATGCATATACCTCACCCTCAACGGCAGAGAACCAGAAAGTATCGCTCCACGCATACATCAACGCGCCGCAGATGCCGGAACCGAAAATCACCAGCATATGCATTACGGACACCTCCTCGGCATCATCCCTTACTATCAGCCGCTTAACAAGGTGCGTTATCGTCCAGAAAAGCAACAGGATAGTGCCGGCAGACAGAAGAGCCGACATTGAATTGACCATCAAGGCTGCCTTGGACATGTCGCCACCGGCGAAATTTACGAAAAAGCGGGCGGCAAGCATGAAGATCGGATTGCCCGGCGGGTGACCCACTTCGAGTTTCGTACCCTGTGCTATGAACTCCGGACAGTCCCAGAAACTTGCCGTGGGCTCCACCGTCAGAAGATACGTTACCGCCGCTATGAGGAAGCACATCCACCCAAGCGCGTCATTGATAATATTGTATTTTTTCATCAGCCTTAAATGTATGCAATGCGCAATATCATGCAAAATTAGCCCAACAGCCACTCCCCACCAAATTTTTTAGTTTTTTTAGACTTTATCATCCTTGCTTGCTTTACACAACTCCCTTATTTCATTACCTTTGCATACCGTTAAATCATTTTCCCATGAAACAACTCTTACAAACCGCCGTAGCCACCCTAATCGGATTGTCACTCCCACATTCAATCGCAGCCGAAAATAGCATCACCCCGGTCTTTGAGGACAATTTAGACAACATCCAGAAATTCCTCGAGAATTGGACATTCCGACCTGCCGATGGCGAAAGTGTAGTTGATTTCCTCCCACACGGTGACGAAAACGGGAACGGATGCGTCAGGATCACATGCACCGATCGCAATGCCTGTTCGATAACCCATAAACTCACAGGACTTCAACCCGGAAAACTGTACCGCGTAAGCGCACGGATGAAATGCGACAACGTGAGCGAAGGACGGGGTGCCATACTCTCCTTAAAACCTGAGGAAAGCCGCGATCAGCCCTGGAACGCATCGGAATTCCTATATGGCACCAACGAATGGCAGACCGTATACATGGATTTCCTTAGCGATCCGAAAGGCAATGCCCATATATGCGCCGGAGTAGGTTTTCCATGGCCTACCTCAAATGGAGGCACAGCCAAGGGAAGCGTGATGATTGATGACATATCGGTAGCTTTAACCCCTGAAGATGAAATATATGCACGCGAAGCCAACCACCTCTCTCTATACCTCTGCCGCGATAAGGTGAAATTGGACGATGTGCAAGCCGACGCATGGCTCAAACAACTTGACCTGGCATACGAAGCTTACGCCGAACTTCTCGGGGAAACGCCATACGGCGGACGCAAGATAAGCATACTTAACACCCCGGGGATAGAACCCGGATATTGGGCGCTTGCAGGAAATCCCATTCTGTGGAACAGTAACGTCGCAGTGACCGAAGCGCTTGACAAGTTTGCAACGAACGGAGACTGCTGTTTCGGCATACTGCACGAAATCGGTCACACATTCTCAGCCGGAACGATAGGCCATCCCGACAGATGGAACTGGAACGACGAGATTTTCGCCAACTTCCGCATGTCATACGCCCTTGAGAGAAACAACACAACCGTTATAATGCGCGACACGAAGTACACCGGAGCCGACATCAAGAATTACTACAAGATATTCTACGATGAGACCATCGGTGCAGGAAAGCCGGAACTCAATGGCGATGCCCTCCACTACACATTCCTCCGCATAAAGGATCGTTTCGGCTGGGATCTCTACAAGAAAGCCTTCCGCTCCCTCTACTCACTTTCGGAAGCGGACATGGCACACCTTGACTCCGACTACAAGAAATTCCGCTTCTTCATCGATCACCTCTCCTCCGCTGCCGGCGAAGATCTCTACCAGACCATGTACACCCCTCATGAGCGCTCCCTCCTTGAGCAAGCCTTCACCCGCTGATCCCCTTTCTTAATTTCTAATTTTTTTATTTCTCAATTTCCCCTCCCCACGTGCGGCGCTCTAATGAGCGCCGTTCCCGCGTCAGCCCTCCCTCTCTTCAATTCCTGATTGCCAGCTCAGCCACCTCCCCGGCAACATGCAGCTCCACAAACCGCCTCCTCGGTGCCACAAGCCTCATTGGAGCCGGCATGTTTATAGCGCCATTGACCTTATAGGAGCACAAAAGCTCCGGAAGGGCCGTGCCATTGTCGCCATACACCCCTATCGTCCCATGATACCGCGCCGCGCAGACATCAAGAAGCAGGTTCACAATTCCCCTCCCATCCGATCCTCCCACGGATGTTTCATAACGCAACGCTATAGCCGCTTCCACAGGCGAGTCACTCTCCTGGGCGACATCACAGACATATCCCTCTTCCGATACCACGAGCTGCCTTGCACCCCATTGCAGTAAGAGAGGTGACTCTCCGACCACAGCTCCGCTCACCTCAATCTCCTCTTGAGGCCACCTCGGATCCACACGCCTCAACGGTCTGCCGCCACCCGACAACCACAGTTCATTCCTGCGTCCGCACCACCCGACACTTTCGGCACGGCAATGCACAAGAAGTGTTTTTATACCGCTGCGTGACACCTCCAACAGATCATCACCGGCAATCACATAATGTGTAAGACCTTTAGGACCTGAGACACGACACACTCCACGGATGCCCTTCACCGGACGGTCATCCAGTGGAGCCAGTGAGTGAAATCGGCCGTTCCCGTCTATGGTGGCCACGTTGATGCCACCGCTCCCGAACAAAAGCAGACGCACCCGCGAGAAATCCCATGATCCGCCATTCCTCGGGGCAGACACGGCAGCAACCACCGTTCCACTATCAAATGTCATACTACCGAGTTCCTGACACATGGTGGCATCCGAAAACATACCCACATACCCGGCATGTTCCACCGTCCCCGCCACATTCTCCGGATGCGACGGCATAGAAGAGATAACCCCGCGAGGCATAATCCCACGACACCCATCCCCTACGAAACAGGCACATCCGGCATCCGGCAGGGAAGTCAGACGATAAGTCTCACTCTGGATCTTTCCCCCGCTCTCCATGTTCAATGTCATCTCCCGGGCATTTGCGTCAGGAAACACAAGCAATGGGGAAAGTTCTGCAGGAGCGTCACCGTCACCCGAACACACGTTGACAAAACTCTGCACACTTCCGTCCGCCCGTGCTACCTTGGTCTCTATGAGCGCCTTCCAGCTACCCGAACCGTCAACCGTCGAAAAGCACGCCGCAGGAAACCCGCTGAACAGCTCCTCGCTCTTGCCGCATGCCACAGTCCATCCTCCGGCTTCCCCGACAAAATCAAAAGTCACTGCATCCCGCAACGGATTCCTCCCAGCGGCATACGGCCTCGTAACACTCTTCAAAACCGGAAACACAGGAACCTTCACTTCACTCACACATGCAGCCCCAAAAGGATCCTCCACCACAAGATGTTCCTCAAAATTCTCATGGGAAACAAGTTTGCTTAAGACCTTCTTCCGACGCACATCCTCATTGCCGGTGGGCAAAGTCACATTCACTGTCACTTCCCGCCCGTCATTGCTCACGCGCGACATGCATTCCGCAGCCTCATCCACCACATCCAGCTCCCCGCACAATTCAACTACAAGACGCTTTATAACCCCGTTCCATGGAGCAACTACACTCTCCATACCTCTCAAAACCAGACTGAAAGCGTTCCCATAAATCCTTCCGGCGGAAAGAGAGGCAAGGCCATCGGTAGAAGTCATAGAAAATTCATCTGTACATTGCACCCCACCGGAAGCACCTACCATCACCGGTGGAGACACAACAACCGTTCCACCCGCACCGTCCAAAAGCCTGTAACGGGCGATCACCGGCTGCAAGAACATCCCGCTCCCGTTGGCACGGCTCCTCAACTTTCCATAGGCACCCTTCAACGCACTGCTCACGACAGCGGCATCCTCCTCGCTAAGCACACTGCCGTGTGGATCGCTCTTCCCGGAAAGCGCCACGCTACCGATCCCTATTGAAAGGTTCCTCTCTTCCAAGCGCACAAAACGCAGCCAAGGCAATTGCGGCATCTCGCCGCACAGTGTCATTACCCCATACCTGTCATATGTAGCATAAACCGCACGACATCCTTTTACTATCATCCGCACAACTCCATCCTTGAGATCGGCAACATGCACCAACTCACCGTTCAGTATCCCCAATGTCCTTACTTCGCATGCCACGTCAAGGATACTTCCCGAATCACATAAGGCATATCCTATTACATTCCCTTTTGAAAACCATACCGCCATTTTTCCGGGCGCACCGGCAAGCACCGTGCTACCGGTAGGAACCCATCCGTCATCTCTGACTACCTTCGGAAGCCGCGCTTCCCTCCATACGGCATGATCATCGGTATCCCTCCTTACGTTCTTTCCCGTCACAAACCGTCCCCCTCTTAATCTCTCACAGTATCCCATATTTATCCAACGGCTCGATACTCCTGTGACCAAACCTTTCCTCTGCGTGTTTCTCTCTTTAGCCATGTCTTTTTTCACGCAAAATTACCTTCCGCATATCGTAAACACCCGCCCTAAAAAGCAGAAAAAGAGATGCCGAGCGGCATCTCTTTTCCTTAAAGTGCTGCAAAAGTAACTTTGCTGTTATCTAACCGCAACTTTGGCGACCTTCTCACCGGCAGCAACCACATAAACCCCCGCCGGAAGTTCAATCCTGCTCAAGGCAACACCGTTGTAAAGCACTGTGCCGTCGGCCGCCGTAATCGTTATCACAAAGCTGTCCGGGACATCCACGGATATATATCCCTCATGTCCCTCTATCCTGACGGATCTTCCATTCTCCGTTACATCAAGAATACCGGAAGAAGAAAGACGTGCCGTATTCGACAGGGAGGACTCCCCTGTGTTATATACCGCTGTCACGTTGTAATAAGAATCATTGTTTCCGGCAGGATCCACGAACTTGCTTTCCGACGCACCTACCGATCCTATCTTGTTTCCGTTACGGTATACATTGAAGCCTTCTATACGCATCTGACTTCGCTCGGTCGCACGGGTATAGGTGAGATCGTCAAACAGAAGGGCGAACCGGTTGCGGCTCACATAGCGTATGGCAAAATGGCGCGTACCCGCCGGAAGAGTATAACTGCATTTGTTCCACTCCCCGTTGGTAACGCTTTCGCTCTTTATCAGAATGAAGTCCTCTGGATCGTCACCAGTTGTGGAATAAAGCACCTCGAAGCTCTCGGCTCCATAAGTTCCAACAGGACGACGCACATAGAAACTCAGTTCCTGGGGAGAATCGCTCACATAAAGCAACGGAGAAATCAACCAGTCGTCATTGAACGGCTCAACGTAGCTTGAAAGTGCAGTCCATGCCACCAGACACTTGTTGCCACTGCGAGGCTGCCAGATCTCGGCGTCCACGTCAACTCCCGATGCTTTCGGTTCCCACACCTGGAAGGCCATCGGGGTACCCATGTTGGGGAATTCTATCCCGGCGATGCCACACGGTATCAGCCCGTCGTTGTCCACGGTCTTATAGTCGCCTATATTCTCATAAGCAAACGACTCGTAATCCGTGAAGCTATCCGTCACTGGTTCCGGTGCAAGGCTCGGGGCGCTCCATGCCAGTTCTATCCCCTCACCACCAGACCGGGCGGTGAGATCAGTCACTACCGGCTTCTCAGGCTGTATGGCAGTAAGGCTGAACTTGCTGATGTTGTTTGATGGTATCTCATCTTCCCAATCACGGGGAAGTGCCTCTATCTCTACATCCAGTCCCTTGTTTATATGCTCAGGAAGCACTTCGAACGGCAAAGTCAGAGTGGTACTCTTCCCGGCGGCAAGTTTCTGGTCATGTGCCGCACGGCTCTCCACAACACCGTTCACACGCATTTCCACATCAAAATCCACAGCTTCCTTGCCATTGTTCTTTACTTCGACCGAATAGTTGTGCGTCATTCCCGCCTCGGGAGAAACCTTCCCTGTTACGCGATTGATGTACAGGTCATATACCGAACGGTTGGCCACTTCAATGTCATCCACGATCACATAGGCGGCTCCATTCGTCAATTCGCCGTCAAAAACAATCGCAACCCATGGTGCATCCTTGTATTCGGCAAGATTAACAGAATACTCCTTCCAACCGGTGAACAGGGAATTGACATTGGTGCTGAACACCTCATCGTATTCGAGTTCATCCGTTGTTACAGAAACCTTAAGGGAAGCACCCCCCACGGTATAATGATACATCTTGAATGTCAAGGTGGGCGCATTAAGTCCGTCGAATATCAGTTTTGGAAGTTGCATACGCGCCAAACCGGGACGACGGTCAGGCAATGCAGCCGAGCATACGAACATGCCGCCATCGGCCGCCGCCACATCTATTGAACTGATGAAATCGGCAACACCCCAGTTTACTTCACCTTCCAATGGTCCTGAAATCCATGGAAGTGCGGTCACAATCTTGTTTGAGGCCGTCTCTATCATAGGAAGCTCATAGGGAGGCCCTACCACAAGCCCCGTGCTTACGGCCTGGCTTTCGCCGGCCTCGGAAACCGCTGTCACATAGAACGTATAGAAGTCCTGCACGTTGCCACCCTGCGGCATGACGGTTATCTCGTTGCTTTCGGTGGTATTGATCAGGTACAACGAATTATCCTGAAGCTGGTAGATATTGTATTTAAGCGCATGCGGATCAACATATCCTCCATGCAACCCCTTCACAGGAGCGTCCCACGACAGTTCCGCCCTCAGGTTGTCGTAAGTGGGAAGCGCGTCAAGATAAGGAATATGGACAGGCACATCCACACCGATCCATCCCGATGCCTCGGCACGTCCGCCCTCGCCGTCGCCATTGGTAGCCGTGACGGTATAGGTATTGATGCCATGAGTCGCCTCCGTATCGGTGAGCACGGCATCGCTTCCGGGAGCCAATCCCTCCACCGTTGCCGCCAGAGAGCCGTCGGCACGATAGAGCCGTGCACCAAGCGTTCCTGTCAGTAGATTCCCGTCAAGAGTCTCTACCGGAAGCACGAAACTGACATTGGCGGTGAGAGCGCCACGCTCTCCACCCTTGACCTGCATGTTTTTCACAGCTGCGGGGGCACTCATGAGCGAACCACGGTCAAGAGCGATGTTACGCACGAGCATCATCTGCTGGTTGGGTTGGCTCACTGCATGGAAGCCAATGTAATAGCGACCGGCTGCCTCCACAGGGAAACTTACCCGGCGTTTGGCATATGCGGTATTGTTGAATTCAAAACGCTCCACGACCTTGTGGGTCGATGCATCGGCGGACGTGCCGAACGTCACTTCAAGTTCCTCGGTACAGGATGGCAATCCCGCACGGTAATCGAACGTCAGCTCCACCAGATTGGCATCGGTAAGCTCTATGGCCGGGGTGAACACGTAAGTGTCGGTAGGTCTACTTGAATAGGTGGTTACCTTAAGCGCATTCTCTCCCGGATCGTGATACCAGGTATCATTCTTCTCGCCGCCTGGAATGCTGAACAAGGAGTATTCTTCCGCTGTGGGATCCACATGGAAAGGCAGACGGTAGATACCCACGAAGATCCTGCCTTCCGCGCGGTTCACACCACTTCCACCTGCCACGGCGCAAATGGAGTAGGTGTTGAATCCGAAATCAACCTCATTGTCGGTATACTTGCAGTCAACACCCGGTGCGGGATTCTCTATGGCATGTATGAGTTTACCGTTCCTGTATATCTCCACACGATCAAGCGCTTTCAGCTCAATACCCCCCAGAGTGGTCTTGGGAGTGGTGAAACTGATGTCCACACTCAAAACTCCATCTGCATCGGGAACCAGCTTGAGATCGCCGACCGGAGCAGGATCCGACAACTTACCGCCATCCGTGATCCTTATATCGTCCACGAACAGGCGCGACATGTCTTTTTCGCTCACACAATGGAATCCGAAATACAATGCTCCGTCTGCATCCGGGGCAAACTCCACAGACAGGTTTTCACCCTCATTGGTGATAATTCGTCCGGGCATAAGTATCTCATTCAAGGCAGAAGAAGAAGCCTCACGACCACAGACTACCTCAAGTTTGTCGGGATATGAGTGCGATGCAGACCGTGTAAAGAATTCCATCCTGTATACATGGCCTTTCTCACCATTTATCACCGGCATGACCAGAATATCGTCACCGCCCATCGTCCTTGAGAAATTATAGCTTGCCGTATTGTATTCCTCGTCCCAATACCAGGTATTGCCATCGTTGTTAAGGTCAAGGACTGTCAATAGGTCGAAATCACCCTCGTTCTCAAAGTCATTGGCATACGGCAGACCGAGATGGTCACCCGTAACGGCTCGCACCTTATTCGAGCCGCTGCATACGGTACCGGCATAGCAGACCTGCAGGGTGTAGGTGCTCACAGCGAATGTTTCAGGGAACGTCTCCGTATAATCCGTAGAAGTAAGTCCTTGGGCAACGACAATGCCGTTGCGCATCACATTGTAAGTGAGCAACGATGCATCAAACCATCCGCCATTTTCCCCGACCGAAGGTGCGCTCCATGCGAGTTTCACAGTCCGGTAGTCCGGATTTGATACTGTCAGATCCGTTACATCGACAGGTGAATCCACCCCTGCGAAAGTCATCACCCGGGCACGCGTGCCGCTTCCCGCTTCGTTATAGAAGTAAACCTCTATCCTGTGAATTCCCTGACTGAGAACCACTTCATGACTGACCGCCTCACCCGGGTTCACCGCTTTTTCAGGAAGATCCGTGTCATCAACACTCATACGCACCGTCATAGCTCCGGTAAGTTTCTCGCCTCCTACCGTCAGCGTAGGAGCCTTGCAACTTATGACTGCGGAAAGTTCCCCTGCAACAGGATAACTTACAGCCAGATCTTCCGCCTTAGATGGAGCTGAGGGATTCTCAACCGGATCCGAGCAGCTCAGTCCCACGAACTCCTCCTCATTTGGGAATCTGCACGATGTTTCCACTGATCCCGTAGCGGGATCTATAGTTACAAGAGCTGCTGTAATGTCATTGCAGGCAGCCCAATATATGAGATTGTCCTTGGGGCTCCATGTACATGACTGGGAGTAACGTGGTTCTATGTTGGTCTGGGCGACATCTCTCACCACATCGGCAGTCTCCGGATTCAATTCCACAACTGTACCCAGATCGTTTATGGCATAGATATGACCACGCGAGTCCGAACAGATAGCATAATAATGCTCAGAAAGCTCACCTACACGCTCATAGCTGTTGGTAGCCGGATCAAACACTGTCAGTACGTAATAATTCGGTGATCCGTCGTAATTTATGGAGTATATCTTCCGAGACGATGCGTCATACGTCATATTAGTGGACACATTGTCATATGTAGGATCGGCATATGTATAACTGTCTACCTTGCCGGTTGCAAGATCCATCCGGTAATTGACCAACCGGTTTATGGTATAATAAAAGTCCTCACAATAACTCCCGTAAAAGTACCCGTCGGCACACGTTCCGGCGATCGTACTATTGCTTCCCCCTACCTCCGGCATTGCATGCAGCAACGTCGTGGAACCGTTTGAGGCGTTTATGGAATAGATGCCGGTGCTGTTTCCGAATCCCCATGCCGTACTGTGTATCATGAGACCAGTAAGGGATGGAAGACCGTTTTCGGATATCCGGCTTGTCGGCATACTGCCATCGGCAGTAACCTTCCTTTGTGTTTTCATAGGGATTAGGCTCCCATCCGGCTCGTTGTCACATCCCCTCTTAGGTACATCGACACGATTCCACGACATGCCAGACACAGACTTGCCCGGCGAACGGAGCATAAAACGAGTGGAATCCTCGCCAGAGGCTGTGACACACAACGCCAAAAGACCAGACACCACGATTCCCAACCGCAGCGTCAGATTCTTGATTTTTATCATAATCTTCAAATTTTGTAAGCAGGCTAAAGAATGACAAATATTATACGGGTCGCCTCAAAGATAGGAATAATTTATTTAACCCCGAAATATACGCCATACGAATTTCTTAGATTGACAAAAAACAGTTAACTTTGTGTGCATTAATGAATTTTTGTGGTTCTGAAATCAAGATAATATTGTTCATTACAACTATTTATCACGGTCTGAGACCTACAAGGCAATCTACATCTTAACAATTTCATAAAGGGTTTCCAGATATGGCAGACATCAAATGCATCGGCATTCTTACCTCAGGAGGAGATGCCCCCGGCATGAACGCCGCTATACGTGCCGTCACCCGCTCGGCCATATTCAGCGGATTTAAAGTAAAAGGAATATACCGTGGATACCGCGGCCTCGTGACAGATGAGATCGTGGAATTTTCCACAGCAAACGTATCAAACATCATACAGCGCGGCGGCACTATCCTAAAGACCGCTCGCTGCAAGGAATTCCAGACACCGGAAGGGCGCCAGCTCGCATACGACAACCTGAAACGTCACGAAATAGATGCATTGATAGTGATCGGAGGCGACGGCTCGCTCACCGGAGCACGCATTTTCGCCAATGAATTCAACTTCCCGATCATCGGTCTGCCCGGCACCATTGACAACGACCTGTACGGAACGGATACTACGATCGGCTACGACACTGCGCTCAATACCATCATGGAATGCGTGGACAAGATAAGGGACACCGCTACGTCGCACGAACGACTTTTCTTCATCGAAGTCATGGGACGCGATGCCGGATTCCTCGCACTCAACGGAGCCATAGCATCAGGAGCTGAGGCTGCCATAATCCCGGAAATATCCACAGAGGTAGACCAGTTGGCAGACCTTATCCAGAACGGATTCCGCAAAAGCAAGAACTCTTCCATAGTCCTCGTTGCCGAAAGCCCCGTGACAGGAGGAGCAATGGGGATAGCCGAACGTGTGGAAAAGGAGTATCCGCAATACGACGTGCGCGTATCCATCCTCGGACATCTCCAGAGAGGCGGATCCCCCACGGCACACGACCGCATACTCGCCTCACGCATGGGAGCGGCAGCCATCGACGCACTACTTGACGACCAGCGCAACGTGATGATCGGAATAAAGAACGACGAAATCGTATACGTCCCCTTCAACAAGGCCATCAAGAACGACAAACCGATCAACCGCGAACTGCTAAATACCCTTCGTCGCCTTTCCATCTGATCCCTCCCTTACCCCAATAAACCAACGAGGAAGTGCCGGAAAATTCCGGCACTTTCTCGTTATCGTATTTGTTCACCATCCTCCCCTTTTAGAAACCTCCTGTCTTATAACTTATCCACATATAACTTGCAGAGATGCAAAACGTCCTGTTCAAACCTGTACATGTTTGAACAGGACGTAGATGTTATGAAATATGAATCAGCGATTTACGAAACGGACTGTAGCGTCGGATCCGTCAGCGTGAACCAGATAGATACCGGCAGGAAGGCTATCGAAGCTCAGGGTGGCATTCCCGTCTACAGCTTCAACTGACAGGACTTTGATACCCTGGAGATTAAAGGCCGACAAGCCCGCAAGACCCGAACATGTGGCTGTTACGGAAGACGAACCAATATTCCATACAGGAACGGAAGAGTCTGCAACAGGCATATCAACACCGGCTGCATCTATGTATTTCTCATAAACGATGCGCGAAATATAGAAATATTCCTCAGTGTCATAATCATATTCCGAAGAGGTTACTTCAAGTATGTTTCCATCGGCATCATAGGCATACTCGTTCTTCATTCCGGCCACCACCTCGGTAAGATCTTCAAACGTCTCGGATATCACATCACTGACAGCATTGCCATGCTCATCCATCATGATTTCCTCGACAACCACGTAAGTAGGCTCTGTTGTAGGCTCACCATCCTCGTCGAAATACTCCGACTGGGTTATGCGGAAACTGCCATTGGCATCCAATGTTTCACGACGTGTAGTGCGGCCGACCACCGTCGCATCCGAGAATGTTTCCTTGGCAAAATAATCGTCCGGATGCTCCGACGAATACTCAACCAGATAATAACCGTCAACTGACAGCTCATCTGAGTCCTCATCGTAATAGTACACTGTTGCAGACTTTATTTTATTATTGCCGGTAACCATGTCAAATATGCTTGTTTCCGTCATCTGTCCGTCCGTAGTTTCCCATTCTATGCCACGGTAGCTGACATTGTCGTACAATTCCCAGACAGGTTGCTCGGCACTATAGTTCGAATAGTAATCAAACTCTGTGGCTTTTCCTGTGGCTTCGTCATACTTCCATGACGATTTGTATGCCGCACGCATCTCGTCCATCCAAGGAAGTGACTTCACTATCTCTATGATGTTACCGGCAGCGTTGCGGGTCACGTCATTGTATTCCGTACTATATCCCGTAGTCCAATCCTCTCCGTCCCAATTAAAGTCAAGACGTCTCGTAAAGAATGTGTGTACCACAGGATCATATACATACTCACGCTTGGAACTGTTTTCCCATCCGTCACCTTCATCCATCATTTCAAGCCTGGTCAGGACATTTCCATATTCATCAAAAGTGCTTGTTGTAAGCACCTTGAAATCGTCCTCACTCTCGGTCAGCTCCTCCACGGCATTACCACGGGAATCATATTTGCATGTAGTAGAGCCAAGCTTCAACCATCCGCCCTCCTCCTCTATATACATGTATTCGGTGACAACGGTAGGACGCCATGTGGCTACGGCAGACTCGGTCTTGAATTTTTTTGTGGAAGATTGTGATTTAGCCGACTTGAAACGGCTTCCTGCGACTGCAGTGCCGGCACATAGCAACGCACACATGGAAAAGATGTAGAATTTCTTCATGAATCAATGATTTAGTTGTTAGAGAAAATCCTTAATTATATTGCACTTTTCGCAAAAGTAGTAAATTTTCTCAAAACCATTGTTTTCAAAAAATTATCAGCTACACTTTTTTAATGTTTTTTATGTAAACGTGAAGGTTTATATCCCTCACCTTTCATTGTTCGCAAGACATACTTTCCCGCTTACAGCTGGCTTTCTCTTCCGGAAAGACTGCCCCAGAAGAACGGCACACATCCTCACAAACCTGTTATCGGGATGGTTTTGCATGTAGATATAAAACAGATAGGGCACATATATGCCGGCAACAAGCGAAAGGGCTGTATGCACCCACCACGGAAGTGAGACGAAACTTCCCAGCACCTGCTGCGACAGTACATTGAAATACCATGAAAGGAGAAAGATCATATAATTCGCACCTATCAGATGATCAAGTATCCCTATTTTCCTGCTTTCAAGCATCCTTGCCACTGACATGCACATGCATATCCCTGAAAGCGAACACAAGACCATCCAGGAAGTACCCTCAAAAAGGAAAAAGCTCACACTCCACAATACCCCGAACAAAACAAACACAAGCGGTGAAGACCAATCTATGACCCTGTCTATCTGTCGGGAATAATGGCAATACGCCGCACCAATTATAAAATATATACTAAGCCTGACAGCGGAATGAATGGAAAGGAAATCACTGAAATAAGAGGACGGCAACACCAACGCTATCAGTATAAGCACACCATATGTCTTCCAGCGGGAGACCTTGCGTCTTTCCGCAAAATATATTATACAGTAGTTGACAGTAAGCAAGATGAAGCTCGCCTGCAAGAACCAGAAATACGGGATCACCATGTGATCGGAATATACAAGGCTTTTCCATAGCGATTCAAACGACAGGCTTAGGGCATCATCCGCCATGCCGGTCATCATCCCACGCGGAACGAACGTTACAAGCGACAAGACAAAAAACGGCAAAAGCAGCCTCTTTACCTTGGATCTGAAAAAGTCGCTCACGACCGGAGGATCTTGCCGCCTGACATGAGTAGTATAAACCATGAGGAAACCGGACACGAACATGAAAGTAGGCATCCTGAAGCTGTACATCATCCTGTACATCAAGGTGGACATCCCATGGTCGCCATCAGGATACTCATGGAACGAATGTCCCAGCACAACCAGGATGATGCCTATGATCTGCATATAGGCAATGAACTTTATCAGAGAATTCTGCTGTTGATGAACGGATCCGACCGGCATGTTGAAGCGAGTTCTGTTTACCACCTGCGCATCGGACGCATGCACACATACAAAGCCTCGCTGTCAAGGCTGCGTTCGCGCTTAAGCGTGGCTGCTATTTCCCTTACGGTACGGTTTACTGTATCATTCGAGAATACCTCGTGATAATAGCTGAAATTCTTGTTATAAAGCTCCTTTATCTCATCCTCGTCAAGCGAACAAAGGTCGCGCCCCTCATCGATCAGCATATTCATAAGCAGCTGATAAAGCTCGCGTGTGATAGTCTCATTGTGGCGCACAAGTGCACGTGACATCAGATTGGACAACAAGAGACCGTTCAACATGTTGAAGCGCGACAAGGCATCGTTCCATACTGCCTTTGGAGAAAGATTGGGATTCGGAAGATGAAAGAAATCGGCCGTGAACTGCATCCCCATGTCGGGTTCTGCATCCAATGATACGGAATCTATGTATTTCTCATTATCAAGGAGATACATGCTCACAACCATACCTCCAAGTCCGTATGCTCTATCATCCTCGTCTTTGTATTTCAGCGTAATCACCTTTCTTGAATTTAAAACAGGTCAAAATATTACCGGATCAAAAACACCGGTTACCATTTATAACGTCACACCGGAATCACTTGTTTTATCCCAAACAAGGTCATTCACATGTATGGCGACATATCAATTGACAACCATTATCTTTGTCACGCAAGCCTCCGAATTGCCCGTTGCATTCTGTGAGGCGAACACGTAGTAGACACCGGTTTTCACACGTTCGCCATTGCCGTTGCAACCATCCCACACATACATGCCGCCGTTGCTGCGACCCTGGTGCAGCACATTGCCTGCAGCATCAGCTATCTTTACGAGGCTGTCATCCATCAAACCCTTGATGGTAATCCATCCGTAATAGTCAGGACGCACGGGATTAGGATAAGCTATCACATTGTCGTAATTATCCACGCCGGGTGAAGAGGTTGAATTATACTCGACTACACCCAAATCAGTACCGAAGAACACACTGCTTGAATTGATATCGCATGCCACGGAATAAACAGTGTTGGAGGGAAGAATGGAATTGTCTGTGGTGTAATGCTCCAGGATTTCATCGCCGTTTTCACTCACAAAGTACACACCCGACATTGTCGCTATCCACTTCCGGTTCTGGCCGTCCACGGCTATGCAGTTCACCATCTGTCCATCAAGCAGGTAATCGGCAAGGTTGGTGCCGTCGTTGCGGGGAACCTTGATATGGTTTATCGTAACAGTAGAGGAATTCACCTTCTTCAGGTCGGCTATTTCAAACACACCGGACTCGGTGCCTACCCATATGCGGCCTCTTTGATCCTCGACTGCGCATATCCCGTGATTAAAAGATAATTGCTTGTTATCCTGATCTATGTATTTGTTTATCACCGTTATTTTATCATCCTTCGGAGACTCAGTACCCTTGTTGTCTACTATGATGATAGTATGATTCCAACGTCCGGGCAAGATCACTACATGATCTGACTGCTTGCATGCGAACCCTGACATGTCACGCAACGGATCCTCCATGTTTGGAACGGTAAGCGATGTCCAGTCAGAGATCTTCACATCCTTGGAAAGTCTCTTGGAAGCCGGCAGATAATGCAATCTCTTTTCACTCAACGTCTCTGGAAACTGATATAACCACAAGTTGCCCACACGGTCTACTATTGGCAATCCCACAGGATAGGCCCATCCCTTAGCAAAATCCACTAAAGGAGTATTGTCTGTAAAATATTTGTGAGTTTGTTTGCCATCCTTGATACGGTAACATCCTTCGAACATAGTCCCTATGTAATATGCACCGGGATCGGTAGGATCCTCACACAATCGGAAGCCGTATGCCACATGGTGCGGAGCTGTCGGCGTATAGGAATTGCTGCTACTGTTGTCCGTCTCTACATCCATTGCCGTCACATCCTCTATGTTTCCTCGTGAAATTATGTTTACGAATGTCTGCGTTCTCTCGCCCTCAGGAATTTTCCATAGCCCATGTTCCCCAAGATTATATACATAGATATTTCCGGAATTACCTGTATGCATGCCGGAAGCTTTTCCTACAGTAAGCTTTGAAGGTTTTGAGGTATCCGTGATCACATGCCCGGAAGCCACATCCACCAGATGCACGCCATCCGCATCGGCTTTCCATGCCCGCTTGGCATCATCGAAGTAGGTCATCTTCTCATTGCCGTTTCTGACGATTCCGTTAAAGTAGCTTTCCTCACCATTGTGGCTTATGGAATAGGCACCCTTCTCGTTGCAGGCATATACGCCATTCCTGCATACGGATAATGAATTATCGAAGTGGCTGCTGTTGGTATTGGTGCCGGGCACCTTAAGTTCAGATAAGGTAAAAGTATTCTTTTCAAAATCAACAACAGCCTTATGAAGGTGATAGCTTCCACTATAGAAATTTATCAGGTATATCCATTTGCTTCCAACACCCTTCATATTTTTCCATGCATAGCCTCCATTATCACCATCCAAGGATCTCATGGCATCCACAGACGTCAGATTTTTGTCATTTTTTGCAAAAAGCAGCTTTTCACCCATGGAAAGACCCAAATGTTCCCCTACTGACACCACATGTTCTACGGGAGAAGGTGTATAGATGGTACGATGCACCTCGTTCTTCTTATTGTCGTATATGACCATCCCGAAATCCGTGGCTATCAAAAACAGGTTGTCACCGAAATCCACATGGTTAATTTTCCGCGATGTAGTCATCACGGCATCCTTTATGTCCGATATATTTACCACCTTACCGGTATCATAGATCCTGTCCATGTTGCCGGAAGCGTAGGTTACAAGCATGCTCTCACCATTACGGTCAGCATACAGTCCATTTACTGTGCCGTCGTTAAGAATCGTTGATATATTAAGAGATTGCACCTCGGTTGTAGCCTTGTCTATACGAAACAACGCACCCTGAGACATGTAGTACAGGTATACCCTTGTTTCTGCCATTTTATCCACATTTCTATATGGGGTATGGATAGTCCAGCTGCCTACAGCAAGCTGCGCATGCACGGCCACCGGAAGCAACAGCAATATAAATATTAAGGATACTATTTTTTTCAGCATTATAGTCAGATTACAGTGTGGTTTATAATCATATGGTATTCAGAGTGCTCTAATCTTCGAGCGAAGCAAGCATGGCATCAAGCGCACGACGACGATGGCTCATGGCATTCTTTTTCTCAGGAGCCATTTCAGCAAAAGTAAGCTTTTCACCCTCGGGTCTGAACACGGGATCATATCCGAAACCGTCGCTACCGGCTGCCGTTTCCAATATCTCGCCATTCACCTTTCCTTCGAAAGTGTACTCCTTCCCATCGGATATGAGGGCTATCACGGTGCGGAAACGAGCCGATCGGTCAGTAGCTCCCGTAAGGTTGCGCAACAACACACGCATGTTGGCTTTTGAATCATGATCCGTGCTTTCACCGCAACAAGCGGCATAGCGAGCCGACTTTACGCCTGGAGCACCATCTAAAGCCTCCACTTCAAGACCGGTGTCATCAGCGAAACAATCATATCCATAATGCTCCTTTACCCATCTGGCCTTCAACAAGGCATTCCCCTCAAGGGTGGATGCAGTCTCGGGTATGTCGTCATGACAATTTATCTCCGAAAGTGAGAGCACGCGGCATCTATCCTTTAGTATATCTCTTACTTCCTGGAGTTTATGGGCATTGTTCGTTGCAAATACTATTGTCTCGGGCAGCTTCATTACCGGAAATGGCTTCTATAAGTAAGTCATCAAAATTATTTTATATCATCGGAGAGAGGTTTTTCGAGGGATTTTAGTCCGAGGATGAAGGAGTGTAGCGGGCTACACGACTGAAGATAAGGACTAAAAGCACCGAAAAAGCGCCGCCGATGATATAAAGTGCTTAAATTCATATATAACGTAATAATTATGATGACTTACTTATTTATACAGGACAGGCGCCGCAATACGGCGCTTGCCCTTTTATTTTACTCTACTTAAATAACGCTGCTGTCAGCGATTTATTGTCATGTTTCAGTCAGGCTATTACTTGACCACCACGTTGACAATCTTGCCGGGAACCACTATCACCTTCACTATATTCTTTCCGTCTATCCATTTGGCAGCCGCCTCGTTGGAAAGCGCGGTCTTCTCGACTTCCTCCTTGGGCATATCGGCAGACACGCTGATATTGAAACGTGCCTTACCGTTGAAGCTCACCGCATAGTTGACGTTTGTCTCTTTCAGGTATTCTTCGTTCCATTCCGGCCAACGTGCATCGCATACTGTTGTATCGTTTCCAAGCGCACTATGCCATAATTCCTCGCTCACATGAGGCGCAAAAGGAGCCAGAAGCACCACAAGGTCTGAAAGCACCTCGCGGCTGTGACATTTCAGCGCGGTAAGCTCGTTTACGCATATCATGAAAGCGCTCACGGAGGTGTTGTACGAGAAGCTCTCAATGTCTCCGGTAACCTTTTTTATAAGCTTATGGATGGACTTCAAAGCCTCCGCATTTGGCTTCTCATCCGTTACCAGCAACGTGTCTCCCTTGTAGAAAAGGTTCCATAGTTTCTTTATGAAGCGATTCACGCCGTCAATGCCGTTTGTATCCCAGGGCTTGCTCTGCTCTACCGGGCCGAGGAACATCTCATACAGACGCAACGTGTCTGCTCCATAACGCTCCACTATGTCGTCGGGGTTTACCACGTTGAACATTGACTTGGACATCTTCTCCACGGCATATCCGCACACATACTTGCCATCCTCAAGGATAAATTCCGCATTGGCATACTCAGGTCTCCAAGCCCGGAAGGCATCAAGGTCAAGGATATCGTTTGCCACTATGTTCACATCCACATGGATCGGAGTCACGTCATAATCCTTTTTGAGACCGTGCGACACGAAAGTATTCGTATCCTTGATCCTGTACACGAAATTGCTCCTGCCCTGGATCATTCCCTGATTGATGAGCTTGGCAAAAGGCTCCTTCTCGCAAACCTTTCCAAGGTCGAACAGGAACTTGTTCCAGAAGCGTGAATAGATGAGATGACCTGTGGCATGTTCCGTACCCCCCACATAGAGGTCTACATTGCGCCAATAGCTGTTCGCTTCCTCGCTTACGAGCGCATCATCATTGTGGGGATCCATATATCGCAGATAATAGGCCGACGAACCGGCAAACCCGGGCATGGTGTTCAGTTCAAGTTTACAATCGTCTGCCGTCTGCCAGTTCTTGGCACGCCCCAGAGGGGGTTCCCCGGTTTCGGTAGGCAGATATTTGTCTATCTCCGGCAACTGCAATGGAAGCTCGCTGAGCGGGAGCATGCAGGGTATGCCATCCTTGTAATATACGGGGAACGGTTCACCCCAATAACGCTGGCGGCTGAATATGGCATCGCGCAGACGATAGTTTACCTTTACCTTGCCTATCCCCTTCTCTTCTATGAAACACTTGGTGGCCGCTATGGCATCCTTCACTTCCATGCCGTTGAGCTTAAGCTCAGGCCCATTGGAATTGATCATTTTCCCCTCCTTGGCATCAAAGCTCTCCTCGCTTACATCCGCTCCTTCAATCAGCGGTATGATAGGAAGATCGAAATGACGGGCAAACGCATAGTCGCGACTGTCATGGGCGGGAACAGCCATAATGGCTCCCGTTCCATATCCGGCAAGCACATAATCGCTCACATATACGGGAATTTCCTTGCCTGAAAGCGGATTTATGGCATACGCTCCTGTAAACACGCCGCTGACCTTTTTGTCTATCAGACGTTCGCGCTCGGTCTTATGTTTTATTTCGTCACGATATGCCTTTACGGCATCAGCCTGTTCAGGAGTGACTATCATGTCCACATACTTGCTTTCTGGAGCGAGCACCATGAAAGTTACACCGAAGACCGTATCGGCACGCGTGGTGAAAATTGTCATCTCCACGTCGCTGTCCTTTATGCGGAATTGCATCTCGGCACCTTCCGAGCGCCCTATCCAGTTGCGCTGCGTCTCCTTTATGGAATCGCTCCATGCCACATCGTTTAGGTCATCCAACAGACGCGACGCGTAGGCACTCACACGGAGGCACCACTGGTACATAAGTTTCTGTTCCACCGGATAGCCGCCACGTATGGACACACCTTCGCTAACTTCGTCGTTGGCAAGCACAGTGCCGAGTTTTGGACACCAGTTCACCATGGTGTTGCCAAGGTATGCTATGCGATAATTCATCAGCACATCGCTTTTCCGGCGATCATCCATGGCCTTCCATTCTGCTGCCGTGAAGTTCATTTCCTTGGTGCATGCCGCATGGATGCCTTCTGTACCATTCTCTTCAAAATGTTTTATCAGGGATACCACAGGCATGGCCTTGTCAAGGCCCGTGTCATAGTAATGGTTGAACATCTCTATGAAAGCCCACTGTGTCCACTTGTAGTAGTCGGGTGAACATGTGCGTATCTCCCTGTCCCAGTCGTAGCAGAAACCTATGCGGTCAAGCTGCTGACGGTAACGGGCGATGTTCTCTCGGGTTGTTACCTCGGGATGCTGCCCTGTCTGGATGGCATACTGCTCGGCAGGAAGGCCGTAGGCATCGTAACCCATAGGATGGAGCACATTGAACCCGCGCAGGCGTTTATAGCGGGAGAATATGTCGGAAGCTATGTAGCCGAGCGGATGACCCACATGCAGACCCGCACCCGACGGATATGGGAACATGTCAAGCACATAGAATTTTGGCTTGTTCTTGTCTATTTCCGTCTTGTATGTCTTGTTCTCTTTCCAGTGCTGCTGCCAGCGTTGCTCTATTTCTCTATGATTGTACTCCATCTGGGGTTTGTGTTTGTTTCTGTTGAATATTGTTGAAAAGACTGTTTATGACATGGAAAGCATCCTCTCTATCGGTTTCCTTGCGGCCTCTGCTATCACCGGATCAACATGTATCTCCGGCTGTTCGTATTTCAAGGCATTGTAAAGTTTCTCAAGCGTGTTGAGCTTCATGAACGAACAGTCATTGCATGCGCATGTGCTGTCCGACGGAGGAGCCGGGATGAAAGTCTTGTCGGGACAGCTTTTCCGCATTTCATGCAGTATGCCGCTTTCAGTGGCCACTATGAATTCCTTCTCATCGCTTTCTTTGGCATATTTGAGCAAAGCAGCCGTGGAACCCACCTTGTCGGCAAGTATTATGACAGCCTTCTTGCATTCCGGATGAGCCAGCACCTTGGCAGAGGGGTGTAGTCTTTTAAGTTCTACGAGTTTCTCCACAGAGAACTGTTCGTGCACGTGGCATGCGCCGTCCCATATCACCATGTCGCGTCCTGTGACGGCGCTTATGTAGTTCCCGAGGTTTCGATCAGGGCCGAATATGATCTTCGCATCCTTCGGAAGCGCTTCCACTATCTTGCGTGCATTGGAAGAGGTCACCACCACATCCGTCAAAGCCTTCACGGCAGCGGAGGTATTGACATAGCTCACCACCGTATGGCCGGGATGCTCTTTGATGAATTCAGCAAACTTGTCGGCAGGACACGAATCTGCCAATGAGCATCCGGCATTGGTATCCGGTACCACCACAACCTTGTCAGGGCAAAGTATCTTTGCCGTCTCACCCATGAAGTGAACACCACACAAAACTATCATACGGTTCTCCAGTTTCTGGGCGATCTGTGCCAAGGCAAGGGAGTCGCCGATGAAGTCGGCCAGATCCTGAATCTCCCCTTTCTGATAGTAATGGGCAAGGATCACGGCATCCTTCTCTTTCTTCAGCTTCTTTATTTCCTCCTTGAGATCGATTCCGGCCGGGATTGGCTCGTTCACGAACCCGTTTTCAACATTCATTTTATTATATTTTAAATGATTGAAATTTTTTTCAAAAAAACAGTTTCAATCCCAATAATAATAAAGGGTGTTGAAACCTTCCATAACTTTCAGCTCAATTATTTGCTTTTTATGGTTATCAAATTCATTGACCATGTTATAGTCACTTTATCCACATAACCATATGCTGAATCTTAGTAAGTTAAGTAGGTTATGAACATACTGTTTATAACATGCAAAGTTAATAACTTTCACTCTAAACTCCTACTAAAAACTGTGGAAAACCCCATTCATAACACGTTTATATATGCCTTACCCTTTGTTTGCATATTATTCCGGCAGATATATACACAGTCTGTTACCGTCTGGCCAAATATGCGGCATCCTATTTTAAACATTGTTCCCAACATGCTTTTCAACACTTTTCCCAACATTTTGAACAGGCTCTTACAATACACAAATATCCCGGACGCTTGTGGATTTCGTCCGAGATATTATAGGGATATTTTATGAAAATTACTTACATAAGTTGGTCATGGAATATCCTGTATCAGGATTATTGAACATATAGTTATGTTCATTGCGCTTGAAGCGGTATCTGTGTCGGGGTATCTGCAATGGATCGCTTGTGGATATGTTCCATCTTAGGAGATCTTCGATCATTTCATGCTTCAACTTGTCATATTTCTTGTTGTTGAAAAGGTTGTGTAATTCTGATGGATCCTTTTTTAGATTGTAGAGTTGGCCGTTGCCGTCCATGTCATAAACCAGTTTCCAGTCTCCTTTGCGAAGCATGCGCATTGTACCGCTTTGAGTCCAGGTATTCAGTTCGTCAAAGAACATCCCTTTTTTCCCGACTGCGCCCTCTGCCATATAGTCCGTTGCATCATCCTCAGTATAATACATGCCGCCGTAGCCGTCCTCGGACATCACGCTCATGAATTCTGTTTCAGGATAATCCTTTCCTTGCAGAAGAGGCCAGAGACTGCGTCCCTGCACGCCTACGGGGATTTCTGCACCCATTATTTCACAGATTGTAGGGAAAATGTCAATGATGCTTACATGAGCATCATGCGGGGTAGACGACGATTTTATTCCCGGCCCTGTCCATTGCATGGGGATTCGGGTGATAGCGTCGTCAAGTCCGACACCTTTCTTCATCATGCCATACTCGCCGGCATAGTCCCCATGGTCGGACACAAAGATTATTACAGTGTTGTCATATATGCCGTCTTCTTTGAGGTTATTGACAAGTCGCCCTATCTGGTCGTCTATCAGTCGCAGCATCCCATGATAATTGGATCGTAACCGTTGAAGATTCTCCTTATAACCTTTATGACCTTGTGCCATCATTTCTGAAAGGAGTATATATTCCTTTCCTTTGGTCGGGAGATCTTTCTCGGAACTTCCCATCTTAGGAAGTGTTTCAGGCGGAAACAAGGAATAATATGGTTCGCACACCTGATACGGATTATGCGGTTCAGCCATTGAAAACCACATGAGGAAAGGCTTGTCCTTGTGTGAATCAATCCATTTGCTTGCATCCTCGACCATACGGTATGGAAGCTGGGATTCAACACCATAAGGCGAAGGCTCCATATTGGCGTACATGTCAAGGGTGCCGAGATAATCGTCGAAAGCCTTGGCATGTACGCTTTTTTCCTTGGATTCCTGTCTGTCATGACTGTATGGACACCAGAAATCAACCCGATCCGGACTAAGGTGGGAATGATTCTTGCCTACCATGGCTGTAGCATATCCGCTTTCACGAGCCACATCAAAAAGATCCTTTGTATAGTAGGCATCCTTGAGGTTGTGGTTCGATTTGACGTGAGTGGCACTCGGATATCTTCCCGTAAGCATGGATACACGGGCAGGCCCGCTTGCCGGAGCCGACGTATAGGCACAATCGAACCATGTGCCTTCATTGGCAAGGCTGTCAGCGAATGGCATTGTGTTCAAGGCATACCCCTCCCTTTGCAAAAGATCTGCACGCAATTGATCCGCCATTATTATTATTACGTTTGGTTCCTTTGCAGCGTCGTTGGCATATAATACTGGATTGATGGCTGTCGACAAGGATAATCCGGCCAATAATTTTACATGTTTCATATGGAGGGTTGCTTGCATGATCTTTGGGTTGGGCGTTTTTTTAGAATATGCGGCCTGAGATTGTGAACTTCAGCACCGGCCAG
The DNA here is from genome assembly GCA_910583675.1 of uncultured Muribaculaceae bacterium. GTDB lineage: Bacteria > Bacteroidota > Bacteroidia > Bacteroidales > Muribaculaceae > UBA7173. Next base: position 37,783 of record CAJTYH010000001.1, read on the forward strand.
ATGGTGAGTTTGTCCATTATTTTCTGGTAGGTATCGTCATCCGTCACTTCACTGAGGTCTACTGTCTTGTCGTTGGCATATAGTTTGGGTTTACCATGGAACTGTACTCCGATTTCCCAACTGAAATTGATACGGCGCTTGGGCACGAAATGGCCTGTGCCTATGCCAAGGTACGGACGGAATTTCTTTACACGCAACGCACCGTTCACATCACCGTTTTCATCGAAGTCTATCTGGTAGTCACCGATCTGTACGTAAGGATTCTTCATCAGGTCTATGGTCTCAGGATCGGCGTGCCCTTTTATTTTTATGATATCGCTACCTCCGAAATAAGCGCCGGCAGCCAGGAACAGACCCATCTTCTTGCCGAATGGATATATATTGAAGATTACCGAGCCCTGCACTCGTTTGAAAGATGCATCAAGGGTGATTTCCTTGTTGTATTCGGAGTCGGTGTATCCTGGATAATAGCTGTCATACTCGATCTCCGTATCGGTGTGGAAACCGAATCCAGGCATTATGCTTACCCCGGCACGCAGTTCCACCCAGTTGGTTATGGTGGTTCCGGCTTCAAATCCGAATCCTGTAGTCGCGGCGTGTGCGCCTACTGCAAGATGATTGAAGATGTTGAGATTGTGAAGTGCAGGCACACACTGGGCTGATGCTCCAATGTATGCAAACAGCGCTGTAAGCGCTATTAGAAGCTTTTTCATAAGAAAAATGTGATAAGGTTATATTTGTGGATTAATTAAATTTCAGGTTTAAGTTGCTGTCATGCAGCATGACAGGGAATATTTGGCACAAAGATAGTTAAAAATGATAAAAGATACCTTAACTCAATTAATTTTTTATTCGCGGCATGTGCTGAGGCGTAAGCCGAAGTCCTGTGACATAAACAAACGAACGGCGGATGGCATATGCCATCCGCCGTTCGTTTGTTTATGTCTGGTTTGCTTATTCGGCAGGAGTTTCAGTTGTAGCCGGGGTTTCCACCGGTGCTTCTGCTGCAGGAGCGGCCACCGGTGCGGGAGTGTTGTATTCGGTGCCGGTGATTGTCTGGATCTCGTTTATGGGTTTCACACGTGAACCGCTTTGTACGAGATTGCGGGGCATTACGAATACGCTGATGATAGAAAGTACTCCGATGATGCCTGCAAGTGTCCAGGTTGCCTTTTCAATGAAGTCGTTGGTACGGCGCACGCCCATGATCTGGTTTGAGCCGGCAAAGGAGGAAGAAAGACCTCCGCCCTTCGATTTCTGAACGAGCACGACAACGATTAGAAGTAATGATACTAATACGGTTAAAATGATAATGAGCGTGTACATTGTTTCTTTGGAACTATAGTTCGGTTTCTTTTTTTATTTTTCTTGGTCGGTTTTGTTCTCAATTCGCTTTCTGCTATGGCTCTCCACGAGCATCAGTTTACGCAAAAAACGTAATTGGTCTGCAAAGTAAGCATTTTTTTCCGGAAATGACAAACTTAATCGGTTAAGAATTTCATATGCACGCTCATAACGTTTTGTCTTGATGTAGATTTTGGCAAGGCTTTCGCTTAGAAGCGAATTGTCGGCCGGTTGTTCAGGAACTTTGGCAAGCGGTTCAGGAGGGGTTTTCCTTGCATGTTTGTTGGAGCGGTTTGATACGGTTTTCTTTTCCTGTGCCGGCATTTCTATCGGCACGGTTTCCTCTTCCGGCGACGGAGCGCCATGGGTGTTTACCGATAATATGAAACGGTTTATGCGGTCTTCCTGCGAATCACCGTCAGGCGATGGCCTCTCAGGGAGTGCCTCAGCCTCCCGCGCCAATTGTTGGGAATAATCGGCCACGGGATTGAATATCAGTTTCTCAAGTGTGGAGATCTCGGCATCTTCGCTGTTTCCATAGGTGCTGAGGAACTTGTCTATGGTGTTTTCTGTTGATGGCTTGGATGCTTTTTTCTTTTCGGGATATATTTCAGTGATATCCTCTTCGGGGCATATCATGCCTGATGCCTGTGCTCCTCCCCCCAAAGCCAGTGCTATGTGGCTTATGGCTTTGTTGCGTTCCTGTTCCGACATTTCATGCATGTTGTCACGCAGGCTTATGGCTTCCGGAACGGGAAAAAACGGATACTGTTTTTTCATTTTCCGCAACCATTGATCTGTCAGGCCGCTGAAATCTCCTTTCATCAGGGCTGTTAGTATGTCGGCATCCTGCGCGGTCATCTTTCAGGTGTTAAACTGTTGTTTTAGCTTCTTGATTGAATATTGTTTACCAGTTCCCTAAGGTGGCGTTGAATATGAGTTCCACAAGTTCCTTGCAGATCTCTTCGCATAGCTGATCCTGCACGTCGGTCAGCATCTGTGAGGCATCGAAGTCGCGATAGGCTGAAAATGTCTGGTTTATGTCATTGTTTTCCTTTTTAGTGTCAGTGTATTTCACCTTTACCGTAATGGTCAGGCGCGTCTTGGATGCATATGCGTCTTCTGTCACGGCTTGCGGGGTTAGGTTGTACCCGGTTATCTCCCCCTCTATTTCCAGGTCGGATGCTCCGTCTGTTGTTGTGAGGCGTGTGTTGCGTGTTATGTAGTCAAGCAGCGTATTTTCAAATTGTTGCTGCAATGGGGCGTATACCAATGCGGCACGTATAGGGAACTCCCCCACTTTTATCATGCGGTATACGGTATAGTCTATGGCTGCTCCGTTGAGCTTGTAGCTGATGCGACAGCTCTGGGGTATCAGGGCTGCCACTGTCAAAATCAATATGCCTATGAAATGTTTCAAATCAATATTTCAGATTAGGATTGTTTGTCACTCAAGTCCGAATTCCTTTATTTTCCTGTAAAGGGTGCGTTCCGAGATGTTCAGCTCCGCGGCAGTCGCTTTTCTGCGGCCTTCGTTGCGTTCCAATGCGAGCCTTATGGTTTCGCGTTCAGTTTCCTCCAATGTGCGTCCTTCCCATCGTTCAACGGTATGGAATGGCACGTCCACAGGTTCTGTGTCCTCTATTTCGCGTGGTTTCTGGGTCGAAGGTGCCAATGGATTGTACTGGGAATTGACCGGATTCACGCACAATGGATATCTGTTGCCGTTATCCTTATGTGCGGTTACTGCCATGGATGTATGTGGTCTTTCTTCTCTCCTCTCCCCTGCCAGTTGCTCCTTTAGCTCTGAAATTTCATTCTGCATGCGCATGATGAGACTGAACAGCATCTCACGTTCATGTTCATAGGAGTGTGAAGCCGGTGCTTCCTTATGCTTCACGGGAGCATACGTTGTGGCTGCTTGTGGTAGATAGTGGAGCAACGTATCACGGTCTACATTGTTTCCCCCTTCGAAAAGGGCTATCTGCTCCACCACGTTTTTCAGTTGTCGCACGTTCCCAGGCCAGCGGTAATGCATCAATGCATCGCGTGCGTCGTCGCTGAAAGCTACGGATGGCATACGATAGCGCTCGCCAAAGTCGTTGGCGAACTTGCGTGCGAGCAGCATTATGTCCGATCCCCGGTCGCGTAGTGGGGGCACCGTGATCTGCACTGTGGAGAGTCTGTAGAAAAGGTCTTCACGGAAACGTCCTTCCTTCACGGCTTTTTCCATGTCTACGTTTGTGGCTGCCACCACGCGCAGATTTGTTTTCTGCACCACGGAGGAACCAACCTTCAGGAATTCGCCGCTTTCAAGCACGCGTAGCAGTCTGGCCTGTGTGGTAAGCGGAAGTTCTGCGACCTCGTCAAGGAAGATGGTACCGCCGTCCGCCTCCTCGAAATACCCTTTTCGTGAGGATATGGCACCTGTGAAGGCACCCTTTTCATGGCCGAAAAGCTCGGAATCTATGGTTCCCTCAGGGATTGCACCGCAGTTCACGGCTATGTAGCGCGAATGCTTGCGGGGAGACCAGGCATGGATCAGCTGCGGAAAAAACTCTTTCCCGCTTCCGCTTTCACCTGTCACAAGCACGGATATGTCAATTGGAGCCACGCGGATGGCGCGTCCTATCGCCTTAAGGAGCGATGGAGCCGTTCCAACTATGCCAAGACGGGCTTTTGCCTGTTGTATCTGGTCTGCGTTTGCCAAAATGCCTGTTGTTTTAGTATGGTCTTGTCACTACGGTACCGGTAGCGTATTTCTTGTCGCGTAGCTTGTATGTCTCCTTGCGCAGGAAGTCGCCGAATTCCTTTTCCGAACCCATATGACGCATCTGTTCCTCTACGCTTATCGGCTCCCCTATGGTCATGTGGAAGGTGCTCCCCTTCTTGCGGAAAACCTCGGCAGGATGGCGGAAAGTGCGCAGTTGCCAGCAGGTCACACCAAGGAAGTTGAACCACCACGATTGTGAACCGTGGAAGAAGATGGGCACTACGGGCACTTTGAGCTTTTCGATTAGCTGGATGATGGTAGGTTGCCATTCACGATCCTGCAGCCGTCCGCGCCAGTTTACCTTACCTACCGCACCGGCAGGAAAGAACCCCACAGGTTTACCCGAGCGCACGTTCTTAATGACTTCACGGATACCGGCCATGGAGACGGCTTTTTTCTTAGGATCGTCGGAAGCCATGGCATCCACGGCGATGAAATTGGGGCGCATCGCCCATATGTAGTTCAGGAACATGTTGACCATCACCTTGTATTCAGGCCGACGGCTTGCGATCAGGTTTATCAGTATGATTCCGTCAAGTGCGCCGAAATGATGGTTGCTCACCGTTACGAAAGCGCCTTCAGGTAGATGGTCAAGGATCTGTTCGTTGTCGATCTTGAGTTTTATGTCAAGGTCGTCAAGCAATCCATGCACGAACTGCGGACCCGGTGTGGCTGCGTTGTGCGCGTGGATTTCATTCACCTTGTCAAGGGAGATGAAGTGTATGAACCACTCTACCAGTTTGCGGTGCCCTCTTAGCTTGGGCACCATTTCCATTATGTCGTCGGCATCGAGCACCGTCATTTTCTTAGGTTTCTCCTCTGCCGTGTTAACTTTGCTATTTTCCATATAGCTGCAAAGTTACGTAAAAAGGAGAAATTAATGAATCGCAGCTTTAAAAATCTATTCCAAGGAACCCTCTCCAAGGTCGTGGAAAATGTAAGTGTGATATCTCTGATTCCTCTGATCACACTCTCCCTAATACACCAGCCCGAAGTTGTCTACCCAAAGCGTCAGCCCCGGTGTCCCCACATATGCCTCTCCGCTCCCCGCAGAGGCCATTACAAGCAGATGCGTCGGAGTGGCGTCAGGGCTGTCCCATCCCACTTCTTTCACAGGTACCATCTTTCCCTTTGAATTGCGGGCGTAATAGCTTTTTTCTTCCGGGATCAGTCCCATGTAGCTTTTGAAGTCTGGATCCTTTGTAATGTCACCATATTTTACCGGGATACGGTGGCCGTTTACCCATCCATGGGTGGATTTCCCATAGTGCTCGCGACCGGTGCCCACGCGCTTGGCATACAGGTTTCCGTTCTCGTCTTCCCAGCGCCGCTGTAGGATGATGTACACCTCCGAATTGTCATGGCCGGGAATTGTCTTCTGTGAACCGAATCCGGGGGCGTATATGCGGTCGGAGTTGGTCGGCATCTCCAGCTTATAGTCGAACTGGAGCGCTTTCGGACGCTTGCTGAAAGGTATTCCCATCTCCATCTTAGAATATGGATTTTTCGTGGACTTCACAGGCTCGAGCATGCTGCCGAGGAAGATAGATCCCGGCACGATTACCTCTATGTTTATTATACCCAAAGCCTTGCATTGTTCCATTACCGTTGACAGCTTGCAGCATCTGCCACCTGTGTCGCGTGTGTCGGGGAACACGGCGTTGCTTCCTTTGGTTACACCTGAAACCTTCGCCATGACATTTGAGGTTGCCCAGGGAGATCCTCCACGGTTTACGTAAGGCACTGAGCCATCAATTGTCGCGATTGGGCCTATTTCATATAGTGTCTTTGATTTTCCCCCTATGATCCGTGATTCCTTGAGATGACGGATTACCCACTGCTCCATGTCGCCATATTTGATAGGCTCCACGGTTTCTCCTCTCACTTGATTGCCGCATGCGGCAATCATACCGATTACCGTTGCTATTAAATAATTTGTGATGTAAGTCTTCATTATAATCCCTTTTGAAACGTAAGACATCCGGGTTACTATGACCCTGATCATTTGTAAGCAAAGCCAAGAAAGCCTGGCTATATAAGCGCCTTCTTGTAGGATTATAACAATTTACCGGGAACAAAGTCCCCGATCACCGACTTTTTTATCACATATTAAGAAATAATTACTAATTGCTAATTGAGCATGTGGCTATGGATGCTATTCCTTCTCCGCGTCCTGTAAAGCCGAGGCGTTCGGTGGTGGTGGCCTTTACCGATACCGCATCCAACGGGAGATGAAGGTCTTCCGCAACATTGGAGCGCATCTGCTCTATGTAGGGCGACATCTTGGGTACCTGGGCAATAATGGTGACATCCACGTTTACGATGCGAAAGCCCCGCTCCCCTATCATACGTGCTGTTTCACGGAGCAATACGCGCGAGTCAGCGCCCTTGAAACGATCGTCGCTGTCAGGGAAATGGTAACCTATGTCGCGCATTGCTGCTGCTCCCAGAAGTGAATCGCAAAGCGCATGGAGCGCCACGTCTGCATCGCTGTGGCCGAGAAGACCGAGTTCATAGGGTATGTCTACCCCGCATATGACAAGGCGCCGCCCCTCTGTGAGGCGGTGCACGTCAAAACCGTTTCCGGTACGGAATTCCATCAGGTATGAGAAATATGAATTAGGGTAAGAGATTGTATGCTTGTTATCGGTCTGTCTTTACTTGCGGCCAAGGAGGCTTTTAAGGCCGTCCATGTCAAACGACAGGGTGAAGCGCAATGTCTGATCAAGCGGGGAGGTCTGGGCGGTGGCAAGCATGTAGGATGCATCCAGACGAACCACATTCAGGGAGAAACCGGCACCGAAACCGAAATATTGACGGTTACCTTTGTATTGGCTCTCATGATAGTAGCCGGCACGTAGGAAAAATTGCTGATTGTAACTGTATTCGGCTCCGATAGAGTAGTTTATCTCGCGTATCTCCTCCTTCATTCCGCCGGGTGCGTCGCTGAACGACTTGAAGATGCCTGTTATCGGAGACATGTCTTTCCAGTCGTCAAGGGCTTTCTGGAACGCCTCCTGGTCTTCCTGACCGTCGGCATCCACATAGTCCTGTTGGCGTGGGCGTGTAGGCACAAGTAGTTTGTTCAGGTCAAGGCTGAAAGCAAGTGTGTGATAGTCGGCCAGAGGGAACATGAACGTGGTGCCGAGACGCAGGTTTGTCGGGAGGAACGCCGGGTTGTTGCCGTTGTCGAATGCCACTTTGGAACCTATGTTTGACACATTGAAGCCCCAAGACCATTGGCATTCGTTCTGACCGATGATGGGGTAGGTGGTGAAGTACCCTGACAAGTCTGCGGCGAACGCTGAGGCGCCGGTTGAATTGTCGCCGACATCGGATGTGTTGTAGGCGAGATCCGAGTATATGTAACGGAACACAACACCCATGGAGAATTTTTCCGACAGCTTGCGTGAGTAACCCACGTCTATCGCCATCTCATAGGGATTGATACTGTTTGTAACACCTGACACGTCGGTGGTGCTCACTTCACCGAGTGAGAAGTAGCGCAACGAGGCGCTGATCGCCTGGTTGTCCTGCGATCCAAGTTTCCAGTATCCGGCGAGATCCGCCAGGAATATGTCGTTTACGAGTTTGCGCAACCACGGAGTATAGCTCAACCCGATGGAGCCCTGGGAATATGCGAAGGCATACTTCGAAGGATTCCAGAACTGTGAGTTCACATCAGGATCGGTGGCCGCACCCAGGTCACCCAGGGCCGCACCGCGCGCGTCTGGAGCGATGCTGAGCGACGTCACACCGGTTTGCACCGGATTGAATTCGTTCTTTATATTGTCGTCAGCCTGGATCATCGGGGCACCGTATGCCATTGCCATGGCAACGAAGGTTCCACAGACACAAAGCCGTGATATGTTTCTGTTCTTTTTCATCTTGTCTGTAAGGGGGATCTCCGGCGAGATAGTTTATCAATATAACTGATTTTTCCGCATTTTATTGTATGCCGTCTCCGGCCCGAATCCCCGCATAACTACAAAACTCACCCTCCTTTCCTCAATTTCTATATTTCTTTTTTCTCAATTTCTAAACTTCTTGTATTCTTGCTTGACTTCTCCTGCTCTTACTTCTTACTTCTATTTATTCCTCGGATGATGCAGTAGCATCTCCTCACGCAAGCGGCTTGTGTCCATGTGGATGTAGATTTCGGTCGTTGAGATGCTCTCATGTCCAAGCATCTGCTGTATTGCACGCAGGTTGGCTCCCCCTTCGAGCAGGTGCGTGGCGAAACTGTGGCGCAGCGTATGGGGCGATATCGGGCGGTTTATGCCGGCAGCATCGGCCAGACGGCGGATCATCGTGAAAATCATCTGCCTTGTAAGCCTATGGCCACGTCGGTTGAGAAACAGGATATTTTCCTCCCCGCGTTTTATTTTGAGAAGGGATCGCGAATTGCGTAGGTAGTCCGAGATGCATTCCACTGATACCGGCGACATGGGCACCATCCTCTCCTTGTTGCCCTTGCCATGCACAACCATGTAAAGTTCTTCGAAGTTGATGCGCGATATTTCAAGTTCCACAAGCTCGCTTACACGCAGGCCGCACCCGTACATGGTCTCTATTATGGCATGATTGCGCTCCGCTTCCGCCGTTGCGGGATCTATGGCATCTATGAGCGCGTTTATTTCCTCCACACTGAGCACCTCGGGAAGGTGCCGTCCAAGTCGGGGAGTTTCCAACAGCACGGATGGATCGGTTTCTATGTATCCCTCGATTTTCAGAAAATGGAAAAATGCTTTTGTACCGGAGATGACCCGCTTTCGGGATGTGTCGGCAATCCCGAGGTCATACAGCGCGGCTGCGAAATTTTCAAGTTGCACATAATTCACCTCCCGCAAGGGCACACCTTCCTCCACGAGATAGTCTATGAGCTTTGTTACGTCGAATACATACGATTCTACAGTGTTGGATGACAGCCCGCGTTGCAATGAAAGATATCCCTTGAATCCGCGTATCAGGGAGGTTATGTCCGGGATCTGTCTCACATCAGTAAGTAGAACATCTGGTGGGGGAGTCCCTTGCGGGCCACGAAGATTCCTGTATATCCGTCAGTGAATCCCATTCCGAAATCGGTTGCCGAGGTGATGAACTTCCACAATTGAGCCATCTTTGGAAGGGTGTTCAGGTTGCGCACGAAGTAAACCGAATTGCCACCCGTAAGCAGTTGTCCGATATACTTCTCAAGGATGTTCTCGTAGGACGTATGGAACTGGTTGATGAGCACAAACGGCTCTGTTTTTCCAAGCAAAGCCGGATCAGGATGCCTGTCGGGGTGCCATATATGAACTTTCGTATTGGGCACCGCACGGTTGAGCACTATGTTCGTGACCTCATGTCCGTTGCCCACCTCAAGCAGGTTGTCGGGATGGAAATAGCACAGAATGCGGAAAAGCAGCCATGCTTCAGGTACAGACATGTCCTGTCCGGCGAATATCTCGTTGAAACCGGCCTTACGTGCTCGCGGACAGAATGCGGCTATTTCGGCATAGGCGTAATATTCCGAATCCTTTTCACATATTACCTTGGTTATGAAATCGTATGCGAAAGGGGAGTGCACACCGTAGCCGCGGCTTGTACGCCATCTGGACGGATAATCAAACAATCTTTTCAGCGCTCTCATGGTTTCGTATGTGACTTTGTCGGTTAGATCTCGTTTGATTTTTCGCTCTCATTCTCTTCACGCATTCCTGCAGGGCTGCTCAGGTTGATGACGAGTGCCAGGAAAAGAAGGATGTATATGAGAATCACGGCTATCCTTGCCGCTATAACGGTATTGTCTACGGAGGTCGGTTTGAAAGTGAACTCCACGGTATGGTGGCCCGCCGGTATGGCAAGTGCCCTGAGGATGTAGTTCACACGACCTATTTCTGCTGGTTTGCCGTCGATCGTGGCCTTCCACCCCCATGGGAAGTACACTTCGGAGAATACGGCGATGCCACCTTTTCCGGTGGTGGCGCTGTAGGTCAGCTTGCCGGGGGCGTATGATATCTCGAATATGGTATCTCCCAAGTTCTTGGGGGCTATGTCATTGCCAAGTATGCTGGCGAATTTCCTGTCTGCTACGGCCTCCGTGTCTGGTGACAGGCTTGATAGCGCCTCCATCTCAGCGTCGGGATTGTCCACATAGCTGATCTTGCTGACAAACCAAGAGTTTCCGAGCGCGTCGGGGTTCACTGCCAGATTGCCGTCGGGGCCTATGATGTATTTACCGTTCAGCATGTTCAGCACACGGAAATCAGCCTCGGTGGGCACACCCCGCGTGAAGTTGCTCAGATGACGGTCTATCAAGTCCTGATAGCGGCTGAGCTTAGCTGCATGATAGCCTCCTACAGCCTTGTGGCGATAGGAGGGGGCTGCCTGGTAGAACTCCGGGATGTTCATCACACGGTAGTTCATGGCCGTGTCTGCAAGGATGGTGCGGTCATTGGCCGTGAGAGGGAACATTTCCGTCGCACTGATTTCGGGAGAGCAGAAGCTGTCATGGTCAAGGTAGCGTTTGTTCACGCTGTATAGATCCACGCATACGACCAGTCCTATTATCGTGGCGCCCATCCAGGGTTTGATCTTTTCGGAAACGCATAGCATGATGGCTCCCAGACCGAGGAGGATGATGATCAGTGACCGCAGGGAGTCGGCACTTACCATCGAATGACGCAGCTCGGTCACAGCCGAGGCGATGGAGGGATTGTTGATGGAGAACATGCCTATGGCTTGTTCGGGATACCCCTGTTGGGATAGCTGATAGCTTATCATCTGGGAGATCTGTTGGTCACCCTCCGTGATCGCCGCTCCGTATGCGCCGGGGAAAAGCCATCCGACTATGCAAAACAGGATTGTCACACCGAAAGACACGTATATGGCACGCATATACAGGCGGCGTATCTCGCCTGACGGTGTGGTGAGGATTTTCTGCAACCCCAGTATCGCCAGCAACGGTATGGCGAATTCGGCTATGACAAGTATGCTCTCCACGGTGCGGAACTTGGAGTACATCGGCACATAGTCTATGAACAGGTCTGTCAGCCATTGCAGGTTGCGTCCAAGTGCGAGCATTACAGACAGCAAGGTGACAAAGAGCAGCGCCCATTTTACTGGGCCGCGTACTATGAAGCATCCCAGCAGGAAAAGCGTGAAGATGAGTGCTCCCACGTATACCGGGCCGTTAGTCCCTTCAGGCTCGCCGAAATACCGGCTCACATAGTTGCTGACATATCCGGTCTCTGCTTCGTTGAGATGGGCGTTGGCCAATATCTCGTCGGCCTTGTCAAGGTCAAGCAGGGAAGTGGGACGCATTGAGCCGGCCACCGGCTTGGCAGAGGCACCACCTTTCACGTCGGGTATGAGCAGGGAGAACGTTTCGGCGCGTCCGTAGCTGTACTGTGTGATATAGTCGCGGTCAAGACCGGAGGTCTTTTCGGAGTTAGCACCGGCATCGGGGGCTGAAAGTTCGGAATGCCCTCCGCGCATGGTCTCCTTGGAGTATTCGTAGGTGTTGTAAAGGCTTGGCAGGTTGGCTGTCACAGCAAGGATGGCGGCTACGGCAAGCGCTCCTGTTGCCTTGATCCATCGTCTCATCTCTCCTTTGCGCACGGCTTTATAGAGATATGCCGCTGAAAGGGCGAGGATGACAAACATGAAATAGTAGCTCATCTGCACGTGATTGCTCTGTATCTGCATCATGGCAAACAGTGCCGCCATGGCACTCCCGGTGAACCACCGTCCACGGTAAGCCAGTATGATTCCGGCAATCGTGGGAGGTACGTATGCCAGCGTGACGAATTTCCATATGTGTCCCGCGCCGATGATTATGATAAAATAGGTGGAAAATCCCCACGCTACGGCTCCGATCAGCCCGTAGTACCATCTTACCCTCATAGCGGCCATCAGTATGATGAAGCCGGCCATCATCATGAACAACAGATTGGAGGGGGAGGGGAGGTCGAGACCATAGGCTGTTGTTATCCAGGAAAAAAGACTGTCACTCGGATATGTCGGTGAGATCTGGAACGTCGGCATGCCTGAGAAAAGCGAGTTTGTCCAACGTGGCGCTTCATTTCCGGTGGCCTCCACATATGCCTTTACCTCCTGACCTATGGCAGCGCCCTGCTGCATGTCGTGCTGCCGCAGTTCGTTCCCCATGGTCGCGTCAGGATAGAAGTAGGCGAGTGCCAGCAGTGCTGCCGCAAAAAGGCTTATGAAGAAGCCGTAAAACTGCGGTTTGCGGCACATTTGCATGAGATTTGCCGGTATGTCCTTGATTATCTTTGTTATGCCGGTATGGGTTGAGTTGCTGTTCATTTTATACGTAGTGGTTTTGTAACAGCAAAGGTAGTGATTTTTAGGTAATTTATAAAAACAACGGTGATAACGAACAGCACTATGCGGTTCATTATCACCGTTGTTTTGGAAAATGTATCGTATTATTTCTTGGCTTCCTGTTTTTTCAGCGGAGTTTTGCTGAAGATGGCGTGGATAAGCTTTGTATCGAATTTCGGAGTGCGGTCGTAATAATAGATACCGTTCTGCTCCTGTTCCACGTCGGTAAGCTGTGTATAGCAGTATCCCCATACATTGCCGTTTACGTCTATTATGGCGTCGATCTGGCCTTCCAGACGGTTAAGGAATTCTGCCTCTGACTTTGGTGGTTCGCCGTATCCCCACGACTGGGTGTCTGAATTGGCCTTGTCTTGCCCTTTTACCCATTTTATGCCCCCTACCTCGTCAATGAGGAAAGGCATCTTCTTGTCGTAACGGGGGAAGTTGTAGCTGTTGTTGTGGCGCAATCCGTTGAAGCCGATATTCTGCTGTGGCATACCGAAATCGGGATAGTCAACGGGGCCGGGATTTGTGCTTGCGTCTACGAGGATCTGTTTCAGACGTGCTGGATCCTGCTCGTAGTTGTGGATTGTCCAGATATCGGTCTTGATATGGCAGCCTCCGCTGGCATCGTTCACAGGACGTGTGGGGTCGAGTGCCTTGGTGAGGTCGTAAAGGTCGGCCGCGAAACGGGGATACTGCACCCTGTCAGGCCACCACTCTTCATTCATCGGTGTCCAGATCACGAGCGACGGGTGGTTGCGGTCACGTGTCACCAGTTCAGACCATTCCGTGAGGAAGTTGCGTGCAACCTCTATGTCATTGGCATCCATGCCCCAGCTGGGAGCTTCACCCCAGGTCAGGTAGCCCAGTTTGTCTGCCCAGTAATAGAAGCGTTCCTCAAAAGCCTTCTGGTGCAGGCGTGCCCCGTTGAAACCTGCTGCCATGGAGAGTTCTATGTCGCGTTTCAGGGCTTCATCCGAAGGTGCTGTCCAGATGCCGTCGGGATAGAAACCTTGGTCAAGCACAAGACGTTGGTAGCAAGGCTCGTTGTTGAGGTATATCTTGTTTCCGTCAATGTGTATCTTGCGCATGCCAACATAGGAGTTTACTTCGTCCACGACATTTCCGGCGGCATCCGTTACTGTATATTGAAGATCATACAGGAAGGGCGATTCGGGAGACCAAAGTTTCGGCTTCTTTACGGGAAGCACAATCACGGAACTGTTGGTCGCCGGTACAGAGGCAGTGGCTACGGTCTTGTTGCCGTCCTTGAGGGTGGCTGTGAGTTTTCCCCCGCCATTGCCGTAGAACTTCGGCATGATTACGATCTGGTTCTGGTCTATGTCCGTGAGAACCTGTGCAGACTGGATTCCGGACGGAGAGACGGCTTCCATCCATACGGTCTGCCATATGCCTGTGGTGCGTGTATAGTTGCAACCGTATGACGCGAATTGCAGGTTCTGTTTGCCTGCACCCTGTTTTCCCGAGCGCAGGTCGCTTGAGGCATGCACTACGAGGTGGTGCTTCCCACCCGGTTTTACGTAAGGGGTGATGTCCTGGCTGAAGGAGGAACTTCCTCCGAAGTGGCGTCCCACAAGGTTGCCGTCGATGAAGATTTCGGCGTTGTAATATACGCTACCGAAATTCAGCATTATATCCTTGCCGTCCCACTCCTGGGGTATGTGAAGTTCGCGATGATACCAGATGTTGTTGATGAAGTCCTTGTGTTCAACGCCCGAAAGCTTGCTTTCAGGGCAGAATGGCACAGTGATCTTTCCTTCGAACGAGGTCGCCTTTGGGAAGCCTTGTTCCAGGCCGGAACCGGCGAAATCGAAAGTGTAGTCCCATTGGCCGTTCAAGTTCTGCCATTGCTGGCGCTCGAACTGTGGCCGGGGATATTCTTCACGAGGTATCCCGTTGGCCATCCCCAGAAGGCTTGCCAACGCCATCAATGCAAATACGAAATATTTCATGATAAGGATTAAATAGTAAGATGAGTATAAGAATATTCTTCTTTGTGTCAGGCGGTTTGGCGGCGCAGCACGGAGCGCACGCGTGCCATGAGCTCGCGCAAGGAGAAAGGCTTGAGAAGGTAGTCGTCAGCGCCGGCGTTGAGGGCGTTGATGATGGTTGCCGGGGACATGTTTACCGAGCATGTGATAACTCCGATGGAGGAGGTGTCACGCCGCTGTTTTACCTGTTCCACAATGTCAAGACCCGAATTCTCGTCAATGTTGAGGTCTATGATCATCAGCGAGTATTCCGTCAGGTCTATGTTGTAAAGGTCGTTCACCGAGGTGCATACGTCCACCACGTAGCCTTCCGGAAAGAAGTGTGCGTGGATGAGTTCTCCTATATGCGTGTCGCTGTCAACTACTATTATGCGGCCACGCAGGGGTGGGGTGAAGTTGTTTGCTGGATTGACTGACATTGTGGGAATACTCGGAAAATGGAAGGCTGAAATGTGATTTGATGGTTCTCAACAGAGCTGACGGGGGAGTGCCTTCATTCCCGGGCAGTTGTTTTGTGTTTTCAAAAGTAAGCAAAGAGGTTACCGCTTCCAAGGCGGTAACCTCTTTGTATAAACTTTGGGTCAGCAATTTCTTACATTGCTCCGAGATGTTACAGATGTAACCCTTAAGTTGTATAATTGCATAATTAATATGCAATCTTGTCGCCAAAACGGCATTTGGTGACCTGTAGGCTGGTTACATGGGTTTGTTCGGTGCATATTTTGGCCGCACATACACCCTATATTCACCCGGTTTAAGTGACGAGGGATATTTCTCATGTTTTCCGGTGAAGTAGTTTATCATGTCATTGGCGACAGGCGCTTCCCCGGAATATCTTATTTTTCGGGTCTTTGAACCCAGATTGGTCATTACCAGGACTTCTGACCCGTCAAGCTGCCTGGAGAATATGTATAGGTCTGGACTTTTTGTGGGATACCTCACGATATGGCCTCCATACACTCCGGGAGTGCCTGCACGAAGGCATTTCTGGCTGTGTTTGAGTGCGTTGAGCTTCTGATAGAAGTCAAAGTAGCTGTTGCGCGGTTCAAAATGCGGAGCCTCGTCTTTCTTGAAGAATTCCAACGCACGGTTCAAGCCGGTCTCCTGTCCTGTGTAGATCAAAGGCATGCCCGGAAGGGTATAGGTAAGGACAGCCATGGCATCGGCCAGGTTGCCGAACCGTTGGAATTCAGTACCCTCCCACGAATTGAAATCATGGTTGGTGACCATATTCATCAGATAGGTGTCTTCAGGATATTCAGATTGCTGGGTAGCCAGGAGGCTGTCGATGTCTACGGCGTTTTTCTTGCCGGGATCGTCAGGCATTGTATATTGTCCGGCATTGTTGGCTATGGCCTTGAACAGCGAGGCCAACGGCCAGTTGTAACCCATGTCGAATCCCTCGGCCTGGAGCGTCGGCTCTGAGGCCTCCGCAAGCATGAACAAGCCGGGTTTGACAGCTTCAAGGCGGGGGCGCGCCTCGTTCCAGAAATCCACCGGTACCATGGAGGCCACGTCGCAACGGAAGCCGTCTATGTCTGTATCGCGGAGCCAATGTGCCATGGCGTCGATCATGTATTCACGCAGCTTGTGATTGGAATAGTCCAGTTGGCTCACGTCGCTCCATTCATAGGGATGGAGCGGCTCACCGGCAGCATCGCGTTTGTAAAAATCAGGATGATATGTCAGCCACCAGTTGTCGTTTCCTGTATGATTGGGTACCCAGTCTATTATCACTTTCATGCCGTTGTCGTGTGCAGTCTTTACGAAATGGCGGAAATCGTCCATTGTACCCATTTCCGGATTAAGTGACTTGTAGTCGGCTGAGGCATAGTAGCTTCCAAGTTCACCTTTGCGTCCCTCCTTGGAAATTGGATTTACAGGCATGACCCAGAGGATGTCCACGCCCAGTTCCTTCAGGCGGGGGATCTGCTTCTCTACGGCGGCGATGGTGCCTTCGGGTGTCATTTGTCTCCAGTTCACCTCGTATATCACCGCATCGCGGCTCCATTGTGGATGGGTCACTTTGGTGGGAGCGGCCTTTGCAGGGAGCTCTGCGGTTGGTATGGCGAGTGCGTGTGCCGAGGCCGCAATGGGTGTGGATATTGCAGATAAGGCCATGAGGCTATTGAAAATCAGTTGTTTCATAAGGTGTTGTTATTGTGGGTGGAGAGGCATGGCGTGTTTATTTTCTTAACACAGGCCATATGTAGGCCTGTAGCTTGCGGCGCAATTCTGTCTCATGGCCGTCAAGGTAATTGTTAAGGAGGTTATGGAACCTTGGGCTGTGGTTCATCTCCGATAGATGAGCCAGCTCGTGGTAGATGACATAGTCCGACAGTTCGGCGGGCATGAACACAAGCACATAGCTTAAGGATATCACTCCTTCCCCGGAGCATTGTCCCAATGTGCGGTGTCCGGATGAGATTATCCATCCCACGGGATGGCGACCGATTGTTTCGGCAATCTCCTTGGCACGTGGCAGAAGTACCTTGGGAGCTACTTTCCGGGCAATCTTGCACAACATGTCGCTTATGGCGCGCGACGTGGATTCCATGTCCATGTCCCAGTCGCTTCCTACCTCTACCGATGAAACCGGCACGGAAGCCGTGCCAAGTATCTTGGATGGAGCGAAACTCTGGCGTCGTATCACGAAGTCCACATAAGGGAACAGAAGTTCCTGCCCGTCATGATATATGACTTGTGGCCTGGAAGCCATGAGTCGGGGAGTAAGGTCATCCAGAATCCTCTTTAGTTCCGGCAGTCTTATTCCCTGGGGCACATTTAGGTTTACCAACCCGCTTTTCCAACGGGCTGACACATGGCGTGAGTTCTGGCGTACAGTCACCATCACCTTACCAAGCATTTCATGTTGCAATTCTCCGGTAGCCATAAAAGTAAATTACTAATTACTTTTCACACCAGGGTGTTTCCCAGCCCGAGCTTGTCGCGTAGGGTATCGGTGAAAGTATGGTGCAGTTGTTGCACGAGTTTTATTACATAAGAGGCGCGGCTCACCTTCAGTACGGTACCCAGAGGGAGCGTTACAGGTTTGCCGTCTGCGGCAAGGCGGAAACCATCGCCACGTGCCTCAAGTCGCAGTATTATACAGGAACTGTCCCTTATCACCAACGGACGCATGGAAAGGCTGTGGGCTGCGATGGGGGAGAGTACCCACCCCTGTAGTTGCGGATCCAGCACGGGGCCTCCAACCGATAGGTTGTAGGCGGTGCTCCCGGTTGGCGTGGAGATTATAAGGCCATCCCCCATATAATTGAGGGAGGAAAGCCCGTCGATCTCTGCCGAGATACGTAGCATTGAGGCTATGTCTCCGCGTGTAACTGCTATCTCATTCAGGGCGGTAAGGCGTTCCGGCATCTGCCGCCACTTGGCTAACTCTGTTTTTTCGGGATATGTAATTTCCACTTGGAGGAGAGACCGCTCCTCTACGCGATATTCCCCTCCGGACAGCATACGGTATATTTCCGCTGGATTGTCGAACGCAAAAGCCGACAAGTAGCCCAGGTGCCCCGTATTTATGCCGGCGATGGGTATTTCGGAATCCCCGATCCATCGTGCCGTCTTAAGGAAAGCGCCGTCCCCCCCTATGCTCACGGCAATATCAGCCCGGGGTTGCCGTGACAGGGGCAGATAGTCGATCCCCGCGCTGAAACGGGAACCAAGATGGGTTGTAAGGTAGTCGAGGAATTGTTCCGCCATGACCACATGATGGCCATGGCTCACAAGCGTGTCAGTGAGCCGTTCGATGGCCTGGAAATGTCCCTCCTGATGACGGTTGCCGTTGATGGCTATTATCATATGCTAAGCTGACTTAAATGACCTTTTTGTTAGGATCTACATCTCAAGATAGTGAAGCAGTTCTCCAAGACGTTCCATGTTGCGCTCATGCTCGGGGCCTCCTGCTACGGCGCTCCGGGTATGGATCACGTCGTAGCCATACCGTTCAAGAGAGCGTGCGGCACCCTCGGGAGTAGTGGCGCTCACGGTAAGTGACACCACCGGCCTACCATCGTGGTCACGCATGCCGGTGACAGACAGGCCAAGCAGTTGCGCATCGCAGTCCTCTATCGCCTTTGCCATGGCTGACGCGCTGTAGTCCTGAGGATTACAGGCAACCAGTAGATGGCTTGTGTCGGGCTGCGTGGGCCATAAGGCTTCAAGCTCTCCGGTGCGGTCTAATTCTCCGGCCATGAACCGTTTAAGTATTTCATGCTGCTGATAGATCACTTTTCCTCCTTTCGGTACGGGTGAAAGATTTTTGGGAACTGATACCTGTTTTTTCGAGTTGTTATTGTCAAATTCTGTTAACAATGGAAATAATGGGGGCTTTTTACGTGCACTCTTGAAATTTCTGACTAAATTTGTGGTCATAATCCAGTCACAAAGATACGGAATTATCTTGTTCCTTTATAACAAAGGAACTGTTATTAAAGATTTTTCGCTTTTGTAAAAAGAAATGACTACCAATCTGAGCGTCAATATAAACAAAGTCGCAACCCTGCGAAATGCCCGGGGGGAGAATGTCCCCGACGTAAGTCGTGTGGCCGTGGACTGCGAGAGTTTCGGAGCCGACGGCATAACGGTGCATCCGCGTCCAGACGAGCGGCATATCCGCCGTGACGACGTGTTCAGTCTTCGTCCTCTGGTGAAGACTGAGTTCAACATCGAGGGCTATCCGTCGCCGGATTTCATGGATCTGGTGCTTAAGGTGAAGCCCGAGCAGGTGACTCTGGTGCCAGATGCCCCGGACGACCTGACCTCCTCTGCAGGATGGGAGGTGGAGCCGCACATGGAGTTTCTAACCGGCATAATAGACACCCTCAGGGAAGCCGGTATACGCAGTTCTATTTTCGTAGGCACAGACTGCGAAAACATACGGCTTGCTGCCAAGACCGGAGCCGACCGTGTGGAACTGTACACGAAACCCTATGCCGATGCCTTTGCGCGCGATCCCGAGGCTGCGGTAGCACCTTATGTGGAGGCATCGCGGGCTGCCAGGAAGGCCGGTCTCGGAGTGAATGCCGGACATGACCTCAACCTTGATAACCTAAGGTACTTCAAGGAGCATGTCCCCTTCCTGAACGAGGTATCCATAGGGCACGCACTGATTTCCGATGCCCTTTACCTCGGATTGCCGGAAACCATTCGCCGCTATAAGGCCGCCCTCAAATAAGCCGATCTTACGGTATCATTGCTTTTCTTCTCCCGCTCTAACTTCTAACTTCTATAACTGATTGACAATGCTTCTACTTGACGCTGCTCTCACCGGTACTCCGGCCGCCGCTCCTGTTGCTACACAAGTCGCCACACAGGTTGAACTTTCCCTTTGGGATCTCTGTCTCAAAGGCGGCCCGCTTATGATTGTGATAGGGCTTCTGTCGCTTGTGTGTATTTATATTTTCATTGAAAGGGCGATTGTGGTAAACCGTGCCGCACGCGAGGACGATACTTTCATGCAGCGCATACGCGACTATATACACGAGGGGGAGATCGAAAGCGCATTCAATCTCTGCAAGAAGAATAATTCGCCATATTCCCGTCTGATAGCCAAGGGTATAAGTCGTATCGGACGACCGGTAAACGACATACTTGCCGCTGTGGAGAACACCGGCAACATAGAGATCGCCTCACTTTCCAAGGGATTGCCCTGGCTTGCCACCACGGCGGCCGGTGCCCCGATGCTCGGGTTCCTCGGCACAGTGATCGGCATGGTCGAAGCCTTCTATGCCATAGCCGCTGAAGGCAATTCGGCGAATATAGCCACCTTCTCGTCTGGTATCTATACTGCTTTGGTTACCACCGTCGCAGGTCTTGTGGTCGGTGTGGTGGCGCTTTTCGGCTACAACTATCTTGTGGCACGCATAAATTCGGTGATGAACCTCCTTGAATCCAAGTCCATGGAATTCATGGATCTTCTCAACGAACCAGCCGCATGAGAGGGTTGCCGTATGTGAATTATGATTATGATGTTTTCCCTATAAACTGATTAGCAACCGTGCTCAAACGTCAACATCAAATGATGGCGGCTTTCTCGATGGCATCAATGACGGATGTTATCTTCCTGCTGCTCATATTCTTCATGGTGACCTCCACGTTCGTCTTCCCTACCGGCCTGGAGCTTTCCTTGCCGCAAAGTACCGAGCAGAGCGCCATAAAGCCGACAACGAGAGTTTACATAGACGAGGAGGAGAACCTTTTCGCATCCACCGGCGACGAGCAGCCTCAGCCGCTTCAGCTTGACGCGCTCGTGACGTTCCTGAACCTTGCACACCAGCAGGATTCGGCTGGCTTCATTGCCTTATATGCCGATGAAAAGGTACCATACGGCAAAATAGTGGAAGTCCTCTCCTTGGGAGCCTCCAATAATCTGCGCATGGTTCTTGCAACCAAGCCTGTTGCTTCTCCCGCTTCCCCACAGGAGGAAATAAAGAAAACAGAAATCAAGAAGTAAGAAAATAAGAAATCAGAAAATTGTTCTCTCCATTCAGTTGATGTCTCTGATACCTCTGACCCTCAAATTATTGCAATTTGATTCGTTCTGATAAAATATTTGCCATAGCGGGAACGGTGCTGTTTCATCTGATAGTGCTGCTGACCTTCCTGTTCTCATATCTCACCTATCCACCGGCCGGGATGGAGGAATGGCCTCCGGCTCCCGAGCAGGAGATTGTCATTGATGAGGTTGAGGATCTGTATGCTACGGGGGAATTTGTCAGGACTGGCGACATACCGGATCCTGTTGCGCCCGTAGACAAGCCGGCACCGTCCGACGTAACCTCTCCTGAGCCGACTCAGGATGCCCCGGACTTGCAGAACGCCGGGGAGGCTGCTCAACAGCCTAAGGTTACCACCTCCGAGCGTCCTTCCCCCGCAAAAGTGAAGAAAGAGAAGAAAGGCCCCACCAAGGAGGAAATACAGAAGGAAAAGGAACGTCAGGAAGCCAAGAGGCAGCAGCAGGCAAAGAAAAACGTCGAAGCCGCCACGGCGCGTGCTTTCGGAGGGGACAAGGGGAAAGGTACTCCCGGTGCCACTGAGGGGAACTCGGCTACCGGTGCCGTAACCGGTACTCCCGGCAACGGCTTGCGAGGACGCACCTTGGAGTCTTGGACGAGCGTGCGGGGTAAAAAACTCGGTACGATCGCCATACGCGTGAAAGTGGATGCCCAGGGACGCGTCGTTTCCGCCTCATACAGCGCTTCGGGAAGTTCCGGCACCGTTGCGGCCGACCAGGCGATGCGCAATCAGTGTATTGCCAGATCAAAGGAATGTCGTTTTTCAGTACTTGAAGGGTCACCCGTTCAAACCGGAACCATCACTTGGGTGTTTAAGTAGCAGAGGGATAAGCGAACCGCCCCATGCAGTCGGTTCGATACTTAAGATTTATTCGCTATGCTTTGCTATATTGCCCGTAGATTTCCACAGACAGAATCGGCCTCTTTCAAGGCCAGAACCGATATGGATGCCATAATGGCGTCGCGAGGATACCGTAATGTCGGGGTCAGGAACAATCTTCGTTCCAACAAGTTCTATACCCGGCTGGCAACCTTTGCCGGTGTGCTTAAGGCCGGCCTGCTCTTGCACAAGGGAGACAAACTTGTGGTGCAGTATCCCGATCCGCACTTCAAGCTCATATGCAGTCTTGCGAGGCTTAGAAGGGCGCATGTCTTGACCCTGATCCATGATCTCATGAGTTTCGGATCCGACGATATGCATCCTCAGGAGGAGATTGCTCTCCTTTCGGGCAGCCATTACATAATAGCTCTGAACCCCTCGATGGAGGGATGGCTCAGAACCAACGGATCTACTGTGCCCTCCACATCACTGGGGGTATGGGACTACCTCTCTCCCGAAGCGCATGAGGCGCGACAGACGGCGGCTGTGGAGCCTCAGAAGCGTCCGATCACCGAACCGTCTATCGCTTCCGATGAGAAATATACGGTTATGTTTGCCGGGGGTGTGAGCCGTCGCCGAAACCAGTTCCTGTATGACTGGGGAACGGTCATAGACGGCTATAAGGTCGTGGTGTTCGGAAACAACTTCGACTTGACACAGGCTGCCGGTGCGGCGCGGTTCAAACTTCGCGGATTTGTGCCGTCAAGCATGATGATACGCCATCCTGAGGGGGACTTCGGGCTTGTGTGGGACGGTAATACCATCGACGGTTGCAATGGCCCGTGGGGGGAATATCTGCGTTACAACAATCCTCACAAGGCTTCGTTGTATCTTCGGTGCGGTGTGCCTGTGATAATATGGAAGCATGCAGGTCTCGCTCCTTTCGTGGAGGAGCAAGGAATCGGATTCACCATAAGTTCGCTGAGGGAGATCGCCCCGCGTCTGAGATCCATGTCGGATACGGAGTACGCCCGAATGAAGGAAAACGTGGCTCGCGTAAGCTTGCAGATAGCTTCCGGGTATTATTTCGGTGAGGCTGTGAACCGTGCCCTTGAGGCGTTGGGAGCGCCTGAGAGAGAGGTTAAGAAACAGCTTGCGGTGAGCAATTCCTGAGAGCATACCTAAAATCTTTAAATTCAAGTCTATTCCATGAGTGCTACATTGAAAATCTACTGTAAGAATATCGGCGAGTACATCCCCGTCAAGGGTGGTGAAACGCTTGGGGAGCTTGCTTCTATGCTTGCCCCTGAGTTGGGGGGAATAAAGCCCATTTGTGCGCATGTAAACAACAAGACGGAACCGCTGCAATATCAGGTATTCGGCCCCAAGCAGGTGGAATTTCTTTCCATGGAATCACGGTCAGGCCAGAGGGTGTACGTGCGTTCGCTCTGCATGATGCTCTATTGTGCGGTTGCAAAACAATATCCCGGTTTGCGTCTGCGCATAGAACACTCCATATCCGGAGGTTACTACTGTCGTCTGTTTGAGGGACGCGTGAATCTGCCTTCCGACAGGATGCCGGAGGTGACTACGCGTCTGAAAGAGGCCATGCGCGATCTTGTGGCGCGAAATCTGCCGTTTGAAAGAAAGGAACGGCTTACAGCTGACATTATCGGGCGTTTCCGTGCCGAGGGGCTTAATGACAAAGTGGAGCTTCTTGAGACCGTCCGTGAGCTATATACTACATATTATCGTCTTGACGGCATCCTTGACAGCTACTATGGAGCGCTTGCCCCGGCCACAGGAGACCTGAATATATTTGACCTTATCCCATACAAGGAGGGGTTCCTGCTTATGGCGTTTGACAAGGCCGATCCGTCTGTGCCGTCCAAGCCTGTGATGCAGGAGAAAATGTATGAGGCATATATAGATTACCTGCATTTCAATGACGTGCTGGGGATACGCAATGTGGGGCAGCTCAACAAGGCGGTGGAGCAGAACCGGTCGGCATCGCTCATCAACGTTGCCGAGGCTCTGCATGACAAGAAGATCGCTGCCATAGCCGACGAGATCACGTCACGCTATCGCAAGGGGGGGGCGAGGATAGTGCTAATAGCCGGGCCGTCCTCATCGGGCAAGACCACCACAACCAAGCGTCTGGGCATATATCTTATGACCAATCTCTTATCCCCCAGGATAATATCGCTTGACAATTATTTCGTAAACAGGGATGTCACCCCGCGTGACGAGACGGGGGACTACGATTTCGAGTCCATTCACGCTCTGGATCTCAAACAGTTCAATGCAGACCTTAACGCCCTTCTGAGAGGGAAGGAGGTGGCATTGCCTACCTATAATTTCGAGATGGGTAGAAGGATGTACAAGGGGGACAAGATGCGTCTTGACGACAATTCGATACTTCTTATCGAAGGGATACACGGGCTGAATCCGGAACTGACCTCCGATATTGAGGAGCGCATGAAATACCGGGTCTACGTTTCTGCTCTGACCACGCTCTCTATTGATGACCATAATTGGATACCTACCACCGACAATCGCCTGTTGAGGCGCATAATCCGCGACTACAAATATCGTGGTACATCCGCCGTGGAGACTATCCGCCGATGGCCGAGTGTGCGGCGCGGGGAAGAAAAATGGATTTTCCCGTTTCAGGAGAATGCCGACAGCACGTTCAATTCCTCGTTACTGTTCGAACTTGGGGTGATGAAGGACTATGGCGAGGCTATATTGCGCGATGTTCCCAACGACGTACCCGAATATGCCGAAGCTTATCGCTTGCGCAGGTTCCTCAGTTATTTCAAGCAGATAGGGGAGCGGGGAGTGCCTCCCACCAGCCTTCTGCGGGAGTTTCTCGGAGGTTCCAGTTTCAAATATTGAAACGTAGCGAGGCTACTTGCCGATAAGGCTTTTCAGGCGTTCTTTGACACCATGCCTCTCACGCCATTGGTGTGCGGCATCGAGTGCCATCCTTGACATGGCTGAAGGGTCTTTTCCGGCAGCGATTCCATATGCTTCACCCAACCGTTCCGTCCATTCGTCGTGCCATGATATGGACTTGAACATCTGCATGAGCTTTGAGGGGTCGTGAACGTCGAACTCCATGCGGTTGAGATCCACGTAATAGAATTCATACTCCCCGCGTCCGTTACGGTTCAGGAGTATGTTGCCGGGGGAGAAGTCGTGAAACCATATGCCGGCTGCATGGATGCGGGCAATTTCTGCTCCGAGAGCCGGCAACAGACTGTCTATGTCGGGACGGTCTTCCCAATCCCTGAGGTTGGGATATGGGAGGTGTTCGCAGAAATAGAAACTGCGTGTCATCTTCGGCCATAATCCGGCGTTTCGGCTGATTTTCCATCCTGTGTGGATCTCGCTGTAACCCAACGGGACGGGTGTATGGAATCCTAGTTTTATGAGTTTTTCGGCATTGAAAAACGACCGTTTTGCCTTGCTTGGCCGGAAAGACCTGTATACATATCCGTTAGGGAACGGAGGGATCCTGAATGCCTTTACGTTTACCGAAATGTCAAGATCGTTTACCGTCTTCCCTCCTGCATTGCCTCCAGGCAGGATATAGAAAAGCGTATTGCGCCTGCCTTTGTAGACCACTTCGGCATCGGAAGGTTGCCCATGTCGTGTCACAGCCTTGATCAGGGGCTGTACTGATGGATAGTTCTCGTTTATTATTATTCTTTGCCTTGTGGCCATAGAGGAGAGTGTTTTATGTCAGAATACCAAGTTGGCGGCTATGCCGTATGAGCCGTTGGATACGAATGGCGCTGCCGTCCATCCGAGGCTCCCGGTGCCCTTCTTCTCGGGCACCGGTGCGATGCGCTGAAGCAGCACATCGCGATGCATGCGCGTGCGCTTGTGGAATATTTTAGGATATATCCAATATGCGAAAGTCGTGGAAAGGTAGCCTAATGCCGCTCCTCCTACCACATCGTTGATCCAGTGCCGGTCATTGTGTATGCGAAGGTAGGCTACTGCCGCACCGACTACGTACCCCGACATTGCAACCCACTTGTTTGTGTCCCAATATTCTCGTCGCAGGTATTCCGCGCCCATGAATGTTGTCCCGGTATGGCCTGAAGGAAAGGAGTTGCGCGCATTGCTGTCAGGACGCTTCTCCTTGAACGTGCTTTTCATGGCGAAGTTTACGATGCCGAACGTAGCATAGCTCATGGCCAGCAATATGGTGCGGTCAAGCAGGTTGTGCTGCCCCTTCATTCCACAGAAATGCAATGCATAGGCGGCTACCATCGGGCTGTATTGTATCCAGTCGTCAACCGGGATCTTGTTCTTGCCATGCTGGGATACATGTTTTTGAACTTCCTCGCGCCAGTGTACCAGCCAGGGGGTGCGTACAAACAGCGCGGAGGCGGCAAAGATGCCGGCAGGTACGGCGAATTCGGCTATTCCCGCGTCATGCGAGGTGTCTCCGAGTCGCACAAGCTGCCTGTTGATGTTTTCCGAGACAAGCCAGTCGGGGAGTTCAGAAGGGTTTATTACCGTGGCATTCCCATCTTCCGGCAAATCTATCACTACGCTTTCATCCTCGTAAATGTCGTCCGGCACAGGGGTATCCGGTGAGTTGATTATCACGATGGTGTCGTTGGTGGCCACTGGTGGAGTGATTCCTGTGGAGATGTTGCCTTGCGCGGATGCAAGGAAGCACATCAGGGTAAGCAATATTGAAGAAATTGTACGCATTTGTGTGTCAAATATTGTGCAAATTTACGGATTATTTTTGTGTTAGCTTGTCATACAGGGGCCATTTTAAGTAACTTTGCATGTAGAAGTTGTCCCGGTAATGTAATTTTGAACATCCGCTCATGATCTATATAATATATTTGCTCTCCTCAGTGGCGCTATTCGGTCTGGTGACCGTGCTCTACAGGGTCTTGTCCAAAGGGTTGTCGCGCAGTGCGAAGGGGCAGCAGCTTACACGTTTCGGTATAGCCTCCCTGTTGGCCGTCCTTCCGTTTGCCATTACGGGACAGGTGAGGTGGAACCTCAATCTTACTCTGATAGCGGTGGTGGCTGCCGTCTGGATGCTTGTTTTTCCAATTCTGGATTATGTAGCGAACCGCAAGAAGAGGTCGGAGATTGACAATCGCATGGATTTCGCGTTCGGGCTTTATCTGTTCGGTATGTTGTCCGGGGCGTACATGGCATTATCCGCGATGTTTCCACATTGGAATGCCTTGATAGGAAGCGCACTTGCCGCAGTGGAGATGCCACTCATTGTCCTTGCCGCTTTTCAGGTAGCTTATTATGCCGTTTACAGCGCGTCCATAGATCACGATGGCTTGAAACTCGTGCTTGACACGGATGCGAATGAGGTTCTTGAGTTTGTGCGTTCTTTCTCACGTTGGATTGTCATAGGTATGCTTGTAGGGTTTATCGTATTTCTGATGTTGTGGTTTTATTGGAACCTTATGGATCAGCCTCCTGTCGGGTCGCTTAACTGGAGTCGCAAGCTGGGGCTTGTGGCCTACAGCATCGGGATGGGGTGGCTGATGTTCCATGGAACGAACTCACCTTTCAGGCGTTCCGGTTTGCCGAGACTGTATTTCGAGGACAAGGAGCATGAGCGTGAATGCGCAGGATATGCGGCGGCATGCATTCGACGCAGGGAAAGCCTGAAAATAGAATCAAGCATTCTTCATCCGGTAGGGGAGGGGAGTGGTTCCCCGAATGAGGTGCCGGTTCGCGGACGCACATACATTCTTGTGATTGGTGAGTCTGCCTCGCGCGACTATATGGGGGCTTTTACCGGGAAAGCTGATGACGATGGTACCACACCATGGCTGTCCGGGATGGCGCGGGATGGTAAGGCGGTTCTGTTCCCATATGCATATTCCTGTCATTTTCAGACCGTGCCCACCCTTACGAGGGCATTGACGGAGATGAATCAGTATAACGGAAAGTCCTTTGTTGAATCGGTTTCCATAGTTGACGTGGCCAAATCGCTTGGCATGAAGGTATATTGGTTCTCGAACCAGGGGCACATCGGTGCGAACGACACTGCTGTCACGCTGATTGCGGAAACCGCCGATCGTGCGAGCTGGACATCGCAGACATTGAACAAACGGAGTTATGACGGTGAGCTTCCCCTTTTTCTGGAAGAGGTGGATCCGGGGGTTGATAAGCTGATTGTTTTCCATCTGATCGGTTCGCATTTCACTTATTCCAATCGCTATCCTGCATCGGAGGAATACTTCAAGCCGGGGAATGATGATCCGGATGGATATGTGGCTGCCTACCGCAACTCCCTACGCTATACTGACGGAGTTCTTGACAGCATATACCGGTATGCATCTGCCAACCTCAACCTGCAATGGATGGTTTACTGTTCCGATCATGCCGACCTGCCCGACAGACGTCGTTCGCCGGTATTCGATGGTTTCGGAAAATTGCGCATACCTTTGGCTGTCGTTCTTTCTGACGACTATGCGATGAAGCATTCCGACATAGCATCGGCCTTGTCGAAAAATTCGTATCGTCCGTTTTCAAACGATCTTCTCTTCGATCTTCTTTGCGGGCTTTGGGCAGTTCGTTCGGAAGTCGCTCCTCTTTCCATGAACATCGCTTCCCCTCTTTATTGCCTGGATGCTTCATCGGTCAAGGTGCTTCTCGGAGAAACCACCGTGGGCGATGATCCTAATTTCCCCTCTGAATCTCCGAAATGATGCGTTTTTTCATGTAGAACCGCACAAGTGTTTCTGAATTTTGGATTCTCAAAGGCTTAAAAACAAGGCTTGCAGATGCTAAAAGTTTGCTAATCAACGAATGACAGCTCTTTGCGTATGATAATCCAGTTTCGCATAAAAAATCAATAAAGTAAAAATTTGTTAATTAAATTGAAGTGGTACTCAATTATATCTGGATTGCATTTTTCTTAGTAGCTTTTGCCATGGCGCTGTTCCGCTCTATCGTGTTGGGCGACCTGCAGGTCTGGTCTGACATAATGACCACCTCGTTCAGCTCGGCGGCTACGGCCTTTGAGATCTCCCTTGGTCTTACCGGGATCCTATCGCTATGGTTGGGGCTTATGAAAATAGGAGAACGGGCTGGTGTGATAAATTTTTTCGGAAGGATGATCGCTCCTCTTTTCACTCGTCTTTTTCCCGGAGTGCCTAAAGGGCATCCGGCCATGGGGTCGATTTTCATGAATGTGTCGGCAAATATGCTGGGTCTTGACAATGCCGCGACTCCGCTCGGCCTTAAAGCGATGCAGGAACTCCAGACTCTGAACAAGGAGAAGGATACAGCCACAGACGCGATGATCATGTTCTTGATACTCAATGCGTCGGGGCTGTGCTTCATACCGATAAGCATAATGATGTACCGGGCACAGGCCGGTGCCGCTAACCCGACGGACATTTTCCTGCCGATTCTTCTTGCTACGTTCGTATCCACCTTCGTGGGGATTGTGGCGCTGTGCCTTAAGCAACGCATCAGGCTTGCCGATCCGGTGCTTCTCAGCTGGCTCGGTGGTATGGGAGCCGTGATCGCGCTCATAGTATGGCTGTTTTCCGGGATGGATGGCGACCGTGTGGAGAGGTATTCCGGATTCATTGCCAACTTCTTGCTTTTCAGCGTTATAATTATGTTTCTGTGTGCAGGCTTGCGTAAGCGCATCAACATGTACGAGACATTTATAGAGGGGGCTCGCGAGGGCTTCAAGACTGCCGTGACCATCATCCCGTACCTTGTGGCGATACTTGTGGCAATAGGCATGTTTCGTGCTTCCGGTGCCATGACTTATCTTACGGAGTGGACGACTTCCGCTGTGGCTTTCTGCGGTCTGGATACAGGATGGGTGGAAGCGCTTCCGACGGCACTCATGAAGCCTCTGAGCGGGAGCGGTTCCCGTGGGATGATGATAGATCTCATGGCCGCCCATGGCCCGGACGCTTTTGTGAGCCGTGTAAGCGCTGCTATCCAGGGCAGTACGGACACTATGTTTTATGTCCTGGCTGTCTACTTCGGTTCTGTGGGCGTGAGAAAGACCCGTTATGCGGTTAGCTATGCACTGCTGGCGGATGTGACCGGGTCGGTGGCCGGAGTATTGGCCGCATATGTCTTTTTCGGCTGATAGTTTTTTATTATCTTTGCAGGGTTATGGATGAAAGGATTCAATGGCTCTCACGAGGTGTGGAGTTGCCTGTTCTGGACTATAAGCTGCTGGATCGATGGATCATGGCAGTCGCCGAAAGATACGGTCGCATAGTGGGTGCGCTCACTTACATGTTTTGCGACGACGAGGAGATATTGCGGGTGAACCGTGAGTTTCTTCAGCACGACTATTATACCGACATAATCACCTTTGACGATTGCCGAGGAAAACTTTTGCGTGGCGACATGGTGATATCCCTTGACACGGTAAGATCCAATGCCGGGATTCAGCAGGTGTCATATGAAGATGAACTGCTGCGGGTAATAATCCACGGAGTTTTGCATCTCTGCGGAATAAATGACAAAGGTCCCGGCGAACGGGAGATAATGGAGATGAACGAAAACCATGCACTTGAAATCTACCGTGACATTCAGAACAATACACTTCAGAAATGAGATTTGACTACGATGTAATAGTGGTAGGAGCCGGTCATGCCGGTTGTGAGGCGGCCGCTGCTGCGGCTCGGCTTGGCGCATCGACCCTCCTGGTTACCATGGATCTCAACAAGATTGCCCAGATGAGTTGCAACCCTGCTGTTGGGGGCATTGCCAAGGGGCAGATCGTTCGTGAGATAGATGCGCTTGGGGGGCATATGGGGGTCGTGACAGACAGGAGCGCGATACAATTTCGCATGCTTAACCGGTCAAAGGGGCCTGCGATGTGGAGTCCGCGCGCACAGGCCGACCGCATGCGCTTTTCCGCCCTATGGCGCAATATTCTTGAGAATACTCCCAATCTTTCCCTGTGGCAGGATACGGTCACCGAACTGATATTCGAGGAGGACGCTTCCACTGGCGCCTCTGGCGGCACGGCAGAAGCGAGTAAAGACAATCCGCCAAGCGCGTCAAAGATGCGTGTGACGGGGCTTAAAACGGCCTTGGGAGCCACGTTCCATGCACGCGCGGTAGTGCTCACTAACGGCACATTCCTGAACGGGCTTATGCATGTCGGACGCACAATGGTGGAAGGCGGTCGCATATCGGAGCCTGCGTCATATGGCATAACCGAGCAGCTCAAGGCTGTCGGCTTCAAGGCCGATCGCATGAAAACCGGTACTCCGGTGCGTATTGACGGACGTTCCGTGCATTGGGAGCTGACAGTCCCGCAGGAGCTTGAGGAGGATTCCCATCATTTTTCTTATCTTCCCGAAGTAGGAAGGGAGTTGCGGCAGCGCCGTTGTTTCACGGTTTACACCAATGAGCGTACACACGATGTGCTCCGGCGTGGATTGCCCGATTCACCCCTTTATAACGGGCAGATCCAGAGCATAGGCCCCCGATATTGCCCGTCCATAGAAACGAAGATAGTGACCTTTGCCGACAAGAGCGAACATCAGTTGTTCCTTGAGCCGGAAGGGGAGGATACCCAGGAGTATTACCTCAACGGCTTCTCTTCATCCCTGCCCATGGACATACAGTTGGAGGCGTTGAAGACGATCCCGGCTTTTGCCGATGTGCAGATATATCGTCCGGGCTATGCCATCGAATACGACTTCTTTGACCCAACCCAGTTGCGACATACGCTGGAGACAAAGCTTGTGAAGGATCTTTTCTTTGCAGGACAGATAAACGGCACTACCGGATATGAGGAAGCTGCAGGACAGGGACTGGTGGCCGGAGCAAATGCTGCTGCGGATGCCTTGGGAAAATCGGAACAATTGTTGCTTGGGCGCGACGAGGCTTATATCGGTGTCCTCATAGACGATCTGGTGACAAAGGGAGTGGATGAACCTTACCGCATGTTCACTTCGCGAGCCGAATATCGTATCTTGCTCCGTCAGGACGATGCCGACATGCGCCTTACCGAAAAGGCATATCGTATGGGTCTTGCCACAGAGGAACGTTACAGGCTGCTTGAAGAGAAGCGCCGTCTCCGCAACGATCTTATGGATTTCATCTCCTCCTGTTCAATCCGTGTAGGGGAGGTCAATGAGGCTTTCTTAAGGATCAACGACGCTCAGGGGTGGAAAGGCTCTCCCTTTGAGCTTTTCCCGGTGAAAGAGGGTTGTAAGATCAAATCGCTTGTGCTTCGTCCCCAACTCACAATAGAATTGCTTTCCGAGGTGCTTCCACGATTGAAAGATCAAATAGATGCGCTTCCAGCAGATCGTCGCGAAGAGATTGTGGAGGCCGCAGAGATCCTTTTGAAATATGAAGGATATATCAAACGGGAGGATATGATTGCCGACAAGCTCCGGCGTCTTGAGGCGATAAGGCTTGGAGACCGTTTCGACTATTCTGGCATCAAGGCTCTATCCACTGAGGCGCGTCAGAAATTGCAGCGCATACGCCCCGATACAGTAGCACAGGCCTCGCGCATCCCCGGGGTGTCGCCGGCTGACATAAGCATCCTGCTGCTCATGTGCGGAAGATGAAACATGATTGCGTTGTTCCACGTGGAACATTCGCAATCCGCATGTCCTCAAAAGATTATTCAAGAAACAACATAAAGAACAAAACAACTGAAAGATGGAATATGTCAAATCAAAGATCCGCGATGTCCAGGACTTCCCGCAAAAGGGTGTCCTTTTCAAGGATCTTACCACAGCTTTCAAGGATCCCCGTGCCCTCCATATAATCGGCTGGGATCTTTCACAGCTCTACCGCGACAAGGGTGTGACCAAGGTGGTGGGGATAGAATCCCGAGGCTTCATTGGTGGCTCCATACTCGCTTTTGAATTGGGTGCCGGATTCGTGCCTGTGCGCAAACCGGGAAAGCTCCCTGCCGACACCCTTACGGCTACCTATGACAAGGAATACGGAACGGATACAATAGAGATCCACAGGGATGCCATAACAGAGGATGACGTAGTGGTGCTACATGACGATGTCCTTGCCACCGGAGGCACTATGGCTGCGGCATACAATCTTGTGAAGAGCATGAATCCGAAGAAGATCTATGTGAATTTCATAATTGAACTGACCTCGCTTAACGGTCGTGCCAATCTTCCTGCAGATGCAGAGGTCACGTCGTTGCTGAAATACTGAGCCTCTCTTAGTTTTCGTCTAAATAGATTTAAAGTGAAAAAAGCATGTCCGACATTTGGCGGACATGCTTTTTTTAGTACCTTTGCACCCGACAACAGGTGAGCCTGTGCCATGGTATCGTGGCTCAGTCTTTAAAAGGGAACAGGGTGAGAATCCCTGACAGTCCCGCTGCTGTGTGTCTCTGGCAAACGCCCCCCTGCTTGCAGGGAAAGTTTGCCGACTTGGTTGCTTTTGCTGCATTATGGCGGCATGTCACTGGAGCCTTGTGCTTTGGGAAGGCATGGAACCGGGGGATGAGACGAGTCAGAATACCTGCCTGTATCGTCGCGGATCATATTCCGATTGCGGAATATGGTTTCCGTCTGGCTGTGGTTGCCAGTGGCAACTCCGGTGCAGTCCTGCAGTTGGTCTTCGAGGATTAAGACGGCTGTTCATCCATGTCGTGTCATGCAATGTCGCTGACGCATGCAGGTAACAGCTTGTTTATTTACTTGAACTGATTTGATCCCAGGCGGAAACCACGGAGAAACCGATGAGTTTCCGCCTGGGATCCTTTTATGTGTGCGAGTTAAATAACAATTATTTTAAAATTGAGATTATGAATAGGATTTTTACTCTGTTTTGTGTGGCCGGTGCTCTCTGTTTAAGTGCCAAGGCCGCTGATCCGTTGATGGTGATGCTTGACTGGGACAATGGCGACAACCGTGATCTGCCGGTATTCCAGGCCGGCGAATCCCTTACAATCGAAGCCTATGTCTCGGGCGGTGAAGAACCTTATGCTTACCGTTGGGTGACAAGCAAGGGGGAAGAAGTTGGCACGGAAGCTACACTTTCAATTACGGCAACCGTTCCGGAGGCTTATCGCCTCTTCGTGACATCTGCTGACGGGCAGAGTGCAACAGACAAGGCCAACGTTTTTGTGAATGTGGAGGAAATGGCAGTGGCTACTTTCGACGACCTACCATTGGAGGATGAATCCGCATGGCCTGGAGACAAACTGGTGGAGGATCCTGGAGCGTACGATGCCCTTTTCAGCGGGTCTTTCCATTTCACGAATTCCTATATGCCGGAATATAATTACTGGTGTGGATACTCTTTCGCAAATGAGAAGGCTACTACATTCGATGGATTGCAGCATCAGCACCGGAATGTAGTCGGCGGTGGCGCTGAGGAGACCGCCAATTACGGCGTGACCTTCATGGACTATGCCGATACCCGCATCTATGTCACCCATGCCGAGGAGGGATTGGTTGTGCCCGGCATGTATGTGACAAATTCTGCATATCTGGTCAACTCCGCACTCAACGGCGATGGATTCTGTCCTAAGTTCACCCATGACGACAAGGATTATTACAAGCTCGTGATTCAGGGGCTGAACGAGGAAAACGAAGTGATCGGTAAGGTCGAAGTTATGCTGATAGATTTCAGTGAAGAGGAGCCATATATACTGTCCGAGTGGAAATATGTGGATCTCACTTCTCTTGGTAAGGTGCACCGTCTGCGTCTTGACCGCGAGAGCACAAAGCAGGCCTATGCCCCGGCCTATGCCTGTATAGACCAGGTGGGAGCCAAGAATCCCGGTGCCGGTATTGAGGCGCCGGCTGTTGCTTCCGGCATTCGTCTCACTGCAGCGGCAGACGGCATACTTTCCGTTGTCGGTGCGGATGGTAGCTGGCGGATTGAGATATATTCTACAGATGGTGTGGCTCGCGCTTCATACAATGGACATGGTGCCACCACCGTTTCTACGGCAGCTCTCGCTGCCGGTCTGTACATCGCACGTGTGGTTTCGGAGGACGGTGAGGCAACCCTTCGTTTCGTGCGCCGTTAAAGGAATTAGTTTGGGTTTTTTAATAATGAAAGCGCAACAACCGTGGTGGCTGTTGCGTTTTCTTTATGTATGGTTATTGCAAACATCTACTTAATTCTTTGATTATGAAGCGGATATTTATAATGGGCGCAACATCCGGCATTGGGCTGTCCGTAGCGGAACGTCTTGTTGCCGAGGGACATACGATAGGCATTGCCGGACGCAAGGACGATGTGATGAAGGATCTTGCGCGAAGGCTTTCCGGAAAGGTCTTCTGGGAGCATATAGACATTACCAAGGATGATGCCACAGACCGCATGCGGGCACTCATAAGGAAGATGGGGGGTATGGATGTGTATTTCCACGTATCCGGCATAGGGTATGAGAACGACCGCCTTCTCCCATCAAAGGAGATCGCCACGATGCAGACCAACGTCGTAGGATTCACACGCATGGTGGATGCCGCCTTCCGATATTTCCGTGATAAATGCGGCGGAGTGGGTCAGATTGCTGCCATAACTTCCGTGGCAGGGACTAACGGCATCGGCCATATCGCCGCATACTCCGCGTCAAAGAAGTTCCAGCAGACTTATCTGCGAGCGCTCAACCAGCTTGCAACGATCCAGAAGCTCAATATCCGCTTTACCGATATCCGTCCCGGATGGGTTCGTACTCCTCTTCTTGATCCCGACGAGAATTATCCGATGATAATGCAGCTCCCATACGCTGTGCCCCGCATCTTGCGTGCCCTTCGTCGCCGTGCCCGCGTGGCCGTCATAGACTGGAGATGGAACCTACTGGTAGGGCTTTGGCGGCTTGTGCCTAATGCCATTTGGGTAAGGATACCTATGCCTGTGAACACTCTTGCCTCATCACGTCAGGCTGCCCTGAATGCCGCAGAGGCCGAATATGGCGAACCGGAGCAAATCAAGGGTAAGGAGTAATAAGGGTTTATTTTATTTCATAACTTCTCTATGAGCCGCACGATGTTGAAAAACATGTCGTGCGGCTCCCTTATTATGATGGGAAGTCCGTATCTTTACAAGATAAATTTTAACAGAAAGATTATGGACTTTAAAACATTCGCCGCTTCCGTGTTGTTGCTGACGGCTCCCGTATCCTTGTCGCAGGAAAGATCCGAGAATCAAGAGGCTGGTGTGGAATTCGCCGACCCGTTCATACTCCTTGACGGGGATACCTATTACGCTTATGGTACGATGGGCAACCGTGGCATAGAGGTCTATACTTCGTCGGATCTTAAACACTGGGAACACGCCGGCCTGGCTCTTGACAAGGAGGACTCCTATGCTGACCGTTGGTTCTGGGCTCCAGAAGTGTATCGTGTAGGGGATCGTTACATGATGTACTACAGCGCAGACGAGCACATATGTGTGGCAGAGGGCAGATCGCCGCTCGGGCCGTTCGTGCAGGAAAAGCGACTTCCCATGTTCACTTCGGAAAAGGCCATCGACAATTCTCTTTTCATGGACAGCGACGGCACGCCGTATCTGTATTTCGACCGTTTCAACGACGGGCTTAACGTATGGGTGGCGGAACTTGAACCGGATCTGACGACTATGAAGCAATCCACGCTGCGTCCCTGTATCAAGCAGAGTCAGGGGTGGGAGTTCGAAGGTGTGAACGAAGGATCGTTCGTCATAAGGCATGGCGACAAGTACTACATGACATACTCCGGCAACGGATATACCTGCCCCGAATACGGTATCGGTTTCGCAACCTCGGATTCACCTTTCGGGCCTTGGGTCAAGTATGAATCTAACCCCATATTCCAGTTCCCGCAGACTGAAAGCTATGGACGTCTGGAGGGTGTGGGGCACAGTGCCATGTTCCACGACCAGGATGGAAACCTACGCATCGTCTTCCATGCGCACAAGAAGCCGGGTACCGTGCATCCCCGCGAGATGTACATCTCCACAGTCACCTTTACCGGCGATTCGCTCCCGGTGATGCAGATCTCGTCGGATAACGTCATCAAGGCTGTCCTGCGCAAGTGATGTCGTGCGCGTTGCCACGGTTTTCAGAAAAATTAGTAACTTTGTACCCGAAAAAGTAGCTGTTACAGACAATGACTGAAAATTTTGAAATGGTGGCTAAAACCTTCCAGGGGCTGGAAGATGTTCTCGCTGAGGAATTGCGCAACCTCGGAGCCATTAACGTCGAGCCCGGAAGAAGGATGGTTTCGTTCGAAGGCGACCTTGAGATGCTTTATAAGGCCAATCTCTGTTGCCGTACCGCGCTGCGCATATTGAAGCCGATATACAAGTTCACTGCTCGTAACACAGATGAGCTTTACGAGCATGCCAAGGAATACAACTGGGGTGAGCTGATGTCGGTAGGAAGCACTTTTTCGATTGACACGGTTGCGTTCAGCGATGAGTTCACACACTCCCGTTTCGTCACATATCGTGTAAAGGATGCCATTGTTGACTGGTTCAAGGATCGTTATGGTGCCGACAAGCGCCCGGGAGTGCGCTTGCAGGATGCCGACGTGATGATCAACGTGCATATATCGGGCGAGGATGTTACCCTTTCGCTTGACTCCTCCGGTGAAAGCCTCCATAAGCGCGGTTATCGCGTGGCTCAGACCGAGGCTCCCATCAACGAGGTGCTTGCCGCAGGCATAATCCTGCGCAGCGGATGGCGTGGGGATGCCCCTCTGGTTGATCCGATGTGCGGTTCCGGAACTTTCCTTATAGAGGCTGCGCTAATTGCCGCGAATATCAATCCCGGCATTTATCGCAAGCACTATTCTTTTGAAAACTGGAAAGACTTCAACCCTGAGCTTTTCGACCGCCTGTACAACGACGATTCAGGTGAGCGTGAGTTTACCCATAAGATATACGGAGCCGACATTTCCCCCAAGGCGGTGGAAATAGCTGAACGCAACATTCGCAGCGCCGGGGTCGGACGCATGATAGAGCTTCAGACCAAGCCGCTTAGCGAATGGTTCGAGGCACCGGCAGACGGTGTGATGATTACGAATCCACCCTATGGCGAACGCATAACGGTAGAGAACATGGAGGATCTCTATTCCCTTATCGGAAGTAAGTTGAAGAACGTGTTCAAGGGGTACCATGCCTGGATAATAGCTGCCAAGAATGAATTCGTCAACAAGATAGGGCTTGCCCCGAGCGAAAAGATACCTATTCTGAACGGTTCCATCGAATGTGAACTGAGGGAATACATCATATTCGAGGGAGATTACAAGAGCTTCCGCAGGGAGGGCAACCGCCTACGCGAGATCGATGACAAGAAAGCCGAGAAACGAGCCGAGAAGAGAAAGGAATTCGGAAAGGCTCGCAGGGAGTTCCGTCGCGACGGAGCGTCACGGAAAGGTGAACGGGACTTCTCCGACAAGCGTCGCGAACGCAGGGAGTTCAAGGCCAAGGAGCCTCGCAACAAACTCGAGGAGCGTTACCGTCCGGGAGGGAAGCCATCAGGGAAGTTTGCTACATACAAGGA
Source organism: uncultured Muribaculaceae bacterium (assembly GCA_910583675.1). Lineage (GTDB taxonomy): Bacteria > Bacteroidota > Bacteroidia > Bacteroidales > Muribaculaceae > UBA7173. The sequence continues at coordinate 76,082 of CAJTYH010000001.1, forward strand.
TGACCGCAGGGATGATCGCAAAGATGACCGGAGGGATCATCGTCGCGACGAGCGCCGTGATGAAAGGCGTGACGATCGTCAGGGTGGTTTCCGCAAGTTTCGCGAAGAGCGCCGTGATGACAGTCGCGGAGATTTCAGGAAGTTCCGCGACGATCGTCCGGAACGCAAGGATCGCAACGATGCACCCAAACGGAATTTCACACCGTCGCGTCCTGAGCCGAGTGAGAACCCATTTGCCGCACGTCGCAGTGAGGAGGCGCTTCGCAGCATCGTTGGCAAGCAGCCTTCTCTTCCCCCAATGCGTAGGCGCAAGGAAAAATAATCGCGCAAGGATTGCACCGTAAAAATTTCAAATTGTAACTTCTTATATACTCATAAGCTATATGAACATTCTCCTTCTTGGTTCAGGAGGCCGTGAAAGCGCCCTGGCGTGGAAAATCTCCCAAAGCCCTCTTTGCGATACCCTTTTCATAGCTCCCGGCAACGGCGGCACGGGTGCATATGGCACCAACGTAAACCTGTCTCCGCTTGATTTTCCTGCGGTAGAAGCCTTTGTAAAGGAACATGGCATAGGGATGCTGGTTGTGGGCAATGAGGATCCTCTGGTAGCGGGGATTACGGATTATTTCCGCGAGGCGATGCCTGCGCTGTTGGTAGTCGGTCCTTCTCGTGAGGGTGCTCGTCTTGAGGGTAGCAAGGATTTTGCCAAGGAATTCATGACCGAATGCGGTATCCCCACGGCGCGTTACCGCTCTTTCACCATTGATACCATAGAGAATGGTTACCGCTTCCTTGAGGAGTTGCGTCCGCCATACGTGCTGAAGGCCGACGGACTGGCCGCCGGAAAAGGCGTGCTTATCATTGACGATCTGGACGAGGCCAAGCGCGAACTTAAGGAAATGCTTTCCGGTATGTTCGGCGCAAGTTCCGCCACGGTAGTGATAGAGGAGTTCCTCAAAGGGATAGAATGCTCCGTATTCGTGCTTACCGACAGCCACGGCGGATACCGCATCCTTCCGGTAGCAAAGGATTATAAGCGCATCGGTGAGGGTGATACGGGTCTCAATACCGGCGGCATGGGAGCCGTAAGCCCCGTGCCGTTTGCCGACGATGCATTCATGCGAAAGGTTGAGGAGCGCATCATACGACCCACTGTGGAAGGTCTTGCCAAACGGGGCATAGACTATCGCGGTTTCATATTCCTCGGGCTTATAAACGTGGATAGTGAGCCTATGGTGATAGAATACAACGTGCGCATGGGCGATCCTGAGACGGAAGTCGTGATGCCACGCATCCAGTCGGATCTTGTGGAGTTGATGAAGAAAGCCGCCGAGGGCGATCTCGGTGATACCCCCCTTAAGACAGATCCCCGCACAGCCGTAACGGTGATGATGGTGTCGGGCGGCTACCCCGGCTCATATCAGAAGGGACTGGAGATCACCGGCCTTGAAAGGGTCTCTGATACGATACCTTTCCATGCCGGCACGAAACTTGATGCAGATGGCAGGTTGCTTACTTCCGGTGGACGCGTCATAGCCCTCACCTCCTATGGCGAGGATATACCCGATGCCCTTTCCCGCAGCTATGCCGCCGCAGCGCTCGTCAACTTCACCGACTCATATTTCCGCCGCGACATAGGCAGGGATCTGATGAAATAATAGAAGTTAGAAGTAAGAGCAGGAGAAGTCTAGCAAAAATACCTTATTATAGCTAATTGGCAATCGGTAATCTTGCTAGACTTCTCCTGCTCTTACTTCTAACTTCTAACCAAAGTATTCTACCTAGACTTCTCCTGCTCTTACTTCTAACTTCTACTCACCATGCTCACCGAGAAACATATCACATCGTTCCTGCACCAGAGGGGCGCTACGGCATTGATGATGGCTGTGGCATGCTTCTGCTGTCTCTTCGCGTGGCAGCGTGGAGCGGTGGCTCCTATTGTGGGCAATTTGGGCTGGGGGCTTCCAAGTGCTAACCTTTGGTTTCCTTTCGGGGTGTCGTCGGCCATATCGAATCTCGCCGTAAGTTTGGCTGTAGCGCTGCTCACGGTCTATATAAACCGTGTCTTCAATGTGTTGAGAAGCCTAACCTCACTTGTGGCTACGATGTTTCTTGCCATGCAGGTGGCTCTTCCCTCGCTTCTGGGGCAGTTCTATGGAGGTTCCATGCTTGTGTTGACCGTTATGCTCTGTGTCGGGGCGCTTTTCTCGGTCTTTTCAGACAATCGGGGACAGCGGCGTGTCTTCCTGATATTCTGCATGCTCGGGGCTGAATCGCTAACGCAGATCGCATGCATGCTTTACGTGCCTGTTTTCCTTCTTGGTTGCGTGCAGATGCGCATATTCGGTTTGCGCACATTCCTGGCCGCTTTGTTGGGGCTTGTGACTCCGGCGTGGATAGTGCTCGGTTTCGGCATCGTGGAGCCTCAGACGCTCTTGCAGACCCCTCAGACATCGTTTCTCACCCCGGCATGGTCTATGTTTGATTCTGGCGACATGGTTCAGGCTCTTGTCACCACTGGCATAACCATAGTGTTGGGCATAATCTTCATGGTGGCTAACCTATTGAAGATTCTTAGTTATAATTCCCGGGTGCGTGCGTTCAACGGTTTCCTCACCTTGCTGTTCTGCGCCACGGCCATATTTGCCATATTGAATTTCAATAATTTCACGTTCTACATACCTCTTCTTAATGTCCTGGTAGCATACCAGATAGCACATTTCTTCACATATCGCCGCCAACGGCGTACCTATATCCCTCTGCTGCTCATAATCTCCGGCTACATCGCCCTGTATGTATGGGGGATATAGAAGTAAGAAGTCTGAGCAGTAGAAGCCAAGCAAGAAATCAAGAAAATAAGAAGTTGAGAAAGAAGAAATAAATCTTGTTATCCAGTTGATGCCTCTGATATCTCTGATGGCTCTGATCTCCTTTGATTATTAAAAAATTAGCAATCAGTAATTTCTAATTGCTAATTACTAATTGCTAATTGCTAATTAAATTTGAGGTGCTTGATCCAGATATAGTATCCTGTGAGTGGCAGGCTTGCGCCGATCAAAGCACCGAGAAACCATAGGATTCTGGTTATAATGCCTCCAATGACGCCGGTATGGATTGAATATATCCATACCCGTAGTCTGTCAGCGGGAGCCGTATCGGCATATTTAATGACGTGGGTAATCTTGCCTGAACGACTGTTGAACTTATAGCTGTCTGATGCACGGCTGTTACCGGTGGAGCCGAATTCCACGTTTGCTGTTTCATTTCCTATGGTTATTTGTACTGCATCCGGTTCTTTAGCATTCAACCCATCGTATATCTGTTGCCAATGGCTGAAGTCGGGACGTCTGTTGTTTCTAATGCTATGTTCGGATTTTGAATTGCGCGTGGTATGTTCAACGCCACATACAGCATAAAATGCGGTACGATACCAATTGAAAGACCATGTCAGACCGGTCAGTGACATTGCCAATAATAGGATCAGGGCATACATTCCACCAGCCACATGCAAGCCTTTCCAGAATTTGCGCCAACCATCCGTGAAAGATATTGACAGGCTTCGTTTGAAGCTCTTACGGGCGCGAGGCCACCATATTATCACACCGCTTATCAACGCGATTACGAATATCAACGTAGATACTCCCACAATCGTCTTTCCTAACTTAAATCCTTCGTCGTGAGGATTTGCGCTGTCAAGCAGCCATCGGTGCAGTTTGAACATCGTAGAGAAGAAGCCGAGACGTTCATCTTTTCCGGTAATTTTACCGGTGTATTGGTCTATGAACAAGGATGCACGTCGGGGTTTTGACAGGTTCACCTGATAAGTCCGGTCTTTGTCGTCAAAGACAGTGACACCGGTTATGGAAACCGAGTCGGGCAACGTCGCCTGCACGGTTTCCATAAGTTCTTTCATGTCAATAGGCTTACCTTTGGATGATGCGACATAATACACATCGTTTTTCAGGCTCCTTGTTATTTCAGGCTCGAACACGAGCATGGCCCCCGAAAAGCATATAAGGGTTATTATTACGCCGAACGGAACGGAGAGCCAAAGATGGATCTTATGAACGATTTTCATATGTCATGTCATTTTACCGGCCCCATATAACCGAATCCGGTAATGTCGGTTGCGTTATCAATTGTCAATCCTTTGAGTGCCAGCGCTGTCGATGTGGCGATCTTATATATGGCAGGGTCGCCATCGGTGACATTTAAGGCTATGTACACGTTGCCGTCTTTCACATAGGTAGTTTTTCCGATTGAAGATATGTTTGATGGAAGTCCGCTTACAAATGTGAGTTTCTTTGTTTCTGCATTGAATATGGCAAGATCTGTGGCGGCAAAGCCCTTTTCAGTGAGGGGGCGGTCATACATCAGCATCAGGAAACTGCTGCCCCCGGCCGGCCAACAACGCATAAAAGACCGTCCTGCGGATTGGTTTTCAAGGTCACAATAATACGAATCAAACTGTGTGGAGCCTGCCGGGATGCGACATACACCTGCGGGCAATGTTGTTTTTTGACGGGAATCGGTCATGGTTTTTGCATAAGACGGTGAAAACACATAGATGTCACCGTTGTCAGTTGCCCATATCGTTTGGTAATACTGCGATTTGAAACGTCCGCAGGGATAGCTTATCCTGTCTGTCTTGGCGAATGTCGGATTGGTCAGGGTTTCGTCATTGAAGATTGCCACCCAGCACTCGTCGGGATACTGTGTCCATTGGAGCTCGCCTTTCTTGTAACTGCTGCTGTTGCTTCCGCCGTCGGCAGTCTTTACAAGGTCTTCATACCCTGGACGGATCCATTTCCCGTTTTCGAAAGCCGCACCGTATTGGCTTAGTCCCATAGGTATGGATCCGGAAAAGATTTGATTACCTCTCTTTTCAATACCGCAGAGAGTGACGAATTCACCGTTGCCGAGGTAGTTCTCAACGGAATATGCGCCCGTTGACGTGTCGTTCTGCCTTGATGTTTCAGCATTCACATCAAGATAGGAGGTGAGCAGTGTCTTGGGTAGGTATCCATTGCCGTCGGCCTGCGGGGAGAGGCCATTGCCGGTCGAGGTGGTGATGATTTCGTGGTTGTATATGCCGTAGGAGGTGAAACGGCTTATCTTGTACTCCATGTCGCGTGCAGACATGGATCCGTCAGGATTGAGGATATAGCTTCTGGTCGTACCGGCATTGCCTTGATTGTAGGTGAGCGCATAGAGATAATTATCCGGATGGAACACCCATTGGCTTGCCCCGTCGTTGAGTAGTCCTGTGTTGTTGCCTACTGAGACATGCCCTTCGTCAAGTGATTCTGCCGTTAGCAATATGCTGGTAGTCCCTTTCGAATCGGTCACTGTGGTTGCTATGACAAACTTCCCTTTTGCTTCTTGCGGTTTGTTTATATCGCCGGGTTCATCGCTGTCCGAGCATCCCGACAATACAATCGCCGGCAATGCGAGCGCACATACTGCACGCATTAAAAGATTATTATACATGTTATTTTGTTTATTATGATTAGTTTCCGAAATAGATTCTTACCTTGCCGTAAAAAGCACGTCCGGCTTTCTGGAGGCTGAAATTGTCGTACAATTTCGCGTCGGTAAGATTGCGGCACTCGATGGAGATATTGTATCTGCCTTGTTTTATCCCATAACTGATGGTGATGTTGTGGGCGAACTGACCTGGCACCATGTAGTCGTCGCTGTTGCTTCCGAGATTGGAAGAATAATAGCAGAAGCTGTGGGTGTATTGGTTGTCGTAGGTGACTGTCAGGATATTGTCTTTCTTGCCCAATCCAACCCAATAGAAATTGATATCCGAGTCTGCGAACATATACGGCTGGTTGGGCATGCGTTCCTTATAAGAGACGTTTGCGGTAGTGCCGTTCATCGCTGTGCGCATATTGTCGCGGATGTTCATCTGTGTGAAGTTCCCGCCGACGCTCAACCATTTTGAGAAACTGTACCTTGCCGAAACGCTGAAACCGTCGGTCTTGACTTTTCCGTAGTTTACATACGATGCCGCGAACTTACCGCCACTTAGCGACATTATGTTGCGTTGGATATAGTCGCGGGTGTCACGGTAAATCAAACCGGCCTCGATATATAACGTATTGCTTTCAAATGTGGCGTTGTAGCTGAGGTTAAGGTTGATATTGTGGCTGGATTCCGGTTTTAGATCCATGTCGCCCATTTCCAGATCCTCGTCGCCGAACATTTCTTCAATAGTAGGCATACGCAATGCCTTTTCGTATGAAGCTTTCAATTGAAAGCCTAGCGGCATGAAGAATGTGCCTGCCGCTCCATAGCCCCAATAATCAGCAGACCGATAGGTGCGTTCATAATTGTCCTGCGCGGAAGATGTTGCAATAGGGCCGGAAACATACTGGTGATACTGCTTGCCGAAAACGGAGAAATTCAGTCTTGTATTTGGCATATAGCGGTATGACAGACCGATGATATTCTTGCTTGTCACCTTTGCTATCTCATCTTCTGTCGGTGGTGTTGTCAACAGATTCTCGTTTGACCGGTTGAACGAATTGAACACATCGTTCAAGGTAAATACGTGCTTCTGCCCGAGCCTGTAGTTGGATGTGAATGTGGCAGACCAATTGTTGTTGTTTGCTTTCGCGTTCTGGTAAGACTGTTCCCCAGGAGAATTGAGCCTGTCGGTTTCACCTCTCCAGTTATACTTCACCGACGCTGTATCCACATTCACCGTCACATTCCGGTTGTAATTGGCATTGAATGAGATATCAAGTCCGTTGACAAACAGGTTTCGTTTGTAATATTCGATAGATGGTATCAGATTGTGACCGTGGCGGTGTTTCTGACCATAGACAATCTCCTGACGCACACCGGTCTGTATCTCCTTATACATATGGGAGTATGTAAATCCGACCAACAGGCGGTCAGCCCACGGCTTGTCTACGAATCCGAGTTTGGCTACGACCGCCTCGTTGTGGTACGTGTCGTTGAACCTGCGTACATGCTCTTTCTTCTTCCGGTTGATGGCTCCCGTCGCAAAATCCTCAACAGGAGAATCAACCCAATAATCATTGTCGGAATAATTCTGAAATGCATTAATCTCGTATTTGAAACCGTTGCGCAAAGTCTGCCCGACATTGACATATGATTTATGGGTGTTGAAAGAACCATAGGAATAGGATGCATCAACAAACCATTTCCTTCTGCGTTTCGGAGTGACTATGTTGATTATTCCTCCTATCGCATCAGATCCGAAACCGACCGGAACGACCCCGCGATAGACCTCTATGCGTTCGGCAAAATTGACGGGGATATTGTTCAGCCCGAAAGATCTCCCTACGCCTTCCTGCGGAACTCCGTCAATGAAGACCTTTATATGTTTTCCGCTGAAACCATCCATAGTGACAGCCATGTCGGAACCGACACCCCCGCTTTCCCTTATCTTCATTCCCGGAGCCTTGCCGAGAGCATCGCTGAGGCTCTTAGTCGTATTTATCAGATCCTGCGTATTTACTGCAACAGCGTTATATGCGGAATTTTTCACCTGACTGACCTGACTGCCCGTGACTGTCACCTCTTCCAGCTGAGTTGTCAATTTGAGCTTTACATTCAGTTTGATCCTGCCGTTGGCCGGGATTTCAACCTTATGTTCCGATTTTTCAAATCCGACGGAAGAAAATACAATGGTATATTTGCCTGCCGGGGCTTTCAGGTGGTATAATCCCCGCTCAGTGGTAAAGCAGGAATATTCCGTACCTTTAAGGAAGACGGTGGCATAATCCATGGCCTCACCTTCTTGAGTCAATACTTTTCCCGAAACCATCCCCATGCTTTCCTTCGCCGAAGATGCAAAGGTGCATAAAGAACTAAGGGCAACAAACAAAATACAAAATGAAAGCCTGCTGTATATCATTGTCGTTATCTTGAAACCGGATGCAAAATTACCTCGCCTTTGATTAGCACGCAATTCCCAAAAATCGGGTTTAATTGTTTTGGGTCAGTGTACTATTTATGGGAGTGTATGAAAAAACTCGGATGTGCCTATATAGGCACATCCGAGTTGAAAGAATTAATCTATGGCTTACTTTAATTCTATATCCTTGGGATCCACAATACCGTGAAGTATGGCAAATATCGTGAGGGCCGCCGTGGAGTGTATGTTGAGTTTGGCACTGATGTTTTTACGATAAGTGGTTATCGTATGGAACGAAAGAGAGAGCTTGTCGGCAATTTCTTTATTTACAAGGCCGTGAGCCACCAGACGTATTATCTCTTTCTCCCTCAGGCTCAGTTCCTGATTGCGGGATGCGATGTTTTTTTGACTCCTGCTTTTCGTATAAGTTTCCTTTTCAAGTGCTTCCACCGCCGGTACAAGAATCAGATTCTCGATCTCACAATGGGAAACCAGATCTTCACCACAGGCCGATATGTAAAACAAGGCTCGGTTTAGCATCCTTGTGTTAGGCATCGCATAATGTTGCAGGAAGATGTCCTTTAGCTCATTGAGCTTGGATACGACAGACTCATGCTTGGATGCGAAATCAGATATTTTGAAATCCTTTGCAGGATTGCCTTTCAACAGTTCTTCAACATAAGGGAACACTATCCGGTTTTCATAATCCATGTGATTGTGCACCTCATCGGCATATTCATCGAAAAACCTGATAATGTGGACTGCCACATCGTCAAGCCGTTGTTGGTGCACGGCACTTACAAGGGTTTCCCTTATATCCGGCAAGCGGAAATCCAAGATGTAGGAGTGAGCCTCCCTTAGGTAAGACAATAAGGTCGGTAATTCTATTTCATTAATGGAGAATCGTTTGCCGCTGATTAGGTTTGCTATGGCAAGAAAGGTCGGACAATCTATCCCTTTTTCCTCGCAGATTTCACATACGGTGCGTTCCCCAAAGCCGAAAGGGATATGGAAACGGTTGAGTACCAACAACAATTGGTTGTTGTCTTCAACTAAATCCCTGACTTTGTCTGTCGCCGAATATTTTATGGATGACTTTATCATGATTTTGTCGCTCTTTATGAGCTGACACAACAAAGTTACTCCAAAAAATCCAATGCCACCATACCTAAAGATAGGAGTTCCTGACCCTCCCCCCCGCTCTGATACCGCCCCCTCCTATGCTTTAATTTTTGCCGATTATCAATATTTATTGGTATCTTTGCTTGACTTCTCCTGCTCTAACTTCTTACTTCTAACTTCTAATTTATGAATATAATCATAGAATCCCATATTCCTTATATCGGCGACACCCTTGACGATCTCGGATCGGTAAGAAGGCTTGCGCCGGAGGAGTTTACTCCGGAGGCCGTGGCCGATGCCGATGCGCTCATAGTGCGCACACGCACCCGTTGCGACGCTTCATTGCTTTCAGGATCGAAAGTGCGTTTTGTGGCCACTGCGACTATCGGAACAGACCATATAGACCTCCCATGGTGCGCTGCCAACGGCATAACCACAGTGAGTGCGCCAGGGTGCAATGCCCCGGCGGTGGCGCAATATGTATGGGCATCGCTCCTGCGCCTGCTGCCCTCTGTTGAAGGGAAGACAATAGGCATAGTTGGTCTTGGGCATGTAGGAAGTATTGTGGCCGCATGGGGATTTCGCCTTGGGGTGCGTGTCCTAGCCTGTGATCCTCCTCGTCAGCGCAGGGATGGGGGATGGAATACTGTAAGCCCGTATGAAGCGGGAGGGGAGCCGTTTGTGTCTCTTGCGCATATAGCCCGCGAGGCGGACATTATCACATTCCACACTCCGTTGATCCGCAGCGGTGAGGACTGTACGTTTCATATGGCCTCACGCGACCTTTTCCGCTCCCTCTTGCGAAAGCCGATTATCATAAATGCCGCACGTGGAGCCGTGGCGGATAACGCCGCTTTGGTGGAGGCGTTGAAAGAGGGGCTTGTCTCTGCTGCCGTGATGGATTGCTGGGAGGGTGAGCCTTCCATTTCGCCGGAACTTCTGGAACTTGCCGCCGTTGCCACACCGCATATCGCGGGTTATTCCATTGAAGGGAAACAGCGGGCATCGGCGGCCTGTATTGCCGCATTGCGGCGTTTCGCCGGGCAGGAGGCTGTCGATGCCGTAGGAGAGATGCCGGCAGCTTCGACTTGCACTGACGCACAGGACGTGGATCCGGCTCTTTTTGGACAGCGGATACTTGCGTCCTATGACCCCTTTGCGGATACTGAGCGTCTGCGTGCCGACAAGTCCTCATTTGAGACTTTGAGAAACAATTACCTCCTCCGTCACGAGGTCTGGACTTCAAGACATCCAAGGTTAAAAGATTAAATTTCGCCTGAACGACCTGTTAAAACGATAATACCATGAATAGATTTTTGCGGTCACTGTCATTGGCGACATTGGCCATATGTTGCGTTCCGGCTTCTCCGCGCGACCTTATGTCTGACACCTGGGTAGCTACCGATGGCTTGGGACGCACAATGCCGGTTGCCGCTATGGATTCTGCCCGCGAGCGGAAACCTCGCACCGTGGGCATTTTCTATGTCACCTGGCATGAGGAGTTCCTGCATTCATCCCCTGACGGTTACCGCGATGTAACAGACATCCTCAAGGCCGATCCGCAGGCGCGGTTGACTGATGCCACAGGTCTTTGGGGGCCTCCCAGCAATATGGGAAGTTATCATTGGGGAGAACCGGAAACCGGTTATTTTCTCAGCGGCGACCGTTATATCATACGTAAGGATATCTCCATGCTTGCCGATGCCGGGGTTGACGTATTGATCCTTGATGTCACCAATGCCGTATGTTACTGGAAGGAGTGGGAGGAGCTTTTCGCGGCGCTTGAGGAGATGAAGCGTGAGGGCAATCCTGTGCCCAAGGTCTGTTTCTGGAGCTACAACGGGGCGGTATTGACCCGCACGCAGGAGATTTTCGAGCGTTATTATCGTCCGGGAAAGTTCCGTGATCTGTGGTTTTATTGGGACGGCAAGCCTCTGTTGCTGTGCAATATGCGTCCGGAGCTTGATGCCGGCGGTGGAGGAGCCGTAAATCCTAATCCGAACTACGACCCCCAGGCCGCTACGGATCCCGCCAATCCTCATTACGGTGATCCGGATTATGCCGAGGAGTTTTATCGCGACTACACCAAGGAGGTAAAGGCTTTCTTCACTATGCGCAATATGTGGTGGGGATACGACCAATGGGGTGGCAAACAGTATGCCGGAACCGAGGACAATTGGTGTTTTGGCTATGAGATGAACGATCCCGCTGTGGGATCGCGCGATCCGCAGAAGCGGGCGGCGACACATCGGGGAAGGCTTGAGCAGATGGCGGTGACTGCCGGACAGCATCCCGTGTCGGTGACTGGAAAATGCTGGCGTGTAGAGACCGGAGAGCCTCCCCTCAACGATTATGATCTGGTGGACAGCGCCTATGTGCCTTGGCTTGGGAAGACCGTGGAGCACCCCGAAGCCTATGGGATATATTTTCAGGACAGGTGGGACGAGGCTATTGCCGCCGATCCCGATTTCATTTATCTCAACGACTGGAACGAATGGACTGCAGGGAAATATGTCACGGGACGTTTCCCCGACGGTTTCCCCGACGGCCCCACTACATTTCTGGGGCGCAATGAAAACACGTTTTATTTCGTAGACCAGTACAATGCAGAGTTCAATCGCACCATTCAGCCGGCCAAGGGTGTATGTTCAGATAATTACTATATGCAGATGGCACAGAACATACGTCGCTATAAGGGTGCACGTCCTGTCCCGAGGCATTCAGGGATAAGGCGGATGGCCGTTGACGGACGTTTCGACGATTGGGACGATGTGGAGTCATATTATTTCGATACCAGGGGAGACATATGGCACCGCGACCATGCGGGTTACGCCGGACACCATTACACCGACACCACCGGACGCAACGACATTGTGGAGGCCAAGGTCGCGGTAGGCAAGCGGGATATTTATTTCTATGCATTGGCCGACAGCGCCTTGACCTCCCCGTTCGACCCTAACTGGATGCTTCTGTTTATTGACAGCGACAACGACAGCTCCACCGGATGGTACGGGTATGATTTCATTGTGAACCGTCATGTGGTTGATAGCCGGAAAACTACGCTGATGCGCTACGACAAAGGTAGGGACGACTGGGTAAAAGTAGCCGACCTCCCCTATGCCGTGGCCGGATGCGAGCTTGAACTATGCATTCCCCGCAAGCTCCTTGGATTGCAGGGGGACAGCATTGTGTTCGATTTCAAATGGGCGGACAATCCGCAGTCGCTCCAATCCGTTATGGATCTCTGCACCGCCGGCGACACTGCGCCGAACAGGCGTTTCAACTACCGCTACCTCTGGAGCCGGAAAACCTTCCGGAAATAGAGGCGTTATTCCTGTATCGGAGACTGAGGTAAATAGTTTTGATTTTGCTCCTTGGGTGTGTCACGTTTTTGTGAGATACGCAAAATTTCCGTAATTTTGCCCCCGATTATCCAATTCATACTCCATTGGGGGTAACAACACGCGAACACCATGGTTAAGAACCTCGTCATAGTAGAGTCTCCGCACAAAGCGAAGACAATAGGAAAATTCCTCGGCCCCGACTTCACGGTGATGTCGAGCTACGGTCACATCCGAGACTTGAGGAAGAAGAATTTCTCCCTTGACAAGGACAAGGGGTTCGAGCCAGAGTATGAGATCCCGGATGACAAGAAGGCGCTTGTGGCCGAACTGAAGAAAAACGCCCGTCAGGCCGAAATGGTATGGCTCGCTTCCGATGAAGACCGCGAGGGGGAGGCGATCGCCTGGCACCTTTACGAGGTGCTCGGCCTTAAGCCAGAGAACACGCGGCGCATCGTCTTCAATGAGATAACAAAACAGGCTATACTGCATGCCATAGAACATCCGCGCAGCATTGACCTCAATCTCGTGGATGCCCAGCAGGCACGTCGCGTGCTTGACCGCATCGTGGGATTCGAGCTGTCACCCGTGCTCTGGAAAAAGATCAAGCCCGCATTGTCCGCCGGACGAGTGCAGTCCGTGGCCGTAAGGCTCATAATGGAGCGGGAGAACGAGATCAAGCATTTTACCCCGGAACAGTACTACCGCGTAAACGCCGAGTTCAAGGCACCGGATGGCACTCTTGTGACAGCCGAACTTTCCCGCCGTTTGCCGGATAAGGCATCGGCCGACCGTTTCCTCAAGGATTGCATCGGGGCTGCATTCAGCGTGTCTGATGTGAACGTGCGTCCGGTAAGGAAATCACCCGCGCCACCCTTTACAACCTCCACACTGCAGCAGGAAGCGGCACGCAAGCTCGGGTTTACCGTTTCTCAGACCATGATGATTGCCCAGAGGCTGTATGAAGCGGGGCATATCACTTACATGCGTACCGACTCGCTGAACCTCTCGGCTTTAGCCATAGGTGCCTTGGAGAAGGAAATCACTTCCAATCTCGGGGAACGCTACCTCAAGGTGCGCCATTACCACACCACATCCAAGGGTGCACAGGAAGCCCATGAGGCCATTCGACCTACTTATGTGGATCAGCAGACCATCGAAGGCACATCGCAGGAAAAACGCCTCTATTCGCTTATCTGGAAGCGCACCATAGCGTCGCAGATGGCCGACGCCGAGATAGAGAAGACCACTGTGGACGTAACCACCCCTGCACGGCAGGAACATTTCGTGGTGACCGGTGAGGTGATCAAGTTCGACGGCTTCCTCAAGGTGTACATGGAGAGCAGCGACGACGAGGCCGACGACAACCTCCAGGGGCTTCTGCCGCCGATGAGGGAGGGAGACGGGATGCTTCCCGTGAGCGTCACCGCTACCGAAAGGTTCACCCAGCAGCCCCCGCGCTATACCGAAGCCACCCTTGTAAAGAAGATGGAGGAGCTCGGCATAGGCCGTCCCTCCACATATGCCCCCACAATATCCACCATACAGCAGCGCGAGTATGTGGAGAAAGGGGAGAAGCCGGGCGTTTCACGCGACTATGAGGTGATGACCCTGCGTGACGGCTCGGTTTCATCCGTGACCCGTACAGAGACTGTAGGATCGGAGCGCGGCAAGCTCATACCTACCGACATAGGGGAGGTGGTGAACGCTTTCCTGACGGAATTCTTCCCCGACATACTTGATTATGACTTTACTGCCCGTATAGAGGAGAAATTCGATGACATAGCCGAAGGCAAACTGCCGTGGCACAACGAGATAAAGACATTCTACTCCCAGTTCCACCCCACCGTTGACAGTGCCATGAACATGCGCATGGAGCATAAGGTAGGGGAACGGGTGCTCGGCACCGATCCCTCTACAGGTAAGCAGGTTTCGGTGAAGATCGGTCGTTTCGGCCCCATGATACAGCTTGGGGAAGTGGGCGAAAACGAGGAGAAGCCGCAGTTCGCGTCACTGCTCAAAGGGCAGTCCGTGAGCACTATAACCCTTGAGGAGGCGTTGAAGCTCTTTGACTTCCCCCGCAACATAGGGGAGTACGAAGGGCAGGAGGTCACAGTGGCGATCGGTCGTTTCGGCCCCTATGTCAAGCATGACGGCAAATTCGTATCCATTCCCAAGGAGCTGTCTCCTGCACATATAACCCTTGAAGAGGCTGTCGTCCTGATAAAGGAGAAACAGGCTGCCGAGGCCAACCGCGTGGTCAAGACTTTCGACGAGGATCCCGACCTGCAGATCCTCAACGGACGCTATGGCGTGTATATCTCCTATAAGAAAGGCAACTACAAGATACCCAAGACGGTAGAGGATCCGGCATCGCTTACCCATGAGCAATGCATGGACATAGTCTCCTCGGCTGATGCCAAGCCCAAGCGTCCGCGTACCCGCAAGAAATAATAACGACACTCCCCTGCAAGTTACCGATGAAAAAGACCGCAGTAAAACCGGGAGCGGAAAAGCGCCGCTTCTCGCCCGACACCATCCTCACGTTTCCCGTGGCGCAACCCGGGCAGTTGCTTGAATTCCTCCTCTCGTCCATGCCCGATCGCAAGCGCACCAACGTAAAGGAACTGCTGAAATATGACCAGGTTATGGTAAACGGGAAGGTGCAGCGTCAGTTTGACACGCAGCTCAACGAGGGGGACGTGGTGAAAGTGAACCTTACGCGTGCTTTCGTCACATTCTCAAACCGCAGGGTGCAGCTGGTGTATGAGGACGACGACATAATTGTCATCAACAAGGGTTACGGGCTCCTATCCGTGGGCAACGACAAGATCAAGGAGGGCACGGCATACAGCATCGTCCGCCAGTACCTCAAGGACAAGGATCCGCGCAACAAGCTCTTCATCGTGCACCGCCTCGACCAGCATACCTCAGGTCTCATGATAATGGCCAAGAGCGCGGAGGTAAAGGAACATCTACAGTACAACTGGAACAATATGGTGCGCCGTCGCCAGTATGTATGCGTGGTTGAGGGCAAACTCGATCCCCCCGCCGGCGAAGTGCGCAGCTACCTCGCCGAAAACTCGCAGTATATCGTATACTCCACCGACAATCCCGAGGAGGGGAAACTTGCCGTTACAAACTATAAGACGCTCAAAAGCGCCAATGGCTACACCCTTGTGGAGGTGGAACTGGAGACTGGCCGCAAGAACCAAATACGCGTGCACATGCACGATCTCGGCCATTCCATAGCCGGCGACCGCCGCTATGGTGCCCGTACCTCCCCGATCCACCGTCTTGCGCTCCATGCCCGCACCATCTCGTTCGTGCACCCCATCACGCGCAAGCTCCTTGAATTCTCCACCCCCGTCCCAGCCCCCTTCCTCTCGATGGTGAAATAGCATGGAAATGAAACTGCACCCCAAAAGTCATACATAAAAACTTTGGAGTGCAGTTTTGTGTGTTGATATGCCCCCGTCAGGGTATTGAAATTTTCCGTTTATATATCTGCGATTTCCCCTCTATAACAACTACATATACACCTTTTTCCAAGGCGCTGCAATCTATTTCGGTATGAGTGCTGCTTCCATCTATCTCCTTGCTGATCGCTTTCCTGCCAAGTATGTCGTAAATTGACAATTTTGCATCCTGCAACATGCCGTTTATTACGAGATTGGGGTAAACGAAACTTATCTCCGGTTCTGCATCTGAAACCGGTGTCTCAATGCCGGAAAATATGTATTCCCGCACTGCTGCGCTATGTTCGGGAAGCATGTAGTCCGTCGTAAAAATGGTGTCCGGGGGCGAGGCATGCCATATAGGGAAAATAGATCCCCCAAGTATATTTGTTAGATCGCGGTGACGAGGTTTACCGTCTTCTGTTAGACCTACTTCCAAAATAGACCCATTGTCTCTGTAGTATTCTCCTTGAAGAATATACCAATCAACATACTCAGATGAGACAAGATATTTTATGGGTCTGAAATAACGAATATTAAATCTTCCTGTTTCAGAATATTCGGCATCAAAATGGAGTTCTCCGACTATGCGAAACGGATCGAAAGATTTGATGGAATACTCATATGTGATATTCGAAAACTTGTAGCTTACGCCATTGTCCAATACGCCCGACTTGCAAACGCCTTCTCGGCTTACGACATAGTCATGCCCAAAAGCCTGAACGCTTGTTGCTGTTAGGCATACAACAATAAAAAGAAACAATATTGACTTTTTCATGCCATGAGGGTATGAGATTATGACTTTTTAGCAAACTTATATTCGAATGTGTCCCCGTTGTAACCGTGGAATTTCATTACATAAATTCCGGGAAGGAGAGTAGATACGTCAATTATGTCTGTCTGTTCCAATACACCGGAACAAACGGAACTTTCCCCGGAAAACATTAGAGGTATTATTTCGTAGGTTCCATTTACGTTTCGATCCTCATGTGCTGAAGTTATTTTCAATTCGTTGCCATTCAGTTGCACGGAAAGGTCTGTGGCAGTATTGGTCGCCTCTATTGTTACCGGTATGCCGCGTGTTGAACCATTCGCATTATATCCGATGGCGGTGAATGTGGTTTTGCGATCGGTATAGACTGTTGTTTCAAAATATCCTTTTTGGAAATCTTTTACTTCAAAACGGCTTGGCAAGCGATTTCCCTCAATTAGTCTTTCAACGACAACCTTTGTCAGTCCCTCAAGATTCTTCATTCCAACACGAACCGCACGCTGTCCTTGTGGCACAGCTATCTTCTGGGCTGCAGATTGTGCCATGCTCGTTTCTTTCATCTCAACTGATTGTGGCAAATAATCCACAACAAAGAAGATTGATCCCATGATTTCGGTAGGACGGACGCTATGTGAATAGGTGCAGCGTCCCCTTAGATATCCGTCGCATGTACGTGCATATTCATCGTTATTGCAATGCAATGTCCATGCCGTCATATTTAATGTAAACATGTCGTTATAAAATTCTGAAGGTATAGATTTTGAATAATATACAATATCCCAAGTGCCATCTTTTTTCAATAACGATATGCTTATCCCATATCTCTCATTTTCACTCGGTGGGATCAGGAAATAGTGAAATTTCTCACAATATTCATATACCTCAGGGTTGCCTCCTTCTTCGTCGTTGTATAAGGATACCGCAATATCGTGAATATTATTACTTTTTGATCTATGAACAGAGGTATATGATGTATTGTCAGAGTATGAGCCATTGTAAGGAACCAAAATGGATGTGCTTCCTGAACCGCCACTTCCAATTCCGCCAATACCTGTAACGAAATTTTCCTGCCATCCTAATAGGTGGAAAAATATGAAAGTTGAATACTCGTCGTTTATATCACGATACATACATCCTCTTCGGAAGTTGTAATCCAGCACTTGTGATATACAATGCGTTGTGTCTGGAATGAAATAATTGAGCGAGACTTCATTTTGGAAGACGGAGGGTGCATAGAGGTTCAGGGGTTCTTCATTTGAATTTCTACCAAGAGAAAAAGCTCCTGTTGTTGCCAATTTATATGCCTGATCCTTATCCGTAAGATTCAGGCGATCTGAAAGATAATTTAATTCATATTTTGTAAGGCATCGTGAGGGAGGAATAATTATTTTTGCATTTGGGATCACCCGATATCCGCTAAACAAGCCCAATCCCCTAATCAGGTCACGTAAAGCTAAAGACACAAAATCATATTTGTCGCTCTCAACTTCAGTGATGGAATATGACAGATCATTCCCTATTTCCTTATTTAGTCGTATCACGATGTCCGGCATCTGAGGATTATCCAGAAACAATAAGTCCGGTATGGAGTCAATAAAGGTGTGGTTGCTATTTATTTCATATTCCTTGAGTGTAACACGTTTAATAAGCGCTGTAGGATGTGAGACCGCCCGATTACCAAACCCGAAATATTCATGGAAACTGATTTTTACAGATGAGAGTGGTTTGGGAGAAGATGAGCTGCGTAAGTCCGCCCATTCAACTCTTACAGTTATTGGCAGACAGGGAGGCAGATATTCTTCCAACAATTTGCATGCATGTTCGAATGCGCCGCGAACTTCATATCCAACGTCTTCTCCATACGAAATCCTGAACACAGTGCCTCCATTTATATAACGTATTTCTTTTGTCGGATGGGAGACAGGTGTGTCATCCGACAGGACAGCGATTCCGTCATCTTCGGGAAGATAGCTGAAAATCTCTTCATAATTAACTTTCCCTGTTGCCGTAAAAGTCGCTAACAAGGTAATTATAAACAATATATTTCTCATGGTATGGCAATTTTCTTTTTATAGGTTTGTGATCCCGTTTTTACAATCACGATATAGATGCCTCTTTCAAGATGACTGCAGTCTATTTCAGTGGATGCACCGGACGCATCAATGGTATTATCAATGATTTTTCTTCCCGTAATGTCATATACCGAAATATTTGTGTTTGATTGCAGGCCGTTGATCCTAAGATTAGGATACATCAGGTTTATCTCCGGCATTGAGTCTGCGTTGGGCGCATCAACGGAGTTTTTGAAGTATTTCAGATGTTCAGGTAGCATCATGTCAGTGACAAAGAATTGCTTGGTGTGGCACCAATTGTCTTTTACTCCTGTTCTTAACGTGCCTACTCTCCATCTGAATTCATCATGTATTCCAAATTCCAGATGTACTATCCCATTTTCACTGTTATTGGGGTATACCAATTTATGAATGGGATTCCATTCGGATTCAATCTCCCACTTCCCGCCGACATAATGAAAAAAGGCTCGTTCTAAAGGACCTGAAAAGCTGATATCCATACTTAGTGTCCCTTCGCATCCAATGATACCGAAAAGTTGGTCTATCCGATATTTTAGTTTTACATTGGAAAAGGTGCAAGTTATCCCGTTTTCAAGTGTTTCGGTATGGAAAACCCCGTCTCCCCCCATTTCATGTTCGGAAATGACACGGTAATCCTCCTCGCCCCCTCTCATGTTGAAGCATGTAAATGTGCACAATATAAGGAGAAGTGTTCTGGCTACTTTATTCATCTTATTGAGATTTTTCGGGATTGTATTACTTCCTTGCCTCTGAGTTCATGCACAATGTATATGCCTGAAACTATATCGGCGCTGTATATTTCATCCATGGATGAATAATTGCCAATGAACCCATTTTCAGGATTATATAGGTTGAAGCTTTGCTTTTCTTCGGTGTTATCCATCGCGGTATAGGACTCTCCCTCAAATTCAATGGTATGGGTAACTACCAGATCTCCCTGTATTGCTGTTATATCTATCCAGCAATTGAAATATCTGGAAATTTGACCTGTTTCCACATGAGCAACCAACGGTTCATGTGAGTAGGTGGTACGCACACCAGGATCGAACTCCTCTTCAACTTCGATTTTGATATAATCAGTCCCTCGGTAGGCCACGTCAAATACGGCCTGATAACTCTGTTTGTCCTTACTATATTTTTTCCTGATATTGGATACCGAAAGAATTTCCGGACCGACGGTCAGAGCAAAATTCAGAGGTTCAATATCCACATATTTCCCGTTTTTGAGATAGCTCCATTCGATCCTGCCGAATACATCCCCGTTGCTGTTCCTCAGATATTGTGACGGATCGGTCAAAGGTGGGATGTCTGCATACCAGGTGGTACCGGAATGTACGGTTTTGGATTTTCCGTCCTTGGTAATTAGTATGTAGCTCCATTGGCAGTTTTCTGGTTTTGCAGAGCCGGTTCCCTGAAGGTAAAACCTTTTTTGCTCATAACCAGATCCCACTCCATTCTCATCCAATTGATCACATTTTATTGTGTAACTGTTGTCATACAGTGGCCCCGGTGCAATATTCCATCCTATCTTTCTTAATATGTCCAATGTGGTTTCGTCAATATGGAAAAACTGATCGGCATTTCCGAAATCATAATGCATTAGGGAGTTGGGATTGTTTAGGTATACCAATGATCTCCCCAGCTCATAGTAATTCGGTGAATACAGGCGATACACAGAATCAGTCTTTTCAAAGTAGACTTCAGATTTTTGTGCGAAATAAATTGGATCTTGACCACTTGTATGATAGTCGGTCAGGCGCTTTCCATCCTTCGCAATGATAAATCTATCAAAAACGGATGGATTCATTTGGGAAAAATAGGCACTGTTTGGGTTGCCGTCTTGTGTAAGGCTTGATCCGAATCCAAGGCATATTGCTATGCAACGAAGTGTAAATGAGTAGACATTCCCTCCCGATTTGCTTGGATCCGGGGCGAGATGGTAAGACCAGTCATTTGTATTGTTGAGCCTTATTATGCCGTCTATGTTGTCGGGATCAGGAGAAATGTTGTTAAGGTTATGATATAACGAGGATGGCATGCACCTGTCTTCAAGTTCGTTATAGACAATATCACAATAGATCGCGGTCTCCGGCTCAAAATTGTCATATTCTAATTTTATACGGATTGGTTGTTTGTTTTTTATCTGTGCGCTCCAGTAGTCGGCTGCTGCCTGTGCAGCG
This sequence comes from uncultured Muribaculaceae bacterium, assembly GCA_910583675.1. Lineage (GTDB taxonomy): Bacteria > Bacteroidota > Bacteroidia > Bacteroidales > Muribaculaceae > UBA7173. The sequence continues at coordinate 96,942 of CAJTYH010000001.1, forward strand.
ACTAAATAGTTCGCAGGTATATTATCGTCCGGTACGATGAAGATCCCGGCTGTTTTGGCATTTACTCGTTTCGGTTTGTCCGGGAGGGAATCCGGCAAGCCTAAGGAATGGCGGGAGTACCGTATCATCTTTTGGGTTAGCATTCTTCGGTCACCGATCGCTCCGTCGGCTTTGAATGTTGCGCTTGATAACGAGATGAGAATGATTGCGACCGTAAGTCTTACTAATGTTTTCATGGCTTTGTGTTTTTTACAAAAGTAGGTTTAGATTTTGGTTATTCCAAATTATATAGAATGTTTAACTGATATTAACTCTTCCGGCGCTGTAATGAGATATTTTTATGTGATGTGCTGTTGTGATAAGTGTTTTTATGGACATGGTTTTTAACGCGTAAGATTGATAAGTAATGTTGTAGAGTGTATGGACACAAAAATCCCGGGCAAGCTGCGAGATAGTGTGCAGGCTGCCCGGGATTAGGTTTTGTTGTTGGGAGAGGGATTACATCTCCTCGGGGGAGATGGTGATGGTGGTGGTGCTGTCGGTGCCCTCTTCGGTGTAGACATACTTGAGGCCGAGATTGAGGGCTTTGAGGCGCTCTATCGCCGATGCGCCGGCTGAGGCCACGATAGCCTTGCGGGTCTCGGGCGAATCGTCGATCTCAAGGTCGGCATCCTGAGGATAGGTGGCATAGCTTATCATGTAGCCGTCCTTTACTTCCATCTTCGTGAGCTTGAGGCCGTCCCCCTGCTCCATGGGGAGCTGCTTGTTGACGTTCTCCACCTCTTTTTCCAGGGCTTTCATCTGCAGTTTTTCTGCAGCCGAAAGCTCGGTCTTTTCACCGTCGGAGGTCTTGGATCCGCATGATGCAGTACCCGCAATGAGGGCTGCGGCAGCCGCGCAGGCTGCAAGTATCTTTATGATTCTCATAAGTTAAGGTATATGAAATTGATCAGTCTCTGTTGCCGAAGAAGCGCAGGAGATAGAGGAAGAGGTTGATGAAGTCAAGGTAGAGGCTAAGTGCTCCAAGTGTGGCGAGGCGGCCGTTGGCCATGGTCGGATCGGCCTCTGCCATCTGCTTGATCTGCTGGGTGTCCCATGCGGTGATGCCGATGAAGATGAGCACTCCCAGACCGCTGACGATCCAGTCAAGGGTGGAGTTCGCCCAGAAGATGTTGACCACGCAGAGGATGATGAGGCCGAACAGCGCCATGTAAAGTATGGAGCCTATCTTGGCCAGGCTGCGGGTAGTGAAATATCCGTATACGCTCATGGCACCGAACACGCCGGCTGTGATGACGAACGTCTTGAAGATCGACGGGAGCGAATAGGCCACGAAGATCAGCGACAGGGTGAGGCCGTTGACAATGGCGAACAGGAAGAAAAGGCCGGTGGCCATCCCCGAACTCATGCGGCGCAGACCGGCTGAGATCCAGAGGACAAGGCCTAACTCGGCTATCGCCAGACCCCAGTAGAGCCATCTGTGAGTGGCAAGGTAGTATAGGAAACTGCCGTCGCCGCCGGCTGTGGCTGCCACGATCCATGAGGTGAGCGCGGTTACAAGCAGCCCGAGGAACATTTTCACGTAGACGCTTTTCATGACGGTCGAAACCTTGGCGTCAAGCGCCTCGGGAGAACCGCCATACTGGTTTGACCAGGAGTTGAGATTGTAGTTATTCATTTTTCTAAGTTGTGATTTGTCTGGTTTTATGGCTTACTTATAGCAAACACTTGATATAACAAATAAGATGCCAAAATGGTCGAAAGGTTTAGCATCGCACTGTTTGTTACATCCGTTCCGGCACACGGATGCCGAGCAGCCCCATTCCGGTTGCCACCACGCGTGAGGTGGCGTCGCACAACGCCAGACGCAGCGAGCGCACGGCGGCATCCTTCTCCTTGAGGATGGAATAGTCGTGGTAGAACTGGTTGTACTGTTTCACCAGCTCGTACACGTAGTTGGCGATCACGGCGGGGGAGTAGGTGCGTCCCGCTTCCTGCACCGTGGCCGGGAAGTCGGCGAGGGTCTGTATGAGCGCTATCTCCTTGTCGTTTGGAACGACTGCGGAGTAGTCCTTTGTCTCAAGATCCATTTCGGCTGCCTTGCGGAGCACCGAGCGGATGCGGGCATAGGTGTACTGGATGAAGGGCCCCGTGTTGCCGTTGAAGTCGATGCTCTCCTTGGGGTTGAAGAGCATGTTCTTGCGCGGGTCTACCTTCAGCAGGAAGTATTTCAGCGCCCCGAGACCTACGATCTCCGAGATCTCCTCGGTCTCGGCTTCGGTGAGGCCGTCAAGCTTGCCAAGTTCGCGCGACACCTCGCGGGCACCGCTCACCATCTCTTCCATCAGATCGTCGGCATCGACCACCGTCCCTTCGCGGCTCTTCATCTTCCCCTCGGGAAGCTCCACCATGCCGTAGGAGAAGTGCACGAGGTCTTTGCCCCATTTGAATCCGAGGCGGTCAAGCAGCAGCGACAACACCTGGAAATGGTAGTTCTGCTCGTTGCCCACCACGTAGATCATCTTGTCTATGGGATAGTCCTGGAAACGGAGTTTGGCTGTGCCTATGTCCTGTGTCATGTAGACCGACGTGCCGTCGGAACGCAGCAGCAGCTTGCGATCCAGGCCGGCATCGGTGAGGTCTGCCCATACCGATCCGTCGGCATCGCGGGTCATGATCCCCTTTTCCAGCCCTTCAAGCACCTTGGCCTTCCCTTCGAGGTAGGTGTCGCTTTCGTAGTAGATCTTGTCGAAATCCACTCCGAGACGATTGTAGGTCTCGCCGAATCCGGCGTATACCCATGAGTTCATCGTCTCCCAGAGGGAACGCACCTCGGGATCCTTCTCTTCCCAGCGGCGCAGCATCTCGCGTGCTTCGGCCATGAGGGGCGATTTCTGCTTGGCCTCCTCTTCCGAGATGCCGTCGCGCTCCATCAGTTCCTTGACCTCCTGTTTGAAATGCTTGTCGAAGAGCACGTAGAAGTCGCCGATGAGGTGATCTCCCTTCTTTCCGGCCTTTTCAGGCGTGATGCCGTCGCCCCATTTCTGCCATGCGAGCATCGACTTGCAGATGTGGATGCCTCGGTCGTTGACTATGTTGGTCTTTACCACGCGGTTGCCGCATGCCTTGAGGATCTCTGCCAGGGAGAAACCGAGCAGGTTGTTGCGCACGTGACCAAGGTGGAGGGGCTTGTTGGTATTTGGCGAGGAATATTCCACCATCACCAGCGGGCTGTCCGGCGTGGATGCCGTAAGCCCGAAATCCTTTGCCTCTTCGATATGGTGGAGCACCGAGCACCAGAACGTCGGCTCTATTACCAGATTCAGGAATCCCTTTACGACATTGAAGCGGTCTACGGCCGGCTCGTTGTCCACGAGCCACTGCCCGATCTCGTTGCCTACCTGTTCCGGGCTTTTGCGCGCTGCCTTAACCCACGGGAACACTACCACTGTGAGGTTCCCCTCGAACTCCTTGCGCGTGGTCTGCGGCGCGATTTGGTCTGCGGGGGTCTCCACGCCGTAAAGTTCCTTTACGGCCTTGGCCACTCCCTGAGCTATGATCTGGTCTATTGACATTGTTGTGTATCTTGTTTAAGTTGGAGATGCAAAGATACTGAAAAATCAGCGATGCGGCAATCTTTTTGGAATTTGCTGTATCACTGACCGATATACACGTTATGCAACCAATGTAGGTGTAGGGCGTATAATATGGATTATGTGGAAACGCCATTTGGCCGGCATCTCCGAAGCCGGTTTAGAGGGGGACGCGTCAGAAATCCCCGCATCGAGCGCCACGGGCGCTCGATGCGGGGCTACAATTTCACGCGCCTCCTCCGGAGGCTTGCTCCCCGACAGGCAGTTTTTTCTAAATTTCTCAATTTCTCCCCGCCTTCTTAATTTCTTAATTCCTTGTATTCTTGCTATTCTTCTCCTGCTCTAACTTCTTACTTCTAATTAAAAACCTTCGAGCCACGAGGATAGGTCTTGCAGCATGGCCTGGCGGTATTTGAAGTTTGGGTTGCTTCCCCATCCGTGCCGTCCCTCGGGGTAGATATGCATTGATGCGGGAACCCCGGCGGTGTAGAGCGCCTCATAGTAACGGAGGGCGTTGAACGGATGCACAATGTCGTCGTCGGAACTGAAGAGGATGATCGTGCGCGGTGTCTCGGGGGTAATCTGCAACTCGTTGCTGAAGTCCATCTCCTTCTCGCACGTGATGTCGGATCCGAGGAGTGCTATGCGGCTTCCACCGTGGGAATACTGCGGCAGGAAGCTGACCACGGGATAATAGAGGATGGCGAAATCGGGGCGGCAGCTTACCGCATCCTCGTTCACCGGTCGTGAGAAATGCGTGGAGGCGGTAGAGGCAAGGTGTCCGCCTGCCGACGAGCCTCCCACCCCTATGGCATCGGGATTGATGTTCCATTCCCCGGCATTGCGGCGCACGAGACGCACGGCCTCCTGCACGTCTTCCACGGGGATCTCCCATGTGCCGTCAGGCAGACGGTACTGGAGCACTATGAGCGCTATTCCCTGCTCGTTGAAGAAATCCTTCCATCCGTAACCCTCGTTGTCGATGGCGAGCCACACGTAGCCGCCGCCGGGGCAGAGCACAATCGCCTTGCCGTTAGCCTTTGAAGGCGCGGGAAGGAACACATGCACCTTTGCCGTGTCTCCCATCTCCTTGGGTTCGCGCACGTTTCCCTGTGCGTCGGGCTTTATCACCTTCTCGTGTGGAGCGCCGTTCGGCCACAGGAGCTGTGTCCAGCTTCGTGGAGTGTCTGCGGGATCAGCCTTCGGTGCCTTTTTTGCGAATGACGGCCATGCCACCGTAATGGCGACAAGCAATGTTGCGATAATGCGTAATGGTTTCATGTCGTGATATGACTTTAATTCGTGATATTGATTTCAAGGTTTTTCGTTTCCTGTCATAAAATTAGTGACAATATCGCACCCTCGAAAATAATTGGACAATTTTCCCTGAATTAGCGTCTTCCTTCCAATTATGTCTTCTATGAGAACCATTTTCAGATCCTGGACTATCCATTGTGCCATAGTAAGATATTGACGATTGGCCTCTGAAAACAAAAGGTTTCTAAAATTTGTTTTGTAACTAAATTTTAGTTTACCTTTGCATCGTAATAATTATGGGAACAAAGGAAAAACTAATAGAGCGTTTCAAGGCACAGCCAAGCAATTTCACTTGGAATGAGCTTGTGCGTCTGTTTGCCGTGTTCGGCTACGAGATTGGCAACAAAGGTAAGACAAGCGGTTCAAGGGTTATTTTCAAGAAGGGAGAAAGTTCCTACATCGCACACAAACCACACCCCGATAGCCTTATAAAACCGTATGTGATGAAACAAGTATTGGAATTTCTCAAAATCAATAAGCTGATATGAATACGATGAACTATAAGGGCTACATTGGTAGCATAGAGGTAAGCGAGGAGGACAATTGTCTTTTCGGGAAAGTGCTTGCTCTCCCTAACGACACGATGATTACATATGAGGGCAATACGGTTGCAGAACTTCGTGAAGACTTCCACGGAGCTGTTGATGATTATCTTATCCATTGCGAAGCAGAGGGGATAGAGCCTCGTAAAAGCTATTCGGGAGCGCTGAACGTTCGCATATCTCCCGAAGCTCATAGCAAGGTTGCTATGCTTGCTAAACAAGCTGGAATTTCAATCAATGCTTTTATTCGTAATGCCGTAGAAAATCAGATAGCGGCAATGCTGTAGAACCTACTGATATCGCTGCCCGGTTTCTGTCGTAAGACGAGACTATTCAATCAACGACGGGCGCAACATGGTGCTTTACCATCGCTATGCCGAAACGGGGATAGTGGGATGATCTCCGATAGGATGTGATGTTAATTTAGGTTAATCGAAGACGGGTTCTTTGTGGTAATAAAAAAACTTCGTATCTTGTAGGCGAATAAAAAACACAAGGAAAATGCACGTCTCTTCACATGAAAATATTATTTCAGCCCGAGAGCCGGTTTCAATGAAAAACCGCCCTTTCACGGTGCTGATGCCCGTTTTCAACCAATGTGCATTTGTCCGCTTGCTTCTTAATGAAGATAGGGTTGATACGTCAAAGTTTTGATGCTATAGTAATGGGATGTCCTGATTGTGTTGGATTGAAATTGAGAACTGGTTTAATCGTAATATCATGAAAAATTGGAAAAGATGTATCGGTGCATTGTTGGCGGCGCTGATGTCGGTGGTTTCTATCTCGGCGAGGAATCTGTATATATGCGAGGATCCCGATGAACCGGCAATATTCCCTGGTAGTATAGAAACGGGTATTCCTAAATTCATAGAACATAACTTTAATTATCCGCGTGATGCCTGGGTTGCTGATAACGTGGAATGGATACGTGTATCTATGATCATAGATACAAAAGGGAAGGTCGTACAGGTAGAGGATATAAAGAACCTAAAGAATGACAAGGCTGTCAGGTCTGACCTAAAAGATGAAATAAAACGAGTGTTAGGTAAGATGACTTGGTATCCCGCGAATAAGGATGGTAATCCGGTCAATCATAGAGGAGTTCTTACTATAGCACTTCAGCGTATGAGAGAATATTGTGTGCCGATTGGGTTGGAAACAATTGATAAGAATGTCAATCAAGTAATAAATAATTTACGGCAAGATAAATTAAATTATGATGAGAGGGAATCGGCAGAAAACGTATTGGAGGAAGCAGTAAAGATCTTCCCTTATAAGATTTCTTCTGTAATAGCTTATTCTACCCTTGAATCGTCATTCGGTAAGGTTGATAACGCTATCCAAATAATGGACAAATGTTGGGAGAAGTACCAGAAAAGAGATCCTAGTATTAAGTATAATTATAGGGATACCCTAAATGTCAAAATTCCTGATACATTCCGTTACGTTCCACGTAAAGGCATCTGGGTTGCCATAATGCGGGCTTTGCAACATGAATTTAATTCATCATCATTTTCCGACTCCGCTTTTTCTGATGTTATGTCGCTAATAGACAAACGAATTGTAGATGGGAAACTTTATGAAATTGAGTCTGAAAAAGATGCCCAACTTAGGCAAAGACGCATGGAAATGCTGAGGCGTTCTATGGTAAATGAGTGGATCGGTGTCGGAATTGTTGATCGTACAACTCCAACATGGGAAAAAGTAACCAGAACTTATAGTGTAGACGAAATAAGTGACGGTTTGATGTATTGGTCTGACAGAGGACGAATAGAGAATGCGCAAGTGGCACAGCTAAAAAATCTTATCCGTGATGAGCGTAGAGCCATGTACTCCGGTAAAAATGCAAAAAAAGAAAGTCAATTGAACCTGTTCGGTGCCAAGGCGTTCGCCATATGGATGCAGGAGGGGGACGAGGGTCTGGATCGGTTTCTTGCACAGATTCGCGCGGGTGAGCCGAGCAAGCAGTTGCTGAAATACCTGTCCAAACTGGAGAAAAACATGGCCGAGAATGCCGCGTTGCTGTCAGACCGTCGCGCCGTGTTGGAGTCGCTCGCCTGTCTGGTTCCCCCCGAGGGTACCGATGTCGCCGGTGTCAAGGCTTTCTACGACCGCCGCAAAGCAGCCGAAAAGGTCTTCCCCCTGAAATGGCTCATGAAATAATTAGTAATTAGTGATTTTTTTCGTAACTTGCGCTCTCTGTTAGGAGAGACGTGTTATGAAGATCCGTGTCAGACATATTGTAGTTTTTACGGCGTTGCTGCTTGCGGCGCTCCATGTCGCGGGAAAAAATCTCTATGTGTGCCCCGATCCGGATCGGCATGCCGTGATGCCCGGGATCCCCGGCAGCTATGAGGACGGGATCCCGCGTTTCGCCCATAAGCACTTCAAATATCCTCTGGAGGCGTGGAGGGCACAGAAATGGTATGGCGTGGAAGTGATGGCGCTTATACGTACCAATGGCCATGTGGCCGATTTCGAGTTGCAGACCGACGAGGAGCCGCATCCGCTGCTGCTTGAGGAGCTGAAGCGCGTGTTCGAAAAAATGGAGTGGTTTCCCGCCTCCAAGGAGGGGGTGCCGGTGACCTCCTGGCAATATTTCTACATGCCCTTGACACGGAAATCGTCGCAGGCCGACTGCTGGGTGCCGCTGGGACTGGAGGATGAGTTCAAGCTCGCATGCCTTTATGCCCGCGATTGGGAGAAGCCCGAGTGGGATCACAGTCCGTCGCAGATGCGTGCCGCCCTTGCCGGTCTGGGAGAGGCGGCATACCTGTTTCCGGCATATCCTCCCGCAATGATAGCCTATGGCAGGTTGCTTGCCTCCTATGGCCGCGACAACGAGGCGCTTTCGGCACTGGATGCCTGTCTGGCAGACTATCAGGCCGTCAACTACAGCATAGAGACCGACGAGTGGGGAGAGGAGAAACAGGTGGACATGTCTCCCGAATACAATGGTCGTATGGAGGTGCGTATAGCCCTTGTGCGTGCGCTGCTCCACGACATGGCATCCTCCTCCGCAACGGCTGATGCATATGCCGATGCCATCGCCATCATGGAGAAACGCATGATTGACGGGTACCTCCATCCCGTCTTCACCGAAAAGGACGGCGGCGGAATCGCCGACCTTGTCATGGACATAAAGCGTCGGCATGACGAATCCGACACTACCGCGATAATCAATGACATCGCGCAGGAGAAGGAGGCTATGCGCCGTGGGGAAAGGGCGACGAAGTCCGACCAGCTCAACCTGTTCGGTCTGGAGGCATTCGCCCTCTGGATGCATGGTGGCGACGAAGCCCTTGGTGAATATCTTGCCCGGCTGCGTGCCGGAAAACCGACCAAAAAGCTGCTGAAATACCTCTCCGGGATGGAGAAGGCGATGGCAGAGAACTCGGCGTTGCTTGTCGACCGCAGGGAGGTGCTGCGATCCCTGGCTTTTCTTGTGCCGCCGGAAGGCACGGACGAGGCGACCGCCAATGATTTCCATGCCCGTCGCAAAGCTTTGGAAAAAGTGTTCCCTTTACGCTGGTTGAGCGACTGACACCAAATCAACAATAACATTTTTACCCCGGTCTTGCACATGTGAGACCGGGGTTATTGTTTTCGGTATGGAATAGTGACAACCCCGCTACAGCGCCTGTGGAGCGTTTGTGATACCAGATTGGGTAAAATGTCAGCTAAAATTTACAATTATTTTAATTTTTATAGCATTTTTCTTGGTGGGGGGGGTAAAATTGTTACATTTGCCAGCGTAAGTCCAACAGTCAATTGTAGATATTCCCGCATGAAACATTTTTTTCAGACTCTTCTGTTGAGTTCGGCGCTGGGGACATGCATCTTTTGTGCCGATGCGAAACCGGCCAGACCCGGCCTGATGACAATGACACAGCCGGACGGCAGCACAATCGAGGTGCGTCTTGTCGGCGACGAGTTCTATCATTATTACCTGAGCGAGGATGGCTATCTGCTCCTGGAGAAGCATGACGGTTTCTATTACGGAGGGGTGGATGCCGCCGGAAAGATCGTGGATTCCGGCATAAGGGCATCTTCCCCGGCGCAACGTGGCAGGGAAGCCCGTGAGTTCCTCATGGATATGGACATGCCGCGTCTGGAAAAGGCGCTTGACATGGAGGCCGCGGCCGTGTCGTCGGCACGCCACAAGGCGCTTGGGCGCACGCGTTCCGCCCGGGCACAGGAGGAGGCATCCGGAGAGGGGTTCCAACGCGGCCCCGGCCTGTTCCCCGGTTCGGCTTTCCCATCCGTAGGCAACCAGAAGGCTATCGTGATACTTGTGGAATATGCCGACGTGAAGTTCGAGCTTGACGATCCTCATGATTATTTCTATCGCATGCTCAATGAGCCGGACTTCAGCGACTATGGAGGCACAGGCTCCGCGAAGGAATATTTCGAGGAATGTTCCGACAACCTTTTCCGGCCTGATTTCGACCTGTACGGCCCTGTCACCCTCTCCCGTGCCATGAAATACTACGGCGGGAACGTCGGGGGGAGCGACGCACATCCCGAGGAGATGGTGATAGAGGCATGCAACCTCTTGGACGACACGGTGGACTTCTCGCAGTATGACCGCGACGGCGACGGGTTCATAGACAACGTATTCCTCTTCTATGCCGGACGGGGAGAGGCTACCGGGGGCGGTGCGGACACCGTGTGGCCGCATTCATGGGGGATCACCACTTCCCAGCCCACGAAGAAATATGTCTACGACGGCGTGCAGCTTGACCATTATGCATGCTCCAACGAATGGGAAGGGGAACGTCCCGACGGTGTGGGTACATTCGTACATGAGTTCAGCCATGTGATGGGATTGCCAGATCTTTATACAACGGCGTATACCAATGCATTCACTCCCGGTAAATGGAGCGCCCTCGATTACGGCCCCTACAACAACGACGGCCGCACCCCTCCGCTCTATGGAGCCTTCGAGCGGTATGCGCTCGGATGGCTTGCCCCGGCGGAAATAAAGGAACCGCTCAATGCCACCCTTCCGGCCATAGGCAACAACATCGCAGGCATAATCAAGACCGAGAAGGAGTATGAGTTTTTCCTGTTGGAGAATCGCCAGCAGACATCATGGGACAAATACATCCCCGGCCACGGCATGCTCGTATGGCATGTGGACTACAACATCTCGGTCTGGAGCGAGAACCGTGTCAACAACCCTCAGAACCACCAGTATGTGGACATAGAGGAGGCGGACAACATCAAGACCGAGGCTACCCGCGACGGCGATCCCTTTCCGGGCACCGCCGGCATAACGTCGTTTACCGACAATACCACTCCCTCCATGAAGACATGGGCGGGAAAGAACCTTGATCTTCCCATTACGGAAATAGCCGAGACCCCCGACGGCATAATCACATTCAAGGTGAAAGGGGGAGCGGAGCCGATATCCTCAACCACGGCTCTCCCTGCCGGGGATGTAACCGACATAGGCTTTACGGCCAGGTGGGAAACCGTGCCGGGACTTGAATACCTCCTCAACGTCTATACCCGCGACGAAGATACGGGCGAAGTCGCATACCTCCCTGGCTATCGGATGAGGAACATGGGCAATGCCGCAGAGGCGGAAGTGCCCGACCTGGAGGCCGAGACGGAATACTTCTATACCGTCCATGCCGCAAAGGGACTTGAGGTTGCGCCGGAGTCAAACGAGATCAACGCATATACCGGGGAGCCAACCATACGTCGCCTCAGGGTGCAGCCAACCGAACCGGAGGAGATCACCGAGGAGAGCTTCATGGCGACATGGCTCCCTCTGGAGGATGCCGTGGACTATGAGATCACGGTGTTTACGAAGACATACGACGCTCCTCTGGTTGCCATGTGCGACTTCGCCAACGGAGCCAAGGACATCAAGGGTGGATGGAGCTCTTCATCGACCTCCACTTTTGCCAACGGATCATATTCCGGACAGGCTATCCCGTCGCTCCGTCTGGCCAATGCCGACCATTTTACAGCCACTTTCCCCGATGAGATAAGATCAGTGTCGTTCTGGCATCGCGGCAGCTCCACTTCAGAGGGTGACATGATACAGGTGTATGCCACCACGCCTGACGGTCGCGCATTGATCAGTTCCGTGCCGGTGGTAGCCGACAAGGGTGGCACCACGACCTCCATAACCGACCTCCCTGCCGGCACGGAGAGCGTGCGCCTGGAATTCCTGCGCACCGGAGCCAAAGGATCGCTTGCCATAGACGATGTGACGGTGGAGCATGGCTATACGTATGCCCCCGTGGTGCTGGAAGGGTATGATGCCGTGGCCACAGGCAATGTCACCGCCTTCCCGGTGACAGGTCTGCAACCTGAGACCGATTACTATTATACGCTCCGTGCCACCGACGGGGAGCGGTTCTCGAAACTTTCCTCCGAGATGCGTGCCACCACGGGCAAAAGGTCTTCCATGGAGCGTCCCGTCTCACCTGAGGGTATTTCAGTCTCGTGCACCGGTCTCAGATTGGGAATCTCCGCACCGGAGGATGCGGTGGTTACCGTCGTCGACCTGCCGGGGCGCACAGTGGCTGTCTTGACCGGCACGTGGGAGTTTACACTCCCCGGTGCAGGGGTTTACATTGTAGGTTCGGGGAACTACAGGACTAAGATTTTTGCAAGATAAACAAATCATTTCATTCACAAAAACGATTGCGAACATGAAAAAATCACTTTGCGTTATCGTGTCTGCCGCACTGTTCGGCGGCGGATTGCTGCAGGCTGCTTCCGGATTGCCGGCGGTGCCGCAAAAAGTAGTAGGCGTCGCCGCCGAGGCACCCGTCAATGCTGCGGGCAAGTCATTCACTCTTCTCGATGGAAAAAGACCCAATGTCTTCGTCAAGTCGTATCCGCGCCTTACAGCCAAGGCTTTCAGCGAGGCTGAAGGGGAACAGGTGCTTCTGAGCGCCACCTTCGACGACGACCTGGAGGGATTCACGACCATAGATGCCAACGGCGACGGCAAGACCTGGTACCACAACGTGCTTATGGGCAACGGCGCGGCCAAGGTGGACTACAGTTCGGTTGCCACGGACGACTGGCTGATCTCTCCCGCAGTGACCCTCATCGCCGGTGAGACTTACCGGCTGTCGCTTGATGCCAAGGGGATCTCCAAGAGTTTCACTGAGAGCTTCGAGGTGTGTGTGGGCACGTCGCCTACCGTAGAAGGGATGACCGAGACGGTGATTGCACAGATAAATATCAATCATGACAATTACCAGACATACAACGGCGAGTTCGTCGCACCTGCCGACGGCGACTACTATTTCGGCGTGCGCGGCATGTCGAAGAAGGATCAGTTTGCCCTTCTGGTAGACAATATCACCATTACCGGCGTGGCTCCCGCTCCTCCCGTAGAGGGTGTCAAGCCTCCGTTCACGGCCACTTTCGACACCGACCTTGACGGTTTCGAGGTGATCGATGCAAACCACGACGGCAAGACTTGGAAGCATGTTTCTTCAGGCGGAAACGGTGAGGCAAAGGTAGAGAACAATGCCAAGCTCGCCACGGACGACTGGCTGATCTCTCCTCCGATAGAGCTTGTCGCAGGAAAGACATACACCGTATCGGTGGATGCCAAGGGATATTCCAAGAGCTATCCCGAGAGCTTCGAACTGAAAGCCGGAACGGAATGCAAGGAGAGCGCCATGACCCTGGATGTAATACCTGCCACGACGTTCAAGCAGCAGGTATATGAGACATATTCCGCCGAGTTTATTCCCGAGTCCGACGGAGTCTATTATTTCGGCATCCATGGCATATCTGAGAAAGACCAGTTTGCGCTGCTTGTGGACAATTTCATTGTCTCGGCACCGGCTGAGCCGGAAGTGAACCTCCCTGTGAAGCCCGAGAATGTGGCATTCGCGGAGACCGACAAGGACGGTGAGGTCACGATAAGCTGGGATGCTGTCACGGCCGACATAGACGGCACGTCACTTGATGCATCGCAGGTGACCTATGAGGTCTACATCCTCGGCAACTCCGATATGACGCGTCTGGCCGACAACATCTCAGGCACCGAGTATACATACCAGGCTGTGCCCGAGGGGCAGCAGAAGTTCGTGCAGTTTGCCGTTTATCCCGTGACCGAAAAAGGCCGTGGTGAGGGCGCTCCCACCGGTTTCGGCCCTGTCGGCACACCCTATAACGGTTACCAGATCACAGCTGAGGCAGACCTTGACCGCTATATTCTCGGGGTTGACGTGTCGGGAGGTCTTACCGCCGGAATATACGGCGATGACGACTTCGAGGAGATGACCTCCTACGACCTTGATGATTTCTATCTGGGATTCTATGGAACATACATTGACAAGTTCGGTTCGGTCTTCACCGGCAAGATCTCCCTCAAGGGGATGGTTAATCCGGCCTTCATATATTACACCTACAACCTTGCCCTTGACAATGGCGACAAGGATATGAACGAACTTGCCACCCTCGTTACCGACATGGCTACCGGGGAACAGACCACCGTGGCCACGACGATTGTGGGCGATACCGGTGGCGCAGACCAATGGAACAGGGTGTATGTGGATCTTTCGGCCTATGCCGGGAAGGTCATAAGCCTTACGCTTAAGGCCACGGCCAAGAGCGCAAGCTACACGTTCGTGGACAACCTCACTGTATCATCGCTGGTGCCCTACGATCTTGAGGCCACTTCGGTATCTGTCCCGGCAACTGTTGTCGCCGGACAGGAGTATACGGCACAGGTGCTCGTTAAGAATCTCGGAAGCGCCGTTGCCGAAGGATACACGGTGTCGCTTTACAAGGACGGGGCACTTGTCGGCAGCAAGGAGGGTGAATCTCTTGCGGCTGGAGCGTATGCGACCGTTGATTTCCCGCTTTCCACTTCTCCCGTTGATCTCGGCTCCGTGGTGTTCTATGCTACGGTCGACTTTACGGAAGATGAGGTTGGAGCGAACAATCGTACTCCCGATGCAGCCGTTGAGATCGTGAAACCGAATCTTCCCGAAGTGGACGACCTGCAGGGCACCTCGGAGAATGGGGGCATACGCCTTGTATGGAGTGAACCCAACCTTGAAAACGCTTCTTCGGATCCGGTCACCGAGACCTTCGAGGATGGAGAGGCATTCGGCTCTACCCATGGCGACTGGAAGTTCGTTGACGTTGACGGCAGCCCCGTGGGTGGCATAAGCACGCAGGATATACCGGGAATCACCCCGGGCACTACCACCGGTGCTTTCTGGATCTGGGATACCGAATTGCTTCCCGATGCCATCGCCGGTGCCCATAGCGGCAAGAAATTTCTCTTCTCCATGTTCCGCTATGACGACGAGACGGTTGATGACTGGGCTATATCCCCCAAACTTGACGGATCGGCACAGACGATCTCTTTCTATGCCAAGAGCTATTCCATGCGATATGGCGAGACCATAGAGGTGTATTATTCTGAAAGTGGCGATGACATTGAGGATTTCCAGATCATCAGGGATGCCGAAAAGGTGCTGCCATACTGGGAGGAGTACAAGGTTGAGCTTCCTGCCGGGGCGCGCTATTTCGCAATCCGCTCGTGCGGCACCGCTTCCTACATGCTCATGATCGACGACGTGACTTTCATCCCGTCGGGCAATGCCAATCTGGAGCTTATGGGCTATAACGTATATCGCGACGGTGTCAAGGTGAATGCTGAGATGCTGGAGGAGACCGAGTTCGTGGACGGCGAGGTCAAGGATGGCGAGACCTATACCTACGGTATAAGCACGGTCTATACCAAGGGTGAGTCTGCCGCTTCCAATACTGTGGATGTGGTCTATGTCGCATCAGGATTGGATTCAGCCACTTTGAAGGCTGTCACAGTCAAGGCGGTGGACGGTTCCATCGTGATAGGGGGCGCGTCGGGCGTTGAGGCAACGGTGTGCACCACTGAAGGTAAGACGGTGTTTGCCGGCACATGCCGTTCCACGGAGAGTGTGGCCGTCGCCCCCGGTATCTACCTTGTCAAGGTGGGTGACACTGTTGTCAAGATTGTCGTAAGATAATCGCGAGCTGTTTTTAGAATCATATAGACAATCGGGCGGTGTGCCGGTGGATCCAATCCATGGCACACCGCCTCTGGTTTGTCCTGTGGAAGGGACGCTATGCCAAGGCTTACGAAATCTTGTTAAAGAGGGTTGTGGTTTGAGAGTATGTTTACTTTTGACTTATGGTAAGATTTAGAGAGGATTTATGAGCATGTTTTGAGATTGAGCGAAGGAGTTATGGGGTTCTATAACGACTGAACGAAAGCTCAAAAGCAGGCCATAAAGACCTCTAAAGATTTCATAAAGTTAAAAGTTAAACATACTCTAAGCCGTGTACCGGAATTATTTGTTAATTTTGTGACGTGAAAAATACAGACACAAAAACTAACACAAAATATACCAAATGAGTACAATCAAAGTAAATGTGAAAGAAGTGCTTGGCACCGTCAGCGCCGAGCAGATCGAGGCTCTGAATCCCGAAGCCGCACAGGCTATGGAGTTTCTCCACAAGGGCACAGGAGCAGGATCGGATTTCCTTGGATGGGTCAACCTCCCCGAAGATACTTCAGCCGAACTCCTTGCCGACATTGAGGCTACCGCAAAGCAGCTCCGCGAGACCTGCGACTACGTGGTGTCCATCGGTATCGGCGGATCCTATCTCGGTGCCAAGGCCGTAATCGAGGCTCTGAGCGATTCTTTCGCATCCCTGCGCGGCATGGAGGACGATCGTCGTTGCCGTGTGCTCTTTGCCGGTCAGAACATCGGTGAGGATTATCTCCACGAACTTCAGGATTTCCTCGCCGACAAGAAATTCGGCATCATCGTCATCTCAAAGTCGGGCACTACAACGGAACCTGCCATCGCGTTCCGTCTTCTCAAGGAGCAGCTTGAGAGCAAGCTCGGCAAGGCAGAGGCATCTAAGCGCATCGTGGCCATCACCGACGAAAAGCGCGGTGCACTCCGTCAGCTTGCCACCGAGGAGGGTTACAAGACCTTCGTCATCGCCGACAACGTAGGCGGACGTTTCTCCGTCCTCACCCCTGTTGGTCTGCTCCCCATTGCGGTTGCCGGATTTGACATCCGCGCCCTCATGGATGGTGCCCGTCAGATGCAGCGCGACACTCTCGCTTCCGACGACAGCAACCTCGCTTTCCTATATGCCACTACGCGCAACGCCCTTTATCGCGCCGGCAAGAAGATTGAGATCCTCGTTAACTACAACCCCAAGCTCCACTTCTTCGGAGAATGGTGGAAGCAGCTCTACGGCGAATCGGAGGGTAAGGATCACAAAGGCATCTTCCCCGCAGCAGTCGACAATTCCACAGACCTTCACTCCATGGGACAGTGGATCCAGGATGGCGAGCGCACCATCTTCGAGACTGTGGTATCCGTGGCTGAGCCGCGTCATGAGGTAGTCATCCCTATGGATGCAGCCAACCTTGACGGCCTCAACTACCTTGCCGGAAAGCGCGTCGATCAGGTCAACAAGATGGCGGAGCTTGGCACTCGCATTGCCCATGTGGACGGTGCCGTTCCCAACATCCTCATCACTATTCCCGCCCTTGAGGAGCGTTATCTCGGTGAGCTTATCTACTTCTTCGAGAAGGCATGCGGCATCTCCGGCTACCTCCTTGAAGTAAACCCCTTCAACCAGCCCGGTGTCGAGGACTACAAGCGCAACATGTTCGCCCTCCTAGAGAAGCCCGGCTACGAAGAAGCTACCGCCAAAATCAAATCCCGCCTCTGATTCGCTCTATATACATAGGCGTGTATATTCAATTGTCGCAAGTCTATGGATTCCAAATGATTATTTGATCACCATCCGGGATGCATCCCGATAATAAGGGCGCTGTGTGTGTAAATCACCATAGCGCCCTGTTTGTTAACTATCTTTAACTGAAATTAATTTGCTTTTGTGTTTCTATTCTTTATCTTTGCGACGTAACACACTGTATATCTTTAATATCCCATGAAAAGACTGATTTACCAATTGATTCTTGTCGGGTTGCTTGCAGGATGTACGGCAGAAGAACCGATGCCGGAATATGTCTCCGATGCATCTCAAATGCCCTTGTCGGAAATCCGAACGGTGAATGAGGCCATAGAAATTGCTTCTACGGTCTCGCACACCATGTTGACAGACGGGAATGCCTCAGGTCTTGGAAGAGGATATGGCCGGGTCGTTGATCCTGCAACTCAAGTCTATACTATCTGCAATCCGGCTTCGCGTTCCGCAGAGGCCGATCCGTTGATGTATGTGGTAAACTATGCGGAAGACAATGGTTTTGCCATGGTGCCCGCGAATAGGAATGCTCCTGATGTAGTTGCCGTAACTGAAAAAGGGCATTATAATCCATCTGATGGCATTGAAATCGGAGGGTTCAATGAATGGCTTGAAGAGGTGACTGAATATCTGGTAAGACTTGAAAGTAAAGAAAAGCCTGTGGCTACCATCCCTGCCGCGCCCGGTGTCCTGCGAAAGGTCGTGACCGATACGATCTTCAACAGAAAAGTCGATCCGCGCATAGAAGTCATCTGGGGGCAGCGAAAAGATGAGTTTTTCCCCGATGCTTGTGAAGGCATGTTTTTTGACAATAATAATGCAGGATGTGGTAATGTCGCGATAGCAATGGTGATGTCGTACCTTGAACGTACAACGTCTTTGAAAACAACTTTTCTGCCGCCGGATAATAATTTCAAGTTAAGACTATATTGGACTGAATTGAAAAAATACCTTTCAGTGCATGACACTCCCCCTCAGATGTTTCCAAAATCAACCACCCCAGGGTATGATATTCGTACAAATCTTGCATATCTGTTAAGGGAGTTGGCAGAAATGAACAAGAGTTCATATGGTGCCTCATTAACTACTGTATCGCCTGTTAACTTTTCAAATACGGTTCATCAGCTTGAGCTTACTTCCGCCTCAAGTTGGGAGTTTGCTGATAGCACATCCTGTCATGACATTCTATTTAATTATACCGGCAGTGTTCTGTTTGTTGGTGCCTATGAGAATGACTATGAAAATGGACATGTTTGGGTCTGTGATGGAATGAAGAATTTCCGGTTTAGATACAGGACATACGAAAGTGTAGACAACGGTATAACATGGAATTTGATTGATACATCCTATTCGGGATATGATGGCTATGTGCACTATAACTGGGGTTGGCATGGCTATTGTAACGGTTTCTATCTTAATTCTTCGACAGAAGCTATTCCTGGTGGTTATGGGAGTGGGAATAAGGCAATTTTTGACTTTTGTTTTATGAGAACTTATATAGCGGTATATAGATAATAATTCAACATAAGCGATATGGAGAAGATTTATAAGATATTGGTGGCAGTGGCAATATGTGCTGTGCCATGGTTGCTTAGCGGATGTGAGGACAAGGAGGATGCCGGTTCGGGTTGGGTTGAGGAACCGGTGGCAAAGTCGGATCCAGTGGACGATGTCAATCCATACGAACCGATGATATATGTTGATCTGGATATGGACTTTAGTACAATGAGTCTGGATGAGTATGATAACTATGTGAATTATGTGCAGTCAATCCTTAGCCCGGCATATTCCGATCACCTGTTTTCTGACGATGCCGTATATACAAGGTTCTCTGCGGATGGGGGCGAGAAGGTGATAATACCCGAACGTGGTTGTACTGTGCCAAAATTCAGATGGGCTACATCACATGATATCTTGAATGACGATGCGTCTGATTTCAAATGTGACGTGAGGGACTGGAATGGCAACAGTTGCTTTCGGATTGATGTATGGGAGAGGCTGATAAGGGAGGACAAACTTCCGTTGCAAGCCGGGGATATTATAAGCGTAAAGATCATACCTCCCGGTTCTACGGCATTTGAGACTCATGGATATAAAGAGTTATATTATTATCTTGACGAGCGTGGTGTAGAGAAGATGTCTGACAAAGAGTCTACTCCCAGCTTTCCGAAGAATGATATCATGGTGCTTAAGCCGGGAGTTGACAAATGGCTTGAAGTGGCGATAGATGGCCGACGCAGAACCATAACTTTGAAAGCATCCCCTAATGATACAGGTGTAAAAAGAGTTGCTACCATTGTGATGGAAGACAAGTATCGTAAAAGATGCAGGAATGGTGTGGTAGAGTCGTTTGATATGTTGAATCGTCAGTCGTATCTCAACAATGCCATAAGGGTGGAACAGGCTGCGGAATAGGGGCAGACTGCGTGTTGATAAAGATGCCGTGTTGGATTTGGCAAATGCCATAATCCGGCACGGCTTTTCTTTGATTCCTTGTTGGCTACGAATTGTGGATTAGAGGTCTACAAATTGATGGGAAAAGGCGCTGATTTGCTAAATAGTGTTAATAGTATGAATATTTTTGCTCCAAAAGTATGTTGTATAACAGAAAAGATATACCTTTGCATCAGTTTTTCATGGTATTAGATTTAAGGTAAGAAGATTATTCGTCGTGACGACGAGTAATTTTTTTTATATACCTATCTGACCCCGCATTATAGGGATCGGAAAAAAGAAAATTAGAAATTAGAAATTAGGGGGCGGTGGATTTTCCCGGTTGATGGTTGAATCTAAATTCGCATTTCTCCCCGCAAGCCCTCGAGAAAGGCGCTCCAAGTTTTAGCCCCGCATCGAGCGCCCATTTGGGCGCGAGGTGTGGGGACTCCATGATGCGGGGTCATGGGGTGTGAGCCGTGTATGAGGATGCTTTGCGGAACGATAGGAAATATCTGCCAATTATTAGTCTAAAGGTCGAATATTTGTCGTGGTTACTATCGGCAGTATGAGTGGTATTGCGTAATTTTGCAGCGGATAAATTGCCCCATGATGCACTGGAGGAGACCAAACAATTTTAACATTTCAGAAGTTATTAGATTGTATGGTTTGCCCGCGTAGCAGGGCATTCCCATGCAGCGCGGATCCCGGTATCCGCATCACGTTTCAAGACACTGTTTAATAAATGAGTTCGCTTCCGCACCTCCTATGAATAGAAAGATTTTAGCAACCATGGCTGCCGGAATGCTTGTGTCGGCGTTTGTGTCACCGCAGGCATCGGCTGAAGTGTATTCGCTTGATTCATGCCGGGCGCTCGCCCTTGCCAACAACAAGGAGCTGATGGTCAAGGCAGAGAAGGTGAAGCAGGCGGCCTATACCAGGAAAGAGGCGTTTGCCGCTTATCTGCCCGGTATAGACTTTGCCGGAGGGTACACCTACAATCAGAAAAACCTTTCGATCTTTGACAGCGACCAGCATCTTCCGGTCGGCACTTTTGACCCCGTGACAAAGGGGTACAAATATACCCAGGCTACATTCCCGGCCATAGGCCCCGACGGAAAGCCCGTGATCGGGCCTGACGGGAAACCTGTGGTTGTCCCGCTTACCCTTCCCGACGGCACTCCCATCCCCGAGCAGACCGCCCTCATACCAAAGGAGGCGATGGAGTTCGATATCCACAATGTGTTCTTTGGGGCGGTAACGCTTACCCAGCCCATATACATGGGCGGAAAGATAGTCGCCCTCAACAAGCTCGCCGACATCAACGAACGTGCTGCCCTGGAGCTTCAGCGCAACGAACAGCAGAACGTGATATATGCCGTTGATGCCGCATATTGGACTGTCGTCTCTCTTAAGGCCAAGCATGAACTTGCGAAAAGTTTCGTAAACCTGCTTGACACTCTTGACCGCAATGTAAGGTTGATGGTGGAGCAGGGTGTGGCCACCCGCAGCGACCTGCTGAGTGTGGATGTGAAACTCAATGAGGCCAACGTGGATCTCCTTAAAGTGGAAAACGGGCTGAGCCTCAGTCGTATGGCGCTTGCACAGATCTGCGGGCTGCCGGTAAACACTCCGATCGCGGTGGCTGACGAGGGAACCGGCACCATCAATCCACGCGCTCAGATCTCGTCGTCCTATTCCATGGAGGAGGTCTATGCCAACCGCCCCGATCTTCAGGCTCTTGAACTGGCCTCCGATGCCGCCCGCATGCAGAAAAGGGTGGCTCTCAGCAGCATGCTGCCGAATGTGGCGCTGCTGGGGAGCTATTCGTTCAGCAACCCCAACATGTTCGACGGCTTTAAGACTAAGTTCAACGGCGCTTTCTCCGTAGGGGTCATGGTAAAGATTCCGCTCTGGCACTGGGGTGGCAACTACAATAAGTTCAGGGCAGCCCGTTCAGAGGAGACCATAATGAAGCTGCAGCTTGCCGACGCGAAGGAGAAGATCGAACTGCAGGTGAACCAGGCGGCCTACAAGGCTCAGGAAGCCGTAAAGACCTATCAGGCTACCGAGTCAAATCTGGCCAAGGCGCAGGACAATCTCCGCACGGCCACGCTCGGATTCCGGGAAGGTGTCATTACCACATCCGATGTGATGGCCGCACAGACGGCGTGGCTCAAGGCGAATTCCGAAAACATAGACGCGCTTATTGACGTACAATTGTGCGACGTCTATCTCAGCAAGGTGCTCGGTACCCTCTGATTCCTGATGTAGGCTCTTTTTCTCAATTTCTTAATTTCTCTTCTTTCCCTACTTCCAAACATCCATTAAAGCAACATAAGTCATGTCAGCAGAACTTAATCCGCTAACCCCAGAACAGAAAAAAGAGAACCGGGTGCTTATCTCGGCTCTCGGACTGGTAGTCATTGTAGTGGCTGCATTGGCCATAATCGGATTCCTTTTCATCAACAAGCCCGCTCAGATAATCGAAGGACAGGCTGAGGCCACTTCGGTGCGTGTATCGGGCAAGCTCCCGGGGCGCGTGGTGGAATTCTACGTGCAGGAGGGCGATATGGTAAAAGCCGGCGACACGTTGGTGCATATACATTCCTCTATAGTAGAGGCCAAGCTGCAACAGGCACGCAGCATGGAGGAGGCGGCTCAGGCAACGAACCGCAAGGTCGATGCCGGCACCCGCAGTCAGATAATCCAGGGCGCATATGAGCTGTGGCAGCAGGCCAATGCCGCCGTGACAATCACCAAGAAGACATATGACCGTATGGAAACCCTCTATCGGGAGGGTGTCATGTCGGAGCAGAAACGCGACGAGGCCAAGGCCGCATATGACGCAGCCACGGCTGCGGCGGCTGCAGCGAAAAGCCAGTATGAGATGGCCAAGCAGGGCGCACAGTCAGAGGACAAGCAGGCCGCCTCGGCGATGGTGAGCGCAGCCGGTGCCGGTGTCAGCGAAGTGGAGGCTCTGCTTGAAGACCAGTACCTCACCGCTCCATGCGACGGACAGGTCGATGTCATATTCCCCCACGTCGGTGAGCTGGTGGCACTCGGGGCACCGATCATGAACGTGCTCAAGATTGATGACAAGTGGGTGACATTCAACGTGCGAGAGGAATACCTTTCAGACATGACCCTCGGCAAGGAGATAACCGTCATGATACCGGCTCTCAAGCAGAAGGAGACCAAGGTAAAGATCTATTATGTGCGCGATCTCGGCAGCTATGCCACATGGCATGCCACCAAGACAACGGGCGACTGGGACTCCAAGACATTCGAGATAAAGGCTCGGCCAACGGAGGATATTCCCGACCTGCGTCCCGGAATGACGGTGATATACAAGGATTGACTAATCTGTCATAGGATCTTTTGAACAGTTACGTGCGATGCTCTGGCAAGTAATAAAACGGGAAATAAGGCTTCTGACCTCCCGCCCTATGTGGCTGGCAGGGATGACGCTCGTGCCCCTTTTCATGGCATTCTTCTTCCTCTCCATTCTCGGGGAGGGGCTGCCTAAGAAGGTGCCGGCGGCGATCGTGGATCTTGACCACTCGCAGATGTCGCGACAGATCACACGCTCACTCGATGCCACCGAGCTTGTAGGCATAACGCAGAGCGAGGAGAGCTTCAATGCCGCCATGGATGCCGTGCAACGCGGAGAGATATTCGGTTTCTTCGTCATACCCGACAATTTCGAAAGGGATGCAATTGGTGGCCGCGGCCCAACGCTCACGTTCTATTCCAACCTCACGTTCTATGTCCCGGGCACTCTGGTGTTCAAGGGGTTCAAGACCATGGGCGTGACCACCACCGGACGTGTCGTCCAGACCAACCTCGTAAGCAAAGGTGCGCCTCAGGAGATGGCCGAAGTGCTTCTGCAACCGATGACCATCCAGAATCACCCGCTTCGAAATCCCTGGCTAAACTACAGCTACTATCTGACCACCTCATTCCTTCCCGGCATACTGGAGCTGATGATCTTCATAATGACCGTATACGCCATTGCACATGAGCTGAAGACCGGCACGTCGCGTCAATGGCTCGCCATGGCTCGCGGCGACATATGGGGAGCGCTGATAGGGAAGCTCGCCCCGCAGACGCTTGTGTTTACTGTCATAGGACTGGGGATAAATTCGTTGATGTTCGACTGGAACCACTTCCCGTTGCACTGTCCCATGTGGCATATGGCTCTCGCCATGCTCCTGTTTGTGATAGCCTGCCAGTGCTTTGCGACATTTGTCTGCTGCGTGCTTCCGAATCTTCGTCTTTCCCTCTCCGTATGCTGCCTCACAGGCATCCTCGCCTTCTCCATCGCAGCTTTCTCTTTCCCGGTGCAGAGCATGTATGGCGGCATAGCGATTTTCAGCTACATACTGCCTGTGCGCTATTATTTTGAGATATACATAGGGCAAGCCCTCAACGGCATCCCCCTCTATTTCTCCCGGCACTATTACGCTGCCCTGCTCGTATACCCCATACTGGCCATGCTGGCCGCTCCGCTGCTCCGCCGGGCTGCCCGCCATCCGGTGTATGTTCCGTAATGTAGAAGTAAGAAGTCAGAGCAGGAGAAGTCAAGCAAGAATACCCTCCTGCAATCAACAATTCTGAATCAGAGGCATCAGAGATATCAGAGGCATCAACTGAATGGTCGAACTTCTTGTATTCTTGCTTGACTTCTCCTGCTCTGACTTCTAACTTCTAAAAAAAGTATTCTTGCTTGACTTCTCCTGCTCTAACTTCTAACTTCTATGACTATGCTTCATTGGCTACTGAATATGGCGCGCGTGATGCGCAGGGAGTTCCGGATGGTGCTTTCCAGTCCCGGTACGATGCTCTTTTTCTTCGCGCTTCCTTTGGCATACCCCATAGTGTATGCCGCCATATATAACCCGGAGGTGACACGTGATATGCCTGTGGCCGTTGTGGATCGTTGCCGCACGGCGGCGAGCCGTGAGTTCGTGCGCCATGCCGATGCCACTCAGGCCATGAAGATATGCGGCTATGCAGCAGACATGGCAGAGGCGCGCCGGTGGTGGGAAGAGAAGAAATGCTTTGCCGTCATTGAGATTCCGGCCGATTATTCCGCTAAGGTGGCGCGTGGCGAACAAGGTGTGATACAGTTCTACAGCGATGCCAGTCTGCTGCTCCGTTACCGCACGTTTCTCGAGTCGCTGACCGAATTGCAGATGGCTATCGATGCCGATCTGCGTGAGGTGGCCATAAACACCCTTGGAGTATCCGGCGTGGCTTCCGCAGGGGGATCTTCCATACAGACCGAAGCCTATTTCCTTGGGGATCCGCAGCAGGGATTCGCATCGTTCATCATGCCGGGCATAGTGGTGCTGATCCTGCAACAGAGCATGCTGCTCGGCATCACTTTCCTCGGGGGAGCATCCAATGAGCGCCGACGCCTTAACCGTGGCCTTGATCCCCTTGCCGTGGAGGCCTCCCCTATGGCAACGATTCTGGGCAAGGCATGCTGTTATGTCATACTCTATATACCGTTGAGCATCTACATCCTGCACTACATACCCCTCTGGTTCCATTTCCCGCATCTCGGCAACCTCCTGCAGTACCTCCTGTTTATCCTGCCAATGTTGCTGGCAACCGCCATGCTCGGCCTTACATGCATCTGCATGGTATCTGAAAAGGAGAGTGCCTTTGTAGTGTTCGTGTTCACTTCGGTAGTGTTCCTCTTCCTTTCCGGCCTCACATGGCCGCGATACGCCATGCAGCCTTTCTGGCAATGGATCGGCGACATGATCCCCGCCACATGGGGCATGGAGGGTTTCATCCGCATCAACAACAACGGTGCCACCCTGGAGCAGGAAATCGTCCCCTACCGCTGGCTCTGGTGTCTCACCGCCCTCTACACCCTCACCGCCTGGCTTGTGGCACGCCTCCGCGCCTCCACCAGCCGCGCCGCCCTGCAGCCTAACCCCCGAAATTGACGGAAGTTTATTTTGAGTTTCGATTCATTTATCGCTGTATGGTTGGGTGAAATCGTGGCGATAAAAACAATCCCGCAAGAGGTGCGATTCGCTTGATGAGTCGCATCTCTTGCGAGATTAACATATTTTAACTATTGGGGGGGGGTATTTGTCTAATATTTCATATCTTTGCAATTAAACAATGCAAAAATATATTGACTATACTATAGTCAACACAATTCATTTAATTTCTATTCACAAAAATGAAGAATTTGTTACTCTTATGCTTCACTGCGATATCTTCGCTTGCCGGGTTCTCCAATGGGATAGATTTATCGTCATCAATGGTGTTCGGTAACACTCGCCTGACAAAACTCACTACTACAAGAGTTGAATATGAGGCATCTTTAACAGAACTTTACTCGTATGATGATGATGGCCGGCTAATCTCGGCTGGCCCGGAGAATAATCCATCCGGATATAAGTTCGATTACTCCCGATTGGTAGACAATATTGTCATTATGACAGTAGGCGGATGGAATAGATTTAACATAACACTCAACGAACAAGGATACGCAGCGTCAGTGAGTTCTGGCGATGGGAAATATTGCTGCACATACACCTCTGATGGATATCTGAAAACGCTGATATATGAAGACATCACCGATGAGGGAGACCCTGACAGAGTGACCTACGAATTCCACTATTCAAACAATTGTATGACTGATTATGTCTATACGAAAACTACCGACGATCCGGAAGATACAGCAACCAAGAAAACAGAAATCAGCTACACAAATATGCAGAACTCTGCAGGTTTCACCCTACCGGATAACTTTTATGACATTGAGGTGACAGGAATTAATATGGTGTTTCTGGCAGGTTACCTCGGCAAAGCGTCATATTATCTGCCGGAAACGGTGCGCACCGTCAAAACAAACCAGTACGACGACATAAGCCGAAAAGACAGAACCTTTAAATGGACTGTTTCCAGAAACGAAATAGAATCATGTGAAATGAATTTTAAACGATTCTATGGAGCAAATGAATCTGACCTTGATGTGGAATACAATGATATTCTGACCTTTGGGTGGAAAACACTTGCCGGCATAGAAAGCGTGGGTGCAGACGCTGATGGTATACATTCCGAAATAGAGCAAATCTACACTCCTGAAGGTCTGATTCTTTCCGAACTGCAATCAGGCATCAACATCGTCAGATATTCTGACGGAAGCACACGCAAAATCCTTATTCGCGAATAATCTGGAACACACGCGACAACACATCCGGAGGGCGCTGTATCAAAATGAAGTGCACCCAAAAAGTTAGACAAAAACTTTTGGGTGCACTTCAAATCTTAATTACGACACAGCCCCATATAGGAGGGGAGTGGTCAGTCCCAGATGGAGTCAATGTTGAAGACTTCGAGATTCTTGACGGTAACGCGGTTGCCGTGGAAACGGAACCCCTCGCGGTCGCCGTCGGGGAGGTGGCGGCTCATGGAGTAGGAGAAGAGGCCGCCGTCAACGAATACCTCCACCGATGTGCGGTCGATGTAGATGTCGGCAGTCAGTTCCATGCTTGTGGGATCCTGGGGGGAATAGTGGTTGCCGTTGATGGTGGTGCCGTTGAGGTCGTAGTCCACGAGGCGCTGTCCGGCGAGGCAGATTGACGCGTCTGTGGCATGCGACAGGTGCAGGGTGGCACGCACACGCAGACGGTCGGCATCCGAGAATTTTTCAAGCGCCTTGTTGGCCTGATCCTGCGAGAGGTTGGTCCATGATCCTGCCGGCTTGCAGAGGCTCTCCACCTCCTTTACCGGGGTGCTTATCAGGCGCACGCCGTCCTTGGTGGTGCGCAGCGACAGTTCCGTGGGGAGGAGCATTATACCGTTGAACGGCATGCCGGGGTGCCCAAGCCGTCCCCATCCGATTTGGATGCGTCGTCCGTCGGTTTCCGGCACGTTGTTGAAGGTCTGGGCGGCATAGATGGTGCCCGCGCAGTTGCGGTGTTTTCCGGAACGCGGTGTGAACTTCTCCCCGTCGAAGTCTCCGAGCATGTATGTGCCGGAAGCCCCGTACATCACCCATAGCATGTTGCCCTTGTCGCCGTCCACCGGCAGCGGGAACAGCTCGGGGCACTCCCAGAAGCCGGTCACGTGGCTCTTGTAAGTCCAGTCGCGCAGATTCTGTGAGGTGTAGATCGAATGGCCGTCGCGCTCGTTGAGCACCATTACCCAATGGTCTCCGTAACGGAACATTTTGGGGTCGCGCGTGTCGTGCGTGTCCCATATCTCCTTGCTGTTGACGACGGGATTCCCCTCGTATTTGGTGAATGTGCGCCCGTTGTCGGTGCTGTAGGCTATCCCTTGCATCTGGCGGTCGTCATTGTTGATGGTATATGCCGCTACCATTGCCGGTTCCTTCTTGGAGCCGAATCCCGAGTCGTTGTCATGGTCGATCACTGCCGAACCGGAGAACATCGTGCCCATATGGTCGGGATGGAGCGCGGTGGGCAGTTCCTTCCAATGCACGAGGTCGGTGCTTACGGCATGTCCCCAGTGCATGTTTTCCCAGTCGCGTTCATAGGGGTTGTGCTGGTAGTAGAGATGGTATTCCCCGTTGTGGTATACCAGACCGTTGGGGTCGTTTATCCAGCCTCGGCGCGTGGTGAAGTGGAATTGCGGACGGTTCTTCTCGTGGTACATCTGCGATTCCCCGTGGATGGTATCCGCCTGATAGATGGCATCCATCCCTTTTGTCCCGTCGGGATACTTGATGGTCAACTTCTTCCCTTTCAAGGCCGATATGTCCTTGAACACCCAGTACTCGGCCTCTCCCGGCGCTATACGCGCCACGATGGGCAGCGGATCCATCCCCTTGGCTTCGAGCGTGAGGCGTGTCCTGTCCACGCTGTGCGAAATCGGGATATTGAGGTAATTCCCGGTCACCTTCATGGTCATCTCTGCACCGTGGATGGCGCATCCGGCCGACAGTCCTGCGGCCAATAATATCAATTTGCTATATCGCATGGTATTGATTTTTTGGTTATTCTAATGATTGGTTATTTTTGCAAAGTTAGTAAAACCGGAATTACCCAGAGGAATAAAAATCGTGCATGCATTATTATTTTTGTTGCATTGGCCTTGATTGGTTACCTTTGCGGTAACAAAACAGAAGTGATATGATTGCAAATGAAATACCGGTATTGCTGCTTACCGGCTATCTCGGGAGTGGAAAGACAACGTTGCTCAACCGCATCCTTGCCAACCGTCGCGGCATAAGATTCGCCGTAGTAGTGAATGACATCGGCGAGGTCAACATAGATGCCGCACTCATACAGAAAGGGGGAGTGGTCGGTTCGCCGGACGGTGCCGGCGACCTTGTGGCGCTCCAGAACGGGTGCATCTGCTGCACGCTCCAGACAGATCTTATTGAACAGCTTACGCAGCTTGCCTCTGCCGGGCGTTTCGACTACATAGTGGTTGAGGCGAGCGGCATATGCGATCCGGCTCCTATCGCGCAGACCATATCGTCCATACGCGCCATGCTTCCGGAGGATTACGAGGGTGCCGTTCCGGTGCTTGACTGCGTCGTTACGGTCGTTGATGCGCTGCGCATGCAGAGCGAGTTCGCCTGTGGCCAGCGGCTTGTCGGGCGCAAACCGGCTGAGGACGATATAGAGAGCCTCGTGATACAGCAGATAGAGTTCTGCAATGTGGTGTTGCTTAACAAGATCTCCGAGGTGACACCTCAGGAGGGAGAGCGTGTGCGCGCCATCATCCGCGCACTGCAGCCTAAGGCACACATTATAGAATGCGATTATGCCGATGTGGATCTTGACAGCATCATAGGCACAGGCATGTTTGACTTTGAAGAGGTTGCCACTTCCGCGACGTGGATCCGCGAGATAGAGCACCGCGACGAGCCACACCATTTTGAAGAGGAGGAATCCCATGGTCATCATCACCACCATGATTACGACCACGACCATGACCATGAGGAATCATGCCCCGGCGGTGAGCATTGCACTTGCGGCCACCACCATCATCATCACCATGGAGGCCATGCCGAGGAATACGGCATAGAGACCATGGTGTATTACCGTCGTGCACCTTTCGACCTAAACAAGTTCGATCGCTTTGTGGCCACGCAATGGCCGTCCAATATCATACGTGCCAAGGGCATACTTTATTTTTCGCATAATCGCGACATGTGCTACCTCTTCGAACAGGCTGGTGTCCAGAAAAACCTCTCCGAGTCGGGGCTATGGTTTGCCACAGCCCCGCAGGAGGAGCTACAACGCCTCATGGCCACCGATCCCACCCTGCGCATGGACTGGGACGAAACCTACGGCGACCGCATGGTGAAGCTCGTCTTCATCGGGCTGCACCTCGACCGCCCCGCCCTCACCGCCTCCCTTGATGCCTGCCTCTCCCCCTTCTGATCCATTTTTAAATTTTGCGTAACTTTGTCAATAATACCATAGATTAGACAGATGAGAAAACTGATTTCATTGATAGCGCTGCTATTTTGTGTCGGGGCATATGCAGCCGCTCCGCAGATGATGTATGGCGACACAACGCGTATAGGGTTGCCGCATTGCAAGGATCCGCATGTGGTCAACTTCAATGGGCGCTACCTGATGTATTACTCCCTACCCCCTTATCGCGACAATCCCCACTCCGGGTGGAACATCGGCATTGCCGAAAGCAAGGATCTCATCAACTGGACGAAGGTGGGGGAGATCACCCCGGGCGCCGGTGCAGAGTATGAGAAAAAGGGGTTGTGCGCTCCCGGTGCGCTTGTGCGCGACGGGGTGGTGCATCTCTTCTATCAGACATACGGCAACCGCGAGAAGGATGCCATATGCCACGCAACTTCCACCGACGGGATAAACTTCACCCGCGACGCATCCAATCCAATATTCCATCCCACCGGCGACTGGAACTGCGGTCGTGCCATAGATGCCGAGGTGGCGGAGTTCAAAGGGAAATATTACCTCTATTTCGCCACGCGCGACAAGGAATTCCGCAACCAGATACAGGGGGTGGCTGTGGCTCCCGGAGACACTGATTTCAGCCGCGATGACTGGCAGCTGGCGATAGACGCTCCGATCCTGGTGCCGGAACTTCCATGGGAGGGGGAATGCATAGAAGGCGCTTCAATTGCCCGCAAGGGTGACAAACTCTTCATGTTCTATGCCGGTGCATACAACAACGCTCCGCAGCAGATCGGTGTGGCGGAGAGCACCGACGGAGTGCACTGGACACGCATGTCCGACGAGCCTTTCATGCCCAACGGCAAGCCCGGCGAGTGGAATTCAAGCGAGTCGGGGCATCCGCACCTCTTTACCGACAACGACGGCTCCACCTACCTTTTCTTCCAAGGCAACAACGACCACGGGCGCACATGGTACATAACCAATGTGAAGGTTCTCTGGAAGGACGGCAAGCCCTATTGGGTCAGGTAAAAAACTTGCTGACGCTTCCAATCACAGGAAATACGGATCGTCCCCCTCAGGATCGCTATTATGCGCCTTGAGGGGGACGATCATTCTTATAAAGCCGGAATGTTATTCCGGAGCCTTTGTGCCGGAAGCGGCAGGATTGGAGTTCTTGGAGTAGTTCGGGTCGGCTTCAAAAACGAACGAATGACGTTTCCAGATGGCTATGGCGAGTATGCCTACAACCACAAATCCGTTGAATATGAATGAGAAGTTCGGATCTGCCGATGCGTCGAAGAGCCGTTTCATTGCGTTTACGATAAAAGGCACCATGGATATTCCGATATAGTTGCAGGTAAGCAGATATGCGAAATACTGTGTCGATTTCGCGGTATTCGGAGCCACGTAGGAGGTCTTGTCGTAGATCACAGGTTGTACGACACCGTATCCGAGTCCCATGAGGAACACGCCGGCGATGTATGCCCAGTAATGATGTATGCCACCTACGAGGAACAGTCCGGCTATGCAAGTGAATATGGCCAGCTGCATGGTCTTGTCCTTGAAAAAGTCGATTATGCGGGTAAGCAAGAATCCCGATATGGTGGCTGACGTAAAGAACATGGCGGTGGCCACTCCTACATCGCCCGTGGACAGCCCGTAGTGCTTCATGGAGAAAGGCAGGTAATATGATACTACTTCCGTGGCGTATGTCATTCCGAAATACAATGCCATTATTCCGAAAAGCAACATCAGTGCGGTGTGTCCCTGGAAATGGAAGTTTGGTGTTGGCGCCTTATGTATGGTCTTTGCAGTCTTTATGTCATCGTCAGATGGTATGACAGGTTCCTTGTGAGGTTCCAGGGGAGGACCCGGATTGACTGTCTTGTGGGAATCTATATACTTCCCGGTCATAAATGGTATGAGAACAAGGGGTATGACGGGCACCATGTACACGATGAATGCATAATGCCAGTTGAGCGATGCTATCCAGCCTACAAACAGAGTGGCGAATATGACTGAGAAGTTAGACAGGCTCGATTTCATGCCGAGCTGTTTGGTTCGAGCCTTCCCGACGAAATACTGGGAGATGAGGCTTGCCGCCAATGGTATGACCAGACCGCATCCCACTCCGAGCAGACAGCTTAGGAGTATCAGTTCTATCATCGAGTCCGCAAAGAAATAGAGTATGCCGGTGAGGGCATAAAGTCCCAGGCCTATGCCCAGTATGAACATCTGGTTCTTGGGGGTGCATATTTTCCCCGAGCAGAGTATGAACGGGATCGTAACGAGATTCGGGAGCACCGTCAGGAGTTGGATCTCAAGCTCCGTCACGTTATGGAACACTTCATTGAGCTTCCCCATTATGGGTGAGATTGCAAGCCCCGGCAGATTTACCGTCAGGGAGATGGAAAGTATCGCCACGAGTGAGATCAGCGGTATTTTCCCGTATCCTGTTTCTACATATTTCATAATATGGAATAGTTGATTGTGAGTGTTGTTTTTTGTTATGTGCGGGAGGGGGCTGGATTAACTGGCGAAACTGTAAATTAACGGTATGTCATGTCGTATCATATGCGCTGCCTGAATGACAGGCTATGTAATAATAACACCATCAGCAATGTAGGGTTCATC
Organism: uncultured Muribaculaceae bacterium; assembly: GCA_910583675.1. Classification (GTDB taxonomy): domain Bacteria; phylum Bacteroidota; class Bacteroidia; order Bacteroidales; family Muribaculaceae; genus UBA7173. The sequence continues at coordinate 129,618 of CAJTYH010000001.1, forward strand.
TTGTGTGATAATAAAAATTAGTGTTAATCAGCAACTTTTGAGGAATGTGGTTGTTCTTTCTACAAGGAGGCTTATTTACTTGCTTTTACTGCTGATCAATGGCAATACATTTGAGTATTATAGAGATTACGTGAGTATTAGAGACATTACGAATTACAAAACATTAGGGATTGTCTGAAATCTTCAGGAGGGACGAGTTTTACGCTTGAACGATTTTCGTCGGATCTTCTAATCAAATGCACACAAAATGAAAAAAATTATTTATCCGCTCGTCCTCCTCGGCATATCCGTGGCAATCCCCGGTGCCTATGCCGATGACAGTATCGCCGCAGAAGAGGGCTCTTCCAGGTTGGAGTTCAGGCGCACAGATGCCGAGACGGCGCACATACTTTTGCGCTCGCGCCCGCAGGAACCTCAGGCCGTTCCTGTTCCGAAATTTGTAGTTAAATCCTCCAACAACAAGTTCATAATGACTATAGGAGGAATGATAAACCCCATACTCGGCTATGACATAGGCAACAACCTCTACAAGCAAGCCGGTGCGGGGATCAGCTTCGTGACATCCGCCATTCCCGTTCCAGCCCAAAAAGGCCACAAGGGCGATTTCTATATCAATCCCATAAACGGATCTGTCGATCTGCAGGTGGTCGGGCTTGCCGGCACCCCCGACGAGATCTCCGGCTATGTAAAGGCGGGGACTGACGGCATCACCTCAAGCCTGGTTCTTCAACGCGCGTATGTGTCATGGCGCAACATTACCGCCGGCATGAAGCTGACGCTGTTTCAGGATGCATATGCATGCCAGCCCCCGACCATCGACCCCGAAGGGCCGTCAGGTTGTGTGTCCAATGTCGCCTACGAGATAGGTTATACATCCCCATCCTACAACGGGTTCCGTTTTGCTGCCGCAGTTGACATGCCGTCGTTCTATTCGTCCAAGGGATACTATCGCGGCAAGGACTATCCCGAGTTTGACGGGGTACAGGTGACGGACTATGCCGATGCCGAGCAGCTCGTACCAGACATTCCGCTTTGGGTGGAATATTCCCGTTCGCAATGGAACCGTATCCGTCTGTCGGGTATCATCCGCAATTTCGCTTATCGCGATCTCGTGGCCGACAAGACGCGGCATATGGTCGGATGGGGAGTCATGCTGTCCGGCAACCTCAATCCGGTCAAGCCACTCATATTTTATCTTCAGCTGGCATATGGGAAAGGGATAGGCAATTATCTTCAGGATATAGCGGGGAAGCCTCTTTCATTCATTCCGGACGATTCACGACCCGGACGCATGACCGCCTCCCCGATGATGGGCGCGAACGTCGGGGTTACCTACAATGTGAATTCCCGCTTGCAGTTCAACGCCATGTTTTCCGAGTCACGGATATGGCATGTCGGCGCATACGCCGACAATTTGCCAGAGGCACAGAATTACAAATATGCACTTTATGGAGCCGTGAACTGTTTCTATAACATAACCCCTTATCTGCAGTGGGGCATAGAATACCTGTGGGGGCACCGGCAGACATGGAACATTGGAGGCGCGCACGACAGCCGCATACAGACACAGCTCGCCTTTACTTTCTGACAACAAGTTTTTAATTAATTCACGATACAACTATGAGTGGCATTAAATCAGGCTACGGCAATGCGACATTGCCTATATGGGCCGTCTTCAACCTGTATGTGATTTTCATAATCACTTCCATTCCCGGTCTGGCCATCTCTCCGATCATGGGGGACCTTCAGAAGATCTTTCCTGGCACGAGTCAGCTTGAGACGCAATTCCTCACCTTGGGGCCTAACATTGCGGCGATACCCTTCGTGTTCCTCGGAGGATGGATCGGTACCAAGTTCAACAACATGAAACTGCTCAACTGGGCCTGCTTGTTCTATGGCATAGGTGGAGCCTTGTTCTTCCTGGCGCCCAACATGATCACCCTAATCATACTGAGCTTCCTGATCGGCATCGCCGCCGGCATAATCTCGCCGCTTTCCACGGCTTTCATCGCAGACCTCTTCGGAGGCGAGAAGCGCACGCAGCAGTATGGCTACACTTCGGCCGTGCTTAACATGGTATTGATGTTTTCGGTGATAGCCACCGGTTACCTTGCCAAGATCAACTGGCGTCTTCCGTTCCTGATCTACCTTTTGCCGTTCATTCCCTTGATTTTTGCCTCACGCTTCAAAAAATACATCAAGGAACCTGTGGATATCCGATCCACCGATGCATCCAAGACCGGGGTGAAGAAGGTGCACTACAAGTTCTCGGAGCAGGTGAACATGCCCATGCTCATACGTTATTGCATCTATTACTTCTTCATAACCCTGGTGATTGCTGCCATAAGCCTGTACATACCTTTCCGTTACACCAATTCGGGAACCGCAGGTGACCTTACCTCCATCTTGTTCCTGGGTATAATGGCTTCCGGCTTCACCCTCAATTTCTGCTTGAAGATACTCAAGAACCATGTGGCCGTGGTTGTTATGGCTCTCATCGCTGCTGGTTTCGTGCTCATGAGCATTTCCAGCGACGCGGTGATCGTGGGGATCGGCATACTCATCGCCTCATATTTCTACGGCATCGCACAGCCTTACTACTATGACCGGTTGTCGGTGGCCTCTACCCGTGTGGCTTTGACTTTGACCCTCGCATGGTTCGCGGTCATGGATTCCATAGGCAACGTTGTCGCTCCTTTCATAATAGACGGGATTGCCAAGGTGTTCGGGGAATCCACTTCGAAGGATCCGGTTGTCGCGTTCAGGCTTTGCATGTACCTGTGCTTCATAGCTCTTGGTGTAGTGATAATAAGGCAGCTGATAGCGCGTAACAGGCATCCGAAGCCGGAAGTTGCCGCCAGTCAGGCTCCAGCTGACGCTCCGGTGGCCACTACGGCTGCTTCCGTGAATCCTATTCCTGCCGACATACCTCTGAAGGCGGTGGATTCCGATCAGAAGATAGAGTATGCGGCAAAGGCCGCCGTTACTGCGGCTGAAGAGGCCGACAAGGCCGCCGCAGCCGCAGCCACGGCCGCAGAGACTGCTGCCGCCGATGCCCGCAGCGCAAGCAAGGCTGCCGAACTTGCCGCCGATGCCATTTCACAGAAACAGGCATCCGTAGCCTCAAAGGCTCCTGATCCTTCTTCTGTCGGCGACAAACCGCAGAAGCCTGCCGGTGATAGCAACAAATGAGAAACAATCCAAAATCTTACTTACATATGTATCAACCTAATTTCAAAAACACTGAGCCAAGGGAGTTCGTGTTCAACGAGTACACCCGCGGATTTGCCCAGTGTGTAGACAACAACTGGAACTATGCCGTATATGCACAGGATCCTTCGGTAAGCATCTATCAGAATGAGTACAATGCAGGATATGTGCAGGGAAAAATCCAGACCGGCCGTGTCATAAAGGCCACACGCAATAATACATGGCGATGGTATGTACTTGATGAGGGGCCGGGCGCCAATTCCGTCCAGATACCCCCAGACGGTGTGGAGATCGCTTGTAAGGCGCTGGTGGACAATTACAACTATCTTACCGATTGGGCAGAGAAGAACATGGCCGACGAAAAGACACGCAACATCGTGCGTCTGATGTTCCGAATGCTGGGAATCTATGAGGGGGCTGCAGACAAGGAGCCACGTCGGGAAGTGCGGTTCGATGACCTCAAACTTGCCAACATGGATCCCGAGGATGCACGGATGCACACCGGCGACGATCCACTCACGTTCATTGACATTTATTTCATCAACGGCCAGATGGATCTGTGGGATGCGGTATCAAAACAGCTCGGGGTAGCCTTCAACCAACTTGAGAAGGATGACCAGGAGAAGACCCTCAAGGATGGATGCCACGACCTCAGGCTGAAGCCCGGAAGATGCTCCGGTTTTGTGAAGAGACTGGAAAACGGCGAGATCCTGTGGACGCACACAAGCTGGTGCTGCCTGTTCGCCCAGACATGTGCCATGACTTATGTTATAGGGGAGGATTTCCTCACCCAGAACACATTCTGCCCAGGTCAGTTCGGATCCAATACCGATTTCGGCTTCAACGGCCATGGCATCGGCTTCAACGAGACTACCGAGACGTATTTCTATAACGAATCCAAGACCCTCGGCATATGGCTTACATGGCGTGCCGCTGCAGCCGAGCATTTCGCGAAGTCCATAGACGAATTCTATGATTATTGCAAGATGGACAATACCGGCACGTATCTCAATGCATACATGATAGTGGACGCATACAGGGGCGAGTTCGGCATGATCGACATGAGCTATGCCCGCTTCGCTCTCTTCAAGAGCGACGGCACCACGCTTACAGTAAAGGATTCCACCGGATATGAACCTGATTTCCTTGACTGGGATCACCATATGGTCACCGAGACGCATGTGTTGGGGTGCAACAATCCCAGCTATAAGCGCATATGGCGTGAGCTTCAGACCATCGACGGCGCTCCAAAACGCCGTTACCAGCTCTGGCGCAATATCCCCAACGTGCTTGACATGGAGAGCGCCAAGGCGTTGGTGACATACAACGAGAGCCTGGAACCAATATCCATAGCGGGTCGCTGGGATAAGAACTACGGCACCTCTGAGTTCATTCGCTACCAACCACACGGATCGATAGATGCCAAGGCTTTCGGCACCGAGGAGATAAAGGAAGTTCTTGCCAACCTTTCGATGAAGCCTTCCAAGGAGGGCACAAAGACATCCTTCTGGATGAAGTTCGGAAGTCCTTATATAGACGGCACGCCGTTCATCTGGTCTGAGTCACGTTGGGCGCAATTCAAACAGCCCGAGGAGATAGACTGCATCCCCGATGCCATAGACGGACGATGGAACCGTGTGAAGATGTTCATGGAATAATGTGGCCTATACCACTATATTATATTCTGATATTAAATTTTTAAAATATGAATCATGGCTACATATAATCCTGAATTCAAAAACACCCGACCCACGCAGTTCGTACTTGACGAGTACACCTGTGGCTTCGCACAGTGCGTGGACAACAACTGGAACTATGCCATTTATGCACAGAATCCCAATGTTAGCATCTATCAGAACGAATACAATGCGGGATACGTGCAAGGGAAAGTGCAGACCGGTGAGATGATACTCGCCACACGCGACAATTCCTGGCGCAATTTCCTTGTGGGAGCCACTCCCCAGGACGCTATCTCCATAGAGGTCAAGCCCGAATATCTCACTGCCTCGGCAGAGACACTGGTGCAGAACTACGGCTATCTCTATGACTGGGCTCTCCAGCGCAAGGACGATCCCATGGTGGAAAAGATAATCCGCCTCATGTTCCGTCAGCTCGGCATATACGAGGGGGCTGTGGGAGCTGTTCCGCGCGGTTCCGTGTCATACGTGGATCTGGCTTTAAGTTCTTTCACCCCGGAACAGAGCCGTCTCGGATATGGGAAGGATCCTCTTACTTTCCTTGATGTGATATTCATCAACTCCCAGTATGACCTGTTTGATTGCATCGGCGACAAGATCGGCCTTGTCATGGGCTACGGCACGGCTCATAAGTCCACATCCAAGGATCGCCCCGACCACTGTACCTCATTTACCAAGATGATGCCTGACGGCAACGTGTTCTGGACGCACAATTCATGGTGTTGCTTCTGGGCACAGTCGTGTGCGGTCACATACTGCATCGGGGAGGACTTCGTCACGCAGAATGCCAATTGTCCCGGGCAGTTCGGCTCGAATACCGATTTCGGTTTCAATGGCAATGGCATCGGCTTCAACGAGACCACCCATGTGGATCTCTACGACAAGACCAAGGTGCTCGGTGTGTGGCTCACATACCGCTCGGCAGCGGCTGAGCAGTTCGCACGCAATATCCGGGAATTCTACGAGTATTGCAAGCTGGACAACACCGGCACATATCTTAACGGATATCATATCATAGATGCCAATACCGGTGAGATAGGTCTGCTTGACATGAGCTACAACCGCTTCGTACTCTTCGTTTGCGACGGAAAGGAGATCAAAATGACAGATTCCACCGGTTATGAGCCGAATCATCTTGACTACGATCATCACCTCATATCACCGACGCATATCTTCGGTGTCAACCAGCCGGTTTCATGGTGGGTGGGCTATGAGCTGGAGAGCATGAACCTCCGTCCGATGAGGCGCAACCAGTTGTGGGCACGCATTGACACGGTCAAGGACATTGACACGGCCAAGGATCTGATCACTTATACCGAGGATCGCGAGCCGTTGTCGGTATACGGTAGGTGGGATCTGGGCTACGGCACCACTGAAATGCCGCGAGTGCGTCCCGACGGCTCCGTGGATGCCAAGGCTTTTTCTGCCGAACTGATCCGTGAGGTGCTTTCCACCCTCTCGCGCAAGCCTTCGATTGATGGAACCAAGACCTCTTTCTGGATGAAATACGGCACGGCGCACGTGCGGCAGCTTCCATTCATATGGAGCCAGTCGCAGTTCGCTTCCATGAAGATGCCCGAGGAGCAGGATTTTGTACCGGATGCCCTTGACGGACGTTGGAACCGTGTGAAGATGTTCATGGAGTAATCTTTCAATCGGCATGCCATGACCGGCACAGGCGATCCGTTTCACGATGTGATCCCTGTGCCGGTCGTTGCATATAATGCGCCTTATTGTCTTTTGGTAGATTATCATTAAATTTGTGAGGAAATTTTGCCTGAACGTCATGTTTGAACAGATAAGAGCTTTTCTCACTGAAAACATAACCAGTCCCGGGGCGGAATCCCTGATTGCACTTGCCATTCTGGCAGGGATAACGCTGGTTTCGGTAATAGCATATTATGCCGCGAAAGGTGCACTGTGGCTTCTGGAGCGTGCCGTCATGCGCACTCCTACCGAATGGGACGACGACATCATCAATTCGCGTTTCACAAGGGCGGTCAGCCAACTGGCACCCGCGCTTATGGTCAGCTGGCTGCTTCCGCGGTTCTTCGGCAGCGATCCCGGCCGTGTGCATTGGCTGGACGTGCTCACTTCGTTCTATATCCTTTGGGCGATAGTGCGCATAATGATGATATTCATAGACAACCTCTATGCTGGTCTGGCGCGGCGCGACACCACCCGTCCCTATGCCATAAAGGGGGTGTTCCAGATGTTCAAGCTCGTCTTTGTGGGGATAGGGGTGATCATAGCCGTAAGCGAGCTTATAGGTAAGACTCCTTTGGCCATACTCGGTGCCTTGGGTGCCGCGGCCACGGTGCTGATGTTGGTCTTCAAGGACACGATTCTCGGGTTGGTGGCAAGTGTGCAGCTCACGGCCAATAAGATGGTGGAGCCGGGCGACTGGATAAAATGCCCGGGACATAATGCCAACGGCGTGGTGGAGGATGTATCACTCACGACAGTGAAAGTCAGGAACTTTGACAATACTGTAACTACGGTTCCTCCTTATAGCCTCGTCTCCGAGTCGTTTCAGAATTATCAGGCGATGGTCAACTCTGCCGGTCGGCGGGTTAGCCGAGCCTTTTATCTGGATGCCAATACTGTGCGTTTCTGCAGTGGGGAAGAGGTCGCGTCCCTGCAAGCCGAGGGGTTCATCGAGGATGCAGACCTTGAGGGGGAGGACAGGCCGGTGAACCTGAAACTGTTCAGGCTTTATATGGAACGCTATCTCCGCAACGATCAGCGAGTCAACTCAGATCTCACCCTTATGATCCGGCAGCTTGACCCGACACCGTCAGGGCTTCCGATAGAGCTTTATTTCTTCACCCGCACCACACAATGGGTGGAGTTCGAGCATACCCAGAGCGACATCTTCAACCATCTTTACGCTACGATCGGTCGTTTCGGGCTGAAAGTGTTCCAGTCTCCCGCCGGTTCCGACCTGCTTGGCATGGCGGCGGCATCCTCTTCGCCTCAGGTATTGAACAGCTGAGCGTCCTTGCCCGTTAACATTAGAAAAGGGATGTTTGCACTATGTTCAAGGATCTAAAGGCCATAAAGGGTAAATATTACATACAGCGTCTCATAGACGAGGGGGAACATGAACACCAGGATTTCAAGTTCCAGGTTTCCGACGTGCACAAGATCGCGCACTCCCTCTCTGCTTTTGCCAACAACGACGGAGGGAGGCTGTTGGTGGGTGTCAAGGACAATGGCACGATAGCCGGCTTGCGTTCCGAGGAGGATCTCTACGTGCTTGAATTCGCGGCACAGCTTTACTGCCGTCCCGCCGTAGAGCTGGAGATGACGACTTTCCTGTGCGAAGGGGGAGCTGTGGTGCTACGTGCCGTCATACCCCGGGCACAGGAGCGTCCCGTGCGTTGTCGTGAGGCATCGGGTATCTGGCAGGCATATTATCGCGTGGCTGATGAGAACATCGTGGCGCATCCGCTGATGGTGCGGGCTTGGGAACGTTCCGCCTCAGGGATGGAAGGGGAACTCTTGTCCGTTTCCGAGCCTGAAAGTGCGATGTTGCGTCATCTTTCCACTGTCCAAGGTGCCACGCCTGAAGATCTTATGCGTGCCGTGCGCCTCTCACTACGTTCGACCGAGAATCTTATAGTCCGGCTGGCAGCCATGGGGCTTGTCACATTCCGTCATACCCCTTCCGGATTCGTCATGGCATTGAATGTGGATTAGCATTATTTAACAGGTGTTTAATGCGTTAATCATATTTTAACCATAACTTTGCAAAAATAAAAACACATTGGCGGTTCGTATGTGTTTCTTTGTTGAAGAACATACAAATTGCATGCACACAATCATTACCACTTTTTTTGATTATGAAAGTTATCAAGTATTTAGTGAACGGCGTCACGGCAGTGGCACTGGCATGTTCCTTTGCGGCATGTGGCGGCGATGACGAGGATGAACCCGACGGAGGAGAGAGTGGGGGAAACAATGGGGATGAACCCGGTTGGGTCGATCCTAATCCCGGCACAGGCACCGTATTTACCGATGAAGAGGCAAAGGATTACCTTGAGGCCACGGCCAACATGGTGATGGATCAGTTCCGTCCCGACGACCAGCGGCAGCTCGTGGATCTCGCAGCAGGTTTCTGTGAGGAATATAAGGGCTTCGGACTGGATGGTTATGAGGATGACGACGATGACGAATGGAGCGCTCCCGTCCGTAAGGCGCGTGACAGCCGTGGCCTGATGTCGTTCTTCCGCACTGTACATGCTTCATTGTCTTCCGGGAATTTCATGGATCTTTCGCGTGCAGCCGAGGATGTGATCCGTTTCAGCGATTTCACAGGCATATATGAGCCGGATATGAAGCGTGAGCTGTTCTGTTACACCGGTAAAAGTTCCGATCTTGTAGTGAAGTTCTATCATGGCGGCACACCCTGCGAGATGAAGGTGTCGCGCGTGGGCAATGGCTCATGGAGCGTGGATCTGACGGACGTTTCGGACGGGGAGGTATCTTCTGTCGAAGTGCCCGACAATCTCCGTTTCTCCCTTACCGAAGGTGGCCGTGAACTGCTTGCAGGTACGGTTGAGACCCGTTGGGATGTAAATGCCATTAAGGTAAAGGCCGACGTAACGGTGATGAACATACGTGCCACGGTAGATTTCAATGCCGGCAATTCAGAAGCCGTGTCGCATCAGGCGCTGTATGTAAACGGCAGCCTTCTCCAGACCTCGGACGCCACGGTGAAAGGGCGTGACATGGTCAATCCCGACAAGGTGGCCGATCTCTTTGACGAGATAGTGGACAGATGGGAATACGCTCCAGGCCAGTTCTTTGAGGATACCTATTATGAGTTCAATCCGAAAAAGGCTTCCGACATGTTCCGTAGCGGAGATGCAACCACCACATTGCTCGGTCGCATGAGAGTGGCGACCTCCATCAGTAATAGCAAGGATTTCCTTGACCTGGAGACATATTTCGACGAGTATGACTTTGACGGAGATGAAAACGCCGCCAAGCGTGCATGTCAACAGGCATGTGAGACGCTGACGAATTCCGCTCCCACATATCTCTATCTTGACGGAAGCGGCAAGGCTACGGCTCAGTTGAAATGGCAGCCTCGTTTCAAAGACTATGGCTTTGGTTATTGGGAATGGGAACCTGAAGGCGTGATAGAGTTTGCAGACGGTTCCAAGTACAGCGTGGAGGAATACGCCGTCAACGGTTTCGCCAACGTGCAGAGCCGCATCGGCAGCCTCGTCGGGGCTTACGTGGGTCTTTGGAACGCCGCTTTCAAATAAGCAATTGTCTATCGGACTAATAAATAATCTCGTATGCGTGATCATCCTGGCAGCCGGTATGCTGCAGGGTGGTCACGTTTCTGCACATTCCATGCCGGTTGCCGCGGCAGCGCCTTTGGAGGAGATGGCAGACACCGTTTCGCTTGGTGAGGTGAGAGTAACAGCCTCTCCATCCAGACGGCCGCGTATAGCCTCCGACGGATCGGTATCCTTTACTAAGGAGGCTCTGGGATCCGCACCACGCGCTTTCGGGGAAGCGGATCCGCTGAGGTTCGTTTCGCTTTTGCCCGGTGTCACGTCGGCAAGCGATTATTCTTCAGGTGCGTCGGTAGACGGTATGGACTATTCCCAGAATCTCTACAGGCTTAACGGTATCCCCGTTCATTTCCCATATCATTTCGGCGGGATTTTTTCGGTGTTCTCCCCATCGCTTTACCGTTCGGCCAGACTATACAAGAGCATAAAGCCGGTAAGTGAAAGCTGCACTTTGGGCGGTGTCGTGTCGCTTGATTCGGCGGTTGAGCCGGCCGACACCCTTTCCGGGGAAGTCAATGCGGGAATGATTGCCTCCTCGGCTTCTGTCGCCATGCCGCTGTCAAAGCATTTTTCCCTGGCAGCTTCCGGTCGTATCAGTTATGTTGATGCCCTGTATTCACCCCTGTTGAGATCCGGGAGCACTCAGGCATCATACAGTCTTGCCGATTGCGACCTTACAGCTAACTGGCGTATTTCGTCGAAGGATATGATGCGGGCGACGGTGCACTACAATGCAGACCGGGTGGAGTATACCGATCTCAGTTATTCACTCACCACCGCCTTGAAGTGGCACAATCTTGCGGCAGGAGTGGAATGGGATCATTCCACGGACTGTTTTGATGTAATAAATACTTTCTATTATACCCGTTTCCATAATTTGCTGAGACTGGACATGGAGCAGATCTCGCTTGATGCCCCTACTGGGATCAACGAGGTCGGCGCACGAGGTGAGTTCAGTTTCGCATCCCTCCCTTCCGGCTGGAGCCTGGATGCCGGCTATTCCCTTAGGTTTTACAGTGTCACTCCTCAATGGGTGACCATGAACGGTATCGGGCAGGATGTGGAGAACCGGCGAGGCCGGATGCACTCATTGGAGGGATCTGTCAATGGTGAGGTCTCGTATGACTTTCCCGGGCGGTGGAGAGCTACGGCGGGGATCGCCATGAATACGTTCGCCGGTACGGGAGGCTATGCCCGTATTCATCCCGATCCTTCCCTGTCGCTCACGCACATGTGGGATAGGGGAGCACTCACGTTCCATGCCGGACGCTATCACCAGTACCTACATCAGGTGGGATTCTCGGACATAGGCATGTCCTCCAACTTCAAGATCGCATCCTCGCACGGGATTCCCCCGCAGGAGAGCATAGCATTGGCACTTAACGGTTCTTTCAGGCCGTATGGCTTCCTGTCGTTGGATTTCGACGTGTACTACAAGACGGTTAGGCATCAGCCGGAATACCTTGGAGCGGTGCTTGATATCCTTGATGCCGGTTATCGTGCCGAGGATTACATACTTTCGACACGCGGCCATAATGTGGGAGGAAGCCTCTCGGCGAGGTTGGAGACAGGTGCCGTCACGGCCATGGCCTCTTACGCATATTGCCATACTCGCCGCCGCATGAGGGGTGAGCCGCATGCATTCAGCGCATCGAATGAGTTGCGTCATAACGCCACGGCATGGGCTGCGTGGGCGATCTCACCACGGTGGCATGTGAGTGCCACTTTCACCCTTGCTTCCGGGCGCCCCTATACGCCGGTGACGGCCATATATTTCATCGGTGAGCGGCTTATGATGGAATATGGTGCGCGTAATTCCGCGCGTCTGCCGATGTATCACCGTCTTGATCTTGGCGCGTCATATCGTTTTTCAACGCGGGGTCGTTTCCCTCTGAGGCATGAAGTCAATCTGTCGGTGATAAATGTATACGGAAGATCAAATGTGGAGATGAGAACCTTTACGGTAAATACGGTAACGGGAATATATTCGCGCCGCGACATAAGTTCCCTATACCGTTTTCTTCCGTCGTTGAGTTATACGGTAAGTTTTTGAACAGTTGATTATGAGATTCCCCGGATTATATATTCTGGCGTTTGTGAAGCTTTTGCTTCTATGCGGTTGCGGTGACGACAACCATGAGATTGCATCGCCAAAGCTGGTGGTGGAGGGGTGGATCAACAGCGGGGGATATCCCGAGGTGCTTCTCAACATGTCAATGGTGCCTTCCGACGATGAGGGGTCGGTGGCTGAAAGCATAATAAGATGGGGAGTGGTTACGCTGAGCGACGGGGAGAATGAGGTGATCCTTACGGGAGGGCCCGACGACTCGTTCTTTCCACCGTATCATTACTATGATTTTAACATGAAAGGGGTGCCGGGGCGCACTTATACCGTTACGGCACGCTACAAAGGGCTTATGGCAACTTCAACCGTCACTATGCCGTGTCCTACCCCGATAGATGCCGTTGATATGACCCCTGTGGAAGGGGTTGATACCTTGCGGCACCTTACCCTCCGTTTCAAGGCACCGGATGATTGTCCGGCATATTATCATCTTACGGCGCGTGTGCATTCCAACGATGGGCGTGAATACCCCTGCATGCTGGGTGCGCATGAGGTGACTGCTCCCGGTGCCGAGGTGAGTTTGCCGGTCTACCGTGGCCATGGTTCAATGCTGACCGGGAAATATGAGGCAGACATGCCGGTAGGTGAGACGGTCACGGTCACGCTTGCACGCGTAAGTCGTGAGGTATTCCTGTTCTGGCGTGCCTATGACAATGCGTCCCTGGTCAACGGTTCCATATTCGTTGGTGCACCGGGAAGTCTTCCGTCGAATGTGTCGGGAGGATACGGGGTATGGTCGGCGCAGGGTGTCTCCACACGCACGATACTGGTTGAATAGCAGGGTCTATCGGTAGAGCTTGAGTGCGGCAGCCGAGCCGTCGGCGAGCAGTACGCGCACTATCATTACGCGCGTGTCCCATGCCGAGGTATCTATGCTCATGGATTTGCCGTCGTCGCCCATGGATGCGGGAAGCAGATAAAGTCTTCCGGCTGTGTCATGGAGGTGCACTTCGGTGATCCCGACGGGGGCGTTCACCTTGAGGGTCATGCCGTCGAAATATGCTTCTATGGCCGGTGAAGCGTCGGCGCTTATGCCGGGGAGGTTTCCCGTCTCCCCTTTTGCGATCTCTATCCTGAAATCCTGCCATTGGGGGGTTGCCTCGAATTCATTCTTAAGTTCTTCCTTTACGGTAAGCACCACGTCGCTTTTGTCAAGTGCACCCCACACGTCTGCCCCCAAAGCGGGTACCACTATCAGTGTTCCACCTTTTATAGAGTCCGGCTTGCTCCAGTCTGCCATTGCGCCATCCTCTATTTCCGACAGTGTGGCCGGAAGTGTGAAGACCTGCACGGCGCTCCAGTCCGCGAGGGAGAATTTGCCGATACTCTTCACCTTAGTGTCTTTTATCAGGTTGCCATTGCCGGCTGCTCCTGCGAATGCGAAATCCGGTATGCGTTCGATTTCTTTAGGAAGATCGGTATGTGTCAGTGAGGATGCGTTGAAGAACGATCCTGTCCCGATCCGGGTCAGGCCGGCCGGAAGCGTCACGGCGGTCAGGAGTGAACATTCGGCAAACGACCAGTCGCCTATGGCGCTGAGCGATCTGCATGCTGACAGATCCGCTTTGGTCAGTCCGCTGCCGTTGAATGCACGTTCGCCGATCCGGGTCAGTCTGGCGGGGAAATTCATTGTCCCTACCGAGGCGCACCCGTTGAATGCCGAGGCTCCTATCGTCTTTATGGATGATGGTAGCTGTATGGTTGCAAGCGAGCGGCATCCGGCAAAGGTGTATGAGGCGATGGAATCCGGCGTTCCGGAAATGACAACGGTCTTCAAGGCGGCGCACCCTTTGAAGGCTCCCTCGCCGAGAGAGGATACGGATGCAGGGAGCGACACCACCTCAAGCGCTGTACACTCGGCAAACGCACGGTTCCCTATGGAGGTGACTGTGGCTGGGATCTCTATGGCCTTCAATGGTATCCCTCCGAGCGCTCCGTCCCCGATGGCTTTGATCCCCTTGGGCAGCCGGAGCGTGGTGAGTTGCAGTCCCAGAAGTGCGTAGTCCGGGAGCATGTCGGCTTTCCCGGATGTCCGTCCGGTAAAGGTGGCTGTCCCGTTGTATGGCTTTACTGTGGTTTCGGAAAGGTCGAGGGCGGTGAGTTTCCGCATTTCGAGGGCAAGAAACTCGAAGTCCGCGAGATTCAGCGAGCCTGATACGGTCAGCTCGGTAGCGTCCTTGGACGCACCTATGGCGGCACGCAGCCCCCCGGCCTCTGTTTTTATGACCAGCGAATGTGCCGGGACAGCCCATGTCAGGGCAAGCAATATGGTGATGATACGTGTAGACAGATTCATAGCATGTTCCGTGTAAACAGTTGCAAAGTTAGTGATTTATTGCGGTCAAGGCAATAACGGGTGTAAAATTGCCGTTGATTTACTACACTTGAAACACTCTCCCATAAGATGACGATTCTACGCAAGATATTCATACTTCTGGCTGTGGCGCTTTGCGGTGCCATGGCTCTCTCGTCCTGCATTGAGGATGGCTTCACCACCTCCCCGTCCGATCAGCCGACTTTCTCCACCGATACGTTGCGGATGGGGCAGATCTTCACTCTGGATGCCTCGCCGACGCACCGTTTCACCGTCTACAACCGCCACGACAAGGGGATCAGCATCGGTTCGATAGAGTTTGCCGATGATCCGCAGGGGATATTCCGTCTGAACGTGGACGGGATGACCGGCCGGCGTTTCGACAACGTGGAGATACGTGCCAACGATTCGATATTCGTGTTCGTGGAGGCCACTCTTCCGGAGAATGGCCGCGACGTACCCGTGGACGTGCTCAGCCATATAGAGTTTCGTTGCAACGGTGTCTCCACCCGTTTCCCGGTCAAAGCCCAGGGACGCGATGTGGTACGGTTCAAAGGGAATACCCGTTTCCCGGGATCGGCCACCCTCTTGGCCAACAAGCCTTACCATGTTACGGACAGCATAGTGGTGGAGGAGGGCGCCACCTTGACGCTCTCTGCAGGTGTGGAGATGTTCTTCCACTCCGAGGCGCGCATGGTGGTGCACGGGACGCTCCGCATTGAAGGCACTTCCGAGGATTTCGTCAGCCTCACCGGCGACCGTTCCGGCTTTGTTGCGGCTCAGATACCATACGAGATAATGTCCGGCCAATGGGGAGGGATCATCTTTACCCCTACCTCGAAGGACAACTACATAAGCCATGCCACGATACGCAACTCCGAGTACGGGCTTGTTCTTGACCACGCGCAGGGTGCTCCGGCATTGCATCTGATAAACTCGCAGGTGCGCAACACCAAGAACTATGTCGTGGAGGCCATACACTCCTCAGTGACGGCTGCGGGGTGTGAGCTTGCCGAGGCATCCATGGGTATCGTTCGCCTGGTAGGTGGCAGCCATCTCTTCAACCAATGCACCATAGCCAACTATTACCTGTTCACCGCCCTCGGCGGACCTGCCGTGCAACTGTCTCACGTGACTCCCGACGATGCCGATGTTGACGAGGAGGAGCAACCGGTGGATCTTCCGTTCATGACGGCTGACTTCACAAACACCATCATCTACGGCAACGGCACCGACATAAGCCATGGCGACCTGGAGGGTACTGCCGTGACTCTGCGCCGCTGTCTGCTCAAGTCCAAGGGTGAGGATGACGACAACTTCATAGATTGCCTGTGGGACGAGGATCCCATGTACAACACCAAGCGCGAGGAATATATCTTTGACTACACCCTTCAGGATGAGTCTCCTGCCATAGGTGCAGCATATCCCGACTTTATACTTCCCGAGACTGCCAACGACCGCAACGGCACCCCGCGTATTCCCGGTTTATCCCTGGGTGCGCTGCAATAGTTCCCTGTGAGGGGTGCTTTGCAGACACAAAACCATGGCCGAAAAGTTGTGATTCTTAAATTTTTCGAAAAATATTTGGTAAAATTTGTAAAATCTCAGAAAAGACGCTATTTTCGTTGTTGAAATCTAAACCGTGAAACTTGTTATGGTCTGCCTTGGTGCAGCCCAGTTTTTGGTGTATTCAGTAATTTGCCTTGAGAAACTAAAATACTAACCATATATATTCCTACTTACTAATGAGTTATCTAAAGTTTGATAAGAACCTGATGATAAATCTCGAGCAGTCGCTCCCAAAGGAGATGCTGCGCACGAATCAGGCGGGGGCTTATCACTGCACCTCAATTGTAGGCTGCAACACCCGCAAGCAGCACGGCCTTCTGGTGGTGCCGGTGGGAGATGAGGAGTACAAGCCTCATGTGTTGCTGTCCACACTCGACGAAACGGTAATTCAGCATGGAGCGCCTTTCAATCTCGGACTGCACCGTTATCAGGGTGGCGTCTACAGCCCCAACGGTCACAAGTACATCCGTGAATTCGACTGCAATAGCGTGCCCCGCACGACCTATCGCGTCGGGGGGGTGATACTCACCAAGGAGAAGATCTTCATCTCCAAGGAGAACCGTCTGCTGATCCGCTATACCCTTGTGGAGGCTCACAGCCCTACGACACTGCAATTTCGCCCCTTCCTGGCATTCCGCGAGAGCAACGCTCTCTGCATGGCCAACGATCGCCTCAACACCGAGTGCGTACCCGTGCAGAACGGGATTGCCTGTTGCCTGTATGAAGGTTATCCGACGCTCTACATGCAGCTTACCCGCAAGCCCGAATGGGTAAGCGAGCCCAACTGGTACAAGAACATAGAGTACGTCAAGGATCTCGAACGCGGAGTGCCCTATACCGAAGATCTCTGGGTGCCCGGATATTTCCAGGTCAACATAAAGAAGGGGGAGAGTATCATATTCTCCGCAGGACTTTCGGAAGTGAACACCCGTTCGCTTTCAAAGATTTACGAGAACGAGATAGCATCGCGCACCTGCCGCACCAGTTTTTTCAACTGCCTGAAGAATGCGGCCAAGCAGCTTTACTACAAGCGCAACGACCATGAATACATGCTCTCAGGTTATCCCTGGGGCACGATACTCGCCCGCAATACGTTCATGTCGCTCCCCGGCAACACCATAGCCATAGACCACCGGGAGGACTTCGAGGAGATCATGGCTAGTGCCATATGTGCCTTGAACCGTTTCATGGCCGACGGCCACATATCCCGCACGATACATGGCATAGACCTGCCAGACATACCCGGATGGGCGATATGGGCCATCCAGCAATATGCACGCAACTACGGGATGGAGGCTGCCGCAGGACGATATATGGAGATCGTCACGGATCTGATCGATTTCGTGATTTCCAACCGCCATCCGCGCATCCATCCCGACGACAACGGTATGCTGTACACCGACGGCACCCAGGAGCCGGCCTCATGGATGAACTCCATGTGGGAAGGACGGCCTGTGGTGCCCCGCACCGGCTATCTGGTGGAGATAAACGCCCTGTGGTACAATGCCTTGAAATTCGCGGCAGATCTTGCGGAAAGCAATCCCTCGCTGTCAGAGCGCCGTCAGGCATGGCTTGACCTTGCCGCGAGAATGGAGCTGCCGTTCATCAACACTTTCCTCAACGACTACGGCTACCTCTACGACTATGTGACGGGCAACTATTCCGATCCGTCGGTGCGTCCCAGCATGGCGATAGCCATCGGGCTTGACTATTCGCCTCTTGACCGTCGCCAACGCAAGGGGGTGCTTGATGTGGTGACACGCGAGCTGCTTACACCCAAGGGTCTGCGCACATTGTCGCCCAAGAGCTACGGCTACCGTCCGTTCTATGTCGGTTCCCCGTACGACCGCGAGATGGCCATGCACAACGGCCCCGCCCGTCCCTGGCTCATGGGCTTCTATGCCGATGCATACCTCAAGGTGTTCGGGCGGTCAGGCGTGAGCTACATAGACCGTATGCTCATCGGATTCGAGGAGGAGATGTCGCAGGGGTGCATCGGATCGTTGTCGCAGCTTTACGACGGCAATCCCCCCTTCAGCGGCCGCGGTGCTATAAGCCATGCCACAAACATTGCCGAAGTGCTCCGCACCATCCGCACACTCCGTCGTTTTGATTCCCAATCCTGAAGCGCTAACCACATATAACTGACATGAAAGCATTAATGTTCGGGTGGGAATTCCCGCCCCATATCCTCGGAGGATTAGGCACGGCCAGCTACGGCCTGACCAAAGGCATGTGGCAGTGCGGCGACATGGATATCACTTTCGTGATCCCGAAACCGTTCGGCGACGAAGAGAAGGGGTTCGCGCATATCATAGGCGCGTCACAGACCCCGGTCGCATGGCGCGACGTGAGCCGCGACTATGTGGAGAGCCGCATCGGCAACGTGATGGATCCCGACCTTTATTACCGTCTGCGCGACCATATCTATGCCGACTTCAACTACATGCGCACCAACGACCTCGGATGCATAGAGTTCTCAGGCCGTTATCCCGACAATCTCCTTGAAGAGATCAACAACTATTCGATAGTGGCCGGAGTGATAGCCCGCACCATCGAATGCGACATAATCCACTCCCACGACTGGCTCACGTATCCTGCCGGCATCCATGCCAAGCAGGTGACTGGAAAGCCCCTTGTGATCCATGTGCACGCAACGGACTACGACCGTTCGCGCGGCAACGTGAACCCCACGGTGTTCAACATCGAACGCGACGGCATGATGCATGCCGACCATATCATCACCGTGAGCAACCTCACGCGCCAGACGGTGATAGAGAAATACGGCATCGACCCGGCCAAGGTGACGACCGTGCACAATGCCGTGATACCCCTCAGCCGCGAGCTGCTCGACGTGGAGGTAACCAAGCCCAAGGAGAAGGTGGTGACCTTCCTCGGACGCATCACCATGCAGAAAGGCCCGGAATATTTCGTGGAGGCTGCCGCCAAGGTGCTGAAACTCGACCACAACGTGCGTTTCGTAATGGCCGGCTCGGGCGACATGATGGACAAGATGATCAACCTCGCCGCCGCGCGCGGCATAGCCGACCGCTTCCATTTCCCCGGTTTCCAGAAAGGGAAACAGGTGTATGAGATGCTCAAGGCATCTGATGTGTACATCATGCCTTCCGTCTCCGAGCCGTTCGGCATATCCCCGCTCGAGGCCATGCAGATGGGGGTGCCGTCCATCATCTCCAAGCAGAGCGGCTGCGCCGAGATCCTTACCAATGTGATCAAGACCGACTACTGGGACATAGATGCCATGGCCGACGCCATACACTCGATCATCACCTATCCCGCCATGTACAAGCAGCTGCGCGAGGACGGCCTTGACGAGGTGAACCGCATCACATGGGACAAGGCAGGGCGCAAGGTGATAGACATCTACAACCGCGTCCTCGGTAAAAACTAATCGCTAATTACTAACTCTACTAATCGAATACAAGGATGAAGGCTATTTGCTTTTACTTTCAGATACACCAGCCGTTCCGCCTGAAACGCTACCGCTTCTTCGACATAGGCAACGATCATTATTACTACGACGATTTCGCCAACGACGACATCATCACCCGCATAGCGCACCGCAGCTACATACCCGCCGCACAGTCGCTCCTGCGCATGATAGAGGATACCAACGGCGCTTTCCGCTGTGCCCTCTCCATCACCGGGGTAGCACTGGAACAGTGCGAGCAGTATGTACCCGAATTCATAGACCTCCTCAAGAAACTTGCCGCCACAGGCAAGGTGGAGTTCCTTGCCGAGACCTACGACCACTCTCTGGCTTCGCTTGCTGATCCTGAGGAGTTCGAGATACAGGTGAAGCTGCACACGGCCAAGATAGAGGAGCTTTTCGGGGTGAAGCCCAAGGTGTTCCGTAACACCGAGCTGATCTATTCCGACGAGCTTGCCCCCCAGATAGCCGCAATGGGATTCAAGGGGTGCATCACCGAGGGTGCAAAGCATATCCTCGGATGGAAGTCGCCCAACTATGTCTATGCCGCGGCTTCCGCTCCCAAGCTCAAGCTGCTGCTTAAGAACGACAAGCTCAGCGACGACATCTCCCTCCGTTTCAACAACACGGCATGGAACGAATACCCCCTCACTGCCGACAAATATATCGGTTGGATTGCCGATACTCCGCAGGAGGAGCAGGTGTTCAACCTGTTCATGAACCTTGAGACGTTCGGCGAGTTCCAGACTGCCGATACGGGCATCTTCCAGTTCCTTGAGGCGCTGCCGCGCTTTGCACGCGAGCGCGGGGTTGAGTTCATCACCCCCTCCGATGCTGTAAAGACCTTCAAACCGGTAGATGTGCTCTCCATCGTGCATCCCATCAGTTGGGCTGACGAGGCACGCGACACCTCGGCATGGCTCGGGAACCTGTTGCAGAACGAGGCTTTCAACAAGCTCTACTCCGTGGCTGAGCGTGTGCGCCTGTCCGACAACCGTCAGCTCAAGCAGGACTGGGGTCGCCTTCAGGCATCGGATCACTTCTTCTATATGTCTACCAAGCATATGGCCGACGGAGCGTCGCATTCGATGTTCTCCCCCTACGATACCCCCTATCAGGCGTTCACAAACTATATGAACGTGCTGGCCGACTTCATCGTGCGCGTTGAGGAGCAGTATCCCATGAGTATTGAGAACGAGGAGTTGAACTCCCTCCTGACCACCATCCGCAATCAGGCACGCGAGATAGAGACCCTCAACAAGGAGATCACCACCTATCGTCTCAACGAGGAGCATCTCAATGAGGAACACGCCCTGCGTGAGCCTAAGGAGAAAGAGCCTGAGGCTGCCCCCAAGGCAAAAAACGCCCGCAAGGCTTGCAAGCCGAAGGCTCCCAAGGCGGAAGCCGCCGGTGAAAAACCTGCCCGCAAGCCCCGTGCCAAAAAGGCAGAATAATCCCTATAGCTGCAATCGCAATTGATAAAGCATAAGCATGGCGCACATACCCGGACGGGTACATGCGCCATGCTTATGTTTTATTACAGCCAAGCCGCGGTTTAACAATGTTTAACCCCTTTCGAAGACCCGTTAGGGATGTTTTACGTAATTTTGCACTTGTATATGCGTCTTATAGCGTCTGTTAGCTGACTATAATCCAATCACACAAATATCAATTTTTTAACGACAATCACGTATGAAAAGACTACTACTCATGCTCTCCCTCGTCGTGGCTCTCGCCTCCACCGCCATGGCCACGGACAAGTTGGCTTATACCCTGACTTTCAACACGGGTTCTAATAATAGCAATGTTTCCACGAACCTAAGTGATTATTTCTCAACTGAATCTCAGGCTTATGTGAATGGAATCACAGCTTCAACATCTGCCATTTATGGTACGGCAAAGGGACTGCAACTCGGTTCTGCGAAAAAAGCTGGTACTTTTACTTTTTCTCTTTCAGATGCAGGTGCTGTCTCTGCAACAAAAATTGTAGTGACTGCAAAAAAGTACAATGCTAAAGATAATAATTCTGCCACTTTTACTATCGGTTCACAAGAAGGAACTGTTACCCCAACTGGTACTGATGATGCAGCATACGAAATACTTCTTGATGGCTCAAAAATATCTTCCATCAGTATATCTACGACCCTCAGAGTTTGTTTTACAAAGGTTGAAGTATATGTTGCAGAAGGTGGTGACACTCCTGATCCCACTCCTGTCGCTCCCGGACTTCCTGTCGTAAAATTTGGTGATATCACTGCTGACAACAACGGTGAATATCAGGTTGTGGCCGGTACCGAGGTTAATGTAACCTCTACAGGTGCAGAAAGCATTATCGTATCAAACACCACAGACGGCGAGCAGACAATTGAAGGAGATACATACAGCTTCACAGTTGACGCTGACGAAATGTATGAGTTCACCGGTGTGAACAGTGTCGGCTCTTCCGAGAAATTCACTGTTTCGTTTACTGTAGTAGAGGCTCCCAAGACCGGTGGTATCGTTTACACCCTTGTGAAATCCACAAGTGAGCTTGTTGCAGGTGAAACCTATGCTATCGCTTGTGCAGATAAAGGGGTAGCAATGAGCAGCGAGGCGCAGGCAAACTATCGCCCCCAGATAGAAGTTTCTGTTGAAAACGGTTCTTTTGAAGCGAATGACAATATTCTGGCATTTGTCCTTGAAGGAGAATCCGGAAATTGGAATATGAGTACACGTAACTATGCCGGTACAGACGGCTATTTTGACATGGGAAGTAAAGAGAGTGATAATTATTTGACTGTTGTCTCTTCTCCTTGCTCATGGTCAATTGACATCAATGAGGCCGGCGATGCTGAGATCAAAAGCGCTTTTAATGCGAACACAACGAGATATGTGAAATATAATGCAAGCGCAAGCCGATTTGCAACATATAAAAGCGGTCAGGCTGCTGTTCAGCTCTATCGCGAAGAGGTAGTGGCTCCTAAGATTTTCATCAATGAAGAAGAGGTATTTGCCGGACATGTGGTTGATCTGGTTGCCGGTGATAAGGTTATCATCCGCGGACATGAGGCAAACGAACTGCACTACAAGCTTGATGTCAATCTTGCCGGCATGCGTGCGCCTGCTACCGATACTGAAGGCTGGGTAAAGCACGACAGCAACGAATTCACCTATGAGGTTCCCGAGGGATTTGAGAATATGTCTATCTCGCTTGCTGCCAAGGCTGTGAACAATGGCAAGGAGAGCACTCCTCTGCAGTTTACCGTAAGCGAAGGCACCAGCACGGGTATCAATGGCGTTGAGGCCGAGGATGCCGCAGCCAAGACTGAATGGTTCACCATTCAGGGCGTGCGCGTAGCCGCACCCGCCGAAAGTGGCCTCTACATCCGCCGTCAAGGCTCAAAGGTAGAGAAGGTAGTGCTCTAAGCAGCTATCAGAGTAATCAGAGGTCTCAGAGAAATCAGAGGCATCTAAGTTAGATGCCATCAGAGCTATCAGAGGAATCAGAGCCATCAGCAAATTTGATGGCTCTGATTCCTCTGATAGCTCTGATTTTTCTTGTTTTCCCTGATTTTCCGCTTTTTTGAGGATTTATTTGCGTAATTCGCTGGGGGTGATTATATTTGTGGAGGCGGCTTTGCCTTGAATCACCTAAAGTATTGCGCATTATGGGAAACCGGGAGTTTATACCCCAGCATGGGGCTTACGAAAATTGGAATGTGTATAAGCTCTCGCTTATAATCCTGGATATCACCAACTATTTCGCCAATGCCTACCTGCATCGCACAGACCGCACAATAGGGCAGATGGAGCAAGCGGCGCGTAGCGGCAAACAGAACATCGTGGAGGGGGCGTGTGCGGCTGCAACCTCGCGTGAGACTGAGATCAAGCTCACCAATGTGGCCAAGGCCAGCCTAAAGGAGCTGCTTGAGGATTACAGGGATTATCTGAGGTTTCACAATCTTGAACTTTGGGACAAGAACGATTCCCGCACCATCGCTGTAAGGCGCTTTTCAAAGACGCATGACACTCCGCAGGTTTACGTAGACAAATGCCGTGAGCGCTCCCCGGAGACAATATGCAATATCGCCATAACGCTGTTGCATCAACTTGACTACATGCTCTATTGTGTCATAGAGCGTGCCAAGCAGCGCTTTCTGGAGCAGGGCGGCATTCGCGAGGAGATGACCCGCGCAAGGATTGAGGAAAGAAATCGCAGGAAAAAGAAGCCGCCTTACAATTAGTAATTAGTAATTGACTGGTGGGGGAGCTGAAGGCGGAGGCTCAGAGAAATCAGAGCCATCAGGAGAGGGCTTAGGAGGTGGGCATCAGAGAAATCAGAGGCATTAGAGCTATCAAGATCACTGATGCCTCTGATTTCTCTGATAACTCTGATGGCTCTGATCCTCTGAGTAGATTCCTCTGATAGCCTTTGCGGCCTTGGGTAGATGCCTCTGAGATCTCTGATGGCTCTGATTTCCTGCTCTTCTGCTCCTTTTCTCAATTTCTTAATTTCTCAACTTCTTCTTTTCTCCCACCGGGATTTCCGGCAGTTTGGCGGATTCGGGGATTTTTCGTATCTTTGCGCGATTTATAGCGATTAAAAATTTTTTAGATACACATGAACCCGATTAAGAAGACCATCACTCTGCCCGACGGAAGAGAGATTACCCTCGAAACAGGCAAGTTGGCCAAGCAGGCTGATGGAGCAGTGGAGCTGCGCATGGGCAATACCATGCTGTTGGCCACTATTGTTTCCGCAAAGGAAGCAGGTGAAGGGGTGGACTTTATGCCCCTTACCGTAGACTACAAAGAAAAATTCTCATCAGCAGGCCGTTTCCCAGGCGGTTTCCTCAAGCGCGAGGGTCGTGCTTCGGACTATGAAGTCCTTACATCCCGCCTCGTAGACCGCGTGATGCGTCCGCTGTTCCCCGATAACTATCATGCCGAGACTTTCGTGAACATAACCATGTTCTCGGCAGACGGTGAAGAGATGCCCGACGCGCTTGCCGGCCTCGCCGCTTCCGCAGCCATCACATGCAGCGACATTCCCTTCAACGGCCCTATCTCCGAGGTGCGTGTTGCCCGCGTAGACGGCCAGTTTGTAATCGATCCCACCTTCAAGCAGCTTGAGCGTGCCGACATGGAACTGATGGTCGGTGCCACAGCCGAGAACATCATGATGGTGGAGGGTGAAATGAACGAGGTATCGGAAGCCGAACTTCTGGAAGCCCTCAAATTCGCCCACGAGGAGATCAAGAAACATTGCGCCGTTCAGCTTGAGCTGGCCGAGGCCGCCGGTAAGACTGTAAAGCGCGAGTACAACCACGAAGTCAACGACGAGGATCTGCGCAAGGACGTGCACGACAAGTGCTACGACAAGGCTTACGCCGTGGCAAAGGCCGGCTGTGCCGACAAGCACTGGCGTCAGGACTCGTTTGACGCAATCTGCGACGAATATATCGAATCACTTCCCGAAGAGACCCGCGACGAGAAGACCCCGCTGGTTAAGCGCTACTACCACGACGTGGAGCGCGAGGCGGTGCGTCGCTGCATCCTTGACGAGGGCATCCGTCTGGATGGTCGCAAGACCACCGAGATCCGCCCCATCTGGTGCGAGGTGGACTATGTGCCCGGCCCTCACGGATCGGCCGTGTTCACCCGTGGCGAGACGCAGTCGCTCGCTACCGTGACCCTCGGAACGAAACTTGACGAGAAGATCCTTGACGACGTGCTCAACCAGGGTCGCGAACGTTTCCTTCTCCACTACAACTTCCCCCCCTTCTCCACCGGTGAGGCTCGTCCGACCCGTGGTGTAGGACGCCGCGAGATCGGCCATGGCAACCTTGCCCATCGCGCCATCAAGCGCATGTTCCCCGACGACTTCCCCTACGTATGCCGCGTGGTGAGCGACATTCTGGAGTCCAACGGATCATCATCCATGGCTACCGTATGTGCCGGCACTCTCGCCCTGCTTGACGCGGGTGTGAAGATGCGCCGTCCCGTCAGCGGCATCGCCATGGGTCTTATCACCGACAACGCCACAGGCCAGTATGCCATCCTGAGCGACATCCTCGGCGACGAGGATCACCTCGGCGACATGGATTTCAAGGTGACCGGTACCCGCGAGGGCATCACTGCAACCCAGATGGACATCAAGTGCGACGGTCTGAGTTACGAAGTGCTTGAGCGTGCACTCAACCAGGCACGTGAAGGCCGTCTCCACATACTTGACATCATAGAGGAAACCATCCCCGCACCCCGCGAGGACTACAAGCCTCATGTGCCCCGCATCGTCACCATGACGATACCCAAGGAGCTTATCGGTGCCGTGATAGGCCCGGGCGGAAAGATCATACAGGGTATCCAGGAAGCATCCGGCGCTACGGTAAGCATAGACGAGATCGCAGAAGGCGGCTACATAGAGGTAGCGGCTCCCGACAAGGCATCCATCGACAAGGCACTCGAGATGATCAACGCCATCGTGGAACTTCCCGAAGAGGGCAAGACCTACACCGGGAAGGTGCAGACCATACAGGACTTCGGTGCTTTCGTAGAGTTCATGCCCAATCGCGACGGCCTGCTCCATATCTCCGAGATCTCCTGGGAGCGTCTTCCCGACATGGAGGCTTCCGGCCTCAAGGAAGGTGACCAGGTCACTGTCAAGCTCATTGAGATAGACAAGAAGACCGGCAAGTACCGCCTCTCCATGCGTGCCCTCCAGCCCAAGCCGGAAGGATACGTGGAGCCGGAACCCCGTCAGCGCGGCCCGCGCCGCGAGGGTGGCGACCGCCCCCGTCGTGACGGTGACCGTGGAGACCGTCGTCCGCGCCGCGAAGGTAGCGACCGCGGCCCCCGCCGTGAGGGCGATCGCGGAGAGCGTCCCCGCAACCGCGAGTGATCCTGTCAGTGCAAACGCCATAACATCCCTATAATTCCGACCCGAGGCAATTTCCTTTGCCCCGGGTCAATTTTTTTATGGCTTTATCATGCCGTGTAGCGCGTGTAGTGGCATTTTGGGCTAAATTTTGGGTACGGCTCGTGCAAAAATGATTGAATTAAATAAAAAAGATGTATATTTGCAAACATACAGGCTGTGATCTTGACTTTTTGCAATCACATTAACCCTTAATCGTCTGCTGATATCCAACCATTGAAACAATCATTTTACAATACAGTGCTTATGAGAAAAAAGTTTACTTATCTGCTGGCAGGAGTGCTCACTTTCGGTGGCATGTCTGCCCTTGCGTTGTCTCCGGAAGCATCCGGTGCACAGCCCGCACCGGCAAAAGTGGCCTCCGAGGAAGAGCAGCCTCTAGAACCGGATGATGTCTCAGACCTTTCCATATCCTGGAATATCCTTGAAGGAGGTTTTGACATTTCAATGACGGCTCCTACCAAGGGATCATATTATGACTGGGACAACTATACCACTGTTACCGGAGACCTTACCGAGATCGAAAAGATCGAGTTCTGCCTTGACAAGGGATATTGGGATGATCCGGAGGTGCTCCATACTTTCAATAATCCGGCTCCCGGAGAGGTGCTTTCCTATCGTGAGACTTCGTTGGAGAAAGGCCAGAAATATGACTTCACGGTTGTGGTCTATGCTAATGGCGTGAAATCCGGAGGCAGTGGCGTTTCTGAAGTGCTTGCGGGGGGCGTTCCCGCCGCTGTCACCGGCGTTAAGGTGGAGACGGACAAGGGACAGATGCCTGTGAAGGTCACTTTTACCGCACCTTCCACTTATGCCGGAAGCGATATCGCCATCCCTTCGCTTGAAAAGGTCGTGCTTTCTAAGCCAGGGGGATGGTACAGCGATCCCGAGGAACTCGCCGTATTGACCGAGGTGGAGCCTGGAAAGGAGTATACCATGACCGTGGACAAGGAAGGTGTCAAAGGCACAGCTACATGGGAACTTGTGGCTTATGGTGGCGACGGAGTCTCGGACAAGACCGAGGTAAAGGTCTACATAGGGGTTGATACTCCCGGGATGGTACAGGCGTTCAACGCCGTGGAACAGCCCGATGGCAATGTGATCCTCACATGGGAGGCACCTGCATCCGGAGCCAACAACGGGTATTTCGAACGCGACCAGCTGAAGTATACCGTCATAGTAAAAACTCCCGGTTCAAACTCCTGGAGCGAGAACTCAACAGTCCTTTCGGAGAATCAGACGGAATGCAGCTATCTGTACGAGTGCTCCGTAGAGGAGCCTTCAAAGCTGCGCTTTGCCGTCAAGGCATCGACTGAGGCCGGTCTGGGCGTGGAGGCCAACAGCCCCTATATCATAATAGGCCCGTCGCTCGCGCTTCCGTTTGCCGAGTCGTTTGACACCAAGGTCAGCGACTATCAATGGGGTGCGGAACACTTGTGGGGCACTTCCACCAACTGTACCGCAACCTTCCCGCCGGAATGGCGCGTGAGCAACTACACATACGTAGGCAATACTCAGGTGAAGCCCGAGTCTGAGGAGGGCGGTTTCATGTACATAGATTTCTATGACTATACCCCCATTTCCGATTTCTGGCTCACGTCCTCCAAGATAAATGTGGAGGGAGAGGCAGCCGTGGCACTTACGTATAGCTTCTATGTGCCGGATGCCAGCGCCGGGAATACCGGTGTCGGAGCAGAAATAAGTTTCGACAACGGCAAGACGTACACTCAGCTCCATTACGCGAAGTTCTCCGATGTTCAGACCAAGGGGTGGAACAAGGCTACAGCCGAGGCGTTGGTGCCCGAAGGTGCCAAGGATGCAGTGGTACGTTTCGTGGCAAACAATGATCCAAAGGCCATATGCGTTATCATAGATGCCGTTTCCCTCAAGGCTGCCGAGGCTCCTGTCGAAGTTTATCCCTCCTCTGTGACGGACTTCACTGCCGCTATGAACAGCGAAAAAGGATGTCTGGAAGTAAGGCTCACCGCTCCGACTCATTCGCATCCCTCTCTTGGGGACGTGAACAATGAGCCACTTAAGGCTATTTCACGCATAGATCTCTGGCGCCAAATCGGTTATGACGACTTCGTTCTGGTGCATACGTTCGAGAATCCCGCTCCAGGCGAGGAGCTTATCTATGAGGATACCGATCTTGAGAAAGGTGGCGCATACCGTTACAAGGCTGTCGTATACGTTGGCCAGCTGTGTGACTATGGCAACTATACGGATGAATCCGTGATGATAGGCCAGGTGCCGGGTGAGGTCACTGAGCTGACGGGAGCATCCACACAGGGTATGGCTCCGGTAGTACTCAGCTTCCGCACACCGGAGCTTGACAACCGTGAACAGCCTCTGGAGAAGGTAGTTGCAGTGGCAATCAACAGATACAATTCCGATACGTTCGTATGGGATGAGATAGGCCGTCTTACAGAAGGGCTTGAACCTGGAAAGGTTTATACCTACAGTGATGCAGACGTGACCGTTGGCAACATCTACGAATACCGTGTGATCGTGTATGGCACTGCAGGAAATTCCTACGGCGTGTCTTGCTCGGTGTTCGTGGGCATGGACGAACCAGTGGAGCCTTCCGACCTGGTCGCCACTCTGGGTGAGGACGGACATGTCACACTCAGTTGGACAGCTCCTACGGAAGGACGCAACGGCGGCTATATTGACGTAGACCACCTTACCTACGTCGTGCAGCGCGGTAATGGTTACAGCGACTATGATGCCATAATGTTGACAAATGATCTCAAAGAGACTACTTTCACTGATCCGACCGAATTCGGCGACGAGGAGATAGTGAAATATTTCGTAAAGGCTGTAAGCAACGGCATGGCCGGATATTCGGCAATATCAAACCAGTTGCTTGTGGGCAATCCTTCAGCGTTGCCGTTCATAGAGAATTTCGATACCAAGGTCGGCGACTACATACAGGCAGACCACTCCAGCTGGACGATGACGAGCAGCGAGCCTTCTTCCGTGTGGGCTTTTGCCGAAATGGCATATTTCATCAACGAGGGACAGGTGCTCCCGGTTGATGGCGGCAACGGACTGGCATATGCATACTACGGACATTACTCCACAAGCGAGCGCGACGATTACCTCACCTCCGGCAATATGGATGTGACTTCCGCCACTGCTCCGCAGGTGACTTTCAATGTCTACGGTGTCCCCGGCACATACGCCCACTCACTTGACGTGAAGGTGTCGTTTGACGGTGACGACTTCACCAGCCTGCAGAAGTATGTGTATTACCTCGATTTCGATGAGGAGGGTTGGCACAATTTCACCCTCCCGATCAACAAGCCCGAGGGTGCAAGGAAGATGCAGATACAGTTCCATGCCCACAAGGCGCCCTATTCCTGCAGCGTTGCCATAGACAACATCCGCGTGGAGGGTGAAGGCAGCGGTATCGCTTCAGTAACTCCGCTTTCCGGTGCGATGGTGGCATCGGTGGATGGCAGCATCGTTGTGGTTGGAGCAGACGCTGAGGAAGCAGTTGTGGTTGCAGATATGGCAGGACGCATCGTCCACACAGGCTACGGCGACTGCAAGGTGCCCGTGGCTGCCGGTACCTACATCGTAAAGGTGGGTGCCGCTTCTGTGAAACTTCTTGTAAAATAAGACTCTATTCAATATGGCAGCGCAGGGAAACTGGCGTGTTTCCTTGCGTTGCCTGTTTCATAATTTGTTGTTTTTTAATGGTTGTATTATGAAAAAACGACTTCTCTCATTGGTGGCTCTCGGTGTCGCGGCGCTGGGATTGCATCAGGTTTCGGCACAATCCGTGCTGCTTAGTGAGAATTTCGAGGGTGCTGGATTTCCTCCTTCAGGATGGGTGGCGCTTGATGCCGACGGCGACGGAAATACGTGGGAACTTACTGCCAATGGCATGTTCTCACAGTCTGGCTCCTCGCGCCAGATAGCTATATCCTTCGCACGCAATTACCAGGACTACAATCAGGTTTACGGAGCACAGGACAACTGGCTGATAACCCCGGAATTCACTGTGAAGAATGCCTCTGTTACCCTGGAGTTCGAGTACTGTGCCCAAGATCTGGAACAGACCGAGCCTCTGGAGGTGCTGGTCTCTGAGACCGGAGCAAGCGACGTCGGGGATTTCACCGCTACTCTGTGGAAAACGACCGTGGACAACGGCTATGAGGACGACCCAGTGGTTTCCAGCAAGAAGATAGGGCTGAGTGATTATGCCGGCAAGACGGTGCGCGTGGCTTTCCGACACAAAACCAGTGGTACCTACGCCCTGAGCATTGACAATGTGGTCGTGAACAACCAGATGGGTCCACAGATCCCGAAATGGTATGAAGCCACTGCTGATGCCGCCGGTAGCAATAGCGTATATATCAAGTGGCTCAACCCTACGAAGAATGGCAACGGCGATGACCTGGAAAGTGTCTCTGTCAATGTATACCGCAATGGGGAAATCGTGCATGTGGCCGAGGATATGACTCCCGGAAGCGACGGGGAGTGGACAGACACCTCAGTGACACCGGGCGACTATTCCTATACGCTTTCAGCCTTTACCGACGAGGGCGAAGGTAGGCAGATCTCTGCCAAGAATGTGCGCGTGGGCGAGGATATTCCCGCAGAGGTGGCTCAGACTTGTGCCCGTGCTGTCGGAAATTCGGTAGTCCTTACATGGGAAAGACCTACCAAGGGGGCAAATTCCACTTATAGCAAGCCCACGGTATTCAATCCTGAAAACGTGCGCTTCATCGTCAAGCGTCTTGACGGCGAGAACGAGACCATTCTTACGGAGACGCTGAACGAGACCATATACACTGATTCCGGCCTGGAGTCCGGAAAGACATACCGGTATACCGTGCAGGCCAAGAACGATGCCGGCATTTCTGCCGTGCTTGATGTGGCAAGCGCCTACATCGCTCCGGAAGGGGTGGCCGAGCTTGCCGTGGCACAGACCAGGGAGAGGGTGAACCGCTCTGACCGTGTGCCGTTCGACACCAGCGACGAGTTTGACGTAAGCCAGACGCTGTATTTCCCCGACGAGCTGCAGTTTGCCCGCGGTACTGTCAATTCGGTAATATACAAGATATACGGTTCGATGGACATAGAGACCGTGATTCCCGTACGCATCTATCTCGCGGAGAGTGACAAGCAGGATTTCAACGACAAGCAGTGGGCTGACATGGCAGATGCCACCAAGGTCTTCGAGGGGACTGTCTGTCTCGTGCAGGGATCTCACGACTACAAGATTGATTTCGACGTGCCGTTTGAATACACGGGCCGCAACCTTGTGGTTACCACTATTAAGGACGGAAAGCCGAATGCCAAGTATTCAGACTGCTTCTACACGATTGAGTCGGATCGTGGCGGCCGCTCTATGGTGACCTCCACATACAGCAAGGTGGACATAGCCGCCATGCCGCACAGCACTTACAGCGACAAGGCCACGAACGTGGTGCCTTCTGTGCGTTTCCTCATGGATCTTAAGGATACCGGCTCCCTTTCAGGAAAGGTGACCGACTCGTCCACCGGCTCGCCGCTTGCAGGAGCCGTCGTTTCCGTGACTTCCGTGGAGGGGCTTACCGCCACTGCTGACGCGGAAGGCAACTATGCCATCCCCTACCTGCCAGTCGGCACACATGCCGTTTCGGTGGAGACCGCCGGTTATGTGACGGCTGATGCCACAATTGAAGTGACAGACAAGGAGGCTGTGGTCAAGGATTTCGCCCTTGTGCGCCTTGCCAATTATGAGCTTAAGGGTGTGGTGAAAGCCGGCGACACAGGTCTGGGCGCCGCAGGTGCCGTAGTGCGTCTCTCCGGCTATGAGGATGTGGCGGTCACTGCCGACGATCAGGGACGCTGGTCTATCTCTGGTGTCTATTCCGGCAAGGACTACACCTTGGAGATCTCATATCCCATCTACGACCTCTACGTGAAGGATCTCAACAACGAGTCGGAGACTACCGTGGATGAGGGTGAGATCATGCTTGAGCGCAGTCTCATCCCGCCTTTCGCTGTAAATGCCGTAGTAGCGGCTGACGGCTCCAATGTAAGCCTCTCATGGAGCGATCCTCTTGCCCGCACAGGTGTGCCCGGGGATAAGTCCATCGGCGACGTGAGCATCGTCAACAGCGACGGTGGCGACTATTATGTGACCGACTACAACGTAGCCCACCAGTTTCTTGCAGAGGATATAGAGGAGCAGGATATGGCCGGCATGAGCGTGACCGGGCTTAAGGTCTATATCAAGGCCGATGCCGGCACCTTCACCGCACATGTGTGGGAGGGTGACCGCGAGAACCACAAGGTGCTTGCGAGCAAGGAGATCCCCGCAGAGGAGCTTGTAAAGGAGGGCAAATGGATGGAAGTCAAGTTCGACGAGCCTGTGGAGATCAAGGCCGGAGGTTCATACCTCGTGGGTGTGAACTGCAACGGCTATGAGGGATCTTCGACCTTCGGAACAGCTCCTTACGGAAGCCGTGTCGCTGGCAAGAACGATGTCAAGTTCGACGATGCAGGATATACCTCCAACGGATATTCTGCCTGGTGTATCATTACCGAATGTGCCGTGCCCGCTTCCCCTGCCGGTGTGGCATCCAACGACGACGCTCCCAAATGCTCCTACAACGTATATCGCGGAACACAGGAGGAGACTACGGGCGTTACCGAATGGGAGAAGGTGACTACCTCACCGGTGAACGAGACTTCGTTTACCGATGCCGGATGGGCAAGCCTCATGTCCGGGGAGTTCGTTTATGGCGTGTCTGCCGTATACCAGAACGGCGAGTCGATCAAGGCATTCTCCAACGGATTGTCGCACAGCAACGACTGCGACGTGGCTGTTACGGCCTTCGTGGATCCGCAGAAAGCTGTTGAGATCCGGTCGGAGATCAATGTTACCGTCACGGTGACTAACCTTGGTGAGAAACCTGCCACTGACATACCTGTCACATTCGCAATGGATGGTGGAGAGCAGGTGCAGAAGATACTTGAGGGTACTCTCAACAAGGGTGAGAGCGCAAATGTGGAATTCGGCACCTTCGGAATAGACGAGAGTGTGCACACGCTGGTGGCTTCTACCGCCCTTGAGGGTGACGAGGTGGCGTCCAACGATGCCATGTCGTTCATATTGCCCAACAAGGTCAATGCCGAGCTTACGGCCTATCGCTGGAGCGCATACGGCAATGCCGGATTCATGAAAGTACAGTCCAACAATCCCGAAGCTGCCGATTTCCGCAAGGAATTCACCACCAAGGAGGGTCTGATGATCTCCGGTGAGTATCTTGACGGCAAGATCTATGCATACACCGCCACATGGTATCAGGCACCGAGGGAATTCATAGTGATCGATCCGGTGACATGGACGGTAGTTGATGAAACGTCAAATGACGACTATTTCATCCTTGACATGGCATATGACTACAGCACCGAGACTATGTTCGGTCTCGAGCCGCTCAGCGCCGAAGAGGTGAATCTGGTAAAGATCAACCTGACCGACGGCACACCATCTGTGATAGGCTCCCTCGGGCAGATCGTCAGAGCCATCGCTTGCGATCGTGAAGGCAATCTCTACGGTATGTCGGGCACCGGCTCGCTGCTTAAGATCGATCCGCTGACAGCACAGACTACAGTCGTTGGGGACACCGGTTTCGGCAGCGTGGTTTACCTCCAGTCCATGGCCTTTGACCACAATACCGGTCGCCTCTTCTGGGCTGCCACGTCAGACGATGTCATGGGCGAGATATATGAGGTTGATCCCTTTACCGCCGAATGCGAGCATTACGGCTCCACCCTCTTCAATGGCGTTGAACCGTCCGAGCTGGTATGTCTCCACACTCCATACACGCACATCCATGACGGTGTGGACGCTGCCGTAAAGGACGCAGCCGATACGCTCAAGGCTTCCGTAAATGCCCGTGGCGACGCTGCTGTGACCACTGCGGAGGATGCTTCTGTCAAGGTGTTTGATTCGCTCGGCGCACTCGTATATGAGACTTCTGTAGCCGCCGGCACAACCCGTTTCACCCTTGACCTCGTTTCCGGTATCTACATGATGCAGATCTCTGATGCCGTCGGTTCGGAACTCACCGTTAAGTTCGTGATCCGTTAACCACTCCTTCCCCAATAACAAGCAGGAGGCTATGTCGGGCACTCTCCCGCATAGCCTCCTGTCATATATTCACCTTTAACCGCTTGATATGAAAAGGTATTTTGCCGCCGTGATGGCATTGTGTGGCGTATGCATGGTCATGCAGTCCGCTCTCCCTCGCATCGTTCATCTCGTGCCGTCTGACAATGAGCCGTCGCGCTATGGTACTGTAGTAGTCAGCCGCCCTGTTGAGGTTTCTTATCGTGAGAAAACCGATTCTCTTGAAGTAGACATTGCGATTGTGGATCTCGGAAACGTGTTGACGGCTGTCATCAGGGATGATGGGAAGTTCGTGAGGTATGAATTCCTGCAATGCCACAATCTTCGAAGGATGGATTACGATACGGTCGTGGCTTTTCCGAAGGATTCGGTATTGATGTATTCGGATCGCGTGCATGGGAGGGCGCAAGGCACCGTTCCCACCATAATCCTACCTCGGATCGCCTACACGGATGATGGTGCCCGCGACTTCAATGCATATCTTAATTTTTCAGGTGGGATTAATTACTCGATTAAGGAGTTGGCGTTTCTCAATGAAATTGGGGTGCAGGCCGGTATCGGGCGTGTATACCACGCGGAGATAGAGCCTGGAATAACTTTGAGAGTTGACCGGGATCCCAGAAGTCTGGCTCGGCAGGACAATGTCGTGAGTAGTCTTCCTTATCCGACGATTACTGTGGAGGGGGAGTATGGAATCGTTCCGGATCGGCCGGAGGTGCTTGACGGGATGAGATATTCCTATACCAAAGGGATCGGGGATTGTATCCGTATGGACGATGACCGTTATTTGCGTATTGATGCCGTGGCCGATGATTTTTCTTCGATTACGCTAACACCGATACAGGAGTTTGAGCTGAAACGCATCGGCTTGACCGATGAACAGCGCGAACTGGTCAGGCCGTATCTGGAGAAGGCCGGTGGAAAATACCTCTTATTGGATTTCTGGGGGACTTGGTGTGGCCCGTGCATCAATGCGATGCCTCGTGTCAAGGAGATTCTTGACAGGTATCCAGACAAGTTGGCTCTCCTTGGAGTGTGCTGCGACGATGAGTCGAATTTTGGACGTGCACGTGAGTTACTTGCCGAGAAGGGTATTAGTGGCATGGAAGTAATGCAGCCGATGCAACCAGCCCCGGGTTCTCCCATATGGCATGGAACAATGGGAATAACCTCCTTCCCGACCTACATTCTGCTCAGCCCGGACGGTACCATGTTGTTGCGTGGAGGTGTATCCTCCCTTTTCTTCATCCCCTCCCTCCTCTCGAAATAATCCCCATTGCCTCAGAAATAAGCGCACCCCAAAAGTTGGACATAAAAAACTTTTAGGATGCGCTTTGTTTTTTTGGTATATCGCCTGTAATCAGGTATGATGGGCGTTTGCCCGGATCTTAATTTCTTAATTTCTCAACTTCTTCATTTCTTGCTTTTTCATCCTCGGCATAGGCGATGTCTGGATGGCAGCCAGTGCCGTCAAAGCAGTGGGTGCATACGCACTCCTTGGGGAGGCCGATGCTTTCTATGAGAGTGTCTATCTTGCTGAACTCAAGGGTGGTGAGATCAAGACGACGGGCGATCTCGTCGACCAGGCGGCGGTATTCGGGTGTGCCGGGAGTCTTGTAGAGGTCGAGTTTTGCGGAAGCATCCCCCTCGAAGTCCTGTATGATGCGTCGTGTGATCAGCTCCATGTCGCTTTTGGAGGAGGTGAAGTTCACGAATTCGCATCCGTAGATGAGAGGGGGGCAGGATATGCGTGCGTGCACCTCCTTGGCACCGCACTCGTAGAAGGTGCGCACGTTGTCGCGGAGCTGTGTACCGCGCACTATGGAATCGTCGCAGAATACCACCCTGCGTCCGTCAAGGATGGCGCGGTTGGGTATCAGCTTCATCTTTGCCACCAGGGCACGGCGCTCCTGGGTGCTGGGGGTGAAGCTGCGTGGCCAGGTGGGGGTGTATTTCAGCACGGCGCGGCAATATGGGATCTTGCGTCCGTCGGCATAGCCGAGGGCATGGCCGACACCGGAGTCAGGAATGCCGCACACGCAGTCGGCCTCCGTGGTGTCCTCCTCCCCCATACGGCGACCCGATTCCTCCCGCACTGCTTCGGCGTTTATGCCGAGGTAGTCGCTGGCCGGAAAGCCGTAGTAGACCCATAGGAAGGAGCATATCTGCTGACGTTTGGCCGGCTTTTGAAGCACCTCCATTTCGTCTGAGGTCAGTCTCACGATCTCGCCGGGACCGAGGTCGCGCACCACTTTGTAGTCAAGGTTGGGGAATGCCGAGGACTCGGTTGTGGCAGCGTATGCCCCCTTCTTATGTCCGATCACTATGGGTGTGCGACCCATGTAGTCGCGGGCTGCGATGATGCCGTTCTCGGTGAGGATGAGCATCGAGCAGGAACCCTTTATTTTCTTGTATACAAGGTTGATGCCGTCAACGAAGGTGTCTCCCATGTTTATCAGGAGGCCGATCACCTCGGTGGGATTTATGTTGTTGGACGACATCTCGCTGAAATGGATGCGCTGGTCTATAAGTTCGTCGGCGATCTCCCTGAGGTTGGTGATCTTGGCTACTGTGACGACTGCATAGCGCCCGAGGTGCGAGTTGATCAGTATCGGCTGTGGATCAGTGTCGCTTATGACTCCGATGCCCTCGTTTCCGATGAATTTCGGAAGATCTTCCTCGAATTTGGTGCGGAAGTAGCTGCGTTCAAGACTGTGGATCGCCCTTGTGAATCCTTTCTCGGGGTCGAAGGTTACCATGCCGGCGCGCCTGGTGCCGAGATGAGAGTTGTAGTCGATTCCGTAAAACAGGTCTGTAGCGCAGGGGCGCTTGGAGATTGTGCCGAAAAAGCCTCCCATATACGATAGTTTTTGAAAATTGGAAGTTTGTTTCAGAGAAAGTGCAAAGGTACAAAAAAAGCAGGTAGCTTGATCCCGTAATCCGGGAAAAAGCTACCTGCTTTTTTGTCAAAATCGCCTTAGAGGCATAATCGGCTACAGTGCGACTTTCGTAACGGTCACCGAGGAGGCTGAAACTGCACGTACCACGTAGATGCCATGCTGAAAGTTGCCGCTGATCTCACCGGCTGCAGACCTGTGGACGCATGTGCCGTCGGTAGAATAGACCTCTACCGTGGTATCTGCGTCGCCGGTCACGTATATGGTGCCGTTCTCCACGGTGATCTCCGGCTTGGCCATGTCGTCGGTGGCGATTGTCTCAAGGCCGGAGGAGGTGGTGTCGTAGAGTGCGAATCCGGCTACCTGCAGGTCGGATGCCCCGTTGTTGTCAATGAAGTTTATGCGATAATGGCGGTAAGGTTTCCCGGCGGCGGGATTTATGACCGCATAGTTGTCGTCGGTCAAGCCTGCGCGGCGCAACATGTCGACCGATTCGAACAGGAATAGGCCGCTGAGCAGGTTGGAAGAGAAGTATTTGCCGTCCTGTCCGCCGTTGTCGCCCCATTCGTTGCGTTCCGAGCGGTGTTTCCAGTCGGGCATGATCTTCAGTTCCGGTTTCCTGAGTGCGCAGTTGTAGAGGGAACGGGCATTTTCCACCAGGTATTGCGCGTAACGATACTGGCGCTCGGGGTCAAGGAAGCCGGAGAGCACCCAGTTTGTTATGTAGCGTATGTATATGCCCTTGAACATGCCGCCGTCTCCCACGCCTGATTCGCGCATTATGCCGTCGGGCGAGAACCATGTCTCAAACAGTGACTTGTCCATCAGATCCACGGCTATGTCGTAGTATTTCTGTTCCTTGGTTATGCGGTACAACTCAAGCAGTCCACCCACCCATGTGCCCTGGTTATAGGAGAATGTCCAGCCGCGGTTGTCGTTATGGGGGGAGTCCTTGATGAATCCGTCGTCGAAGCGCGAGTGTGTGAGCATCCAGTCGAATATCATTTTGGCCTTGTCAAGATACTCCTGTTCGCCGGTGATCTGGTAGAGCTTGGCCGCTCCTATAATGGCGGGAGCGTTGGAGCAGGAGTTCTTTCCGGTTCCGGTGCCGCTGTTCCAGCGTATTCCGCCGCCGTCCTCGTCGTTCCATCCGACCCAGATCCAGTCGAAGAGTTGTTTTGCCTCCTCGAGCCATTTGTCGCGTCCTGAGGTGAAGTTCTCATAGCCACGGATGCAAGCGAGGTTCATCCATTCCATGTCGTCGTAGAATGAGTTCCAAAGGTCTTGCCGTCCGGCATCATATGCTGTATACATGCCTGTGCGGATGGAGTTGGCGGATGTCTGGTAGGTGCGGTTGCCGCTGCGGGCATATGCGTCAATGTATGCGTCTATGGCGTGTGCCATCCACCAGTAATTGTATCCGTAGTCCATCTTGTCTGGATCGGGATTCCATGCGGCGATCAGGTACTGGCCGTTTCCCCATTTGCGCATGAAGTTCTTGCGTAGGCCGGAATGGATCTTGTCGGCAAGTCCGGCAAAGTCTATGTGTGCCTGCTGGTGCTCTCCAACGGGGCGTGTGGAGATCTGCCCTTCAGCGTCAAAGATCCCTTCGTTGCATCTGAGGTCAAGCGTAGTCCAGTTTTCGCCGTCGTTGGAGGCCAGAAGTTCCCATTCGGTTGGTCGCTGGGTTCTCGAAGCATAACGGTTGGAGGTGACGGAGTATGACCGAATAGCAGTGGGGGTGTCGAACGAGTATTGGATCCATGCGTCGCGCAGGCCGTTTTCTTTCGATACGTTCTTGAAGGTGACAGCTGTCTTTGGGTCGCGGTCGTCTACCGCATCCTGATTCTCTGCGAAAGCGGGCATTAGGTATGTGCCGTTTTCCCTCGTGGATATTGCATTGTCTGTCACCGGTATACCCATGAGTTGCAGTTCTGCCAGCTCGAGCGATGTGCTGTTCGCTATCGCAGTGATTTCCACCTTGAAGGTGGCGTAGGCTTTTCCGACCGCCGATGCGCGGACAGTGCCGTTGGCGAATGGCATTTCTATGCTGACTGCGGAACCTGTGCGTGTAATGGCTTTCCAAGCACCGGTCTCCTCGTCAAGTCCGTACAAGGATACTTTGGTGGGAGCCATGTCCATGTTTTCTCCCGCCACAAGGTTCACTCCGTGCACGTACCATGGTTGTGCGAGGGTGAATATCATTGAGGCGGATGTGGCGTTGTCAAGATGGAAGATGGTGGACTCGTCGCCGTCGAAAAGGCTTTCGGCGTTCGACGGTATGGAGGATCCTTCTATTTCCATCCGGCACCCTGTCAATGCATTGTCCGTTGCAAGGGACTGTTGCGCAGCTGTCGGTATGATCGGAAGCGCAGTCAACAGGGCGGCTATGGATATGTTTTTCTTGTTCATGGTAGTCTTGTTTTGCGTGTTTATTTTGATACGCCGAACTCATAGATTCGGGCGTTGCGGCCGTCGGCTCCCTGAACGGGCTGTATCACATTCAGACGGAGATAGCGCACGTTCTGTGGTGTCTCAAGCCGTTTGGTGACGATGTTGCGCTTGTTGCCGGTGAAGAAGTCAAGTGTGCGCCATTCCTCATCGGTGGCGTTGCGACCCTGCAGGAGGCATGAGGAGGTGACGTAGGCTATGTTCTCGCGTGCTGCGTTCACCACCTTCCAGGAGTTGATCTCAGTGGGTTCGCCAAGGTCGAAGTCCACATAGGAGGGTACGCCGGAAGTGTCGCACCATTTTGTGGTCTCGTCGCCGTCTACCAGCATGGTCGGATGCTCCTTGTCATTGACGAATCCGGTCCAGCCTATGATATGCTCCGGCTTCAGGATATTGTTGAAGTTGGAGGCTGTGAGATCCGGCTCGGTGCGTCCGCTTATGATGGATGTGCGGAACAGGTCGTTGGCCGCTACTGTTGCTCCGTTGTCGTCGTTGGTGGCTGTGGCGGCGAATATAACTACCTCGGGATTGTCGGGAAGTATGATTTCTGTAGCCTTTGCGGGTATGTCGACAGGGAAGCTGAACATGTAGGTGAACTCATACGGGCAGTCTCCGTCAGCGCTGTGGCGATGGGTGCCGGCATATGCCACTTCTGCATCAGTGAGATAGCCGGTTGTGTGCCCTTCATGTCCCCACTGGCCGATGAAGCCGGTGTAGGAGGGGACTGTCAATGTGGTGGTATTGTTGCCGGCACGCACGTCGCATTTCACGGAAGATCCGTCCTTGGCGGCAGCCGCCAGGAGGTAGAGGCGGTTGAATTTGTGTCCCTCCGGCAGACGCAAGGTGTCACCTTCGCACTTCATGCCGTTGAGAAGCTCCTTGTTTTCAAGTTTGAAGGGGACGTTGCCCACTTTGAGTTCTGCGGGAACGAGTTCCGCCGCGTAAGAGTATCCTCCCTCGAAATCTCCGTCGGAAGCGAACTGGTTCCAGCTGAAGCAGCGCTTGTCGAAGTCAAGCTGCAGCGGCATGTGGTCTATCGCTTCCGTGGCCTTGCGGTTGAGTTTCACCTTGAAGGTTTTTACGCCGTTGGGCTTGATGGTGAGATTGAGGGTGTTGCCCGAGAAGTCTGCGTTTCCGATGGTCTTTTCCGTGCCGTCGGCTTCTGCGGCCTGGGCTATATCCGATGCGAATGTGAGGCGGGCGT
This sequence comes from uncultured Muribaculaceae bacterium, assembly GCA_910583675.1. Taxonomy (GTDB): domain Bacteria; phylum Bacteroidota; class Bacteroidia; order Bacteroidales; family Muribaculaceae; genus UBA7173. Next base: position 170,901 of record CAJTYH010000001.1, read on the forward strand.
TCTGTGCGTCCTTGCCGCCGGTCTCATATACTCGCACTACATACTCGTCGGAGTTTTCAGCTTTCTTGAGCGCCTTGATGGCCACGTTGCCGTTGTCAATGGATGCGAGGGAGAACTCGCGTCCCAGTTCACCGGCGTGCTTGGCGGTGATGAACGGCTTCACACGCTGGTTGAGCAGTTCGGCCTCGCGGCATGTCTCGGCTTTGGCAAGCGCTCCGGCGTGGGGACGGAGGCTGTAGGTGAATGTGTGGTGTCCGAAGTCCTGACGATCCTGATATGCATATCCGCCTTTGGTTTTTGGCGTGTGGAGCAGTGTGAGACGCAGGGTGTTGTTGTCGGGCTTGTCCCATCCATACTTGCAGTCGTTCATCACTGTCACTCCGTAACTGTCTGAAGAGTCGGTGAGGTCAGCCCACTGCTGTGCGTACACCTCGTAGGCTGTCTTGGTGTTGTTTCCGCGTTTCACGGCTCCGATGCCGAGGTCGTATGTCGCCATTTCGTTGTCAAGGGCAAGGGGGAATTCGGCTTTGAGCAGCGAATTTGTGGACAGCCAGTCAACTTCGTTGTAGAAGTCTATGCGGTCAGCCAGTGTGCCTTCGTGCAGACGGACATACTGTGTGAAACGGGAGTCTCCGTGGGTCTTGCTGATGCGCAGGGTCTTGCGCAGGGGGCCGTCCTCGACCATCGCCATTTCCACGTTTTCAGTGATCGACTGCGGCTCCGCGTCGATGGCATCCTTGATTATCTCCCATGCCGGCCAAGCGAACGATTCGTTCTCGGTGAACAGTGCCAGACGGATTGCCTTGCCATCCTTGACAAGTTCGCGCGAGTTGGCCTTGTCGTAGAGTGATGTGATGTCGCCGTTGCGGTCGAATGTAAGTCGGTATAGAGAGTTCTCGAATGTGCCGGAATTGTTTATCGGTGCGTTGGTGCCGTTTCCTGACAGGCGCACGTCGTATACGGCGTAACCGTTGGCTGGAACGGTGGCTGCCGCAAGGATCCTGGCGTTTCCGTTCTCGAATCCGAGAACCTGTGCCTTTGTCTTTTTACCCGACGCATCATATACTTCTGCGGTTTTGGGGAGGCGCTTGGCGGGAATGTTCATCTCCACGAAATCCGTCACAGGTGTACCGAGGGCGTTGAACAGCACCACGGGAGTGCCTTTTACGCGGGTGTCCATCTTTGAGGCCACGGCGCCTACGGCCTGTGTGACAGTCCCGGAGAAGTCCTTGAGTGAGAGCAGCTCGTCGTTCCATGAAAATTCATAGGCACGGGGAATGCTGGTGCCGGTAAGGTCGTCATGGAACTGGTGGAATATGAATCGCTGCCATGCGGTGGTGAGTTTGTCGGAAGGGTATTCCATCAACCCGAGCAGTTCGGCTCCCACGGCGGCGCGTTCAGCTGCGTCGCCAAGCTGTTCGTTCTGGCGGTTGTAGAGCTTCATGGCTGCTTGTGAGGTGTAGCAGCCTGTGCCATGCACATCCATCAGCAGTTCGCCGTCATGTACGGGAAGTTCGGGATGTTTGTCGTAGGGGAGGAAATCCTTGAAGACCTGGTCGCTGGTGGCGCTGACTATCTCCACAGGGCCGTTCCCCTTGATGCCGCGTTCCACGGCAGCTACGGAAGTGATAGTGGGCGAACCGCCTATGTCGCCCGTTCCGTAGTATCGGTAGACCATGTTCAGCGGGGTCTCCGTCGCGTTTTTCTGCAAAGACTCGTTGTGGCTCAGGTCTTCGAGATCCCAGCGGCGGCCGTAGTCGTATCCATGCGCCATCATTATGGTTGCGCCGTCTACTCCGTGCCACAGACCTATCGTGAACGGGTAGCGCCTGTCGCCGTCATAGAAGGGGTGCACGCGCCATCCCAGTTTCTGCGATGAGAAACCTATGAGACCGCAGTGGTTGGCGACGGTGGGAAGCGTCCATCCGAAACCGAAGCAGTCGGGGAGGAATATGTCCGTACTCTCCACTCCGAATTCGTTGCGGTAGAACTGCTGGCCGAGCATTATGTTGCGTATGGCGGATTCGGTGGAGGGGACTATGGCGTCGGTGGCATCCCAGCTCGCGCCGCTTATGTGCCAGCGTCCGTTTTTGATGTAGTCCTTCATCTCCTCGTATTCGCGGGGATAGTATTCCTTCATCCAGGCGTATTTCACGCCACCCTCGAAGTTGAACACGTAGTTGGGGAATTTTTTCAGGAGAAAGAGGTTCTGGTTGATGGTGTTCCACACATATTCCTTGATGGTGGTCTGTATGTCCCAATTCCATTGCGTATCCAGGTGGGCATCCGCCACCATGTAGGCTTTGGTTCGTTCCGGAGTGTTGTTCTCGCCGGCCGCCTGCGGTGCGCCCTGACATGTGGCTCCTACAGCCACGAGGGTTGCCGTCAAGGCTGATAATCGTTTTGCAATACTTGTCATATGGTTGAGTTTGTCACGGTTGATTGGTTTTTTGGATACAACAAAGTTAGGCATAATCCTTGGTTTTACGCCCAATATTTGTGCCAAATAAGTCCTCTATTCCGACATGTCGGAGCCGTTTCCCATTGATCTGCCGTTGTCTGCGGGCAACGGGCTGAAAACATCAATCCCGCCCTTCCTGTGTGAGGAGGGCGGGATGTGTGGCGTTGGTAAGACGCCTTGATCGCAACAATTCTGAATAACCCTAATAATTGTACCTTCTGATATCCTATCTATCTTCTAACTTTCGTCTTTTTTATGTTGCCTTGTATCTTATGCCTTTATGGAGTTGAGCAGGTCAAGTTTTCCTTCGTTTATGAGCTTGGTTATAAGTTCTCCGAAGAGGGTGTTCTGCCATGCGAACCAGGGGCGAGTGAAGTCGTTCGGATCGTCCACGTTGAATGATTCATGCATGAAGCCGAGGCCTGCGTCGGTGTTGAGGAGCATGGTGATGCAGTCGCGGATCTCGTTGTCGTCGGTGGATGTGAAGGCGCGCATCATGATGCTCATTGGCCATGCCATGTAGTAACCGATGTGGGGGCCGCCGATCCCTTCACCCTTTTCGCCTCGGAAGAAGTAGGGGTTGTTCTCGCTCCATACCAGACGGCGGGTGTTCTGGTATATCGGATCGTTGGGATCCATGCCGTCAAGGTATGGCATCGCAAGGAGACTGGGTACGTTTGCGTCGTCCATGAGGAGCGAGTTGCCGAAACCGTCCACTTCAAATGCGTATACCTTACCGTGCTGGGGATGGTTTACCACGGCATGCTTCTTGAGCGCGGCTTCCACTTCGTCGGCAAGGGCGTTGCAGCGTCCTGCGAATTCCGCGTTGTTGTTAACATCCTTGAGGATCTCGGCTGCCTTGCGGAGGGATGCCACCGCGAAGAAGTTGGAGGGAACGAGGTATTGAAGCGTAGTGGCGTCGTCGGAGGGGCGGAAACTTGACACGATCAGGCCGCAGGGCTTTACGGGAGCGCCCCAGCCGTCGTTGTTCAGGGTGTCAAGGGCGCGGTCTGTCTTGCGTTTGAACTGGTACTTCCCCCTGTCGTTCTTGCGTTGTTGATCGATGAAGGTATTGTAGATGTTCTCCATCGCCATAAGCCATTCCTCGTCGAATATGCTTGCGTCTCCGGTCTCTTTCCAGTAGGCATATGCCAGTCGCAGGGGGTAGCACAGTGAGTCTATCTCCCATTTGCGCTCATGGATCTCCGGCTTCATGTCTGTGAAGTCGCTCATCCATTCGCCGCCGGTGGGGCCGTCGTTGAATGCGTTGGCATACGGATCTATGATAATGCACTTGAACTGGCGGCGGATCACTCCTTCAAGCATGTCCTTGAGTTCCTTGTCCTCGTTCGCCAACTGTATGTAAGGCCACACCTGCGCTCCCGAGTCGCGCAGCCACATCGCGTGTATGTCGCCTGTATATACGAACGTGTCGTGGTGGCCGTCCTTCCCCTTGCGGTAGTGTACGGTAGTGTCAAGGGTGTTAGGGAAGCAATTCTCGAACATCCAGGCCAGTTTGGGATTGGTGAGCATGGACTTCACTTTGGCGATATGCTTCTCTACCGCCTTTGACTTGAAAAGGCGGTCTCCCTTTGCCGGACGCTTGGTCTTGGTATAGTCGGGAGTGACAGTCACGGCGGTATTGTCGGCGGCGCATACGGGGACGGGAGCCGCGTAAGCGTCTGTGGGGATTAAAAAAGCTGCTGTTGCTGCAAGGGCTAAGGAGATTGATCTCATTTCTGAAATGTTTGATGTTTGTGTTTTAGGGAGAGGGATGATTGGGGAGAGTTTGGGGAGAGAGGAGATTCTTTCCTTGAAATGTCGTGAGAGGGAGTGATTGGTGGGTTATGTAGGGAGGTGAAGCCGATTGCACATTCCGTAGACCGTAGATGGGCGTATGTAATCGGAATGGCTGCTTGCTTAATTGATAAGCGGTATTGTTTTGGCGGCAGGGATATTGCCTATTGTTGTTTGTCGTTCTCCGATTGGTAGATGGCGGCTGTGGCGAACATCTCTGCCATGGCGCCCTGGGTGAGCAAGCCTTTGCGTTCGTCTGTCGTGGTACCGCTCCAGTCTGAATTGAAGAGGCCGGTTTCGGTGTCGCGTGCATGTTCCCATGCATAGTCGAGGTTTCGCAGGTAGTTGTCCATGTATTGAGGGTTGCCGTCTGCCAGGAACAGTTCGTGGAACCCGCGCATCATTACGGCGGTGAACCATATGTCGCCGTTCTTGATCAGTGGGAAGTCGCCGATGCTATCGGTGGCGGTGCGCGAGAAGAAGTGTCGGTAGGCGCTTTCGGCTATCTCCTGAGCGTCGGTAAGATAACGTTTTTCGCCGGTTATGTCGTAGAGCAGGGTGGCTGCCTGCATCATCTGGCCGCTGTTGTAGGCGAATTTCGCACGCCCGATCTTGCCGTTCATCAGCTTATGGTCGAAATACAGGTGGTCGGTCGTGTCCTGCAGGTTGGCCTTCGTCCAATCATACAGGTTGGCTCCTGCCGCGAGGTATGCCGAGTCGCCAGTGGCTTTGAAGAGTTTGAGTGCATATACCGATCCAGGGGCGTTGGAGCAGGTGTTCTTGCCACCTTTCTTCTGTTCGCACCAGTAGATGCCACCTCCGAGTTTGTCATCGGTTCCGCTCTCTATGAATTTCCAGATCATCCGTGCCTTGTCAAGGTGCTCCGGATCCTTTGTGCCGAGATAGAAATCGGTATAGTCTATGCCCAGCCAGATGTTGTCGTCATAAAAACGGTCGCTTTGCGGCGCGCTGCTGATGTATGAGGCGTATGCCGCCGGCATGCGGGCGGTGTCAAGATATTGTTCCAGTCCGGGGGTAACCCTGTCCTTGAGAAGTGTAAGGTAGGCGGAATCTCCTGTGGCATCGTAAAGCGCGCGCACTGCGGAGACTGTGGAGGAGTAGGGCCAGAGGTATGAATAAGGCTTGGGGGAGTTGTTGTCGTCCCCTGCGAGGTATGTTGCCCTGTAGAATTCGTCGTTCGGATAGTTTTCGCGAAGAAGTTTTTCTCCGTCCACTCCGTAACGGGCATAGATGGAATCCATGGTCTCGGCTGCCATCAAAGCATACTTCGACGGCGTCTCCTCTGCGCTTTTTTTCTGGCCGGCGGAGCAGGATGCGGTGAGGCCGGCGGCAACGAGGATCGGAAAAAAATATCTGACAGGTTTCATGGGTTAGTTTGGATGTATCGTAAGCCGTATTGGTAGCTGTCGCATACCGTCTTGTTACGGTTTCCTTGGTAATGATTGGCCGATTTTTTTCTGCTGCAAAGATAAATGCCCTGGATAGTTTTGTGTGTACGCATTTCTGACTAATGGTGCTATATAGGCGCATGGCTGCAATTGTTTACAGTTTGTGCGCAATTGCGCACATCCGTAGGGCGCATGATCCGTAGGGTTGAACCATAGGGTGTCGCCCATTGTTCATAATGATGAAGATACAAGGTGGCGGGGTGGGATATAAATCCCGGGCAGCGGCTGCCTAAGCTGGAGCCTAATCGCGAAAGGCCATTGCTACTGAGCGGCTCTCACCCATGGCGTTGGAAGCGACGCCAGCCCGGTGCAACCGAAATATTTCAACCATTTCCTTTTGAGCGGGACAGACCGGCATACGGTGTTCCGCTCTTTTTTTGAGGACATGGACACCGTGGAAAGGAAATCCGCCTGTGTGTCAGACAGGATACGCTGACACACAGGCGGGTTTTATGAATGGAAGCGGACGAGATCGCCTATGTCAATTGACTACTACCTTTGTAACCTCGTTTTCTATAGTCACAAGGTATACACCGCATGCAACAGGCACGTCGGCATGATCTGTGTCAGTGCCGGCTGCGACTGTGATGCCGCTTGCGGAGACGATGTTATAGCTTTCCCCAGTGAGGCCGCTGATGTGTATGACACCCTTTCCGACGGAAATGCGTGTTGCCGCATCGTTTCCGGTCCCGTTGATGCCTGTACCCTCTGTGGCTTTGACTGCACGTGATTCCCCCGTTTCGTAGACTGCCGACACTGCATAGTCGCCGTCGCCGTTGGCGGGCAGATCGGAGAATTCAAGGCTTGTGACGGGAACGCTGTTGAGGAGCGTGTTGCCGCGGTATACGTTGTAGCCTTTCAGTTTCAGATCCTGTGCGTCGCCGATCGCGGGATAATATGAGACGTTGTCGACAAAGATCTGGGCTGTGCCGAGCGGTGCATATGAGCATCCGCGGATGGCCAGGCGACGTGCGCCGTCGGGGACTACCAGGGCGTATTGTGTCCAGTCGCCGGGAAGTTCCTCAATGCGGCGTATCAGTGTGAAGTCATCGGGATCGGTGCCACCCTCGCTGTATAGGAATTCCACCGTCTCCGGGGTCTCGCGGTTGTAGCTGCGTGCCCAGAGGGTTATCATCTGTTCCTTTCCGCAGAGTTCGGGTGTGATGGCCCAGTCGTCCTGAGGCATCCCTGCGGTGAAGGTCTCGTTTACGACATACATGTTGGCGAGGTATTGCAGGCTGTTGTCGTATCCGTAATAAGTGTCGGAGAATGCCTCGAGCAGTCGGCTTTGTACCCACCACGACTGTGGGGAATGCGTAGGTATGCCGGGGAATTCGATCATTTCCCATGTGGAGGAGCTGACCATGCCTCCTATGGGATATTTGTCCACATCAATGAAGATCCAGTCGCCGGCCTCTGTCAGGAATTGGTCTTCCTCAAGGCATGGGTAGGATTCGAAATCCTCCAGTATGGCTTCCGGGACGGCATTGGCCATGTCGGGTTCAAGCCATTCGAGTTTCTTGCCGCCGGGGTTGATGAACACGGCTTCCGGTGCGGGGAGCAGACGCAGGTTGCGTGCCACGGTGACTTCGCCTGAGACGTTGTTGCCGGCAACCTCATCGTCCGGTGCCTCGATGGCTATCTGGAAGGTGTTGCCGATGGGATCCTGCACGCTGAGGGCGTGGGTGAACTCCACGAACTCGCTCGAGCTGAACCGGAGGGTGCCCAGCTCCTTGCTCGCCACCTCATTGCCGTTATGGAAGAGAGTGGCCTTGGGCGACACGACATCGGCGGCTCCTTCGTTGGTGATGCGTGCTTTTATGGTGAATGCCTCTCCCGGCTCGGATTGTACGGGGGCTTCTATGTCGCTTACGCTCAGATCCACTTTCGCGATATGCTCTATGCGTATGTTGTCTATGAGCACCCAGTTGTAGCCATAGTCGTCCTGCGCATGTATGGTGCCTTTGAATATGAGTGAGACAGTCTGCCCTGTGAATTCCTTCATGTCGACGGCCACACGCTCCCAAGACTGCACATTTCCGAGATCCTTTATCACAGTATGATACACTTCGTGGCGCGTTCCGTCTGCAGTTACGGCGTATACGTCCAGTGTGTTGAGATCCGGATTACCGTTCTGGAGCCAGTTGTAGGTGTAGAATGTGAGCATCGGATCCTCCACTCCCGAAAGGTCTATTGCCGGTGAGAGCAGTTCCGTCCATTCGTCATGATAGTTGCCGAATTCATCGTCTACGTAGCTCCAGCCGAACATTCCGGCGAAACCGTTGTCGTTGTCCTGTGATCCTTCCGAGCTTTGGAACGACGCGTCCATCATGCGGTTCCATCCGTTGTACTGCTGGAACTGGATGGCTCTTTCGTCATCGGTGATGGATGCTATCTGTGGGCCGTTGGAGGCTCCGTCTCCCCAGGGATGCTCAAGCGAATAGTTCGGGAACGATTCCTTGAACGGGGCCTTGAGCGGTTCCCCGGCGTAGATGTTTTCGCTCTTCTCGGCATATCCGCCTCCCGCTTCGTTGGCCGCGGCGACCTTTACGAATACAAAACCGTGGTCGCGTCCGGTCTCGAACGTCGGGGTGAACGTGAAGGTGGTCTCGGTTATCCCCTCATAGGTCTTGTTGCCATGGTAGTATGCATTGTCGGGGAATACTTCCACCCGGTAGGTTACGTCGCCGTTCAAGGGATAGCCTTCCCAGTCAAGGGTGGGGGCTTCCCAGGAGACGGTCACCTGTGCGGGGTCTTCCGAGCTGCGTACGATGCTTATTCCGCTTAGTTCCTTGGGGCGGTTTATTCCAACGAACACCTTGCATTCGGGAGAGGGTGCCCCTTTGAGGTCGTTGTTGTATGCATATGCCACATAGCTGTATTCTCCCTTTCCGGTGAAGGTTTCGTCCTTGAATGCAACTATCTCTCCGGGTGTCGGATTGTCTATGGTAGCTACGATCTGGCTGTTTCGGGTGATTTCGAGTTTGCTTATCGAGGGCAGCGTGGTGCCGTTCTCTGCCAGTTCAGGCACTCTTGCCTTGCCCGATGCCTTGAGTGCGCCAGTGGGATCGGCGATGACCTCGGTGATCTCAGGTGCTGCAGGAGCCGATTCGTTTACCGGGGCTGATATGGTGAGTTCCTTGATGGTAAGGTAATACATGTTGGGTTCGCTGATGGCGTGGAATCCGATGAACATCTTTCCGTCCTGCTCCGGGATCAATTCGAAGTCGAATCCCATAGGATCTGTCTGGTCAATGACCGTGGGTGCGAGAAGTTCAGTCGTCATGGCATCGGCTGTGCAGCCGTATCCCATCTTCACCTCCACCTTCTCGGGGCATGAGGTCATGCGGCATGTGAAAGCCACATGCACCTTGTACTTGCACCCTTTTATGGCTTTGATCGGGGGAGTAAGTGCCCAGTCGTCTGCCGGATTCGAATAATTATATTTGTATGCGATGCCGCTATATCCGTGTTCCCATGTGGCACCGTCTTCATTGGTGTCTATGACTGTCCAACCATCCATTACGCTGTAATAGTCTACCGTGGAAACGTCGTAAGGCAGACTGAGCGATCCGGTCATTATTGGATCGCTTACGGCTGCCTCAGAGGTCAGCTCTCCCTGCGATGCGGTCACGCTGAAAGTCACAGATTCGATCCCTTCCGGTTCATAGACGCATTCGGCGCTGGTACCTGTGATGTTTTCGGCAACTATCACGTTGCCGGGCATGCGTGTCACTGTATAGGTTATGGCGGACGGATCCACGAAGCCGTTGTTCGCTCCTTCGGTGACGGCGTTCCAGGTGACTGTGAACAGGTCGGCGTTCTCGTTATATTCTACCGTTACGTTGGACGGTAATTTCGGTACATCCGGGCCTACCCACATGGAGAAACGAGCTTTCTTGCTTTCGCCGGCATCGTTGGAAGCAATGACGGAGAAGTTATGCTTGCCGGCTTTGGCGACGGTAACTTCTGCATTAACCGTTGCGCCATATTCGGCTGTGCCCTCCGCTATGGTCTCGTTGTTGTCTGATATTCTCCATGAGGCCGTGCCTGTGGCCGTGCTTCCGTCGTGGAGCGCTGCCGGCATTGTGAAGCTGACTGTGCCGCTCAGTGAGCCGTCGGTGAATGCTCCTGTAGGGGAGAGGGGCGCTCCGGGAGCCTTGTCGGCGATTTCGGTTTCGGCGATATACATGGCGGTGATGCATTTGCCGGGGAAATCCGCCAGCAGTTTTGCCTCGCCGGTTTCCACGTTGATGGAGTAGACACTGCAGAAGTCGGGGCTGAGGCCGTTGGCGATAAGGATGAAGTCGCCTGTCTCAGGATCTATGTCTGCCGTCCAGTTGCACTTTGCGGAATCGTAGGAGACCCCTACGTTGGCGATGGCGTCCACCTTGCCTGTGGTGAAGTTTACCTTGCCGAAGTCCCCCTTGCGGGTCACTCCGTAAAGTGTGCCCTCGCGGTCAAAGGCAAGCGCCCATGCCATGTCGCTGCTGAACAGTGTGGCGCTCGGGGTGATGTCGAGCGAGAACCCGGTCTCGAGGTTGATGGAGTAGAGGTGGTACATCATGGCTCCGTAGTCGCAGTATGCATATGCCACCCCGTCCGTGGGATCCACGGCCATGTCGCTCGCGCGGTATTCTGGGAGATAGAGATCGTCTCCTACCGGTTCCCAGGTGTTGATGTCGTAGCCCTGTATCCTGTGTCCGTGAGGATCGTTGTCTGTGTCCCAATACTCGTCGTAGCGTCCGTCATGGCAAGCATAATAGATAGTGCCGCTTAGTGCTCCTCCGTAATATGAGCTTACGTCGCTTAGCTTTGTCATGTCACCTCCCGATACTTCCGGCAATCGGTACATGCCGATAGTGTTTGTTTCGTAGTCGTATACGGAGGCCACTATTATGGGAAGTTCCATGCCTTCCGGCGCGGTGACTCTTGCCATGGGGGCCGATTGCTTGAGTGCGGTTTCTGCTTCTGCTGCCTTTGGGTCTGGTTTGGCCGGTGGCTGCTTGAATTCCTCTTCGATGACCGGGCCTCTGCCGAGGGCGTTGTGGTTGGCGGTAAGGAATGCCAAGGCCGGTATCGCCGAGACTGCAACAATGGTTGCTGTTGTCAGTGATACAAGTAGATGTTTCTTCATAAGCTGTTAATTTGATAATGATTCTTGTTGGAGCGTTTCGTTGTATGCAGCCGTATATGCGTGATGGAGCGGCCACTTATAAATATCCATTCATGCGGTAGGATACCTTATAGTCGCAAAGGTAGGTCGGAAAATTGAAACAAGAAAATAACCTATGTTAATTTAATGACGATAGTGTGTGTTTTTAATTGTCGTTACTGCCTTTTTCTCTCCTGAAGGATTTTTCTGCGGATGCGGCTTACATGCACCTCCGTCATCTTGAGATAGGAGGCGATGGCCTTCAACGGGACGTTTTCAAACAGTTCGGGACGGCATCTCTCAAGCCATTCATAGCGCCACTTGGCATCGCCGTTCATCACCTTGTCTTTCAGTTCGCCGTAGCAGCTGCGGCGTGTGAATACCCCCGCGACCCATTGGCAAAATTCGTTTGATTCCGCCATCATCTTGTCGAACACGGTCTTTCTTATGCGCAGGGCCTCAGTAGGACAGCAGCATTCTATCCTTATTATGGCCGGTGCGTTCATGGAGAAACTCTGCATGGAAGCCAGAAGTGTGCCTTCCATCCCGAAATAGAGGTTTGTCTCCACACCTTCGTTGAGCATGTACCCCCTTACTATGCCGTCTCGGATGATGTAGATGTCGGGGTTTATTTCGCCGAAGTCCACAATGGCTTCTCCCCGCATGAAAGTCGTCGTGTCGGAGTGGGCGGTTATATATCGGAAGAGGCTATCGGTCAACGGGAAGTCTGATTCCTCAGCCAAAGCGGCATTGAAGTCGGAAGTGAAGCTCATTTGTCGGGCATAAGTTACTTTTTGCTAAAGTACTGCTTTTATTGGTCTGATGCAATTTTTTGCGTGATAAATCATAGGTATTCATGTTGGAGGTATAAAAAATGCGGTATGCAATGGATCATTGCATACCGCATTTTAAATGTCGTTATTGTCGGGGAAGGGCTTATGCCTCTCCCTGGGGTTCTACGTTGATGAAGCGACGACCTTCCTTGCCTTGGGTGAACACCACTGTGCCGTCAACAAGCGCATAGAGGGTGTGATCCTTGCCCATGCCCACGTTGATGCCGGGATGGTGCACGGTACCGCGCTGACGTTTGATGATGTTGCCTGCCTTGGCGTATTGACCGCCAAAAATCTTCACTCCGAGTCGTTTGCTTTCTGACTCACGGCCGTTCTTAGAACTACCAACACCTTTTTTATGTGCCATTTCTATCTGAGGTTTTTGGGGTTATGCAATTACGTCTTTGATCACGATCTGCGAGAAGTACTGGCGATGGCCGTTGAGACGACGATAGCCTTTGCGACGTTTCTTCTTGAAGACGATTACCTTGTCGCCTTTTACGAGGGGACGTTTTACCTCGCAAACTACTTTGGCTCCCTCTACGGTGGGAGCGCCTACCTTGACGGCACCGTCGGCGTCTACGAGCAGGACGCGGTCGAATACGACCTCTTCACCCTCTTTCTTCTCGTCGCCGAGATAGTGTACATACAAGAACTTTCCGGCCTCTGCCTTGAACTGCTGTCCTTGGATTTCTACGATTGCGTACATCTTAAATGTATAATATTTAATAGGTTATGCCTGCAGGCGGACGGTATCGCCGCTTGTTCCACAGCCTGCGTTAGCCAAAAATGCCCACAAAGTTACTAATTTCCTGTGAATTAACCAAGCAAATGGGGGAAATTGAGAAATTAAGAAAAAAAGAAGTTGAGAAATTAAGAAAAGGGAAAGCAAGAAATCGTGGAAGTCGCTTGATGCTTCTGACTCCTCTGATGCCTCTGATTGCTTCTATCTCTGCCTCCTCTGATTTATTCTCCCTACCTGCACTCTCCAAGCCACTCCGATACCGCTGTGGTATCGGCAAGTGCCTGCTGCGGTGTCATTGGCAGCTGCCGAAGTTCTGTGACGCACGCGCCAGGGATTACCGACTTGATCAGCTCCTCTGCTGAAGGAGCTTTTGGCAGCGAGCGATATTCGGCATAGGTGTAGCGGGTGAACACCGAGTTGGGGGTGATTCCGCACCGGCTGAGCCACCATCCGTCCCCGAGGTTTATCGGGGTAGAGTTTTCCGTCAGGTCTGATGGCGCGGGGTAGGAGAGCACCCTTTTCCCGTCAGGTGTGAGGGAGATGGCGACGTTGTCGGCATACCGGCCGCTCATGCGATATACGGTTGCCTTTGCGGTGGCGTGTGTCGGAGCCGGCACAGGCGGCATGCTGTCGCGCACTACCAACTTGTCAAACCTGCGTTCTGAGGCTATGATCGCTCCACGGTCTGTTTCGCCGTGGTGCTGTGACACGAACGTGGATCTGCCGGCAACGTTGTTTTTGTGTGTGCTGCAACCGCTGCAGCCGATCATGGTGGCTGCGGCGATCAGTGGTGGCAATTTAGGCAGTAAGTTCATAGTCATGTCAACGGTTTTTGCTTTGTTCTGGGTGGAATGGCTGCAATCCTTTTGCACGCCATGCGTAGGCAAAGTTAGTCAATCTTCAGCCAATCACAAACCACCCTCGGTAGTATTCCGTCTTTAAACAAGTTTTAGCATATCCGAGCCGAATAATTTGTTTAACTTTGTATCCATGCACCCATGACCATAAACTAACCAACATCAACATATGAAAGTAAAAACAAGTTATCTTGCATTGCCTTTTATGGCGGCTGCCATGCTCTCCGTAAGTGCATGTGGCGGAAAGAAAGGCGCTGAGTCCGCCGGTGGGGCATCTCTCTCAGAGAACGTGACGGAGGTTGCTCCGTTTATAACTGAAAACGTAGGGTGGACTGATTCGATTACCGTCGGTGACTGCAAGGCAGTAGCGAAAATCGAAGGGCTGTATCCCCAAAAAGACAATCCTGCCGTAGTGGACAGCACCCGTGCTTGGATCGCATCGCAGCTTGAGGTTTTGTTGAATAATTGCGGTGGAGAAAATACCTTGGGACTGTCACCTGTCAAGGAAGACTTGGAAAATGGGAACCGTCTGGTTTCAAAGGCGGTTGCCCGTTTGCTGGATGCCGCGCGTAATGATTTTAAGGGCTTTGTCAAGGACGGCATTTCCACAAGCTATGAGTTTTCTGCTGATTTTGACCCCATATTCATTTCCGACAGCCTTGTGACATACTCCTATTCAAGTTATGTATACCTTGGAGGTGCCCATGGCGGTTCCGTCGGTGCCGGGCAGACGTTTGACCGCAACAATGGCGTGCAACTTACCTATGATAACACGTTCCTTCCCGAAAAGCGCCCGGAGCTTGTGGCTATGATCAAAAATGGCCTCAAGGAATATTTCAAGGAAGGTCTGTCGCAGGAGGGTGATACCGTCAACCTGCGCGATGCGTTGCTTATAAATCCCGATACTTTGCCTCTCCCCGCCTTTGCGCCGGAATTCACCAGGGATGGTGTGGTGTTTACCTATCAGCAGTATGAGATTGCGCCATATGCGGCCGGAATGCCGTCATGTGTCATAAGCTATGACGAATTGAAACCCCTGTTTACGTCGTTCGTGACTCCTCTGGTTCCCAAGGCGGAATAACCTCCGTAGCAGGTTTTACTATACGAAAAACCGGATGTGTCACTCAGACACATCCGGTTTGGTTTTATGTAGGGTTGTTTTTGTCCTTATTTCTTATCGGTGGCAGGGTGGGCTGCGGCGTAACGCGAGTTAAGTCCCTTTACTATGTCGTCGGTAATGTCAAGGGCCGTATTGAACAGCTCTCCCGGGGTGTAGAGCAGTATCGCGTCGTAGTGGCGGGTACGGTTGTAGTCGGCGAGGAAGTTGTCTATGGAGTCAAGGAATTCCTGTTGCTGACGGAGTGCTTCCTGCTGTGCCTTTGCCTGAAGCGAGCCGAGGTAGTTCTGTGCGCTCTGCTGCTTCTTGTTTAGCTCGGCCACGTCGGCGTTGTATGATGCCTCGCTGAGGTAGCCGTTGTTCTGCATTTTCTGCTGGATATTGGACGCAAGGCGGTTGAGTTCCCCTTCGCGTGAGGTTTGTGCGTTCTGCAGCTCGGTCATCGTACGCAAGTTGGTCTCGTTGAAGGTCTTTACCAGGTCGTAGTTGGCCATCACCGAGTCCATGTTATAGTAGCGTATGTTTGTCGTGGGTGCAAATGTATCGCTATCAGCCTTTGCCGTTTTCTTTTCCGGTTCCTGGTTGTCGGCTGCGGGTGCTCCCTTTTTCTCGGAGCAGGATGCCTCGGCGAGCACAAGAGCCAAGGCGCCGGCAGCGAATACTGTCTTTTTCATTGGTGTCAAATGATGAGTTATTGCTTTTTTCTATATTTTCTTTTTTGTAAGCCTGGCAGGTCATGCACATGACCCGAGGGGAATTTTCCCCCTTTTACGAAGAGAGCCTTGATCCCTAACAGGATCACAGCCACTCCGAGCAAAATGATGGTTGCGAGAGCGAGTTTCATTTTATGGTCACTCCAATTTGAGCGCAAATATAGGAAAGTTACCCCGAATTTTTGCAATATGTAAATTTTATTTTGTAACTTAGGCGGTGAGAACAGGGCGTTTTAACAGAATTTTCCATTCTCAAACGTATTTTAAAACGGATAGATGACAAATTTTCAAACCACATAACACCATTAAAAAGAAATGGAAGTAAAAGTAAAAGACCTACAGCCGAAAGAGGTGTTCGGGATTTTTGATCAGATCACAAAAATTCCGCGTCCATCAAAGAAAGAGGAGCAGATCCGCCGGTACATACTTGATTTTGCCAAGGAACATGGCATAGACGCGCATGCCGACAAGATCGGCAACGTGATACTTCGCAAGCCTGCAACTCCGGGGCACGAGAATGCGCCGACCGTTATCCTGCAGGGTCACATGGACATGGTGTGCGAAAGCAACGACAAGAGCTTCAACTTCGAGACCACGCCCATCGAGACCATCGTGGACGGGGAGTGGGTGCGTGCAGACGGCACGACACTCGGAGCGGACAACGGTATCGGAGTGGCTGCGTCGCTCGCCATCCTTACCGACGAGACTCTGGTGCACGGCCCTCTCGAAGTGCTGATCACCATGGATGAGGAGACCGGTATGACCGGTGCCAACAACCTGGAGAAAGGTGAGCTTACAGGTTCGATACTTATCAACCTTGATTCGGAGGATGACGCGGAAGTGTTCGTGGGATGTGCCGGCGGTATAGATACCGTGGCAACCTTCCACTACAACCGCTCCTTTGCCCCGACCGATTTCCATTATTTCATGATGGATGTGCGCGACGGTCTGGGAGGACACTCCGGCGGCGACATACACTTGGGGCGTGCCAACGCCAACAAGCTCGTGGCACGTTTCCTCTTCAACCTCATGAAGGAACATGAGGTTTGCGTTGCCGAGATAGACGGAGGCAACCTGCGCAATGCCATACCGCGTGCCGCACACGTGGTGTTCGGTGTGCACACTACCAAGAAGGAGGATGTGCGCATAGCGTTCAACCGCTACGTGGCCGACATAGAGCGCGAATACAAGGGACTTGAGACCACTCTCAAACTGACGCTTGATAGTGTGGACGCGCCCGATTTCACGATTGATGCCGCTACCACGCGCAATCTGATCCTCTCCCTCTACTGTGCGCCTCACGGGGTCATTTCCATGAGCCGCGACCTTGAAGGGCTTGTGGAGACATCCACCAACCTCGCGTCCGTTAAGATGAAGGAGGGGGAAAACATCGTGGTCACCACCTCGCAGCGCTCCTCGGTGGATTCCCGCAAGTATGACATCGCCAACCAGGTGGAAGCGGTGTTCAAACTTGCCGGCGCCGAAGTGGAGCATGGCGACGGATATCCCGCATGGACGCCCAACCTGGATTCCACCATCATGAAGATCGCTTCCGACGCTTATGAGGAGCTGTACGGCAAGCGTCCGGCCATCAAGGCCATACATGCCGGATTGGAATGCGCCCTGTTCCAGCAGAACTATCCCACGCTTGACATGGTGTCTTTCGGCCCCACGTTGCGCGACGTGCATTCACCCTCTGAACGCATGCACATCCCGGCGGTTGATCGTTTCTGGCATCAGCTCCGTCGCACCATTGAGAAAGTAGCCGCTCTCTGAGCGTTATAACCCGACAACCCCGCGCATAAGATCCCGTAGGTCTTGCGCGGGGTATTTTATCTCCCTGTTTCCCATGAAGAACTACCTTCTTTGCTTCTTCCTGATAGTGGCTTCCTGTGCAGTTTACGCGCAGTCGCTCCAACAGGAACCCCCACCGGCCTTGGACATCGAAATAGACGAGGATCCCGGCGATGTGGTCGACCCACGCGTTTGGGCGGACTCCACGTTACTGCACATTGATCCGGCATGCAATTACACTTACCTTACAGACGAAGATTACCGTGAGGTTGCCGAGGAACTCGGCATAGAGACAGCCGTCATAAAGGCCGTGGTCGACATTGAGGCGGGGAAGAAGCATGAAGGATTCTGGAAACCGGGGAAACCGCTTATCAATTTTGATCTCTCCATGTACCGTAAGTATGCTCCGCGTCACGGGGTTTCGTTGTCAAAGGCCAAGAAACGGAAACCGGTCATATTCTCAAGGCCGAACGTCAAGCGCTACGGCTCATATCAGGGTGGCCAGTATGCGCGTCTTGAGGCCGCATGCGAGATAGACAGCGTGAGCGCCATGGAGAGCGTGTTCTGGGGGATGTTCCAGATAGGCGGGTTCAACTGGCGCAAATGCGGTGTTGACAGCGTGGTGGACTTTGTCAGGATGATGAGTCGCTCGGAGCGCGACCAGCTTGAGCTTTTCGCCCGCTTCATCACCAACAGCGGTATGCTCGACGATCTCAAAAAGAAAAAATGGCTCTCTTTCGCCCTCAAGTACAACGGCCCCAAAGCCAAGTCTCGCGGCTACCATAAGCGCCTCGCCGCCGCCTACAAGCGGTACAGCAAAGAAGAAATTAAGAAAGATAGAAATTGAGAAATTAAGAAACATGGAAATAGGAAACAAAGAAATTAAGATCGTCGGTTGATATCTCTGATTCCTCTGAGATCTCTAATATATCTGATTCATAATTAATAATTCCTAATTGCTAATTATCAAACGGTGTATTTCACAGGACTTCTTCTCGGCATATCCACATTTCTTATCATCGGGCTTTTCCACCCCGTTGTGGTCAAATGCTATTATTATTTCGGCACCCGTTGCTGGTGGTGGTTTCTCATTCTGGGAATGTGCGCCCTTGTCGGTTCTCTGTTTGTGGAACCGATCTTTCCGCAGACGCTTCTCGGTGTGTTCGCCTTCTCCTCATTCTGGACTATAAAGGAGATTTTCGAGCAACGCGACCGCGTGGCCAAAGGCTGGTTTCCCGACAATCCAAATAGGAAAAGCAAATAATAAACCGCTCCTAAGGGGGCGCAAAGTCAACGGCGGCATCCCGGGGGCATCGGCTCCGGGATGCCGCCATATCGGTTTGGGAATATGGTTTGTGAAGATAAAAGGTTTCCGCGACAGGTTGCTATTCCAAATTATGATCTGCGGCTCGTATGCGCAGGGAAAGCCATGCCGCAGATCAATCAAATCAGATGGTGAACTTGAGTGCTTTGTCTCCGGCTCTTAATATGTACATGCCTGAGGCGAGGTCTCCTATGCGATGTTCGCTTCCGGTGTATACCGTTCGCCCCTGTATGTCGCATACTGTTATTGGTTGCATCGGCTCAAGGCCGGTTACCGTGACTGTCCCGTTCTCTACCGATACCCGGACTACGCTCTCCTCTTCTGCTCCGATTGTACCGATACCCGAAAAATCCTTCTCCACGATATTTGCGAAATCCTGCCATGATAGATGGGCTTTGTACGCATCAATAGTACCCCGTGGAATGTATAAAGTAGCATTTGTGTAATGGTGTTCTGAGAATGCGTCGTGGCAAAATGGAGGGATTTCGCATTGAACTTCAATTGTCTCCAAATGATCACAGTAATAGAATACCTGGGGTTCAATGGTGGTTACTGAGTTTGGTATAGTTACAGATGTCAGGCCGCTTCCTCTGAAAGCGTATGCCTCAATGTTGGTCACTGAGTTTGCTATGGTTATGGATGTCAGTGCGTTGCAATCTTCGAAAGCACAACGTCCAATGGTGGTTACTGAGTTGGGGATAGTAACAGATGCCAGACTGCTGCAACGTTCGAAAGTAGACCATTCAATGGTAGTTACTGAGTTGGGGATTGTTACTGAGGTCAGGCCGCTTCTGCTGAAAGCGTACTCCTCAATGGTGGTTACAGAATTGGGAATGATAACAGATGTAAGACTGGTGCAACCCAAGAAGGAATACCGCCCAATGGAAGTTACTGAATTCGGTATGGTTACCGACGTGATCTGGTCGCAATTGATGAAAGCCTCCTTCTCAATGGTAGTGACAGAGTTTGGTATGGTTATGGATGTCAATGCGCTGCAATTATTAAAAGCATTCGAGCCAATTCTAACAACGTTATAGGTGTTATCATCGTATGTCACTTCGGATGGGATTTCCACTACTCCATTGACATAGTTCGGGTTACCATTGACATAATCAAGGTATGTCACTTCCACTATTTTCAGACCTTTTCTGTTGCTAATGATGTTGTAGCAGAGGCCGTCTACTTGGAAGTCGTAGGCGAATGCACTGATGCTGGTCAGGAGCATGAGGAGGGCAAGCAGACGGGGGATGGGGGTACCGGTTGTGGTTTTCATTGGTGGGTAAGTTTGTGTGTTCCTCAATCCTCCGTGGAACAGATAATGATTGGATATAAAAAAGGTGTGAGGATTGTATCTTGCTTTATCCGTAATTCAGGCCTTCGCATTGCCTAACGGGATGGATAAAGCAATAGCCCCACACCGCTATGCGTATAGTCTGCCGGTGTCACGGCAGGATATATGCATCCGATGCAGGTGCTATTGCCAACCTTATCTTCATCCCATTTTCAAAGTTGCGAAGTTTGAATTACGAAGATAAAATTTCAATAACACCTTTTAGTAAAAAAGTATGGTTCACAGCGCCAACTCTTTGGCGCGATTGTGAGTCATGTGCAAAGTTAACAAAAAATGTCATTGGTGGGGCTACCTCAGGGCATGAATTTTATCAGTCCATCCCCGATATTTCGCATTACCGATTGAAACTGGATATATCCCCGTGGCTCTGGTCCCAGAGATTTTATGTGTGGATATTTCCATATATGGAAAACTTTTCATAGCTTTGCATTGTAGTTAAGAATAAGATTATGACACAATTAATAGTTTCCATAGAAGATGCCTCGGTATTAGCCGACATAAAAAAGGCTATACGACTTTTGAGAGGAGTGGCCTCCGTAAAGGTGTGCAAGAGTGAGGCGCGTCCTAACAAAGCCACTATTCAGGCCATAGAAGACGCTGCAAATGGCCGCACAATTAAATGTGGGGATTTCAATGGGTATCTAAAACTTGTTGAGAATGTATGAGATTGAGGTTACCAACCGATTCCTCTAAGACTTGAAGCTCGCAAAGAAACGCAATCTTGACGAGAAGAAATTAAACGATGTAGTCAAACTGTTGGCGAATGGTGAACCGCTCCCGGAGAAAAATCGCGACCATGCACTTGCCGGAGATTATAGCGGATGTCGGGAATGCCATATTACGTCGGATTGGTTGCTTATCTACTCAGTAGAGGATGTGTTGAAAATAATAACCCTTATCCGTACAGGTTCACATTCAGATCTGTTTTAAGCTTGTTGACAATTTAATTTATGAGATGTTATACTCTTGAAGAAATAACTGACGAAAATATCGGAAAAAAGGGAGTTACGGAAAGAGAACGTTTCGATGCTGATGTGGAAGCAGCTTTAATAGGCGCGTCAATAAAGAATGCCCGCAAGGCTATGAACTTGACACAAGCCCAACTCGGTGAGCGCGTGGGAGTTCAGACTGCACAAATTTCCAAGATTGAAAGCGGGCGAAATCTTACAATATCTACAATCGTCCGGGTGCTGAATGCTCTTGGATTGAGTGCCAATTTCTTAATCAATTGTGAAGGTCTGTCTCCCGTTACTCTGGGAAACCGAATATAACAGACCCTAAGTGATGGAACCGATTAAAAGTATATGGAACCCAAATAGTTAAATTATGAGGCAACGCCACAAATCTTAATCACGGCGCTGCCTCATAATTTCAATTTTTCTCAATTTCTATTTCACTGCCACCTTTGTCGTGGTGGAGGCGGTCTTGCGCAGGTAGATGCCAGCGGGTAGAGCGGGGTTAGGTGCACCTACGGTGCCGGAAGCCACCTTCATTCCTGCCAGGTTGAAGTATTCGGCGGGAGTGTCGGCAGGTTCGGCGGTGGTGTTGCCGATGCCCGATGTTTGCAGCCTAACTTCGTTGCCTATGCAGGATTCGCCTTTGTCATACACGACCGTTACGGCATAGGCGTGTTCTACGTCAGGCTCGCATTCGGTATCTGTGAAGGTGGTATCCGTGATGGGTTCGCTGTTGATGCGCACGCCGTCGCGGTACACGTTGTAGCCTGTGACGTTCAGCATCAGCTTGCCGTCGGCTGGGGCATATTCAATGTCGTCAAGGGCGACATAATACAGATCCTCGGAGATGTAGCGGAACGCCACGAAACGCACTCCGTCGGGAATATCCATCTCCACGCGAGTCCAGTCCGTTTCGCCGATCTCAAGGATTCCGAGCTGCTCGAAAGATGCGGGATCGTTGTCGGTTGACGAGGTGAGAACCTCCAGGCTCTCCGGATACCAGGAGTTGCACACGCGTATGTAGAACGACATGGTCTGTTCCCCTCCGTAAAGCTCAGGCGTGATCAGCCAGTCGTCGTTTTTGTTTACCTCGGCTTCGTCATCCTTGGTGTAGGCCACCATGGCGAATTTGTCGGAACCGTTGTGGCCGGTGCCAACCCCGTTGCCCTCGTTGGTGGCATCTATCACATACCATGCAGCCGGTTCGCCGGTGATGCCGGGAATGTCTTCGTCCGTATAAGTGCCCGATGCAAGTTTGTCGCCGTCGTAGGTGGTGAAGGGTGTGAGGTCAGTGGCATGGTCTTCAAGGCTCTCGAAGTCCATCACCACATGCTCTGTCTCGCTCCCGGATAGGTCAGGTGCGCTCCATCGCAGGACGATCCCGCCATTGCCGTCTGACGAGCCTTCAAGGGTCTCGATTACGGGATAGGATGGCATCTTGAGCGTGGTGTAGACGGTCTCTGTCATGTTGTCGGTCATGTCGCCGTCACCGTCAATTACCACACGTGCGCTGTAAGCCTGTTGTGGCAGTTCGGTCACTCCGAGTGTCTGGGTGAATTCCACTGTGGCAAAGGCATCGGCGGCCAACGGCTCGGCGGAAGTCTGTTCGTCTACCTTTTCACCGTTGCGGTAAAGTTCCACGGTGTAGTTGTCGGCTGTCTGTTCTCCCAGGTTATCTATGTATACTTTTATGTTGAAAGGTTCGTTGGCCGATGCCTGTTCCGGTACGATGATCTCGCGTGCGGCAAGATTCACCTCCGCTGGCATGTATATGCGGGCGCGATCCATGAACGAGTTCATGGAGTTTACGTTGGTCATCGTTATCCTGAACTGTACCGTCTGCCCCTCGAACCGGGAGGGAATATCGCTTACTGTCTTGTGCCATCCCGGTTCCGTGAAGTCGCCTGTGGAAACCGTCGTGATCTCGGAGTATTCCTCACCCGCAGTGCGCATGGCGATGGTGAACGTATTGGCATGCGAGGCGTTGAATTTGAATATGTTCAGGGCGAATTTCAGTCCGCTCATGTCAAGCAGGTCGATCTTTCCGGAGAAGAATGCCACCTGGTCGCCGGCTGCCGGCATGCGTCCGTATGCGAATCCGTTGTCTCCGTCGGATGCTCCTACTGCGGGGAAATCGGCATTGATGCATAGTTGTGCCTGAGGTTTGGAGGAGCCGGTCTGTGTGACGATTTCCGTACCTGTGATGTTGCGCAGGCGACCGTCTGCAAACGATTCCATGTATGGAGCCTCGGAGGGTTCCCCTACTGGTATGGTGGAGGAAACGGCTCCCGCCGAACGCCCAGCCGAGGTGATTGCCACGATTCTTACGCATGCGAACGCCTGTTCGTCTGCCGGGCATACCGTCGCGGTAAATTCCGTCCCGCTATGGTCGGTCGCAAGCACCCTCTCCTGTTCCCCGAGCAGGGCCAGGGCATACGTCACTTTATCGGCCGGCACGGGATTGCCGTCCTGGTCTGTCTCGGGAGCGTCCCATGTGATCTTGACAACGCCCGGGGTGGTCTCTTCGAGGTTGATGTTGGCCACGTCTCCCGGGATGTTGGGGCCTACATAGTTGCTTGCCTTGGCGATGAACCCTTCGCCCGATCCGTTGCGCGGCACTATGGTATACTCGTAGTTTCCCGGACGCGCCATCGGTGTGCCGGCGCTGTTGTCGTCGGCGAATGTGTATTCCTGACCGGGGGCGCAACCTTCCAGCGTGCCTATTTTCTCCCCCTCGCGGTATACGTCCACATCCACTGTTCCGCTGAGCGGATCGCCGGCCATGTCGTTGGCAGGTGTGGTGAATTTTACGGTGGTCTTCATGTCCCATTTCGGATCAGGCACCACGGTCAGCGATGTGACAGCCCCGGGAGCCGTGGTAGGTGTCGGAGCGCCGATCTTGATGTAGTAGCAATAAAGTCGCCACGTGTCGGGGTCGGAAATGCCGTGAAGCCCGACATGGTATGTGCCGGTTGCGTCGGGGATCATGTAACCGTCGAAATCGCGTCCTTCGGTGTTGGTTATTTCCGTGGCGCCGATCACCTCCGTGGCCATGGCATCGGCGGTGGCCGTATCGCCGTATTTCACTTCGAACCGCTCTGCACAGGCATTGGATTGCGCTGACATGTTCACTGTCACGCGATACGCCTTGCCTGTTTCAAGGTGCAATGCGGGAGTTATTAGCCAGTCGTTCATCGGTGGCACGTTGTACCATCCGGATGTGCCTTTCACGCAGGGGATATATTCACCCTCGTTTTGTCCCGGCTCCATCTGCCATTTTCCCTGTCCGTCAAGGTCAAGGATCGTATAGCCGTCAAAGTCGTCGGCTTCAGTGAAGACGTGTGAGAAGGGAGGCACCGCCGCTCCGTCGGGTGTGGTGTCGGTAGCCGTCCATGCTGCGGTCGCGGACAGAGCCGCTACCGAGCAGATACAGATTCCAAGTAAAGTCCTGTTCATGCGATTGAATGTTGGTTTGATAGTTTGCGGGCAAATGTATCAAACCAAACGTCCAATTGCGTTAATCTAGATTAAGAAATATCGCTCCGGTTTATGTATGGTAACGTGGCGATGTGCCATGATATTGGCACATCGCCACGTTGTTGGTGTTGTATGATCTGTACCGGTGGATGATTGTCGCCGAGATCAGCGAACGCACTTCAGAAGTTTGCTCAACTTCCGGGTATTTGCGCCGTGATTGCCGGAACGTGACATCATATCCCAGAAATCTTCAGAAACACCCGTGAGAGCTGTCACGGTAAGACGGGCTTCCGGATCGTTCATGGACTCCGGATCATTTAGATCTATGTCTTCGATGGAAGAGTCGTATGAAATCATGATTATGTTATCGCCGTAATAAGCGGCAAAGTCCTTGCATATTGAACCATATTCCTCATAGGAATCCTCTTCGAGGACGGTGAAGGTCTTGGGTACCTTGTTGCGCAGAGTTGTGTAGTCGCCTTCCGATCCATTGTAGCAGACCATGCCCCCTTTTCCCATTCTGGAACTTTCCTCCACGACCATCACCATGGGTGCCGCTACGGACAGGCATGGGGTGAAACTCGGCAATCCGGCCTCTTTCACGGGGTTGCTCACGTTTGTCTTGTAGTAAATCTTCATCAGCAATGGGATGCCAATATTCCCTGCGGATAAAGTGACATCAAGCATTCCGAGATCAGAACTGTAATATTGTCCGGTTCCGTTCATGTCGAATACATATGCGTTGCCGCTGCGTCGCACTGTGGTGTTCAGAGTGCCCATGGATACGACGCTCTCGTCGTTGAATCCTGCTTGCATGTAACAGCCGTCATAGTTTGTCTTGTCGGAGCTGTAGCCCGGGATCTGGATGATGAAATCCTCCTCCTCGTCCATTACCGTAAGAACGTCCGGCGCTATGATCACGCCGTTGTAACCGTTGTCCATGGCCGGGACGGGGAGCTGTCTTGTCTCGCCGTTGGGCAGGCTTATGTTCAGTATGCCTCCCATTCCGGTCTGGGTATTGATGAAGATGTTACCAAGCGATACGTCCCCGTTGCCGAGATTGACATCTATGGGATCAAGTTCGATTCCGTCGAAAGTTAGCACATGCACCTGCCCTTTTCCATGATACCCTTCGGGAGAATACAGATTGAAGTCGCCGTTCTGATCCGATTTCACCGTGGGGGTGGTGCGGTTGCCGTAAGTCATCCATATGGAACATACGTTGGAGCCGCCACCCTGATTCACGATCTGTCCGTATACCATGTCAAGGCGGGGCAGTATCATAGTAGGCAACTGGCGTTCTTCCCCCGGCGACAGCGGATCTACTGATATGGAGACGATGTTCTTGTATCGGCCATAAGCCTTGGAGTTGACTTTTGTCTCAAAACGCACATCGGAAGGCACACGGCATTCATAGTATCCGTTGCCGTCGGTCTTCACGGAAATCTGGTTGATTGTGACGGTGATTCCCCTGATCGCCATGTTCATTTCGTTGCGCACATAGCCATACACTTTGGCTTCCTCCTCGGGATCATCGAGGTTTACCCATGAGAAATGCTTCACTGTGCCCACATACACCCCGTCGCGTAATTCTGCCACACCTTCCTCTACCCATAGGCCTGTAGACTCGTTGAAGCTCCACAAGGGGATGGAAGCCGGTGTGCGGTCGGCCAGGCTTTCAGGCACTGGGAATGTCAGGGTAGCTTCATTTGTCCCGTCAAGCTGCAGGGGATTGCCCGCCATGTCGGTGAGGTTCACCGCTGTCATGCCATAGCTCAATAGCATGGACTGTGCTCCGTCGGTGCGCACTCCCGCCATGTCGCCTCCAGGCATCATCTCGGCGAAATCCTCTGTGTCGGGGTCGAGGTACACCATCTCCGCTTTCACGGGGCCGTCATACCTCTCTCCGGTGGTCTTGTTGACGTATGAACCTGCGGGGAGGTCTACCGTGAAGTCGGATACGTTGAGGCGGGTTGCGGATGAAGAATTGAAAGATGCGGATGTTGCTATGGTGCGATCTGTCTTTGGGATCATCACCACAGTCCAGTCCGGGGTGTTTTCCCAACGTAGCGAACGGAGTACGCTGAAATACCCGTCTTTTTCGAATCGTGCCACCAGACGGCTGTCCACGACATTCGATGAGGTGAACTCGAATCCGCCGGCCATGTTGGAATAGACCGTAGCCGTGCCCGAGGTGACTTTAACCCCTTGCAACGGATTTCCGTCGGCATCGGTCACCACGCCCTGCAGATATGTATCGAACATCTCGCCAACGTCGGGCGTCTGATCTCCTCCGCCATTGCCGCCATTGCCGCCGTTTCCGCCACTTTCGCCGGAAAGGAGAATCTCGTTTTCGCCGCACGCACCCAGCATGAGCAATGCCGCCAATGCCGTGGCTTTGAAAGAAATAAATTTTATTCTCATTGTAGTATTTGTTTGATTCTATAAGATTTTGTCAGAATCGGAATGTTACGTAAGCTCGGCAACCGTGGAATTTGGTCTTGACTTTGTCGGAGCTTGATCGCTCTTCCATTTTCTCATCTTCCATGTAGGTGTCATCATCGCCCCCTCCAAAGTCGTCGAGGGAGAAATAGCTCTTGTATTTCGAGGAACCGAAGCGGGCTTCTATGCCGGCGCCGATGAATTTCCATGAAACGCTTGCGCCACCCACGAAGAAGTTGCCGAATCCGGCTTGAAATTCATCCCCGTTGTAGAAACCGGAGAAGGATGGAGCGTAGCGGAAGTAGGCATGTAGTTCGGAATTGCGGTGGATATTGAAATTGATGGACGGACCTACCTGCAAGGAGACCTCTACTTCGTGCATTGTGGTCTTATCAGGGTATTCCGGGTAAGCTGGGTCGATATATGTCACTTTGTAATTGGCGTAGTTGATGTCTGTCCATACCGCATCTATTCCGAAACGAAGTCGGTGTGCGATCGGCTTGTGGAGGAAATAGGTGGTACCTTTTGTAAAGTTGACCCCTATGTTGCTCTTAAGTTCCGGCATACCTTCCTGTTTGAGTTTGGAATAGGAGAATCCGATGTTTGTGAACTTGTTTCTGGCAGGCATGTCTTCTTGGTCGGAAGCGAAGCCTGAAATGCTTAGTGCCATGACCATCAGTGCCACGGCCCATGTGCGGGCATGAAATTCCATTATTTCTTTATGTGATTAAATGATTGAGTGCTATTCAACTGCTAAGTGTGCTGATGTGTGTCAAAGGTAGTGAAAATATTTGTAACTTGCCTGGACGTGCGCAATTTTTTATTGAGATGATCCCGGAATGGCTTTAATGCTTTATCCTTGTTGTCCGGATGGTTTTATGGCTGAAGTGCTGTCAGTCGCCGGTAAGGACTTCCCGCTTTATTTTGCTCAGGTGCTGCTCGGTTATGCCGAGGTAGGAGGCGATGATCTTGGACGGCACTATGCGGAATATCTCTTTCCAACGGGTATACAGCTCGGTCTTGACCATCCTCTGGTGGGTGCTGTTGTCAAGGTCGGCGGACAATTCCTCCTTCTTGTCGTCAGCAATCCCTGAGAGATGGCGCGTGAGCTGTATGAGGCGGCTCTTGGCATCGCCGCTCAGCACATGGTTTTTCGATTCGTTGTAGTATAGCTGGTTCTGGTGTGCGCTCATCACCCAAAGCGCGAAATCGTGTGATCGTTCGAGCAGTTTGTCGAAGTAGTCCTTGGATATCTTCACTACCGTGGTAGGGCAGCAAGCCTCGAAACGGTAGTATGATTCCTCCTGTCCGTAATAGCAGTGAAACGAGATCAACAGTGTGCCCGGGAGGGCGAATCCTGCGGTTTTCTCGGTGTTCTTATCCATGTATGTGCCCCGCACAAGGCCTGTCTTGACGATGTATATGTTCGGGTCGTAAGCACCCGCATCTATCATTGGCTCGTAGGTGTCAAGTTCTACGACCTTTCCTCCGGCAAGGAATGTGTCCATTATTTCCGGACGCAGACGGTATTTGGCTTCAAGTGCCAGCAGTTGTTTCAGATGGCTTAGATCGGTGGTGTCCATTGCGCGTGCATGTAAACAGATAAAGTGTGACCGTCCAAAATTAGTGAATAATTCTGAACGGTCACATAAATCATGTAAGATAATTCGAGATTTCAGTCAAGCATGTCCACGGGGATTGCCACTATTCGCAGGTTGTTGCCTCGGATGAAGTTGACGATCTCCGAACGGGTTTCTGACGGGTCTACGTCGGCCTCTATGCGCTGCAGCGCATTGTAGACCGAGATGCCGCTCTGGTATACGTTGCGGTATGCCTTTGCAATGTCGTCGATCTGAGCGTCTGTAAAACCGTTCTTTCGCATCACGTATGCGTTGACCCCGTAATATGCGGCAGGGTTGTGGGCTATGATGATGTATGGGGGCACATTGCCGGAGATGCGGCATCCGCCCTTTATCAGAGTCCATTTTCCAACCTTGGAGTCCTCATGCACGATGCAGTTGGACGAGAGGATTACGCATTCGTCTATGGTGCAGTCGCCCGCCATGGTCACACCGTTGCCGAGGACGCATTTGTTGCGGATCTCGGAGTCGTGACCGACATGGCTCTTGGCCATTATGAAGTTGTCGTTGCCTATGCGGGTGCCCCCTTCGGTGCGGATCCCCCGGTTGATTATCACATTCTCGCGGATGGTGTTGTTGTCACCTATGTAGCAGAATGTCTTTTCGCCATGCCAGCGGAAATCCTGCGGATCCGCACCTATTATGGCTCCCTGGTATACGCGATTGTTCTTGCCCATGCGGGTGCCGGCGACAATAGAGGCATAGGGCATTATCTCGCAGCCGTCGCCGATCTCTACATCCTTGTCAATGTATGCGAACGGGTGGACGGTGACGTTGGCGCCGAGCTTGGCCGACGGGTCAACGTGAGCTAACGGACTGATCATATTAGCTATGGTATTTAAGGTTCGACAAACTTACCTGCCTCCTCCAAGGCTCTGGTAGAGGTTGATAAGCGACTGTTCACGGTTTAGCTGGGTGCTCAGGAGGCTCATCTGGGCATTCAGCAGGCTTGACTGCGCGGTCAGCACCTCAAGGTAGGTGGTTTTCCCGTCGTAGGCCAGAAGGAGGTTGGTGTCCTCCACAGCTTCCTCGAGGTTCTTGACCTGCTCTGTGAGGTATGCGGTCTTCTCGGTGCTCTTCTCAAGTGCCACGTAGTAGTCGTTGACCTCACCTGCGGCCTGAAGAAGCGCCAGTTCGAAGTTGTTCATGGCCTGTGCCTGTTGTGCCTTGGCGCCTTTGAGGCGCGCTATGTTCTGTCCTCTCATGAAGAGGGGAGCGGTGAGCTGTCCTGCAAGCTGTATGAACCAGTCGCCGGGATTCTTCACAAATGAACCGAGCAGGTTGGTGAATCCGCCGTTGGAGCTGATGGTAATGGAGGGGTAGAAGGCCGCACGGGCTGAATTGGTGGTATAGTACGCGGCTGCAAGGCTCTCCTCGGCCGCACGCACGTCGGGACGCATGGCCAGTTCGCGCATCGCCACACCCTCGCGCAGGATGCGTGGCATCTCCATCTGTGCGCTTGCGGGTATCGCCCATGTCTGGGGCATTTCGTTAAGCAGGAGCGACATGGAGCTGTTGGCCTGTTCCAGGGCGCTCTCAAGGTCGGTGATCGACGACAGGATAGACCAGTATTGTGCCTGGCTTTGTACAACGGCGGCCTGGTTCACACGCCCTGCCTCCTTGTAGTCCTTCATGATCTCTACGCTCTGCTTCCATATCTCGGCAGTCTCGCGTGATAGCTCGAGCTGTGCGTTGATGGTTGCGATGGAGTAGTAGCATGTAGCAACTCCGGTGATTATCTGGGAACGGACGGCCTGTTCGTAGTCGCGCTGCATGCGCAGGGCTGCCTCAGCGGAGCGTTTGGCGTTTAGCGTCTTGCCGAACACGTCTATTTCCCAGCTTATGGCCATGGGAAGGGTGTATGTCCAGCTCATGTCGCTTTTAGCATAGGAGGCTCCGGCACCGTTGGCGTTGATTACCACGGAGGGGAGGTAGCTCAGGCGTGCACCGAGCACATTGGCACGAGCCACTTCCACGTTCAACCTCGCATTGTCAAGATTGCTGTTGTTTGCGAGCGCGCGGTTTATGTAATCCTGGAGGAGAGGATCTGTGAAGACCTCCTGCCAGCGCATGTTGCCGAAGGCGGCGGAGTCCACGGGCGCGGCCTTGGCTTCCGCATACTCCTTGGTCAGGTTGGTGTCCTCGGGCATGTGGAACTTGTTGTAGATGTGGCATGACGAAAGCATGCTCATACCCATCAAGGTTGCCACTGCGAGCGACGATATTTTGATAAGTTTCATTGTAGGCTAACTTGGTGAAAATCTTTGTTTCGGTAATTTAGGTGATGTGTCAGAATTGGCAGATCTCCTTTTTTGTCCCGCTGGGGAGAGGGTGCTGTCAGTCATCGACCTTTGGTCGCTTTGCTTGCAAAGAATGGTTCAGATGGTAGGAGCTTGAAGGTGAGGTTGACGGGAGTTGACTTAGGTCAATGACCGAAACCTCATCCTTTAAGTGACGACCCAGATGAGCCATTATGGCACACCCTCATTTTAACGCGAATATTGTTCGATCTCGCTCTCTATGCCCTCGTTGTTGGTGTCTTTCCACTTGATCGGGGTGATCTTCTCCTGGATCAGCTGGAAGGCCACGAATAGGGCGGGCACTATGAATATCTGGAGGATCATGCCTATGAGCATGCCGCCTATGGATCCAGTGCCGAGGGCGCGGTTGCCGTTGGCACCAACTCCGTTGGCGAACATCATCGGGAGCAGACCGATGATAAGCGCCAGTGAGGTCATGAGGATAGGGCGCAGACGGGCTGCGGCACCGGCGATGGCGGCGTTGATGATGGACATGCCTGTGCGGCGGCGTTCAAGCGCGAACTCCACGATAAGGATGGCGTTCTTTGCAAGAAGGCCGATAAGCATGATCAGCGCGATCTGCAGGTAGATGTTGTTGGAGATGTCAAACATCTTCGCGAACATGAACGAACCCATGAGGCCGAACGGTATCGAGAGGATCACCGCCCAAGGCAGCAGGTAACTTTCATACTGTGCCGACAGAAGCAGGTAGACGAACAGGAGGCAGAGACCGAAGATCATCGCCGTGGCGTTGCTTGAGCTATTACCCTCCTCGCGCGTCATACCGGAATACTCGAAACCGTAACCGGCGGGAAGCGTCTCCTGTGCGACGCGTTCGATGGCGGCGAGTGCCTGACCGGAAGAATACCCCTCGGCAGGGTTACCTGTCACGGAGATGGACTGGAACAGGTTGAATCGGTTCAGGAGGTCGGGGCCGTATACCTTGGTTAAGGTGACATAGTTGGCAAGCGAAGCCATAGTGCCGTTGCTGCCGCGAACCTTGATGTTGTGCAGTGTCTCGGGCGATACGCGCGATTCAGGCTTGGCCTGTACCATAACGCGGTAGATCTTTCCGAAGCGGTTGAAGTTGCTGACATACATCGACCCGTAGTAGCCTTGAAGCGCGGAGATGATGGCTGAGGTGGAGAGACCGGCCTGTTGCGCCTTGGCTGCGTCTATGTCTATGCGGTATTGCGGGAAGGTGGGATTGAAGGTGGTGTAGGCCATCTGTATCTCCGGTTGGGCGTTAAGCTGTCCCAGGAAGTTCTGGACTACGGAGAAGAAGGTGTTTATGTCGCCGCCTGTCTTGTCCTGCATCTTGAGCTCGAAGCCGTTGGTGGCCGAGTAACCGGTGATCATAGGGGGTGCGAAGGCTATCACGCGGCCATCCTTGATCAGCTGCCCTGCCATGGCATAGAACTGTCCGATCACGGCATCCACGCTTTCCGTCTTCTTGTCGCGCTTGCTCCAGTCCTTGAGTTTTATGATGAAGGCACCGTATGTGGGACCCGCACCGGCGATGAAGCTGTAGCCGGCGATCTCCTGACGGAATTCTATGGCAGGTATCTGTGCAAGCACTCCGTCGATTTTCTTCATGGTCTCTATGGTGCGCTCCTGCGATGTGCCCGGGGGCATGTCCACCATCACGAAGAACGTGCCGGTGTCCTCGTTGGGCACAAGTGCGGTAGGCGTGGTGCTCATGAGCCATACAAGCACACCCACGCTGGCTGCTACGAGACCGGCCGAGGTCACCTTGTGGCGTATGAAGAAGTTGACCCCCTTCTTGTAATGCTCGAGCTGTGCGTCATACATGACGTTGAACCATGCATGGAAACGCTTTACGAAGTTGCGCTTCTTGCCATGCTCGTCGGTGTGGGGTTTCAGGAAGACAGCACATAGGGCGGGGGAGAGGGTTAGCGCGTTCAATGCGGAGAAACCGATTGAGATCGCCATGGTAAGACCGAACTGCTGATAGAAGATACCGGCGGTTCCCGGCATGAATGACACTGGGATGAACACGAGCATCATTACCAGGGTGATGGAGACGATGGCGCCACCTATCTCGTTCATGGCGTCGATGGATGCCTTGCGTGCGCTCTTATAGCCCGCGTCAAGTTTTGCATGGACGGCTTCCACCACCACTATGGCATCGTCCACCACAATGGCGATGGCAAGCACCAGAGCCGAAAGTGTGATGAGGTTGAGCGAGAAACCTATGAGTTTAAGCACGAAGAACGTACCCACCAGAGCCACGGGGATGGCTATTGCGGGGATGATGGTGGAGCGAAGATCCTGCAGGAAGATGTAAACCACCACGAACACCAGTATGAACGCCTCGATGAGGGTGTGCACCACCTTGTCTATTGAGGCATAAAGGAAGTCGTTGTTGTTCATGGGGATGGCAAAGGCCAGTCCTTCCGGAAGGTCTTTCTCCAGTATCTTTACCTGTGCGAGACAGTCGTTGATGATCTGTGTAGCGTTGGAGCCGGCGGTCTGGAACACGATTGCCATGGTGCCGGGATGGCCGTTGAGGTGCGATCCGTATTCATAGGTGACCTTGCCGAGTTCCACGTCGGCTACATCCTTGAGGTATAGCACCTCGCCGTTGGGGGTGGCGCGAACCACTATGTTCTCGAACTCCTCGGGAGTGGAGTAACGGCCGCGGTACTTCATGGTGTACTGGAAGCTCTGGTTGCCCTGTGCGCCGAACGAGCCGGGAGCGGCTTCGATGTTCTGATCTCTCAGCGCGGCTGCCACGTCGCTCGGGTTGAGACCGTACTGTGCCATTACCTCGGGCTTGAGCCATATGCGCATGGAGTAGTCGCCGCCGAAGCTCATCACGTCGCCCACGCCCTTTACACGCTGAAGCACGGGGATGACGTTGATCTTCATGTAGTTGTCAAGGAACTCCTCGTCGTATCTGTCGGTCGGGGCATACAATGCCACGCCCACAAGCATGGAGCTTTGGCGTTTCTGGGTGAGCACGCCCACCTGGGTTACTTCGGCCGGAAGGAGGTTCAGAGCCTTGGATACGCGGTTCTGCACGTCAACGGCTGCCATGTCGGGGTCGAATCCCTGCTCGAAGTGCACGTTGATGGATGCCGAACCGGTATTTGTGGCGGTTGATTCTATGTATGTCATGCCCTCTGCTCCGTTTATGGACTCTTCGAGGGGGGCGATTACGGAGTTGAGCACCGCCTGTGCGTTTGCGCCTGCATACGTGGTTGATACCGAAATGGTAGGAGGCGCGATGTCGGGATATTGTGTCACAGGCAGGGATGCCAGACCGATCAATCCCAACAGCACAATGAATATTGATATAACCGTCGAGAGCACCGGGCGGTTAATGAATGTATCTAATTTCATTTCTGTGGTTTATAATATGGGAATTCAGAAATTTCCGCAGAAGGAGGCTCCCCGGTGATTTCCCGGAGACGCATCTGCTTCCGCTGGATGGTGAAAGTGTTGACAAGGGTGTTACTGCTGTGCTCCCTGCTGTTGGGCGGCTGCAGCCTGGCGTGCGGCCATTTCGGCAGCGTCCACCGCCTTGATCGCCATGTCAGGACGCACTTTGGTGCCGACACCTTCCACTACCACGCGTTGGCCGTTGGCAAGGCCGGAGGTCACGATGTAGTTCTTGCCGTCGTCCTGCGGATAGACGGTGATGGGGGTGCTGACGGTTTTGCTTGAGTCGTTCACTGTGTATACGAACTTGCGATCCTGCACCTCGAAGGCTGCTTTCTGCGGGATTATGATCACGCTGTCAATGTGATGGGGGATCATTATCTGTCCGGTGGAACCGCTGCGGAGCATGCCGTTGATGTTCTTGAAGCGAGCGCGCACATTGGCCGAGCCGGTAGTGTTGTTGATCACACCCGACACTGTCGCCACGGTGCCTGTTTCCGGATAGATGGTGCCGTCGGAAAGTTCAAGCTGTACCGGAGGCATCTGTGCTATCGCCTGGTTAAGCCCGATCTTGCCACCGTCGGTCATGTCGAGGATGTCCTTCTCATTGAGCGAGAAATAGGCGTATATGTCGGAATTGTCGCTGACCGTAGTAAGGGGGGTAGGCATCGAAGGGGATGCCAGTGAACCTTCACGGTTGGGGATGGAACCTACGAAACCGTCGGAGGGAGCGGTTACCACGGTATAGCTCAGGTTCTTTTTTGCGTTTGTGAGTGCGGCGTTGGCTTGTGCGAGAGCGGCCTCAGCCTGTGCCAGCGAGTTCTTTGCCAGCTGGTTCTCATATTCGCTGATGATGTTCTTGTCGAAAAGGCGCTGTTTGTTTGCAGCGGTAAGGCGTGCCGTTTCCACTGCGGTCTGTGCCGAATTCACTGCGGCTGCCGCCTGGTCTACGGCAGACTGGTATTGAACCTGGTCAAGCGTGAAGAGCACTTGGCCCTTGCGTACGTAATCACCCTCGTCTACGTTGACCTTGGTCACGAAACCGGATACGAGGGGGCGAACCTCCACGTCGGTTTTACCCTTGATGGTAGTGGAGCGATAGGTTGTCAGGTCGGCTGTGCCGGGTTGAACGGTGACTGTGGCGATTTCCGGTGTCATGTCGGGCATCTGCTGGGCTGTCTTGTCGCCGCAAGACGCCAAAGTGAGCACTGTCGCCGAAAGTGCCGCAAGGGCCGTTAGCGACTGAACTTTACACTTCTTCATTTTTCTCTCTTTTTTAGTCTTATATTGTTCCTATTAAATTGCGCGTTAGCACCATCCCTCCAAACTGTCTGCAAAATTACTTAAATATAAATCCATGAAATATGATAAAAATCATATAACGAGAGGTTTTAATATGTTTTAACTCAGCAATAGTTTTCGTAACATGCTGTGTTGCCACGTAATCGGTGTACTAAGTGATCTCATAGCAGTATTGACTACAGCGACATAAAGAGGTTCGTTTATCATTGTATGTATGGCAAAAAGTTTGTATATTTTGGGTAATAATGGAAAAATGTCGTCGTAATGGCATTTTTACGAGCTGTTAACATTGAGAAACAATTTTAAATTTTTATATTTGCGATGTCAGGAGACGCATCTTTAACATTATATTTTACCAACATGAAGAGGCTATTGTCATTTATTATTTCCGCAGTCTTGCTTTCTGCGGTCATTGTGTGCTCGGCCATGGGTAGTCAGGCTCATCTGCGGAAACAGCGTCTTTCCACTCCGGTACGCACTGTAGATAAGTCTGTTTCCACTCCCAAGGAATTGCCGAAGGGTTTTCACATGCCTGTTAAGCGCTCCTTGGACAGGAGGGCATCGTCCATTCCATACAAAGGTCTCGAAGTGAGGCCTGATACTCGGCGAAAGACTGAAGGAAAGATGTCTGCGGCCTCTGAGTTGCCACAGCTTGTGGGTAGTGTGGTCTATGATTACGGGGAAAATTCAAATCCCGACGGCCTTTACAGGATAGAAGATGGTAAAGCGACCCTGATGTTTCCCTATAATCAGTTGTCCGCCAATGGTGGAGGCGTGGAAATAGACGGCCTTTACTATCTTACTTATTATTATGAATTCTGGGACATGATCTTTGTCGATATTGCAGCCTATAGCATCGCTGACGGGTCTGAGGTTGCCATAATGATGGGACAGAATGACAATATCGCCTCAGATATCGCCGTGGATCCAACTACCGGCACGGTATATGCCATTACCTTGAACCAGGATCTGACGGGTTACCAGCTTTCACGCATGACTTACACGACCACTGGCGTCACCACCACCGAGATTGCGCCACTTGACGGTGATTGGAACGCCCTGGCTTGTGACGCGTCCGGGCAGTTGTATGCCATATGCAGCTATGGAAAGGAGGTCGGCGGCAAATTCGTTGTGGATTCCTCTACGTTGTGCCGACTTGACAAAACTACCGGTGAGGTCGCCGTGGTTGGGCCAACCGGGCAAGCGCCCCAATACCAGTCTTCGGCAACCATAGATCCTGCCACGGGACGCATGTTCTGGTGCGTGTGTCCTCCTGCCGGCCAAAGTGTCCTGTGCGAGGTTGACCTTGCTACTGGTGAAGCTACTGAGCTGTTCGCGTTTGCCGACAATGATCAGGTGACCGGCATGTATGTGAGCACCGCGTCGTCACAGGACAAGGTTCCGGCAGCTGCTACCGGCCTGACAGTTGATTTTCCCGATTGCTCGCTGACGGGTACGGTGAGTTTCGAGATCCCCGCATTTACCTTTGACGGCACTCCGGCCTTGGGAAGTGTCGATTATGAGATCCTTGCCAATGAGAGTGTGGCGGCCACGGGGACTTCCGCCTATGGCGAACATGTGACCGCTGATATAACATTGCCCGCTGCCGGGGACTACACCTTTACCGTGGCCGTGAGCAATGATGTAGGCAAAAGCAAGCTGACGCAGATCTCCAAGTTCATCGGCAACGGCGTGCCTGAAAAGACCTCCTCCGCAACTCTATCTTATGCCAATGGCGTGATGACGGTTCGATGGAAGCCTGTGACCGCCACTGTCGACGGGGGATACATAGATCCGGCTGACGTCACGTATTCCGTGAGCCGTTTCCCCGGAAACGTGAAGGTGGCTTCGTTTATTCCCGAGACCTCTTTCAGCGAGACCATCGAGGAACCCAAGGCTCTTACTGATTTCTATTATGTGGTAGTGGCGCATAATGGCAACTCCGTTTCGGCCGAAACACGCTCCAATGTGATTACCCTCGGAAGTATCATCCCTCCATATGCCAATAACTTCAATATACCCGCGTCGCTTGCCGGATTCACGATAATCGACGGCAACCAGGACGGGAAGTCATGGGAATACAATGATTATGCGGTGCGAATGGTCTACAACACCTCGGTCAAGATGGATGATTGGCTGATAACGCCGTCATTGTACCTTGAAAAGGGGAAGACGTACCAGGTAGGTCTGAAGGCATGGGGATATGACCCGTCCTATCCCGAAAGGCTGGAGGTAAAATGGGGCGCGGGACCCACTACCGACATGATGACCGGAACTGTGATAGAGCCGACGGTGGTGAATGTGCGCATTACCTCCCCCCTTGAGCTGACCGGATATATCGCTCCTGAATCTGATGGCTCATATTATCTTGGGATACACGGTATTTCAGATGCCGACAGGTTCTATCTCAACATTGATGACTTGACGGTGTCGGAAGGGACGTCTACCGAAGTGCCTGAAGCACCTACTGGTCTTAAGGCTGTTGCAGATGAAAACGGAAATCTTTCTGCTGTGATTTCATTCAGGACGCCGCTTTACGATGTTGCAGGCAACAGGCTTACGTCGCTGACGAGTGCCGAGGTGCGCCGCGGTGATTCGGTTGTTAAGACTTTTGATGAACCGCGTCCTGATGAGGAGCTTTCCTTTACGGATGAGGTGGATACTGATGGCACATATGTATACACGATCCAGTGTCATAATGGTGCTGGAAGCGGCAGAAGCGCCGATGTAAAGGTGTTCATAGGGGTGGATGTGCCCGTGAACCCCGAAAATGTACGCATTGCTGAGACGTCTGTTCCCGGTGAGGTGACTGTCTCATGGGATCCCGTTGACAGAGGGCAAGGAGGTAATCCGGTGAATCCGGCCTTGGTACAATATTATGTGGGAGAGAACGACGGTATTGTCTGGGTGCCGGTTACGGAAAAGGGCAATCAGACGTCAGTTACTTTCCGTGGTGTCCCTGAAGGGGAGCAGAAATTCGTACAATATGCCGTATTTGCCGAGACCTCTGGCGGCATGTCTGCCTCGCTTACGCCGGTAATAGCGGCAGGAACGCCTTTCACTGGCATTGAAGAGAGTTTTGCCGGGGGATATTTCGAATATCCGTGGAGTGTCTCGTTTTCCGATATGGACGGCGAATGGGGTGTCTATGAGGACAATTACCTGGATGGCTGTGTCTCGCAGGATGGAGACAACGGTTTTGCCGGAATGCAAGGTTCTTTGGCAGGCTCTACATCGGCTTTGATAAGTGCCAAGTTCAGGATTGAGCGGGCCACTACTCCCGGATTGATGTTATATGCCTACAATATCTTGGGTGACAACGGCAAAAAAGATACCAACACGCTTGACTTGTATGTCAGGGAAGTACCTTCCGGTGAATGGACGCTTCTGAGCCATAGCGTGATCCATGAGTTGGGTGACGGTCAGCCCGGATGGCAGCCCTTGTTCGTGTCATTGGCAGGGCATACCGGCAAGGATCTGCAACTGCGGATTCAGGCTACCTCACAGGAATACATGTATACCCTGATTGACAATATCCGCATCGGCAATATTCCCGCTGATGATCTGGGGATACATACTATAAGTGCTCCATCCACAGTGCTGTGCGGGGCTGATTATCATGTTGATGTTGAGGTGGTAAATCTGGGCACAGCCGATGCCGGCAGGTTCGATGTGACACTTTATGCCGACGGTGAAGAGGTTGAGACGAGAACCGTTGATGCTCTTGCAAGCGGGGCTGGGATCTCCCTCGGCTTTGAACGCACGATGGATCCTCTTGTCGAACAGCCGGTCAATTATCATGCGGCGGTTTCATACATACCGGACGAGGAGACGGGCAACAATGTCTCGCGGATTGTGGCGGTAGAGCCTTTGCAGTCCAAGTTGCCTGCCGTGGAAAGTGTAAGGGGTAAACTTACGGCGGAAGGTGTGGAACTGTCATGGGATGAGCCTGATATGGAAAATATCCCAGCCATGACATCTGTCGTGGATTTTGAAGACGGAGGATCCTTTGACATGAGTTATGCCGGTTGGACTTTCGTGGATAGGGACGATTTTCCTGTAGGAGGATTCCAGGGAACTGACATTCCGGGCATAACCACCGGTGTGACCAAGATGGCATTCATGCTCTTCGATGCTTCTGTCGAGCCATTCAATATGAATCATACTTTCGATGCCTTCAGTGGATTCAAGTATCTCGCTGCAATGTTCAGGCAGGATGACGGCACAGCAGACGATTGGGCTATATCGCCGCTCCTTGACGGTTTTGCCCAGACAGTGACATTCATGGCGAAAAGCTATGCCGAGCAGTATCCCGAGAAGATAGAGATGTACTATAGCACTGGCAGCCTTGATCCTGCTGACTTCGTAAAAGTCGGTGAGACGGTTGACAGAGTGCCGGGCGAATGGACGCGTTACAGCTTTGACATACCTGTGGGCGCGAAGCATTTCGCAGTAAGGAGCATGGCCACCGGAGGTTTCATGTTGATGCTTGACGACTTTACTTTCGCGGCAAAAGACCAGATGGCGAATCTTGACTTGAAGGGATATGACGTGTACCGCGACGGTCGCAGGATCAACGGTGAAGAACCGTGTGGCGAAACCTCCTTCACCGATGCGGAAATGGAGGAAGGCTCACACAGCTATCGGATAGTTGCGGTTTACGACAGCGGCATCTCCGCACCCTCTGCCCCGCTTGATATTGTTTATTCAGGGATTGACACCGTCAAGAAAGGCTCGCTTGCCGTAACCGGCGGCGAAGGTGTCATAAGTATTGAAGGTGCCGACGGCCGATGCGTGCGCATCGTATCCGCGGATGGAAAGGTGCTTTTCTCCACTCCGCATGCTACATCTCTGGCTGTCTCCGCCGACAGGGGGGTATATATCGTAAAGGTCGGAGACCGCCTTGTCAAAAAGGTTGTCGTGAAATGAAACGGATGGCGTTATACCATTTGACCCGATACAATTTGTTGTAAAAAATGAACCGGGTATCAGTCGTAAAGTGGCTGATACCCGGTTCTTTTTTTATGTTGCTGTCGCAGATCAGTCGATCAGCACCTTCTGGGTGGTGTCACCCTGACGGCGGATATATACGCCGGATGTGGGATTTGCCACACGGATGCCTTGCAGGTTGTAGTATTCTACGGGAGCGTCGCTTTCATCTATAGTAGCTCCGTCTATGCCGGCCATCTCTTTCTCGTCAATCACGATGTTGTCTATGATAACGTCCATTGGCCATGAACCGTGGATGAAATCAATCCTGACCTTGCCGTAGTTCTTTCCGGCAAGGGGAAGGTCGGCTGTGATCTGGCGCCATCCGTGATCCTCGGGCTTGGCAAGTGCCTTGGTATGCAATACCTCCTCGAAATCCCCGTCCTCGGCCTGTGCGGAGATGCGGATCTCATTGTCTGTTCCTTCTACGGTCACAGGCATGAAATAATGCCAGAAGGAGATCGTGGGATATTCTGCGTTTGTGAAGTTGATGCGTGGCGTGATGAGGCTTTCGGTCTGTCCGGTCTCGGAATAGCCGTAGAAAAGCGTCGTGAGAAGGCCGCCGTCGTTGTCGTGGGCCTCAATACGCAGATCTACGTCGTCGCGCACGAAATATTGGGTCTGATATTCATGCGTCCCGATCGCTTCATAGGTATAATATTCATCGTCCTGGGTCGAGGCGGTTGTCCATCCTCGGTGGAGGAACATGTTGCCGGCGAACGATTCACGGAACGGGAACTTTGCAGCGGGACCTGCCGTGAATTTGGCGCTTTCAGCCTTCTTGTAGCTTTCACCAACTCCGTTGACGGCAGCTATGGCATACTGGAATACTTCCTCCTCAACAAGGTCAAGGTCTTGTGTGAAAAGTTCACCGGGATGGTTCTTGACCAACAATGTATAGTCGGTGTCGCCGAAATAACGGACGTAGACGTTGTATTTTACTTCATCCGGATCTATGCAACCGCCACGCGAGCCGGTCTCGGGAAGATCCCAAGTCAAGGTGATTTTGTCTTTTTCAGTTTCCCATGCCAGATTTGCAGGGGCTGCCGGAATGTCCTCACCTACATAGATGCCATGCTCTATGGCTTCCCCATTACCGTTTTCACCGGTTTTGGCATATGCGCGAAGACTGTAGTTTTTGTTCATTTCCACTCCATCTGTCACAGGGAAAGTAAATGTTTCTCCCGGTTCTATGTCTGTGATATGTGCGACGGTATACCATGTCCAGAGTATGTTCATTTCAACCTCAATGGAGGTTATGGATGTCAGAGGATTGCCATTGGAGTCTACCGTGGGGGCGGTTATGGTTAT
Organism: uncultured Muribaculaceae bacterium; assembly: GCA_910583675.1. Classification (GTDB taxonomy): domain Bacteria; phylum Bacteroidota; class Bacteroidia; order Bacteroidales; family Muribaculaceae; genus UBA7173. The sequence continues at coordinate 212,339 of CAJTYH010000001.1, forward strand.
GTCAAATTCCGCGCTCTCATGATCTGGTGTGAAGACTTTGAATTCCTGCAAAGCTCCGGGAATTATTCCGGTGTATGCGGTAATCCACGATGGAGAACCCTTCTCGGCATCTACGTAGCATGTGATGCGGTATTCATATTTTTTATCACTCTGAATGTTTTTGTCTACATATTTGATTTCCCCGCCGGGTTGCACTCCTGTAAGTTCTGCGAGGATTTCATCCGGCCATGCCGTGCCTGGAGTATGTCGTTCGATGGTTACCTTGGAAATATATTCCAATGGCTCGCCGGGAATGGCGCTGTAATCGTCATATACGTCTTCTGAATGAGTTGGTGCGGTGGCTGTTACAGTTATTGAATTGTTTACAGCGTCATATATGGCTTTTTCGTTGAGGGGACGTTTTGCCGGGGTTGCCCAGACAATTCCGAAAGACATTACAGCAAGGATTGCTGCAAAAAAGCGTAAGTTTCTCTTCATGAAAAGGTCGGATAAAATTGTGATTGATTGTAGTTAACTGCGCAAGAAAATTCCAGCCAGTGGATTATGACAGATATTATG
>CAJTYH010000002.1 GCA_910583675.1 uncultured Muribaculaceae bacterium
TTATTGAGAGGATAGGTTCCTATAATCCGAACACTAATCCTGCTACAATTACTCTTAACTTCGAGCGCGCTTTGTATTGGGTAAATGTCGGTGCTCAGCCTACCGATACTGTACGCAGCATCCTCTCAAACGAAGGTGTGTTGCTGATGAAACATCTTCAGGGTGGCGTAAAGAAAGGTGCTTTTGACGAAGCCGAGGCACAGAAACGTTTCGACGCATGGAAAGCCAGCAAACAGCAGGCTGTGGACAAACTCAAAGTTTCCATGGCAAGCAAGCAGGAGCTCGCAGACAAAGAGCGTCTTGAAGCTGAAAAAGCCAAGAATGCCGCCAAAGCTGAAGAAGTAGCCAAGAAAAAGGCTGAGATCGCAGCCGCTAAAGCTGCTGAAGAAGCTGCCAAGGCTGCCGCCGAAGCTCCTGCCGAGGAGGCTCCCGCAGCAGAAGAGGCCGCTGCCGAATAATTCTGTCACCGGAAACGATCTCAGATCAGAAGCTCCGCTTCTTCAAGAATTCACTCCCGCGTCACTTAGATGCGGGAGTTTTTTGTGTTAATTCAAAACACATGAATGCGTGTGTTGAGCCAAAGTGGTATTACCATGCGCTTGCGAATTAATCTTAATTTTACATTCGTAGAGTTAAATAAACTGTAGTCCTTAATCCAAGTTATAATCCGACTTATTCAGAATTGCAATTTATCGCTGTCGGTCGCCATGACTTAAATTGTGGCAAATTGTAAAACCGTCAAGCGAACAATCGAGGTGTTGTAAGCGGATTTTTCAAAACTAAGAAAAATTTAAATTTAAGCGTGGGGCATATACAATTTTAATGGATTTGATTCTGATTCATATCGCGCTTCGGCGGTATAATACTATGTTAATGGCTGATTTTGAAGTGTGTGGCAATATTGATATATTTGTATAAAATTGCTTTAAAACATGAATAAAACCATAACTGCAATTCTGGGAGGAGTAATGCTGGTTCTTATTGCTTCCTGCGATAAAAAACAATCCAATCATAGTTCAAGTATCAATTATCCGATTCAGGTCGTCAGCACTACCGACCATATACTTACGGCTACATATCCCGCCACAATAACCGGTTGTCAAACTGTAGAAATAAGGCCTCAGGTAGACGGAATGCTGACAAATATATGTATACGGGAAGGTGCTCCGGTGTACAAGGGGCAAGTCCTGTTTGAAATTGAGCCGGCACAGTTTCAAGCTGCTTATGATATAGCGCAGGCCAATGTAAACAGTGCGGAGGCTGCAGTTTCCACCGCCCAACTCGTACTTGCCAGCAACCAGGAACTCTATAATGAGAAGGTGATTTCCGATTTTGAACTTAGCACAGCCAAGAATGAATTGGACGAAGCAAATGCAAAATTGAAACTTGCCAATGCGGAGCTTGCCAAAGCCTCCACCAACCTGTCATACACCCAAGTCAAGTCTCCGGTGAATGGTGTGGCAAGCATGATTCCATATCGTGTAGGAGCGCTCGTAGGCACTAATATCTCGACCCCGTTGGTGACAGTAAGCGACGATGGGGCTGTATATGCATATTTCTCCATGGCAGAGAACCAGATGCTTGAACTGGTAAGACAATACGGTTCATTAAAGACCGCAATGTCGGAAATACCTGAAGTGGATTTTATGATGAGTGATGGAGAAATGTATCCGCATAAAGGTCATATCGACGCAGTCAGCGGGACTATAAACAGCTCCACTGGAGCCATCAGCTTTCGGGCGGTCTTTCCGAATCCGGATCGTCTCCTCCGTGACGGAGGTACGGGATCCGTCATCATCCCATCCGTGCATAAGGATTGTATAGTACTGCCCCAAGGTGCAACATATGAATTGCAAGACAAAGTATTTGCATACAAGGTAGTGGACGGCATTGCCGTATCCACGGAAATCAAAGTGTTGCCTTACAGCAATGGCAGGGAATATGTAGTAACAGAAGGGCTTCAGAAAGGGGATACTATAGTTTCTGAGGGTGCCGGATTACTGAAAGAGGGAACTGTTATAACGGCAAGAAGTGACAATTGAATTGAACGACGCTTATTATGACTATAAAGACATTCATTGACCGACCGATACTGTCATGCGTAATATCGGTGGCTATTGTTTTGCTCGGATTGATCTCCCTTATCGGATTGCCTGTCGAACAATTTCCGGAGATTGCGCCGCCTACGGTAAGTGTCAGCACCAACTATGCCGGCGCCAATGCCGAAACCGTGCAGAAAAGCGTAATAGTGCCGATTGAGGAAGCTATTAATGGTGTAGAGGACATGTTGTACATGGTCTCCTCTGCAACAAACACCGGGTCGGCGAATATACAGGTCTATTTTCGTCAAGGAACAGATGGGGACATGGCGATGGTCAATGTTCAGAACCGTCTTGCATCCGCACAAGGGCTTTTGCCCGGTGAGGTTACGAAAAATGGCGTAAACGTGAGAAAGCGTCAAACCTCACGTATAAAAACCCTTGCATTGTATAGCCCTGACGGGAGGTTTGATGAAAAGTTCCTCAACAATTACATGAAAATCAATATCGAGCCTCGCCTGTCACGTATTGCGGGAGTAGGAGAAGTAGATATAAGGGGAGCCGATTATTCTCTTAGAATATGGCTTGATCCCGGCAAGATGGCGCAATATCGCCTGATGCCGTCAGATATACGAAAAGTACTTGAAGAACAGAATCTGGAATCCCCTACAGGTACTTTGGGCGCTGAATCAGACAATACATTCCGTTATACGTTGAAATACCGAGGCAGATATGAGAACGAAGCTGACTTCGAGAATCTTGTAGTCAAGGCATTGCCTGACGGATCCATACTTCGGTTGAAGGATGTTGCGAAAATTGAATTGGGTTCCCGTTCATACGAATACCTCGGCTCCGTAAACGGGAAGCCCGGTACTACATGTATGATCTCCCAGACCGCCGGATCAAATGCCAATGAAATAATAACGGCGGTTGACAAGGAAGTGGAACTTATAAGGCAGTCCCTGCCTAAGGGCATGGAAATAGTGGACTTGATGAGTACCAAGGACTTTCTTGATGCTTCGATACATAACGTATTGAAGACATTGTTGGAGGCGGTTCTGCTGGTGGTATTAGTGGTCTATCTTTTCCTACAGAGTTTCAAGGCGACAATCATACCTACGTTGTCAATAATCGTTTCCCTTATAGGGACTTTTATATTCCTGAACATCGCCGGTTTCAGCCTCAATCTGATTACATTGTTCGCACTTGTTCTTGTAATTGGAACCGTTGTTGATGATGCCATTGTAGTGGTAGAGGCCGTCCAGGCGAAATTTGATGAAGGAATAAGATCTCCATACGAGGCCACGGTGCAGGGGATGAACGGAATTACGGCCGCATTGCTCACCACTACCATAGTGTTCATGGCCGTTTTCATACCCGTTAGTTTCATGGGTGGCACGACCGGTACGTTTTATACACAATTCGGTCTGACAATGGCGGTTGCCGTGGGCATATCGCTATTGAACGCCATGACACTCAGTCCGGCTCTTTGCGCTCTTATAATGACACCGCACGATAATGGGAAAAAGAGTTTTTCCTCCCGTTTTCATACAGCGTTTGACGCCGCTTTCAGCCGCCTTGTAAACCGTTATATTGCCGGGGTAAAATTTATGATTTCGAGGAAATGGCTGACGTTGATTCTTATTGTTCTCGCAGGAGGAAGTCTGTATTATATGATGAACAATACCAAAACGGGGTTAGTACCGCAGGAAGATATGGGTTCCATCAATATTGATGTCCAGACCCCTCCCGGCACCAATCTCACTGAGACAATGAACATAATGGAGGAGGTAGACCGTCTTATATCCGATATCCCTCAGATCAAGATCTATTCAAAGACGGCAGGATGGGGTATGATGAGTGGAGTCGGTTCTTCCAGTGGTATGTTCAATATCAGATTGAAGGATTGGAATGAACGAACGGAAGATGGTGACGACATTGATTCCGTTATAGACGAGATATACAAACGTACCAGGAATATAACCGGAGCAAAGATAATAGTATTTACGCGTGGCATGATACCGGGATACGGGGTCAGCAACGGATTTGAAATCCATGTGCAAGATCAGAAGGGTGGAAAAATTGAGGATCTACAGAGAATTACCAACAATGTCATCGCCGAATTGGGGAAAAGACCGGAAATAGCGCGTGCGTCCACCTCTTTCGATACCAAGTACCCTCAATATCTCGTTGAAGTGGATGCTGCGAATGCCATGAGACATGGGGTGCAGCCGGGCGATGTATTAAGTGCACTGTCCGGATATATCGGCGGTTCTTATGCGTCTAACATAAACCGGTTCTCCAAACTATACCGTGTCATGCTGCAGGCATCCCCCGAATTCCGTCTGGATACACAGGCGTTGGCTAATATTTTTGTGAGGAATTCGTCCGGTGATATGACTCCGATCAACCAATTCCTTAAGTTGAAAAAAGTATACGGCGCACAATCGTTGTCAAGATTCAACCTTTTCTCTTCAATTCAGGTAAACGGCACTCCAGCCACAGGCTATAGCTCCGGTGAGGCAATCGCCGCGGTAAAGGAGGTCTGTGCTGCTAATCTTCCGGCTGGATATGATTATGAATTCGGAGGTATGAGCCGTGAAGAGGCATCGGCGGGGAGTTCCACCGTATTCATCTTCATTGTTTGCATAGTATTCATCTATTTGATCCTTTGTGCGCTTTATGAGAGCCTGTTCATCCCTTGGGCGGTCATGCTTTCCGTACCGTTTGGACTGGCCGGTAGTTTCCTGTTTGCAGGTCTGTTCGGCCTGGAGAACAATATATATTTGCAGATCGGATTGCTTATGCTTATCGGACTTTTGGCAAAGACAGCAATCCTTATGACAGAATATGCGTCTGAAAGACGTAGAGCCGGTATGACCATTGTAGGAGCTGTGATATCAGCCACGCAAGCCCGTTTAAGGCCCATACTCATGACATCGTTGTCTATGATATTTGGACTGATCCCATTGGTTTTCTCAAATGGAGTAGGTGCAAATGGCAATATTTCGATAGGAGTTGGAACTGTTGGTGGCATGTTGGTCGGCACGATAGCGCTGCTGTTTATAGTACCGGTACTCTTCATTGTTTTTCAGACCGTTGAAGAACGGGTAATGCCTAAAAGAGAAAAGAAATGAGAAAACCGATATATTCAGCTTTTGCGTTGTCGCTCCTTCTTTTGACTGGTGGATGCAACCTCTACAGCCGTTACGAAGGCCGATCAACCGAATATGATACCACTATACTTTGCACGCAGGATACCATTGATAGCCCTATAGCTTCGCTTTCGTGGCGCGAGCTATTCACTGATCCCCTTCTTTCCGTATGGATTGAAGCCGGCCTCAAATCAAATACCGATTTGCGTATTGCGCAATACAAAGTCGATGAGGCTGCAGCTACTTTGTCATCTTCGAGGCTTGCACTGTTACCGACATTTGATCTTGATGCAGATGGTAGTACGGGGATAAAATCGGGAAGCCGTTTCACCATAGGGCCGTCTGCTCGCTGGGAATTAGACGTATTTGGCAAACAGCGGAACTTGAAATTGGGGGCTGAGGCTGCTTTTTATGCCTCGCAATCTTATAGGCAAGCAGTGCAGACTGCACTTGTGGCTTCAATTGCTGATGGTTATTATACGTTGCTGATGCTTGATGAGCAGTTGTCAATAAGTGAGCGCACACTGAGAACTTGGGAAGAAAATATTCGTGTTCTGCAGGCGTTGAAAAGAGCCGGTCGAACAAACGAGGCCGCAGTGCTCCAGGCTCGTGCAAACCGCATGAAAGTCGAAGCATCCACATTGACGCTTAAGGGACAGATAAAAGAACAGGAAAATGCAATAAAGTCACTCCTGTTAAATCCCGATGCGGATATGCGAAGAGGGACATTGTCGACTCAGGTTTTTCCTGACGTTATTTCTGCCGGGATATCTTTGGATTGTCTTTCCAACCGTCCTGATGTAAGGGCTGCGGAATTCAACCTTCAAAAGTCTTTTTACGATATCAATGTCGCACGTGCAGCCTTTTATCCATCCATTACGTTATCTGGAAATGCAGGTTGGACTGTCTCCGGAGGCAACATCGCCAATCCTTCCGCGTGGATCGCAAATGCACTTGGCTCGATAAGCGCACCCTTGTTCAACAAGGGAATTAACAAGGCCAACCTTGAAATTGCCAAGGCGGAATATGAGATCTCATTTCTCGAATTCCAACAGAAACTTATTGATGCCGGAATGGAGGTAAACGATGCGATTACTGCCTGGCAAACCGCCAAGGAGCGCTTGATACTTGACAAAAAACAGATTGTGGCACTTCAGGGAGCAGTGCATAATACACGCTTGCTTATGCGCAATAGCGACACTAATTATCTTGAAGTACTCACGGCACAACAGCGTCTTCTCGAAGCCGAGTTGACCGAAGCGACTGATCGTTACAATGCCATCTTATCAATAATCACGCTGTATCATGCTCTTGGAGGAGGAGTTAATTGAACTGTGCCGGTTCACCGAAGGGTGGATAAACGCCTTACAATAGACAAAAAAATGACACCCGTCCAAAAGAGTTGCCTTGGACGGGTGTCATTTTTTATGATCTACCGCTATTACGCGTTCTTTACCTTGTCTACTACGGCCTTGAAAGCTGCAGGGTTGTTAAGGGCGAGATCGGCAAGAACCTTTCGGTTGATTTCGATACCGGACTTATGGATGAGACCCATCAGCTTGCTGTATGAAAGGTCTTCCATGCGGGCTGCAGCATTGATACGCTGAATCCACAATGCACGGAAGTTGCGCTTCTTGTCCTTGCGGTCACGATATGCGTAGGTAAGACCTTTTTCCCAAGTATTCTTGGCTACAGTCCATACGTTTTTACGGCATCCGTAATAACCACGGGTTAGTTTGAGGATTTTCTTTCTGCGAGCTCTGGAAGCTACATGATTTACTGATCTTGGCATTTTTGTTCGATTTTTGATTGTGAGCGGCGACGGAACGAATGTCTTTTTCCTTTTAGCGTCCGAGGCACTTCAAGCTACACATTCGGTTAATGTAATGTTTTGAACTTAAAAGTTGCTGATAGCAAAAACTTTTGTCAGTTTCACCCTGATTAGCGGAGACCGAGAAGCGCTTTTACCTGATGCTCATCAACACGTGCTACGGTGCCGAAGTGGGTAAGATTACGTTTTTGCTTTTTGGTTTTCTTTGTCAGGATGTGGCTTTTGAAAGCATGCTTCCTCTTGATTTTTCCTGTTCCGGTAAGGGCAAACCTCTTTTTGGCACCGGAATTGGTTTTCATCTTTGGCATTTTTTGATATGATATTAAGTTGAACTTATAATTATTGTCGCAGCCATAGAGGGCGACAGATAACTCAGATTTTTTAGTATGCTTCTGAATGGAGGCGATTCCCGTTTACAGCAAAACTGCAGATGACAAGAATGGATGATTTCTATTTTTTCTTCGGAGAAATCATTATTATCATACGCTTGCCTTCCAGAACCGGCATCTGCTCTACCTTGCCTAACTCCTCAAGATCGTTGGCAAAACGGAGAAGAAGTACTTCACCTTGTTCCTTAAACAGGATTGAACGTCCCTTGAAGAAGACGTACGCCTTGACTTTGGAACCCTCCTGAAGGAAACTTTGAGCATGCTTGAGCTTGAAATTATAGTCGTGGTCATCGGTCTGGGGGCCGAAACGGATCTCCTTTACAACCACTTTGGTAGCTTTGGCCTTCTGCTCTTTCAATCTCTTTTTCTGCTGATACAGAAATTTTGAATAGTCCAATATCTTGCAGACCGGTGGCTGAGCTGTAGGAGAGATTTCCACAAGGTCAAGCTCAAGCTCGTCAGCCATTTTAAGGGCTTGCTGAATGGGATAGACCCCATTTTCCACATTGTCTCCTACCACGCGTACTTCACGCGCACGAATTCGGTCATTGATTGCATACGGCTCCTCCTTGCGAGGCATGCGTGGCCCTTGAAATGGTGGCCGACTGCCTGCGGCAGGACGTGCACCTCCGGGGCGAGGCCCTGAGAATCCTCCCGGACGAGGTGAACCGCCCCCTCCGGGACGTGTGCCGGTTCCTGCCGGACGAGAGCCGAATGTACCTTGAGGCCGTGGAGTCCCACTCCCTTGCGGACGAGGTGCACTGGTATTGTGGGTAGGACGCGGAGCGCCCGAATGTTGTGGTTTTTTATCCATTAAATGGGGATTGATTGTTCTAATTTATTCCAGATTCGCAACCTTGCGGGCGATTTCATCGGCAAAGGTAGCAATTTTCATCGTACCTTTATCGCCCTCACCCTGTTTTCTTACTGAAACTTCGCCGTTTTCCGCCTCTTTTTCACCTACTATGAGCATATAGGGTATGCGGCGTAGCTCATTGTCGCGGATCTTACGGCCGATTTTCTCGTTTCTGTCATCCACCGTAACTCGCACATCAGCGGCTGTAAGTTGTTTAGCCACTTCATATGCATAGTCATTGAATTTTTCAGAAATCGGCAAGATTATGGCTTGATCAGGGGATAGCCAGAGCGGGAATTTACCTGCGGTATGCTCAAGGAGAACCGCAACAAAGCGCTCCAATGAACCAAACGGCGCACGGTGGATCATGACCGGACGATGCTTCTGGTTGTCAGCGCCGGTATATTCAAGCTGGAAACGTTCCGGCAAATTATAGTCGACTTGAATTGTACCGAGCTGCCAACGACGTCCTATGGCGTCTTTCACCATGAAATCAAGCTTGGGGCCGTAGAAAGCAGCTTCCCCGAGTTCCTTGCGGGCTTTCAATCCTTTTTCTTCGCAAGCTTCGATTATGGCAGTCTCGGCCAGATGCCAGTTCTCGTCGCTGCCAATATATTTCTGCTTGTTCTTGGGATCGCGTAAGGATATCTGTGCTTCGAAATTATTGAAATCAAGAGCCTTGAAGATATAGAAGATGATATCCATTACCTTCAGGAACTCATCCTTGATCTGATCGGGAGCGCAGAATATATGTGCGTCATCCTGTGTGAATCCGCGTACACGGGTCAAGCCGTGCAGCTCACCGGTCTGTTCGTAACGGTATACAGTGCCGAATTCAGCCAGACGCAAAGGCAATTCACGATATGAACGGGGATATGCCTTGAAAATCTCACAATGGTGAGGGCAATTCATGGGCTTGAGCATATACTCCTCCCCTTCCTGCGGGGTATGAATCGGCTGGAATGAATCCTTGCCGTATTTGGCATAGTGCCCGGAGGTCACATAAAGCAGTTTGTTGCCTATATGCGGAGTAATGACCTGCTGATATCCGTATTGTTTCTGAATCTTACGCAGGAACTGTTCCAGACGGTCCCGAAGAGCAGCGCCTTTCGGGAGCCACAATGGAAGACCGGCACCGACATTGGTTGAAAAGGCAAACAGTTCCATCTCCTTTCCAAGTTTGCGGTGGTCGCGCTTCTTGGCTTCCTCAAGCATTGCGAGATACTCGTCAAGCATTTTTTTCTTTGGAAAAGTAATGCCATATACGCGCACAAGCTGGTTACGCTTTTCGTCACCGCGCCAGTATGCGCCGGCAAGAGACATTACTTTTGCCGCCTTGATGACACCTGTGGAAGGAAGGTGCGGCCCACGACAAAGATCCGTGAATGCGCCTTGGGTATAGGTCGTGATATGACCGTCTTCAAGCTCGGAAATGAGTTCGCATTTATATTCCTCTCCTCTCTCGCCAAAAGCCTTCAAGGCATTTTCCTTGGAAATGTCAGCACGCACAATCGCTTCATTCCGTTTGGCAAGCTCAAGCATCTTGGCTTCAATTGCAGGGAAGTCTGCGGAAGTTATCGAATGCCCGTTGGGGTCAATGTCATAATAGAAACCGTTTTCAATGGCAGGGCCTATGCCGAATTTTACTCCGGGATAAAGCTCCTGAAGCGCTTCTGCAAGCAAGTGGGCTGAACTATGCCAGAAAGCATGCTTGCCCTCCGCGTCGTCCCATTTGAAGAGTTTTATTGTGGCGTCAGATTCAATCGGACGGGTGAGATCCCATTCTTGTTCGTTTACAGATGCCGCCAGCACGTCGCGAGCCAATTGAGGCGACAGACTCTGTGCAATTTGAAGAGGAGTTACACCTGCTTCAAATTGCTTCACCGAATTGTCGGGAAAAGTGATGTTGATCATTTTAAATATTGTTTATCAGACAATTGCCACCAACAACGTGGCAACCAAACAAATATAAGTCATATAACGGGCAGTCATGCTGCCCAAAAAGCGCCACAAAGTTACAACTTTTTTTTCACATCACAATCTTCCCGGCGCATCTATTTTAATGGGAATTTTCGTATTATCAGATAATAATCAAAAATCCAGCATGTCAATGGCAGTCAATCGCCACAGGCATGCTGGAAATGTCATATATAAGACAAGTCGTATCAGAACAGCGACCAGGAAACGGTAAGTCCTGCCATTACAATGGCAACCATGGACATGAGTTTGATGAGTATGTTGAGCGAAGGGCCGGATGTATCCTTGAATGGGTCTCCTACGGTATCTCCCACGACAGTGGCCTTATGCACATCGCTTCCTTTTCCGCCGAAATTGCCCTCTTCCACATACTTTTTCGCGTTGTCCCATGCGCCGCCGGAATTGGCCATGAATATGGCAAGAACGAATCCGGCAGACAAGCCGCCTACCAACAGGCCGATCACACCGGGCACGCCGAATATAAGCCCGGTAAGGATCGGGGCTACTATGGCAAGAAGCGACGGAAAGACCATCTCACGTTGTGCACCAAGTGTCGAGATCTGCACGCAACGGGCATAGTCCGGTTCGGCTTGCCCTGTGAGGATGCCCTTGATTTCGCGGAACTGCCGGCGTACTTCCTCCACCATATGAGCAGCCGCGCGTCCCACGGCGTTCATGGTGAGACCGCAAAAAAGGAATGCCATCATGGAACCGATGAACATACCGGAAAGCACTTTGGGATTCATTAGGTTCACATCGAAATAAGTCATAAAGTCGGTGAATGTCGCTTCATGGATTGGCTTCGTCATGTCACCAAGATTTATGGCAGTTTGCCCGAGGCGCGAAAGACCAATGCGTATTTCCTCAATGTAGGATGCGAGAAGAGCCAGACCTGTCAATGCCGCTGATCCTATCGCGAATCCCTTGCCGGTAGCTGCAGTGGTGTTGCCCAACGAATCAAGCGCGTCAGTGCGACGGCGCACATCCTCTCCCAATCCACTCATCTCTGCATTTCCGCCGGCATTGTCCGCTATGGGGCCGTATGCATCTGTTGCGAGGGTTATGCCCAATGTGGAAAGCATCCCGACAGCTGCTATGCCTATGCCATAAAGCCCCATGCTTACATTGGCAAAGTCATAGCCGGAGGCAAGCCAATACGAAAGTATTATGCCGACTACAACGGCAAGGACGGGAATCGCCGTCGATACCATGCCCAGCCCTACACCGGAGATGATGACTGTTGCCGGACCCGTTTTTCCACTTTCAGACAATCTGCGCGTAGGGGCATAGCTTTGAGATGTATAGTACTCCGTGGAGCGTCCTATTACAATCCCCACGAGCAAGCCTATTACTACGGATAATGCTACATTCACCCAATTCTGCAGTCCGAGAAGCCAAAGGATGAGGAATGTGGCGCCTACGATCAACACCGAGCTTAAGTTAGTGCCCAGTGAGAGCGAGTTAAGCAAGTCCTTCATTTTGGCGTCTTCCCTGGTCTTTACTGAGAATATGCCTATTATGGAAAGTACGATGCCGACGGCTGCGATCAACATGGGAGCGAGCACCGCCTTGAACTGCATCACTGTATCTCCTGTTGCCATAAATGCCGCCGCGCCCAAGGCTGAGGTCGCAAGTATAGATCCGCAATACGACTCGTAGAGATCCGCGCCCATTCCGGCTACGTCGCCCACGTTGTCGCCCACGTTGTCGGCAATCGTAGCTGGATTGCGCGGATCGTCTTCAGGAATGCCGGCCTCTACTTTCCCTACAAGGTCGGCACCCACGTCTGCGGCCTTGGTGTAGATACCGCCGCCGACGCGTGCGAAAAGCGCCTGTGTGGACGCACCCATGCCGAATGTGAGCATGGTCGTGGTGATCATACAGAGTTTGGCAGTGGGAGTATAAGGATCTTCCGGCACGAACCAGTCAAGCACAAGATACCAGAAGGATATGTCCAGAAGTCCGAGGCCGACCACGACCAATCCCATGACGGCACCGCTGCGGAACGCCACGCGCAAACCGGAGTTGAGTGATTTTCGCGCCGCGTTGGCCGTACGGGCTGACGCATGGGTGGCAGTCTTCATGCCAAGGAAACCGGAGAGGCCGGAGAAAAAGCCTCCGGTAAGGAATGCGACCGGAACCCATGGGTTCTGCAATTGAAAGCCATAGGCCATAATAGAAAACAGCACAACAAGACCAAGAAACACGAGGCCTACGATCTTGTATTGTTGCTTAAGATAAGACATTGCGCCTTGGCGCACGTACGATGCAATTTTCTGCATCGTAGGAGTGCCCTCGCTTTCACGCATCATTTGCTTGTAGAAGAACCAAGCTAAAAGAAGCGCCAATATCGATGCTGCAGGCACAATCCAGAATAGCATTTTTTCCATGATATTATTAATAATGTGAATTGATTTTTTTCAGTCGGTTATGAGACAAGATGCCATGATGGCCTTGTCGGTCATCATCTCGTTGCATCGTAAAGTAGCTCTGCAAAGTTAACATAATTATCTAATATTTTTGCAGTGCCGGACGTTTTTTACTCTTGATTGACCGTTTCCTTGCATTTAAACCGTATATTTGCACCCATATTAACCAGGCCGGACTTTCCATCGAACCATAACGACGAAAGATGCGTTCTTTTACATATGGCAGGACATTTCATTGAGCCGAGCATACATTCAACTATATAAAAAGACATCATGACAAGAGACGACGAACCCCGTGGGACGCAGATACCATCTACGATGAGAGTGGTATTTGGCATCATAATGATCATAATATATGTCGGTATGGGCATATTGCTCCTTATAAACTTCTTCGGATGGCAGGGAGAGCTTCTGACCTGGCTGAGATGGGGAGGAGGGATATTGTTCATTGTATATGGCATCTGGCGTGCAATTCGACAGTTCTGGGGAATTGACAGCAGTATTTAGGATTTTAGTTGACGCCGCGAATTGTGAAAATCAGTTCGTGGCGTCAACCATATTGCAAAAAAAATAAAAAACAGGAATTTTTGATTAGTTATTTGGCGAATGTTAAATTAACATCGACTATCTTTGCATAACATCGATTGTTTCGCCCTGCAACTAAAAATTTCGGGCATATAAAGATGAAGAAACTTGTTTTAATATTGTTGGCAGCCATAGGCATCGGTTGTCTGGTGCCTGGATGCAAAGGAAAAGGCAAGAAGGACGCTCCAAAAGGCAATACCTCCACCTCTGGAGTTGTTGTCATGGCATGTGATGCATCCTTTGAAAGCGTAATGGAGCAGGAGATAGAAGTTTTTGAATACGTATATCCCCATGCCAACGTCCTGTCATACTATCTTGATGAAAAAGCATGCGTGGACTCCCTCCTTTTTGGAAACGCAAGGTTGGCTATCGTCTCCCATGAGTTGACAAAGGAACAGATTGCTTTCCTAAAGGATAAACGACATTTTGCCAAAACAAAAAAAATAGCCGTGGATGCCGTTGCTGTCATTGTGAATCCTGAGAATCCCGTGGAAAATCTTTCAATGAAAGATCTCTCCGAGATATTGTCAGGAAAGATCACTGAATGGAACGACTTATATCCATCCAAACTTGGCAAGATTCAAGTCGTATTCGATCATAGCGGATCATCCGTCGTCAAATATATGTCTGACAGCCTTCTGCATGGAAGCAAATTTGCCGACAACGTTTATGCTGCAGAATCCATGCGTGGTGTGTTTGATGCAGTGAAGGAACGACGCAATGCGATCGGACTGGTAGGAGTAAGTTGGATTTCTACAGACATGAAAACATCCGAATTGACCTCTGAAGAACGTGTAAAGACACTTGAAGCTGACGATACGACTGCCACTACATTCATAGATGACGTGAAAGTGCTGGCCATGCGTAGGGACAGTTCCACCATTGCATACAAGCCTTATCAGGCATATATATTCGACGGCAGTTACCCATTGTACAGATCCATATACATGATCAATACCGGAGCATCCGGCTCGTTGGCAAATGGATTTTTTGCTTTTGTCACATCGTTTCGCGGACAAAAGCTGATGATGAGCACCGGAGTTCTTCCGGCCACGGTGCACCGTCGCATGGTATCCATTGATTGACAGACCATATACAGGTACTTTAGATAATAATCACGAAATAGAAACTAAAATAACACATACGAACATGAAATTGAAATTGGTAGCTACCCTTTTCTTGGGATCTGCTCTGGGACTTTCAGCCCAAGGCTTCAAAGATGGCGTAGAATATTATCGCGCCGATCAGCCTGAAGAAGCAGCAATAATTTTGAACAATACTCTTGGAGAGGCCGGTACCGACCAGTCGACTGCTTATTATTATCTGGGTCAGATTGCACTCCAAAACGGAGACAAGGCCGGTGCATTGGATCTTTTCAACAAGGGTATCGCGGCAAACGACGGGAATGCCTATAACTATATAGGTCTCGGCTCGCTTGCACTTGCAAACGGCAACACGTCTGATGCCAACAAGAGTTTCAAGGATGCAAGAGGACGTGCGAAAAAGAATCCCGACATCCTCACAGAAATCGCACGTGCATATTTCGTTGCCGATCCCGTAAAATACACTGCGGAAATAGACAAGGCTCTTGAAGACGCGAAAAAAGCAAAGAAAAATGCCCCCGCACCATTCATTCTTGAGGGTGACCGCCTGGCAAAAACCAATGTCGGTGAAGCTGCCGGAATGTATGAAATGGCCGCTCAGTTCGATGCTGCCCTTGAGCATCCGGAAGCCTACGTGAAATATGCCCGCACATATTTCCCCGTGAATCCCGAATATGCTATTCAGAAACTTCAGGATCTTCTCAAACAGCAGCCCAACTCTGCCCTCGCACAGCGGGAACTTGCCGAGAAATATTATGACAATAACCAGCTCACGCGTGCGGCTGAACAATATGAGAAATATATCCAGAACCCCAACAGTTTCAAGAAAGACAAACAGCGCCTCGTCGGTCTGTTGTTCTTCGCAAAACGCTATGATGAAAGCTACGATCTTGCATCGGAGCTTCTGACAGAGGATCCCGGCAACTTCTACATGGAGCGTCTGCAGTTCTATAACAAGAAGGCACTTGAGCAGAAAGACGCTGCACTTCAAGCGGCGGAACGCTTGTTCGCAAATCCGAAGGCCCAACTCAATTCACAGGATTACATCCAATATGGCGAATTGCTTCAGGAAATCGGAAAGGATACGCTTGGAGTTGAGATGTATGAGAAGGCCGTTGCAGCCAGCCCTGAAAAGACTTCCATCCTGAAAGACCTCAGCGGTGCATATTCCAACGCGAAGATGTATGATAAGGCCGCCGATGCAATGGCTCAGTTCATTGACTCTGAAGGCGACAATGCCAACCCCAATGACATCCTCGCGCTTGCACGCCGCTATCAGAACCTTGCTATCTCCTATATGGAAACCGACTCCGTCGCTTCACAAAGCGCCGCTGACAAGGCTATAACCACCATAGACAAGGTGATTGCACGTATTCCGGACAATCCGCTTGTGCTCAATACCAAGAGCGATATATTGCGTGTAAAGGCCGGCGGAAATGTCACTCCGGAAGTCGTTGCAGCCGATGAAACGACCCTCGGTGTACTTGACTCCGATCCTGCAAACCTCGAAAAACGTAAAAACATCTATACAAGTGTATACGGACGTCTTGGCAACTATTATCTGAACGGTGAGGGCAAAGACGTGGCAAAAGCCAAGGAATATTTCGAGAAGTTCTATCAGTTAAGCCCGTCTGAGGAATTGCGCACATTCATAGACGGCCTCAAGGTTGAATAAAAACTTCGGATATATGATTTTTAGAGATCGGAAACTTGAATACGCTTCCGGTCTCTTTTTTATTTAGGATATATGTTTCAAGATCTTTTTCATACCATAAAAGCGCGCAAAAGCAGCCGCACATATTCCGGGCAACTACCGAACGAGACCATTCTGGAGCAATTGAATACTTTCATTGCCCAGGCACCACCTGAACAAATAGACAGATTGTTCCCATCAACAACTCGGTTTCCCGAAATAAAACTGATAAATGTCTCAGGAGAAACCACTCCCCCTTCCACTTATGGAGTGATCAAAGGAGCATCCATATATGCTGCCGTGGGGGTGTCAGACAGGAACTCCCTTCCTGAAATGGTAACGGTTGGAATAATGTTTGAACGTCTTATACTTAAGGCTACGGAACTTGGACTTGCCACATGCTGGCTTGGAGGTACGTTCAGCAAATCCGGCTTCATGAAGGCATATATGGACGCTGGTGGAAGCGGGAATGTGATAATCGTATCTCCCGTTGGTTACGCTGCACCCGATATGCGATTGAGTGAAAAACTTATGCGGACGTTCGTAAAATCAGCGTCACGTAAAAGTTTTGATACATTATTCAAATTCAATGACGATCCCATGCTGAATACGGATATGGAATATGTCATAAAACAAAAAATAACGACTATGCTGGAGGGAGTGCGCTTGGCTCCTTCAAGCAGGAATTCGCAACCTTGGCGAGGTTGTATTGATATTAAAGCCCCCGATCCTACCCTGGAATTGAGATGTGTTAATCAGAATGGCGCGTTCGCAGCCATTGATATGGGAATAGCCTTATGCCACCTCATGGAAGGTGCCATTGCCATTGGATTGCGCCTTATCCCCCTGGATATGAATTATGAAACGTTAAATTTCCGATTTTCAGTAATTCAGCCGAACCAAACGTGTTAAAAAAGCCTTATCATAATAAAAGGGTGTCAAGTCTCATTCACCTTTTATGACAAGTCTTTCAACTAAATACGGCATAGGAATCGGTGATATGAATACGGGTAAAACAATTTTCTGGATAGGTTTCATACTTACAATCGGAATAATCTTATTTTATCTTGTCATGATGTATGTGGATGTCACATGCTTCACTACATGGATTTATTCCTTACTACTATGCGGGGTGGTATTGGTAGGCTCGATCATGATGCTTATCGGAAGAGCATTGGAACGCCGCTCCTGACCACGTCGCATTCACGTTTCTATGATCTCATGACGCGTATTCGATTATCTGCGGATACGCGTCATTCGTTTGATTTATTCTGTTGACAGATTTGTATTAATCTGGGTAATGGGACGGATCATCTGAAAATATTGAAATTACCTTTGCCTCCGGCTTTCCTAATATCAATTACTCTTTGTAACTTTGCAAGTATGGAATTCAACGACAATCAATCCACACGAAATAACAGACAAGGATATTCTGCCGGCAATCGTAGGAAACAGACACCGGCCATTGAAACTCCCGGACGCATTCCGCCACGGGATATTGAAGTGGAAGAGGCTGTGCTTGGCGCACTTATGCTGGAGAGGGACGCATATACAATTGTATGCGATCTTCTTAAACCTGAAAGTTTCTATGACCCGCGTCATCAACAGATATACTTCGCCGTCCAGCAATTAGGCGCTTCCCAGCAACCCATAGACATGCTTACCGTCACGGAACGGCTGCGTGCCAACGGTGTTCTGGATGAGGTCGGAGGCCCGGTATACATCTCTTCTCTCACATCTAAGGTGGCATCCGGTGCACACGTGGAGTTCCATGCGCGTATAGTGGCACAGAAATACCTTGCCAGGGAACTGATCAATTTCTCTTCCAACATAGAGGGGAAAGCATATGACGAAAGCAACGACGTAGACGATCTTCTTCAGGAAGCCGAGGGCAAGCTTTTCGAGATCTCCCAACGCAACGTAAAGAAAGACGTAACCCAGATAAATCCTGTAATAAAGCAAGCTATAGCCCAGATAGAGGCGGCATCAAATCGCGAAAGCGGTCTGTCGGGTCTCGCCACAAACTTCCATGAACTTGACAAGCTGACCTCCGGATGGCAGAATTCCGACCTCATTATCATCGCGGCTCGTCCGGCCATGGGTAAGACGGCCTTCGTGTTGTCCATGGCAAAGAACATGGCCGTGGACAACAATACACCGGTTGCGATATTCTCCCTTGAGATGAGCAACGTACAGCTTGTAAACCGTCTTATAAGCAATGCATGCGAACTTGAGGGTGAGAAGATCAAAAGTGGTCGACTTGATCAACCGGACTGGGAGAAACTGCAAGCCGGCGTAAAGAGACTTTACGATGCTCCCATGTACATAGACGACACTCCGTCATTATCGATTTTCGAACTTAGGACGAAGGCACGCCGTCTTGTGAGAGAACATAAAGTACGCATCCTGATCATAGACTACCTGCAGCTTATGAATGCCTCGGGCATGAAATTCGGCTCACGAGAACAGGAGGTGTCCATGATTTCACGAAACCTGAAACAGTTGGCCAAGGAGTTGAACATACCGATCATAGCACTCTCCCAGCTTAACCGTTCCGTTGAAAGCCGAGGCACTGACAGCCAGTCAAAACGGCCGCAGCTGAGCGACCTTCGTGAATCAGGAGCCATAGAGCAGGATGCTGACATCGTCTGCTTCATCCATCGTCCCGAATATTACCTGCATTCCTCTCAGGATGCCGAAGGGAATGAGATACGCGGGCTTGCGCTTTTCATTGTTGCAAAACACCGTAGCGGTAAGGTGGACGATGTGAAAATGCGCTTTGTAAATCAATATGCCCGCTTCCAGAACTGGGATGAGAATGAACTTACTACGCGTACCGTGGTTCCCTCAAGGCTGAACAGCGAAAGCGCTCCTGCCGATCCATTCGGTGCGCCAAATCCATTTACGGGAGGCACTGCCGATATATCGTCGGACAGTTCGGCACCGTTCTGAAAAACGAGCCTCTGGTTAATCCATCCACCGTTTCCGAAGTGGATAGCGACAAGGATGTATCAGCAAACGTAGCGAAGTGCTGTAATTGAAATAAGCCCATATCCAGTTTACCAGTGCCGTAATCTTGTTGCGCATGCCCAAAAGGGACATCAGATGGACGAACATCCATGTGAGCCATGCTATGAAACCGCTTAGATGTATCTTTTTGATATCTACTACAGCTCTGTTGCGTCCTATCGTAGCCATGGATCCTTTATCATTGTACCTGAACTCTTTCAACTTTGGAATGTAGCCTTTTCCCCGACAGGAACTTTTTTCGCTCTTTTCAAGTTCAACGAGGTTTTCGGCTACGAGTTTGCCTTCTTGAATGGCAACTTGGGCAAGTTGCGGATGACCGTTGGGGAAGGCCGGATCCACATGTTCCATGAGTGATATGTCTCCAAGCGCATAGACTCCGTCCACTCCTTTTACACGGCAGAAACAATCAACCATCCATCGTCGTCCTCTTCCAATTACCTCCTGGGATATGTCTCTCCCACCCTCACCCGTAACGGCAATGTCTTCACCTATGATCCCGGCAGTCCATATCAGGTGAGAGCAATCCAGCCGCCGTCCATCGGCAAGAGTGACTATATTGTCGGTATAATCGTGCATTGTCGTGCCAAGTTCAATGTCCACCATCAATGACTTCAGTCCTTGCAATGCAATCTCTGAAGACTTATTGCTCATGGTACCCAACAATCTGTTGTTCCCTTCTACAAGGGTGATTGTCATGTTCGCCTGATTTATAGACGGATACTCACGTGGAAGTACATAGCGCTTCATCTCCCCTATCGCCCCGGCAATCTCAACCCCTGTGGGGCCTCCTCCGATCACCACGAAATTCAACATCTTCCGTTGCTTCTCCGCATCTTTTTCAAGGGATGCCCTTTCAAGTATGTCAAGTATGTCATTGCGGCAACGCAAGGCTTGTGCCGTGGATTTCAAGGTATAGACACTTTTTTCCAGTTGGGGCATATTGAAGAAATTGTTCGTGGTGCCCGCACAGATTATCAGTATGTCGTAAATGATCTCCTCCATTTTCGTATGTAAGACACGATTGAAGGTGTCTATGCTCCCTACTTCACCCATATGAAATTGGACATTACGCTTGCCACGTTTCCTTAGTTCCCTTCTCAAAGGGAAACATATGCTTGCAGGATCAAGTCCTGCGGAAGCTACCTGATAGAACAGCGGCGGAAAGCTATGGTAGTTGTTCCGGTCAATCACTATTACGTCAAACAGCGTGGTGTCCAAATGTTTTACGAAATTCAATCCGGCAAATCCCCCGCCAATGACCACTACCCTCTTACGTTGTACGTGACAGTTATCACCACCCATAATATCTTTCATAAATAGAAATAGCTTTGATGTAATTACATATATGGTTAAAGCAAAATACCGTATATCATTTCAACAAATGAGGTATGCATGAGGTTCTTATCGTTTGCGTGTCATTGAGTCCCTTTTTATGCGCTTGTTTATAATTTAGCCGGTAAAATTCCGTTAATATACATAGCGACCGTGTATGCACGGCATTTTACCGGATGAGGCATCCATTTTCGGACATCTCCCTTAAAGACATGAATCTACGCATTAAGACATATATAATTTTATTCCTCACATGCCTTACGGCTTTAGATTGCTTTGGCCAGATAAAGCTTCATGGTAAGGTTATCGACATAGATGACTCACCGATGGAATTTGTTACTGTGCGAATTGACGGCACGGCCATAGGCACGCATACCGGCCTTGACGGCACCTTCAAGTTGTCATGTCCTCCACCAGCGAATGACACCCTCGTGGTTGTTTTCTCATGCATCGGATACGACGAGCTTAGACGCACTTTGGTTGATCCAAAGGGAGATCTGGCGCTGAATGTGCGCATGCGTTCAAAGAACCATGAATTGAAGGAAATCGAGGTCACCGATTTCAGGAAGCAGACCAATCAGATGCAGACGATTGATACGGAAAGCTACAAACTTGCCGCAGATGCTACAGGAGGAAGCGTTGAATCCATGTTGTCAACCCTTGCCGGGGTTAACTCCAACAATGAAATGTCAAGCCAGTACTCTGTGCGCGGAGGTACATATGATGAGAATTCGGTATATATCAATGGAATAGAAGTCTACCGCCCGCAACTTGTCTCCTCCGGCCAACAGGAGGGTCTTAGCGTCATAAATCCCGACATGGTAGGATCTGTCAGTTTCTCCACGGGAGGATTCGGAGTGGAATACGGCGACAAAATGTCGTCAGCGCTTGATATAACCTACCGGGAACCGGAGGCTTTTGAAGGTGCTGTAAGCGCTTCACTAATGGGTGCTTCCGTGGCAATTGGTCAAAGTTCCAAAAAATTCTCACAACTCCACGGTCTGCGATACAAGCGCAATTCATCTCTTCTCAGTTCGCTTGAAACCAAAGGTGAATATGATCCTAATTTCTTTGATTATCAAACGAATCTCACCTTTAGGTTCAATAAAAAATGGAAAGCGTCTTTCCTCGGGAACATCGCAGTCAACAATTACAAGTTCAAGCCGGTGAACCGTGAGACCAATTTCGGTACGTCAACAGATGCCAAGCAATTCAAGGTATATTTCGACGGGCATGAAAAAGACCGTTTTGAAACATATTTCGGCGCACTAAACCTTTCCTACAATCATTCCAGAAGTACCAGCTTCTCACTCTTGGCATCGGGATATCTCACGAATGAGCTTGTAGCCTACGACATCAGTGGAGAGTATTGGCTGGATCAGGCCGGCACTACCGGTGAAGGGAATCCAGACAATGCCGTGGGAGGTGAGCTCGGTGTGGGGCGTTACCATGAGCATGCACGCAACAGACTTAAAATTTCAGTATTTTCTATCGGATTACAGGGGCACACTTCCATCAGGAAACATAATCTGACATACGGTTTGGCTTTCAATCATCAGACCATAATGGAGCGTACACGTGAATGGGAGTTGCGTGATTCAGCCGGTTTCACCCTCCCCTCGGACGGCCAGCACATACGCATGATATACAATCTTACCTCCCGGCATGACCTCTCTACCAACCGTCTGGCGTTCTATGCTTCCGACTCTTACCGCTTCAACACCTCTACCGGCTATTTCGCATTAAATGCCGGTTTGCGATTCTCATATTGGGATTTCAACAAGGAATTCCTTGTGTCGCCACGAGCCAATGTGGCTTTCGTGCCGGACAGGAACAATGCATGGACATTCCGATTTGCCACGGGGCTGTATTATCAGCAACCGTTCTACAAGGAATTCCGTCAACCGATAGAAGACGCATATGGCAATACGGTCATAAATCTTAATGAGAACATCAAATCGCAACAAAGCCTTCATTTCATTTTAGGGACTGATTATACATTCCGTATGTTTGACCGTCCGTTCAAATTCTCGGCTGAGGGATATTACAAAAAGTTGAACAAGTTGATCCCTTATGAAATAGACAATTTGAAGATTGTATACCAAGGGGAGAACCTCACTGATGGTTATACTGCCGGTCTTGACATGAAACTCTTCGGACAATTCGTGCCCGGAACCGATTCATGGATCAGTTTTTCCGTTATGAAGACTGGAGAAAACCTCAACGGTGTGACGGTTCCACGTCCTACTGATCAGCGATACTCGCTTGCCGTATTCTTTACGGACTACTTTCCCAAGTTTCCAAAGCTGAAGTTCTCACTTAGGGGCATTTTTTCTGACGGCCTGCCGACTACAGCTCCGCACTCTTCGCGTGACCGAGGATATTTCCGTGCACCGGCATACAAGCGCGTGGATGTCGGCCTCAATTACGCCCTCCTATCGCCACTCAAAGAGGGTGAAAATCCCTCCGGATTGCATAAATGGCTTAAAAGCATATGGCTTGGAGTGGATGTGTTCAACCTGCTTGACATATCAAACGTTTCAAGTTACTATTGGGTAACAGACGTGAACGACATACAATATGCGGTCCCGAATTACCTTACTCGCAGACAGTTCAATGTCCGGCTCTCAATCGATTTCTGAATCAAGATGGGAAAGATACAGCTAAAGAAAGAGATCCAGTCTCTCCCGCGCGAACAGCTGGAAGCTATGATACTGGAGGCATATGAAGCAAGGAAGGAGATCAAGCAATATTTCGACTATTTCATAAATCCTGATGTCAACAAACTGACGGACAAGTATCAACTTGAGATTTCAAAGGAATTTCACCGCAGCAAACGCGGATATACCAAGGCTCGCATAACCAACATACGCAGACTGTATAAGGAATTCCAAGGATTCCATCCCGGCTTCGACAAGGAGATCGAATTGTTGATGTATGCGATCACAACCGCATTGGAATGTGAACGTGCGTTTCATTTCTCAGACACATTGATGCGAGGGATCGGATCCCTGATGATCCTCATGGTGGAGATTGCCGATCGCAATCTTGTCGCAGACAATATCCTTACCCGGTTGACCGCGCTTCTGGCTGACGAGCGATCAGGTACCAGATATTTCCGTGCCTATCTGAGGGAAGTGCTGCAAGAGGTTCGCCCTGCCTGACATGCCAGATTTCATCCACCCTCATTTATTCAAGACAATGCGTCGTCCGGAAGCTGTGTTAATTATCAGGGGCACTGTTTCTGCTGTCACTATGCTCGTATCAAGTCCATACGCCGTGCGATATGAAACTCCCAGATAACGCAGAGCTTCATGAAGCCTCATCAACATGGATTCTCCCCGTCGGCAATTGCTGGAGGGTGAAAAAAGACGATGCAGGATGATGAAACTGAAATCACCTGGTATGCCCCTCTTGCACAATGACGGATATGAGCTGACCAGATCAAGGTCTCCCCTCTCTACGAGATCCTCGACTATCTGCCTTAGATACACGCTGATCTTCGGTTCAATCCTGAACCCCAGACGCATGGTTATGAAAAAGATAGTCTGAGGTGCAACGATGTCCACGGAATATTCAAGAGTATCAGGCGTATCTGCATTTTCTATATGTATGAACCAATAATGATCAGCCCGTTTAGGTTGCTTGTTGACGATAGAATATACCAGTTTGCTTTCTATCAGGTTCTTGTCAGGAGAGCCGCATAGATATACCAGATTCGAAGCATATTTGGGTATCTCCTTGTCAGCCTTTATGTCGGAGATCAATCCTACGCAATCATCCATACGACGATACTCTATAAACCGATCCCTTACACGTGTGGAATTTCGCCATACGATCATTATGCCTACGATCAAGGTCGCAATAAGAAGACTGAACCAGCCGCCATGAGTGAACTTGAACAGGTTCGCAAGAAGGAACACCCCTTCCAATATGATGAATACGGTGGCGAAAATGCCACATAATAACAAACCAACACCGTGTGTACGCAACCAGAAAGTAAGCAACACCGTAGTCATCAGCATTGTGATTGTTATGGCAAGGCCATAGGCCGCTTCCATGTGTCCGGAGTCCCTGAATATGGCCACAGTGAGAAGGCATCCGGCAAGCAAAGACCAATTGACAGCCGGGATATACAGTTGTCCCTTTTCCATGGATGGATACTTGATTTTCAACCTTGGCCAAAATCCCAGATTGATTGCTTCTGAAAATATTGTGAATGAACCGCTGAGCAACGCCTGACTTGCTATGATGGCCGCTCCGGTGGACATTAGGACACCCAATAGGGTAAAACCTGAAGGCATTATGGCATAAAACGGATTGACAGTAATCGCGGTAGTATCAGTATGGGAAATCAGCCATGCCCCTTGTCCAAGATAATTCAATATCAACATTACTTTCACGAATCCCCAACTTGCGGTTATGTTCTTTCTCCCACAATGCCCAAGATCCGAATAAAGTGCTTCCGCACCGGTCGTACAAAGAAATACAGCTCCCAGGATAAGGAACCATTCAGGGGAAGCCATAAGCAATTTAACGGCATACCATGGATTGAACGACTTCAATATGGAGGGGTACGATACCAGATTCACGACTCCCAGTGTACCGAGCATCAGAAACCACAGAAGCATGAAAGGCCCGAAGAACCTTCCAATCCTACCGGTACCGGCTTGTTGCATCAGAAAGATCAGGATAATGATGAACACTACAATCGGAACCACTGGCACAGATGGCATGATTATTCCTAATCCTTCTATCGCCGACGTAACCGTTATGGCGGGCGTAATCACACCGTCAGCAATAAGAGCCGCCGCACCAATGGCTGCCACGATATAGAGCCATCTTGCGGGCAAACGCCTTAGCAAGGCAAACAATGCAAGTATTCCTCCCTCTCCCCTGTTGTCTGCACGCAATGCCATAATCACATATTTGATCGTAGTCTGTAGGGTAAGAGTCCATATGACACAAGAAATGGCTCCGGCTATATAATCTTCACTGAAATCCGGTTTGACACCAACGATCGCCTTCATTACATATAAAGGAGAAGTACCTATATCGCCGAATACGATCCCTATCGTGACCAATAGTCCTGTCAACGATACCTTGTTTAAAGCCGATGAATGTGATGGATGTGACTTGTTCATATTTTCCAAACGATTATTTCACAAAAATTGTTTGGCTCAAGTCGTCCTCCATCAGCCATGAAAATGGATTTTACAGTTAATGGATTTTTCGCTAAATTTGTGACTTGAATATTATGGTACGAAATAGATTTAAGTTCTTCATATATCCGGTAATGATACTCTGTGTGGCTTTTGCCGCACAAGCCAAGAAAACCGTCCTTGAGCCGTCATATGCATGGAAAGCCGTTCCTCCTCTGGGATTGCGTGAGCCGGCTTCCATTGACACTCTTTATCAGAATTATTCGCTTGAATTTATCCCTCAGGAAGTCAGTTACGCGTATGCCGCTACAGGAAACTATTGCGGATCAGGACGCAACATGCTTTTCATGGAAAGGCCTGCAACAAGCGATTTCTATTATAGGGATGCCATAAGCGCCTGGTTACCGTCAGAGAATACCATCAAATGGTATAACACACGCATACCTATGACCTTGCTGAGCTATAATTTCGGAGGAGGTAAACAGGATGGTCAGGATCGGTTCCAGACCATATTTTCGGCGAATGCCAACAAGAGGGTTCAGGTGGGTGCGATGATTGACTACATCTATTCCAAGGGAAGCTATGACTATCAGGCTGCGAAAGACCTGACATGGGGACTGTCCGGATCATATATGGGCGAGCGTTTCGAGTTCCAAGGAAATTTCTATCACTTCAACCTGTTGCAGAAAGAAAACGGAGGCATTACCGACGATGCCTACATCAGGGATCCTGCATCCGTACAGGGTGGTAACACGTCTGTAAACTGTAAGGACATCCCGGTAAACCTCACCGGGTCATTCAACCGCGTGGAAGGTACCGACCTATACCTGAACAGCCGATATAAGATGGGATTCTGGAAGGAGGAACAGGTCAATGACACTACGGTCAATCGCACTCTTGTGCCGGTAACAAGCGTCATATGGACATTTCAGTACATAGACGGATTCCATAAATTCTACAACGACAATGCCGAACAGAACCTCTCTTTCTGGGACAACACCTATTTCTCTCCAAATTACACCAGCGACCGGCAGAAATTATGGAAACTGCGCAACACAGTAGGTTTGTCGCTTCTGGAAGGATTCAACAAATATGCCAAGGCCGGACTGTCAGCCTTCATCACACATGAAGTGCGTCATTATTCCATGCTTACAGACCGTGAAGAACCGACAGAGGCACAATCCGAAGTCATGGCAAAAGACCCGTATCCTGATATGCGGACAGATGAAACGCAAAATCTGGCATGGGTCGGCGCACAGCTGACAAAACAGCAAGGGCGCATATTCAATTATAATGTGACAGGAGAAATAGGGATACTTGGAGCGGCCGCAGGAGAAATCAAGGTCAACGGAAACATCACAACCCGCATTCCACTTTTCGGCGACACAGTCGCAGTAAAGGCACGAGGCCATTTCACCAACCTTACAGCACCATGGCTCATGCAGCATATGAAGTCAAACCACTTCGTATGGAATAATGACTTCTCGAAAACCCGCTCGTTGCGTCTTGGCGGGGAACTGATCATTCCTTGGACACGCACATCAATTTCCGCATCCGTGGAAAATCTGCAGAACCAGATATATTTCAACGAGCAGGCTTTGCCGTCACAGTATGGGGGAAGCGTGCAGATTTTCAGTGCTACACTGAATCAGAATTTCAAGTTCGGTGTATTCAACTGGGATAATACCGTTACGTACCAGACTACGAGCCAGTCATCGGTGATACCATTGCCCAATCTGGCAGTGACCACCAACATGTATGTCCTTTTCAGGATCGCCACGCTGCATGTTCAGCTCGGTGTCAATTGCGATTATTTCACCAAATACAAGGGTGTTGATTATCAACCTGCCACTATGGGCTTCTATAATCAGAGCAAGATAGACATAGGAGACTATCCTTTTGTAAGTGCATATCTGAACTGCAAACTGTCAAAATGCCGTTTCTACCTGATGATGTCCCATCTCAATCAAGGTATGACTGGTACGATGTATTTCTCCATGCCGCACTATCCAATGAATCCACGTCGTTTCCAGCTTGGCCTAAGCATAGACTTTGCCAATTGATCATTCCCGAATGTCATGACAAGTGTCTGCATGGACGAACTTTCGTATCATCAAGTTCCGTTATACTAAGAGCATCTATATACTATAAGTCATGTTTGAAAAGATCCCACAGAAAAAAGGAAACATGTCGCTCTATCTTCTGCTTTTGGTAGTTGCTCTTGGAGCTATGTTTATGCTTAGGCAGTGTTCGGCAAAACAGCTGCCACCGAAAGCTGAAAGGATCGCCGGTGGAGACACGTTGAATGTGGCCATAGAAATATCCCCGATGGGGGTGTCAATGACTGGTGACACCCTTGGTGGAGTATATTATACCATGCTTGATAAAGCTGCAAAGGAGCACGGACGCATAATAAAATATCATCCTTTTACCCGGTTGGAAACGGCACTTGAGGGTCTTGATGCCGGTAAATACAGACTTGTTGTAAGTGACATCCCCGCAACAGCAGAACTCAAACAAAGGTATCTCTTCATAGATCCGGTTGGTATAGACCGGCAGGTGTTGGTACAACGCCGGGACAGCACTACAGACAGTCTCGAAATTGTCACACAGTTTGATCTTGCAAAACGGGAAGTCATACTCCCTAAAGGCTCGCCGTTTATCCCGCGACTAAGAAATCTCTCACATGAAATTGGGGACACGATCTATATACGTGAGGACTCCGCCTACTCATCAGAGCAATTGGTCATACTTACTGCTCTGGGCGAACTGCCCCGCGTAGTGGTGAGTGCACGTGTAGCGGCTCCGTTGCTTAAAAGATACCCGTCCCTCGACGCATCGCTTGGCATATCCTTCAACCAATTCCACGGTTGGGTGTTGAACAAGTCTGATTCATTGTTGCGCGATACGCTATCACAATGGTTCCCGTCAGTAAGGTAAGACGGGACGGTCTGGACATTTTTGCCGTTTATCGCAAGAATGGATTCATGTGCTCTTCACGCGATATGGTCGTCGCCGACCCGTGACCCGGACATACTATTGTAGAAGGGGGCAAAAGCAACAATTTCTCACGAATGCTTCTTAACAATTGTTGACCGTTTCCCCCGGGCAGATCCACACGTCCTACCGAACCTGCAAATAATGTGTCACCTGTCAATACCGTTCCGGAAGATGGCACATAATAACAAACTCCTCCGGGTGAATGTCCCGGGGTTGTGATCACTTCTATTTTTTCGTCTCCAAGCGTAAGCTTGCTCTGATCATCTACAAATCGGTCAAATTCAACTGCACCGATTTGTACAGGCAAATGAAACATCTGAGCCTGCTGAGCGCGGCTCAAAAGCAAAGGCATGTCACCTCGGTGCCCGATAACCGGAACATCCGGATATGCAGCCTTTAGAGCCTCTATTCCAAAAGTATGATCAATATGCCCATGCGTAAGGAGGATATATTTCAGATGGAGAGAATGGTCTTCCATATATTTTGTCAATTGCGAGACCTCGATGGCATCCGACATACCCGGATCCACCACTGCCGCCTCCAGTGACATCTCATCGTATAAGACGTAGGTATTTTCCCCAAACAGGTTGAATTCAAAACGTAGTATCTGCATATTCGATATATTTTCAATTGCGTACTTACGTAACATTCTCCATCTTGATACTGTTCAGAGAGGCTGATAGACCAATTTCTTGGTCTCAAAGAACGGATCTTCCGGGAAATAGTTAATAAGGTCGTCAACCAACGGTTCCGAAGCCAGGCGGCCAGCTGCCCTGATCTCATTTGCCAGATCTCCCCCTTTCAAGCATATCAGTCCGGAAGGCATCGCCAACGCCTTTGAAACGTCACGTCTTATGTTTTTACGAATCAATGGGATAAGACTGTCAAGAGGCATTACCGCACGTGAGACCACATAATCATACTTTTCCTTGCATTCGGTAATGTCGCCGTGCTGAAAGGTCACATTCTGTAGCCCCAGGGAATTTGCAACTTCAGTTGCGACTTTTATTTTCTTTCCGATGCGATCAATGAGATGAAAATGGCAATGCGGCATCGCTATAGCCAAAGGTATGCCGGGAAAGCCTCCTCCGGTTCCAAGGTCAAGAAGCCTTGTTCCTTCAGGAAGCCCGGGTAGGAATTTTGCTATGGCAAGGGAATGAAGCACATGGTGGACATATAGATTCTGTATGTCCTTACGTGAGATTACGTTTATCTTCTCATTCCATTCCGGATAAAGTTCTCCAAGCATATTTATTTGTTCGCGTTGCGTGGATGAAAATTCCGGAAAATGCCTGAATACCGGTTCTGCATCAAGTCCCATATATAATATATAAATTGATTTCTTATTAGTTTTAAGCAATATATGACGTAATAATATTGACCGTACTTATCTCTTCAATACAAACCACAAACAATTCCGGTTAAGGCGAGGCATACATGCCAGCCATATCCTGTCCCGAGTAGCTTTCAATACTACGGCTCTTTTTAGTTCCACAGATTCATCATTGATCGTAAGGGATGGTGAGGTTATGGTATGTGGTAGATTATCACCGCTAAAATCCATAAATGGCATATCGGAAGAGAATCTTATTGTTGTGCCTGTCACAAGCGATTGCGCTATGGCCACACAATGATCAGACGATATTGCGAAAAGATTCCCCGGAGTATCATACCTCATCAGGAGATCTCCATATTCCATTCTGATAGATTGATCCTCCAGTTGTTTGTCAAGATCATCCGGTAGCTCTTCTGTTCCGGAATCAACAGGCACATCAATCACTTCAACCTTCAATTTCAAAAGATATCCGTCGGCTCTTATGTTGACATCTCCAATCCCAATACTTTTTCCGAGGATTTCCATCTTGTTCCCGCATTCATTGATCTCCAGAAATGGCGGCACATGATCGGCACGAACATCCCGGGCATTTTGCACTTCTACAACCTGTACCGTTCCGAGTGGAATTGTCAAATTGGAGAATTCAAGGCTCGGACGTTCCACCTTTTTTGGCTCATCGTTGT
Source organism: uncultured Muribaculaceae bacterium (assembly GCA_910583675.1). GTDB lineage: Bacteria > Bacteroidota > Bacteroidia > Bacteroidales > Muribaculaceae > UBA7173. Next base: position 30,601 of record CAJTYH010000002.1, read on the forward strand.
TGCTGCGACAAGAAATTGCAACCACACCTGCCGATAGGATGCACAAAATAAGCGACAGAATCCGTACAGAAATTTTTCTCAGGTGCACTGTTGTCATTTCACTTCAATTTTAATCATGCCGCTAAACGCATCACTTTCAAAATACAACTCATGCACCCCAATCCCTATTTTAGCCGGTATCAGATATTTTTCTGCGACAACCCTCTCGCCGATCTTCCAGATGGCATCTTCAGGTACAAGAGATATACGCAGATTGATGCGTGGATCATCTATTGAATAGACTGCCTTTAGCATTGATGTATCCTCCACAGGTTGCTCCGTTGACCCACCGAACCGCTCATCTTTCCTGGTACCCCATAGGAATTCGGCAAGTTGCGGGTATTCCACAAACGGATTGGAATTTCCCTGCAATTTCCCAAGTTCATTATTTCGCCTGATCTCATAATCGGATGGCGGATCGTTTCTGTGCCAGACCATCAGTTGGGCTGCATAGGCGTTAGTAAATCCTTCCTCAGGATCATCATGCCATACTGCGCCCCCGGCGGTTTCATATCGCATCAAACCGGATGGATATATGCATGCCACATACATCAATATGCGTGCAATGTCCCCTTTTAACTCTTCCGGGGGTTCCCATAGTTGAACTGTCTGTAACCCGACAGTCCCATGACCAATCCCCCACACGCCGTTGTCTGTTTCAAATTCCGTAACGATTCCCGGCGCACGTCCATTGATGGCTACGATCGTGCCGGATGGTGCAGGAATCATGTTCAACAGATCCAGACCTATGTTTTTGCAATTGATGGAAGTCGCTTTCCACCATTTGGGAGAGGCAATACACAGCAGTTCCAGATTTTCCGGAGCACCACCGTTTTTCCCATATGGAATTGCATCATATGAAAAATGGTTCACATATGCAGTCCCATCCTTATTGCCGTCTGTGATCTTTAGGATTTCAAAGATTCCGTTTTCACCATCAAAACTGCTAAAATATTCTTTCGGAGCATTAGTGTCGGCTATCGCTTGCATCAACTCGGCTCCAGAGTTGCCGATCCATTTGTCCGGACTTCCTGCATATGCACAGACGGCAGACTGCACGGCAATGGCAATTGCCGAACACACAGTGCGTATGTGATGTGTCTGCATCAACATCTCTGAGATTAAGCGCTTCAGGGGCGCATTCGTCGTGCTGACCATGAATTGTTCACACATGCCATACACAAACGTAATGCGCCCCTGCAGTGCACCGCCATGCATGATGGCGGATAATGGGATTTTATTTACCCTGATGTTCGTATTTAAGGGTCAGAGTGGGCTGGTCGCATACCTCAGCCGGGCCGAAATACTGGATGGGGCCGGGATAGATATAGCATGTATTGAAAGCCCAGTCATCACGTTTGGAAGCGAACTTCTGGAAGGGAGCGCCGTCGAGTTTCACAAGCGCTTTCTGTATAACAGGCTTCATCTTGCCATTACGGCGTTCCATGTTCATCATCATGGTGATGGGTATGCCACCGGCTACCCACTGAACAGCGGGTTTGGTAAGGTTGCGCACCGATGACATATAACCGGTTACGCCGCAACGGATCAGGCAAGCGGCATTATAACCAAGTGCATAGCAGTAGTCGGCGTCGAAATTGGACGGATCTGCGCAACGTCCTTCATAACCGAAGAAGTGATGCAGTGCAGAGAACTTGCCGTCATATTTACCTTCCTTGCGCATTACTTCGAGGCGCTTGCCAACCATCTCCGAGAGAAGTTTCTCGGTCTCTATGAGAGACACCTGCACATTGCCGTGGGGATCGCGGTCAAGGCTGAGCTGACGTGCAACGCCTTCGGGAAGCGACTCGTATACAGCGGCATTGTCTGCGGAAAGATGATTGATGATATATGCACGCTGGTCGGCAGCTGCAACTGTGGCAAATTCGTCTGCGTTCTTCGCCAAGAGATCGTTGAGCTCCGCGATAAGGCGTTTTACGGCAGGGATGAATTCGATGAGACCTTCGGGGATAAGGACAGTACCGAAGTTCATGCCGAGGCGGGCACGCTCAGCCACAATATCAGCGATATTGTTCACCACCTGATCCAAGGTCATATCCTTGCTCTCGACCTCTTCGGAGATGATGCAGATGTTGGGCTGGCATTGAAGAGCACATTCAAGCGCGATATGGCTTGCAGAACGTCCCATCAGTTTGATGAAATGATAGTATTTCTTGGCAGAGTTGCAATCGCGCTGGATGTTGCCGATTACTTCTGAATACACCTTGGTGGCAGTATCGAAACCGAAAGAAGTCTCTATCACATCATTCTTCAGGTCACCGTCAATGGTCTTGGGGCAACCGATCACCTGCACTCCGGCATTGATGCTCTTGTAGTATTCGGCCAACACGGCTGCATTGGTATTGGAGTCGTCTCCACCGATGATCACCAGAGCCTGGATGTTCAGTTCCTTGAGAATCTCAAGACCTTTGTCGAACTGTTCCTTGGTTTCAAGTTTGGTACGACCTGAACCGATTATGTCAAAACCTCCTGTATTTCTGTAATCGCTGATGAACTCAGAAGTCAGTTCAACATACTTGTGATCAACGAAACCGCCGGGACCCATAAGGAAACCGTAGAGACGGCTGTCGCGATGCACTTTCTTGATGCCGTCGAAAAGACCGCATATCACATTGTGACCACCGGGAGCCTGACCACCGGACAGGATCACACCCACATTGATAGGTTTAGTGGCAGTGGGATTGGTATTTTTCTCGAATTTCAGTTCGGGCAGTCCGTAAGTATTCGGGAAAAGGTTCTTGATGTCTTCCTGATCGGCAACAGACTGGGTGGCATGTCCCTCTACAGGACGCACAGCCCCCGTAAGCACAATGGGCAACTTCGGCTGATAAGCCGCACGAGCTTTCTGCAAGGCGCTTTTCTTCATAATTTCTGAGTGTTTTATTATGAGCAATAATATATTTTCATTGTCTTGCCGGAAACAAGTGTTTTTCCGGCATATATCAGTCTTTCATTTTGATTCACGTCATGTCCGCCGCAGCCAAGGCTATAGCCATATGGCACTTCGCACACTCTGTAATGCACTACAAAGTTACGTATTTTATCATTATTTTTATGTGAAATTAATTTAACAGAGCATCCTGCGATGGCTGGCAACAGATTCCTCCGGAACTGCCACATTCACTTGAATCCACAATAAATATGCCGATTAGCACCAAATATTTGCAGCCATGCAAAGACACATGCGAGCCAAATTGCAAACAAATGTTAATGAGGCTATAGCCTGTACAATGATTTTGCGGAAGCTGTGGTAACCTCTGCTACATGCTCTACCGTTGTTTCAAGAGTGGAAGCTATGGTAGCGGCGATCAATGGGATGTAACTGCTGTCATTGAGCTTGCCCCTATGTGGTACCGGGGCAAGATATGGAGAATCGGTCTCCAATATGATCCTCTCAAGTCCTATTGATGGCAACGTCTCACGCAGGCCAGAATTCTTAAAGGTCACAATGCCGTTGATGCCGAAATAGAAATCACCCGCTTTTCGTATCCGTTCCACATCGGCTGGTGAGCCGCCGAAACAATGGAAAGCACCTTTAGGCATCGAGGGCAATCCTTGAAGCACTTCAAGCGTCTCGTCAAGGCCGTCGCGGCAATGTATGTTTATAGGCAGATCCCGTTCAAGCGCCATCAGACATTGCGCCTCAAAAGCATCCATCTGACGTTCCCTATGTGATGGATCCTCATGCAAATCTATGCCGATCTCCCCTACTCCTACATATGGAAGTCCGGGAGTGTCAAGTTCCTGCTTGATGATTTCGAGGGCAGCTGCGGGATCGTCTGTAAGCTCCGTTGGATGAAGACCGGCGAACATTCGCAAACTCTCGGGAAATTTAGCGACAAGCGCTTTCATCAACGGCAACTCCAACAGGGAAGTTCCCGGGAGTATCATCATTCCAATGCCTGCAGCCAAAGCCTTCCGCACTGCGTCCTCCCCGCCATTTTCATATACGCTGTCATTGAGATGCGTATGCGTATCTATGAATGTCATTTCCATGTCAAAAGAAGAGACCCCACGTCAATTGCTCCGGCTTATCAGACCCGAAGCCAGATTCTCAAAGAAAGCTCGCCCTTCAGGGATGAGATCCGCACTGTCAAGAGCATCTATCGCTTCACCTGCAAAACGTTCTATCAGCTTATGTGAACGCTCGGCAAGTTGCAGTTCATCATAAATGGCCTTTATTTCCTTTATCTTAAGGTAATCGGTGAGTTTACGCGCCAAAACGTCGTTCATCTCGGACGGGCGTTCGGCCATCGCCGTTATCCAGAGCCAAGTCTTCTTCTCGTTTATTATATCTCCTCCGATCTCTTTGCCGAAGAGAGCCGGATCGCCATACGTATCCAGGAAGTCATCCTGCAACTGAAAGGCGATGCCCAGTAATTCGCCATAACGATAAATCGCATCCTGGGATTTTTCCGAGGCACCGGCCAACAACGCGCCCATGCTTGCGGCACAAGCCAAGAGGACTGATGTTTTCAGGCGGATCATCTCAAGATATTCATCAACGGATACATCCGTCCTTGCCTCGAAATCCATGTCGTATTGCTGTCCCTCATATACCTCCATTGCCGTCTTGTTGAACAACCTCAAGACCTCAACGGCTTTTTCTTCCTGACAATCCGCTACGAGTTGCGTCGCCATGGTAAGCATGGCATCTCCCGAAAGTATGGCAGTGGACTGGTTCCAACGACGGTGGACGGCGGGTCTGCCACGCCTCATCGATGCATTGTCCATCACATCATCATGCAAAAGAGTGAAGTTGTGAAACATCTCTATTCCCAAAGCTTGAGGAATCGCCTTTTCAGGTGCAAGCCCATAAGCGTCGGCCGCTGCCATCAGCAACATGGGGCGCAACCGTTTGCCTCCCCCATCCAAAGTGTAACGAATTGGGGCATAAAGGCCGTCAGGCCGTTCTGGATATGGAATTTCCGCAAGATTCTGCTCAATGAGATCCGAGTAATATTCAGCGTGGTGCATTGCTTCGTAAGAACTTATTTTTGATGCAAATTTACGCATCTTTCCCGAATTATGGCTAATTTTGCATTATAATGCAGCGATTTTCTAAAATGACTTTTGACAATCTTCCCAACGACCCCATAATACTTCTCAGTGTGATAAATACCAAACTGCGCGACTATTACAAGTCGCTTGCAGCGCTATGCGACGACATGAATGTCAGCCGGAATGAAATAGAGTCAAAACTCGGCGCCATCGGTTACGTCTATGATCCTCAATTGAATAAGTTCGTATAATAGCGGGAAGACAAAGAAGATGCAGGATTATCTTTCAAAACTCAATCCGCAACAGTTGGCAGCTGTAAATTACCTGGGTGGCCCGCAATTGGTTATTGCCGGTGCCGGCTCGGGGAAAACGCGTGTCCTGACATACAAGATCGTTCACCTTCTCTCACAAGGTTACGAGCCGTACCGCATCATGGCTCTTACTTTCACAAACAAGGCCGCCAGGGAAATGCGGGAACGAATCGAACCCCTCGTTGGAGCGGCCACAGCAAACCGGCTGTGGATGGGCACATTCCACAGCATATTCGCACGGTTGCTCCGCAACCATGCCGACCGCATCGGATTCAAACCGTCCTTCACGATCTACGATGCGTCTGATTCCAAACAAGCCATCAAGGCCATAATAAAGGATCTGCAGCTTGACGATAAGATCTATAAGCCCGGAGTGGTTCAAAATGCCATTTCCATGGCAAAGAATGCGTTGATCAGCCCTGAACGCTATATGATGGACAAGGACTTGATGGAAGCCGACCAAAGGGCGAAACGCCCGCTTACTGCTGAAATCTATAAGATATATCGTCATAGATGCCTTGTATCGGGAGCCATGGATTTTGATGATCTGCTGTTCTATACCAACGTGTTGCTGCGGGATAACGCCGATGTGCGTCATCACTACCAGGAATTTTTCAGGTACGTGCTTGTAGACGAGTATCAGGACACCAATTTCGCACAGCATTGCATCGTGACCGAACTATGTCGCGACAGCAACAACCTGACCATGGTGGGTGACGATGCTCAGAGCATATATTCCTTCCGGGGAGCGAACATACGAAACATACTTAACCTGAAAAAGGCATATCCGACGCTCAAAATCTTCAAACTGGAGCAAAACTACCGCTCTACCCGCAATATTGTCAATGCGGCAAATTCTTTGATTGCAAAGAACAGTGAGCAGATAAAAAAAGAGGTCTTTTCCGAGAACGAGATCGGCACCAAGATCGAGGTTATGAACAGTTCCACGGATTTCGAGGAAGCCTATCTTGTCGCAAACAGGATTTCTCAACTTCAGCGTTCCAGCCATGACAACCTTGACGAGTTCGCAGTGCTTTACCGAACCAATGCACAAAGCCGACGGTTAGAGGAATCCTTGAGAAAAAGGAACATATCGTACCGTATATATGGCGGCCTTAGCTTCTACCAACGCAAGGAGATAAAGGACGCAATAGCATATTTCAGACTTGCCACCAATCCCGACGACGATGAAGCCCTGAGAAGGATAATCAACTATCCCGCCAGAGGGATTGGAGAAACGACGATAAACAAGCTCGTGCGTGCCGCAATCGACAACAACGTAAGCATCTGGAGCGTAATATGTGATCCTGCCACTTACAATCTGGAAGTAAACAGTGGCACCCTTAAAAAACTTGATGGATTCCGTGCGCTGATAAACGATTTCATTGAAACCGACAAAGCAGGAGGAGATGCCTACACGCTTGCCACGGCCATCATAACGCGCACGAAGCTTTTATCATCTCTCTTCTCGGACAATACCCCTGAAAGCATCTCCAAACAGGAGAACCTGCAGGAAATCCTAAGCAACGTAAAGGATTTTGTGGACGAGCACAACGAGATCGGCGAAACCGGCAACACAAGCATGTCCCACTTCCTTGCGGAAGTATCGCTCGCCACGGATCAGGATGAAAAAGATACATCCGAGCATAAGGTAACGCTTATGACCGTACATGCCGCAAAAGGACTTGAATTCAACAATGTGATCATCGTAGGAGCGGAAGAAGAGCTCTTTCCATCCGCCATGTCCTCGTCTTCGCTAAGCGAAATAGAGGAGGAACGCAGACTTATGTATGTGGCCATGACTCGGGCACGCAAATTTTGCATGATAACATACGCATCGTCACGCTTCCGCAACGGACAGACCAAGCTGTGCCAGCCTTCGAGATTCCTGCACGACATAGACCCGAAATATATCAAGCTCATGCAGGGTACCGATCTGGGGTATACGCGCCATGGCATTGACCCGTATGAAAACTATCGGTCATCTTTCCATAGTCCGATTGTGACATCAGCCATCAATCCCGCTCCTTCAACTCCTCCCCCGCCTGGACATGCTTCGGACAGGTGGCAAGAACGTGTCTCCCGATCAACATCCACAAATGAAATCCCCGCAGGCTCCAAGCCGATGCCTTCGGCAGGACAATATTCCGTTCACGGAATCAATGAGGTAAGAGAAGGGATGATGATCGTACACGAACGATTCGGGAGAGGCAAGATCATGGCCGTAACCACAGATCCCACAGGCGAAAAGATAACCGTATTGTTCGCAAATGTGGAACAACGCACCCTCATGCTTAAATATGCCCGATTCGCCATATATGACCAATAAACATAAATCACCAACGAATATAATTCTTACGAAAGTGCTAAATACCCCATGCTACGTTGTATATGAAGACCGCCTGAGGGCAAATCTGGATCTTATCGCGGATGTCAGCCGACGTTCGGGTGCCAAGATCATAATGGCATTCAAAGCCAATGCGCTCTGGAAGACATTCCACATATTCCGTGAATACGGAGTGGAATTCACCGCCTCCTCACTCAACGAACTGCGCCTTGGCGTGGAAGAGTTGCATTGCAGGGCGCACTCCTACTGTCCGGCATATACGGAAAGCACCATCGGCGATTATCTTGCGGGAAGCTCACATATCACATTCAATTCCATAAGCCAGTGGGAGACTTTCCGTGGAACTCTTGATAAGTACAACGAAGCCAATCCCGACAAACGGGTTTCCCCCGGACTAAGGGTTAATCCGAGATGTTCCGTTGTGGAAACCGACATATACAATCCGGCTCTACCCGGAAGTCGTTTCGGTGCGGAGGCCAGCCAGCTGGAAGGTGGATTGCCTAAAGGCATAGAGGGTCTGCACTTCCATGCATTATGCGAGTCGTCAAGTGAAGATTTGCAGAAGGTACTTGAGGCTTTCGAGACACAATTCGGGCATCTGCTACCCTTCGTAAAATGGGTCAATATGGGTGGTGGCCACCTTATGACACGTTCGGGATACGATACGGATCTGCTTGTAAAGACAATTCGTGATTTCAAAGACCGATATCCGCATATAGATGTCATACTTGAACCGGGGAGCGCATTTACATGGCGTACAGGCGACCTGATTGCATCCGTGGTGGATATCGTGGAAAACGATGGCATAAAAACCGCCATTCTTGACGTATCTTTCGCTTGTCATATGCCTGATTGCCTGGAAATGCCATATAAACCGACCGTTTCTGAAGCCCTTGACGAGCAAGCTGTGGCGGCATTGTCAACCGAGAGAATATATACCTACCGTTTCGGAGGCAACTCTTGCCTTAGTGGCGACTTTATGGGTGACTGGCATTTTGACAGACCTTTAAAGCCGGGTGACAGGCTCACGTTCGAAGACATGAATCACTATACGACAGTGAAGACAAACATGTTCAACGGCATAACTCATCCCGACATTGCGTTCATAGATGCACAGGGGGAAGAAAGCTATATTCGCAAATTTACCTACGAAGACTATAAAAACAGAATGTCCTGATCATGCGTTTCCCTTTTTAAATCCGATAAAACAACCCTGCTGATGAAAAAATATTCGGTAATAATCCCTGTCTACAACCGCATTGATGAAATAAAAGACCTCTTGGAAAGTCTTAGTGAGCAGTCTGCGTCAAACTTCGAGGTCATAATCGTAGAGGACGGTTCTACGGCGCCCTGCCGGGAGACAGTGGAAAAGTACCGTGACAGACTTGACATAAAGTATTTCTACAAGGAAAACGAAGGACGTTCCATAGCCCGCAATTATGGGATGGAACGTGCCACGGGCGACTACTTCATTTTCTTCGATTCCGATTGCGTGATCCCGGCAGACTATTTTTCCAAGCTCAATGCAATGTCCTCCACCGAATATTTCGATTGTTTCGGTGGCCCGGATGCCGCAGACAATTCATTTACTCCGACCCAGAAAGCCATAAATCATGCCATGACCTCCTTTCTCACTACAGGAGGCATAAGGGGAGGCAAGGTGCGGCTTGAGAAATTCACACCGCGTACTTTTAACATGGGATTCTCGCGTCAAGTATATGAAACCGTGGGAGGGTTCAGGGAGATGTTTTCAGAGGACATAGACATGAGCACCCGGATAAGGTTGGCCGGTTTTAAAATAGGACTTTATCCGGATCTACCCGTATATCATAAGAGGCGCGTTGATTTCAAGAAGTTTCTAAGACAAGTATATGTGTTCGGTATGTCCCGCATAACCTTGAAGCTCCTCTATCCCGACAGCCTCAAGGCAGTGCATTGCCTCCCGGCGCTATTCGTGATCGGGGTTGTCGCGATGATCCTTATGGCCATATTTGTTTCTCCTTGGTGGCTCGCTCCACTGGCAATATACCTTTTGGCGATTTTTGCAGACGCACTCCGGACGACACGTTCTCCCGGCATTGCTTTCCGTGCGTTACCAGCCTCCATCATACAGCTCGGAGGCTACGGATGCGGTTTCATCAAAGCCTATATATTAAAGATACTCTTGGGCAAAGGCCGCGATGAACGTGAAGAGATAGCCATGCGTAAAGGCAAATAAATCCGATCTATAACCTCTCGAAAACCAAGTTACAGATGAATTCCATGGACAGCATAGACCCCACCATCCCATCCCCTATGGATGCCCGCAGCAACCCCCGGATCCTTATCAAGGATCTGAACGAGGATGAGAAACCCCGTGAAAAAGCCGGGCGATTGGGGCTGGATTCGCTTACGGATGTGGAGCTGCTTGCGCTTTTGCTCGGATCCGGGATGTCAGGCAAATCCGTACTTGACCTTGCACGTGAGATCCTACAGGACAACGACAATAAACTGAGCCGTCTGTCACGCATGTCCATAGCGGAACTGAAAAAGAAATACAAGGGGGTAGGAACAGCCAAGGCCACACTGCTGTCAGCAGCCATGACATTCGGAGCAAGGGTTCAGAAGAGCCTGAGCCTTGTAGACGAGCAGATGATCAGCAGCCGCCATGTATACAACTATATGCGTGATACTCTCGAGCGGTTGAACTATGAGGAATTCTGGGTGCTCCATCTCAATCGTGCAAATCGCGTCCTTTTCAAGGAGCGTATTAGCAAAGGGGGCATGGCATGTACCGCTGTGGACATAAAACTCATAGCCAAAAGTGCGATCGACCATCTATCATCAGGAATAATATTGGTGCATAATCATCCCTCGGGCACAATGCAACCGTCCGGTCAGGACGACAGCCTGACCGGACGGATTGTAGAGATCTGCAAGATCATTGATGTGCCGGTGCATGACCACATCATCGTCGGCCCTACCGGATACTATTCCTATCGGGATAGCGGAAGACTTTGACACCAAGGAACCACACTGTGAGATTCCTATCATGTGTCAAGTCTATCAGAAATTATATCCCAAAGTTATTGAGAACAGGTTGCGACGAAGATTGCGCGGGAGCATCACGGTTCCACTTTTCATGTCGGTTATGCCCCACGCACCGCTAAGCGCTGCGTAATATGTCTGATAAGAAACCCCGACACCGAATTTCCATTGAAGGTCAAGATGCTTGAATCCCTCGGTACCAAATAGAGAGCCGTCATGATCTGGCATGTTCTTGTCATTGCCATATACCTCTCCGATTTTGTAATTGGCATAAAGGCTGAGATTCAACTGCGGCCCCGTAAAGACATTTACCTTTACATCTTCCGCAAAGTCAAAATGGAAACCGATCATCAAGGGAACCCTGAAACCGAAATTGCGAATGGAGCCGTCTACCTGATATAGTATAGTGTTAGGTTCTCCCGTTTCCTGATCATAAATAGGATTGTCAGGAATGAAACTGTTCCATTTGCTGGTTCCGAAAGTGTTATAGAAGAATGAAAGTCCCGGCTCAAAATACAGGTTCATAAAAAGCGGTATGTCATATATGGCTCCTGCGGAGAATCCGGCATTGCTGCTGTAATTGCCTCCTCCATTGGCTGCGGAACTTATATCCACACCGACACGCACACCGAAAAACGACTTGTTATCAGGGTTGTCAAACATATAGCTTGTCTCGGCGTTGGAAGCTGCAAAACCAGTGGCCAAGGCCACTCCGAGCAAAATTGATCTAAGTTTTTTCATTTTCAATCTTTTTAGGTATTGCAAATGTAATAATAATTAGCGAACCCGGCGCACATTCTGAAAAATAAATTCCCCTCTTTCGTATGACAAATGCATCAACGTTAAGATTTCATTAAATCCCGGAGATGTTATGACGATCACATCTATTTATGCTAAATTTGTTCCATTATTACTTCCCCTGAGGTTGACATGATCTTGAAATCTATTAAATAATGACTATATGGCAGCAAGGATATTGATCGTAGATGATGAGGACACGTTATGCGAAGTCCTTAGATTCAACCTTGAATCCGAAGGATATGAGACCGGGGTCGCCCACAGCGCAGAAGAAGCACTTTCAATGGCGCCGGAAAGCTACTCCCTAATACTCCTTGATATAATGATGGATGGTATCAGCGGTGTGGAGATGGCACGGATCCTCAAGAAAAGCCCTTCAACAGCGAATATACCGGTTATATTCTGCACAGCGAAAGGAAGCGAGGACGACATGGTAGAGGGATTGCACATTGGTGCGGATGATTATATCGTAAAACCATATTCCATCCGCAATGTGCTCGCCAGGATAAAGGCCGTTCTAAGAAGAACCGGAAAATTGCCTTTGACACAGCCTGTACAGAATCAGTATAATTTAACTTACAAGGGTTTGACACTTTTCCCAAATCAAAAGAGATGCATTGTAAATGGAGACGAAGTAAAACTCCCGAGAAAGGAATTCGAGATACTTCTTGCACTCCTATCAAATAGAGGGAGATTGTTTTCCAGGGAGGATTTGCTGCATAGTATCTGGCCGGACGAAGTGGTTGTACTCAACCGCGTTGTAGACGTCAACATAACCCGTATAAGACAAAAACTCGGAGAATATGGCAAAAATATCGTAACGCGACCAGGGTATGGATATGTATTCGTTGAATAGGCTGTCATATCACCGGCGCCTTTTCCTGTGGTTGTTAGGATACTCCATTATATTGATGGGATGCTTTGTCGTATTCCAGACGAAACGGGAGAAGCAATTCAAGGCAGAGGAACTAAACTCGCAATTACAACTCATAAACTCATACATCCTTTCCGAACTTTCAGATGGTGCTGATATCCGAGATATCCCACTGCATGCAATTCACCCTTTTGAAGAATTGCGCGTCACGATGATAAATGCCGAAGGAAACGTAACATATGACACTTCATTGGATTCACTTCCAAATACCAATCACCTGACCCGTGAGGAGATCGCCGCCGCAATAAAGCATGGTAACGGATTCACTATAAGGCGTCATAGCGAAAGTACCGGAGATACGTATTTCTATTCCGCATCCCGAGGTGATAAAGGACAAGTAATAAGAACGGCAGTCCCGTATTCTATATCGTTGAATGAACTTCTTGAGGCTGACTATGGTTTTTTCTGGTTCATTGGCACAATCACATTTCTGATGTGCATGCTCGGTTTTTTCGCAACCCACAGATTGGGGCAACATATCTCAAGGCTCAACCGTTTTGCGGAAAAAGCTGAAAAGGGTTGCAAGATATCAGATACTGAACCGTTTCAACACGATGAACTGGGAAATATCGCCAACCATATAGTACGCCTGTATGCACGACTGCAACAGGCCAACGCTGACCGTGACAAGGAACACAAGACAGCCTTGCATGAGCAGAAGGAAAAAGAAAGGATTAAGAAACAATTGACCAACAATATAAACCACGAACTTAAAACACCGGTAGCTGCGATAAGGATATGCCTTGAAACGTTGTTGTCGCATGAAGATATTCCGGACGCAAAAAGAAAGGATTTTCTGCAAAGAAGCCTTTCAAATACAGACCGTCTGAAGAAGTTGCTGGAAGATGTCGCTCAGATTACACGCATGGACGACGGCTGCGAGCTCATTGAAAAATTCCCGGTAGACTTAAATGAAATCATATCCGGAGTATGTCTTGAATGTCAACCGGCAGCTGAGGCCAAAGGGATCAGAATCTGCAACGAACTGACATGCAAATTACCATTTATAGGGAACCAATCATTGCTCCAGTCTATATTTTATAATCTTATAGATAATGCGATTGCATATTCCGGAGGAACAGAGATTGTGATTGAATCCAAGGAAGAGAGCACCGATACTATGAGGCTTATCATATATGACAATGGAAACGGAGTTGGCGAGGAACATCTGCCGTATTTGTTTGAACGTTTTTACCGAGTTGACAAAGGACGCTCCCGTGCTGCAGGGGGCACAGGACTCGGTTTGTCTATTGTTAAGAATGCGACTTTGTTTCATGGCGGCCACATATCCGTTGCCAATAGAAGTGGAGGAGGCTTGATCTTCAACCTTACATTTCCCATAGGACAATACCCTGTAGCCTAACCGGCATAAAACCAAATGTTTCATAAAAATTTAAATTTTATGAAACATTTATGAAATGTCCGTATGTTACTTTTGTAGCAACCAAAACAGTTATTGAATTTATGGACATTTTATTTTTGTGCGTCATAATTTTCCTGTTTTTGCTGGCAGTATTCGATCTGTCGGTAGGAGTTAGCAATGACGCTGTCAACTTCCTCAATTCCGCCATAGGCTCGAAAGCGGCATCATTCAAACGTGTCATAATAGTGGCTTCCATCGGTGTGTTCATAGGCGCTGCAATGAGCAACGGCATGATGGAGATCGCCCGGCATGGAATTTTCCGGCCGGAACATTTCTCGTTTTATGACCTTATATGCATATTTATGGCAGTAATGATTACTGACATAATACTTCTGGATGTTTTCAACACATTGGGAATGCCGACCTCTACCACGGTGTCCATGGTATTCGAACTTCTTGGAGCCACTTTTGTGGTAGCATTGATAAAGATGGCCGGAGGAGCCGACCTTGGATTCAACGATCTTTTGAATACTGAAAAGGCACTTTCGGTAATAATAGGCATTTTCCTTTCAGTAGCCATAGCGTTCTTTTTCGGGACGGTCGTACAATTCCTGTCCCGAATGATCTTCTCTTTTAATTATCGAAGCAATCTGAAATGGAAGATCGGTATCTTCGGAGGGATCTGTGCCACGGCCATAATATATTTCCTGCTTATAAAGGGAGCCAAGGATCTTACCTTCATGACTCCGGAAGTAAAGGGATGGATCAATGCGCATACTGCCCTTATAATATTCGGATGTTTCGGATTTTTCACTCTCCTTATGCAGCTCCTGCACGCCATTGGGATAAACGTGCTTAAAATAATCGTCATGATGGGGACATTTGCCCTTGCAATGGCATTCGCAGGAAACGACCTTGTAAACTTTATAGGGGTGCCGTTGAGCGGCTTGGCCTCGTATCAGGATTATGTGGCCAATGGTGCTGGAGATGCCCGTGAACATATGATGGGCGCACTCAACGGCCCTGCAAATACACCGATCTGGTTTCTTGTAGGAGCGGGGGCGCTGATGGTCGTTTCGTTGGCATCCTCAAAGAAAGCGCGCAATGTGGCCAAGACAGAGATCGGTCTTGGAAGTCAGCAGGGAGGAGAGGAAATGTTCGGATCGTCACGAATCGCGCGACGTCTCGTAAGATGGACGCTGTCTTTTCTCGGATGGGTTCGACGCGTCACCCCGCTGAAAGTGCGCATGTGGTTTGGCAGACGATTCAATGTTGACGAAACAATCATGGAAAATGGAGCCGCTTTCGACCTTCTCAGGGGGTCTGTCAACCTTGTGCTTGCAGGTGCCCTTATCGCGCTTGGCACGTCTCTCAAACTGCCCCTTTCCACGACATTCGTCACATTCATGGTTGCAATGGGAACGTCGTTGGCTGACAAGGCGTGGGGACGGGAAAGCGCCGTATTCCGCATCACCGGGGTAATCTCGGTCATTGGAGGATGGTTTCTGACGGCAGGAGTGGCATTCATCGGAGCCGGTGTCATTGTATTGCTGATGCATTTCGGTGGTCAATGGATGATGTTCGCACTTGCACTGGTCACAATATTGCTTATAATCCGCAGCAACCGCCGTTTCCGTAAGCGTCAGAAGGAGGAGACGGGCGATGTCATGTTCCAGACCATCATATCCACAGAGGATAAGAAAGAGACTTGGCAACTGTTGCTTATATACATGACAGAGCAGCAGGGGAAATTCATGGAATTCGTCAAGGAAAGTTATTCGGCCATTACAGATGCGTTTGTTCGGGAGAATGCAGGCGTGCTTGGCAAAGCCGAGAAGAACCTGACAATACAGAAAGACGTTCTTAAAAACATCCGACGTAAAGAGACTCTTTGCCTTCGACAGGTCAACAAGGAGGTAGCCATAGAAAAGAGCACGTGGTTTCATCTGGCCAACAATTGTTGCATGAGCATACTATATAACCTGCGGCGAATCAATGAGATCTGTAAGGAACATGTTGAAAACAACTTCCATCCACTTCCACAAAAATATCATGGCGGATTCGAGCATACGCGCTCTATGGTCATTGATCTCTTAAATGAGACGTTATCGATTCTGGAAACCAATGAAATATCACATGTGGCATCTATCCGGAAAAGATGCGATGAGATAAAGGACTCCATTTCAGAAACTTATCACAACCTGCATGACCAATTGCGTGAAGGTGATGCCAGCTCAATGACAGTGGTTTATGTGTATCTTAACATGTTGCAGGAAACCCAGGAGCTGGTATCGTCTGTGCGCAAGTACCTGCGTGCCTATGCTAAGATGCATGATTCCGACTTCAGTAGCAGGAAAGCGAAGATTCATATGGCATAATGTCTGAAACACAATGGCAGTCACGTATATTTCAAATTCGTGACTGCCATTGAGTGTATGATCTGTATTATTTTTTATCCGTCAATAGTCATACATAAGTTCCAGGTCATCCAGACATAACACACTTCCGGCTCCCCCGGTGAAATAATCGCCGTATTTGCTCGCACTGGCCACTATGAGTATGTACTTGGGAATTCTGGAAGTGGATGTGTACCCCAATTCTATTTCAAATGGCACATATTCCGGAATGGATTGCCCGCTTTGATATTTTCCATAAGCTACCACATATGAGCCATTGGGGTCGAAAAGATTCCTGTTCGCAGGATTCGTGCGAATCTCAAACGGTTCAGAGGAATCTATCAGTGCACACCATACGACACAAGTGTCAGGTTCACCCTTGAGGGACGCGAATTCATTATTGGTATGGCTGATGGGTGCCGAATGATATTTCAGATAGCCCCGAAGTTTTGTCGGTCGTTCCTTGAATGGTCGTCCGAAACTCAGAACCCCATTTGTCCCCTCCGTCCTGACATACGATCCTATGAATATGTTGCCGGCAGCAAGCTTGCCGATAACTCCGATCCCGACAAAACGTGTCTCAAGCATGGCCGCAAGCCCCTTCCCGGTAGAAGTATCTTCAGTAGGCACTGTGTTGCTTTCCCCCAATGTGGTGGCACCCTTGTTGCCAGTGCCCCAGTATGGTTCTCCACCCTCCGGCCATGGATTCCATATCTTGCCGTCCTTGCTCCATCCGTCAAGCGACGAATTGGGCACCTGCAGGATACTGCCTGTTGTGAACTCCACTGTCTTCCCGGTCTCGGCATCAGAATATGCCCGTGCTTCATAGGTGGTGAGTGGATTAAGGTTGATTATGCGTGCACTGAAAGTTCCGCCGGTATGCGTCACCCATGCATCGGGCACACGCTTCCATTCCGTTTCACCTTTCTGGCGGTACTCGACTCCATTGTCGCGTCCGGCAACACCTGATCCATATACCCAACCCACCTGTGTCCATCCGTCTGCACTGATCGTTTCAACGGTGCTTTCCACATACTCGCCATATATTGTCCAGACCTCATCCCGGCCAAAAGAGTTTACTGTTACTTCCAGGGGCTTATGCAGGCTTATTGTTTTTCCAACAACATCCGGGGTCATCGTGGAATTCTCAGGGCCGAGTTTCATTGTAAGTACCTTCACTTCACCAAGAGCCTCCTTTCCTGCCACGGTAACTACGACACGACGTCCTGTAACGTCTATTATGGTAGCTCCTACCTGATTTTCTACTGTAAAGAATCTTTCTATCTGCTGTTTCCCCTGGATTACCCAGTCATAATCCTGATATAACCGCAATGTAACAATGTAATAGCGTGACAAGTCTATCGGGCGGTCAAGATCTCCGGCCACAATGGAGGCACCAGACGACAGTTCATACGAAGTTATCGGAACATTCCTTATATCTATGCTTTCGTCAAATGTAAGAGTTACCAACCGGTTTGCAGAATCTATTTCAGCAGCTTTTAACAGGCCCGGAGCTTCCATTTCCGTAAAATTCGGCTGTATACGGGGATAAGGGATGTCATTTTTCAAACATCCATGCAACATAAGTGCTATCCCTATCAGAGCCAAAAGGATATATGATTTGTCAAAACGCATGATCACAACTTGTTAACCGGCAGCACAATCAGATATAGACGGCCATGCCGAAATTGATGTTGAAAATATTGAAACGGAAATTTGCACCGGACGAGAACCTCCGTCCTTCGTCAACCCCGTTGGTACTCTGCTTCTCATGGTGCACATTCACACCGAAAACGCCAAAAGAGACATTGAAGCTCACGTAGTCCATTATAAATACACATAATCCCGGAGAAAAATTCACGGCCGCAGACATTGAACTTGTGCGTGTATCATACAATTCCCCCCCGTAATGTCTCAGAAACCTGGAAGAACCGGCACCGAAAGCCACTTCAACCTCGTTGAAGACACCAAAACGGCGATCACGTCCAAGTCCTACATAATTTCGATAAGCTATGGCTGCCGAATAGTTCTTCGAGTAGTAGCTCACATCCGAAAGCGAGAAATTCATATCGTCGCTTATGTCGAATTTCAATCCACCAAGATCAGCCAGCATGCGCGTGTACTTGAAATTCACACCTATGGATTGGTTATTGGTGAGGAAATATGAGATTGAGGGCTGGAGGGAATATGCCTTGACTTTTATGTCAAAGTCTTTCAATACCGAAAGCAACTGGACATCATCCGTATTGAACTCACCATACGAAGCCAACATCCCGAACGACCACTGCCCTTTCGGAATGAACAGGTAGTTGAAAAGTCCACGGTCATATCGGCCGTAGTTCTTTTGAGGCAATATCAGACTTACCGTATCGCCTTTCACTATTACCTTTTCATCACGTGAAGCCTCTTCTATTGCCACTGAATCAAGTGGTATTTTCTTGGATTGTGCCAGCCTGTCAAGCAAACTGAATGGAAGTACGCGGGCATCACAATCAGGAGCCAGCCCGACGATTGCCGCAATGAAAATCAATATTTTCAGTATCTTAAACATAAAGTCTTATACAAGATAGCGTTATAAATAAAACGCAACGCCGAAAGTGATTGAAAACAGGTTGATCTTGAACCGAGCCTCCTTTGAATTATACGAAGCGTCATAAATGCGGTCGGTGGTCGCCTTGGTATGATTGTATGAGAATCCAAGGACGCCGACATTCACCTCTATGGCAGAATAGTTGTTCAGAAACATTACCATGCCGGGCGCCAATCCTACGTTTACATTCCAGTTGTTCTGAAATGTCCCGGAAAAATCAGCACCCTTCCCGTTGGCGATTTTTGACTGTCCTCCTCCCACTTGCAACTGAACCTCATTAAAAAAGGCAAAACGGCGACTATGACCAAGACTTACGTAATTACGAAAAGCTCCCATAACGGAATAGTTATGCGAGATGGAGTAGAGATTCTCCACGCTGTAGTCCGTTTCACTGTCAATCTTTACCGTGGCATTGTCAAGACGAGTGCGGGTCCGGGTATAGGCAAACTTGCCACCTGCCGCCATATTATCCTGAAAGCAATAGAGTAACATAGGGCTGACCTTGAACGTATAGGCATCTCCCCCGATATTTTCTATTATTAGAAACTGATATTTGCTCTGGTTGGATTGCGAGAAACTCACACTGACTCCGGTGATCCATTGTCCCTTGGGAATAAAGGAAATCTGTTCCAGACCGCGCTTGAACTCGACCTGGGCCTGTGATGGAACCCAAATCGACACGAGTATTGCAAGAAATGTAAACAGTCTTTTTATCATCACGAAATAAGGATACCGTGGAACTCCCCGGTATTCAATAACCCTTTGATTTTGAATTGCCAAAGCATCAAGCCATCTTGTGGTTTAATATACTTTAACGCCTATCTAAAATTTTTGTAAAGTTACAGATTTATTCGTAACCGGCAATAGGAAATTATGGTTAAAATTTTTAACATAGAAATCGCCTGTTATGACAACAACGGATTTTTTAGTACTTTTGCAGGATATTGGGTAATATCCGATTCTGATATTTCTTCAACTCCCTAAGTTGGGAGGCATCATATGACATAAACAACTATTTAAAATATATGAAAAAAATCGCATTATTATTTCTTGTGGCCATACTTTTTTCCAATATCCCGGCATCAGCCAATCCAGACATCAGGGATCTCCTCAGGGGAGCTGCGGCAAGCATTTCCGGCGGGAAAAGTTCAGAAGGCACTAATAATGACGTGCTCTCAGGTCTTCAAGGGCTCGTTGAGGGTCTCATATCAAAAAGCAACCTTACTGAAAAAGACCTTGTCGGCAGTTACAAGTATTCCGCTCCAGCCGTTGCCTTCCAGAGTGACAACTTGTTGAAGAAAGCGGGAGGATCTGCGGCAGCAGGTGTCATTACTGCTAAAATCGCCCCCTATTACGAAAAAGTAGGAATCACAGACCTGACTGCGACATTCAACGAAGACCAGACGTTTCTGTTCACAATAAGGAAGGTAAAGATGTCCGGCACATTTGAAAAAGATCCCGATTCCGAAACCGGGGATTTCATTTTCAAATTCAACGTCGGAGGGAAAATACCTCTCGGACAGTTCAAGAGCCATGTAGAGAAGGTAGGAACCAAACTTACCATTACCTTCGATGCTTCCAAGCTAATCGCCCTCGTAAATACGATAGCCTCCGTGAGCGGCCAGAAAACACTCCAAGGTGTGGCTTCAATGCTGAATTCCTATGATGGACTCAATTGCGGGTTCGAACTGGTGCCCGTAAGATAACATTGCGCACCAATGAAATCAAGGCATAGCGCATTCAAAAAATTGAATTGTCAGTGGCAGATAGTACGACATGGCTATCTGCGGCTGACAAGTCATTTTCTGCGTGCCTTGAATAGCGTCTCCGGCGTTCTTGGGATAGCGACTGTAATTGCTTCCGTGGTATGCCTCACGGCCTTGATAGTATATGGAGGATTCGACCATACGCCACAGGACGCAAAACTTATCTTCCGTATACTACGAGCTTGCCACATAACATTCATTGTCAATGTGCTGTTCAATTTCCTCCTTATACCGGCACAAACGTTCAGACAGGCGAGAATTATCAAATGGATCATGGACGGGGCTATATTGCTGAGCCTGTTGCCACTTGCCTACCCTCATCCCGAACATCCATGGATCCCGATTCTTGAAAAGATACTCTACAGCCGGGGATTTCTCGTGTCCGTACTTGCGGCGTATTCGGGAATGGAACTGTCTTATGGCATAATCGCCGCCATCGGGAAACGCACCAATCCCTCGCTTCTCCTCTCTGCTAGTTTTCTTTTCCTGATAATTGTGGGTTCATTGATACTGATGATGCCCAAATGCACCGTCGCCGGAATATCGTATATCGATTCGTTGTTTGTAGCGACCTCCGCGGTCTGCATTACAGGACTGACCACTGTTGACATCTCCCAGGTGTTCACTCCCACAGGACTGCTCGTACTGGCCATTTTGATTCAGGCCGGCGGACTGGGGATTATGACATTCACAAGTTTTTTTGCCCTGTTCTTCAGTGGGAATACATCCATATACAGCCAATTGATGGTAAAGGACATGATATATTCAAAGACATTCAATGCCCTTATCCCCACACTATTGTATATCCTTGGCTTTACGATCGTATTGGAAGCGATAGGCACCGCTGCAATTTTCCTTTGCATCCATGGCACATTGGGATTGGATACCAGGAATGAACTGATTTTTTCAGCATTCCATTCATTGTCGGCATTTTGCAACGCCGGATTCTCAAATTTAGAGGGAGGTCTGTCAAATCCTTCACTCCTTTATTCGAATCAATCCATATACCTTGTAATCAGCGCATTGATTTTCGCGGGCGGTATAGGTTTCCCTATTTTGGTCAATTTCAAGAATGCCGCCATGCGCTATATTCGTCTATGGTGGAGGAAATTCATGCGTCGTAAACACACGTCCTTTCCCGCACATGTCTATGACCTTAATACCAAAGTGGCGCTATATATGACAGGCGTGATCTTCCTTGTCAGTACTGTCCTGTTTTTCTTCTTTGAACGGAACAATTCGCTGTATGGAATGAGTCTCTATGACCAGGTCGTGCAAAGCATATTCAACTCCTGGGTGCCGCGCTCCTCAGGCTTCTCTTCCGTCAATCCTGCAAGTTTCCTGAATGTCACGCTTCTGATGTTTGTCGTGCTCATGTGGATAGGGGGCGCGTCTCAATCCACAGCCGGCGGCATAAAAGTCAATACATTCGCCACAATGCTGCTCAACCTCCGATCCATTATACTTGGACGTAGCCGTGTCACGGCTTTCCGGCGCACGATCTCCATACCTTCCGTAAGGCGCGCGCATGCCGTGATCGGCATCTCCATTGTGTCTTACGTCATATATGCTATGGTATTGATAGGTCTTGAACCGGACATTTCAGCTCGTGGACTATTGTATGAGGCCGCTTCTGCATTGTTCACGGTAGGCTCGTCGCTCGGAGTGACACCATTGCTCGGAACTTCCTCCAAATTGCTCCTATCCTCGGCCATGTTTCTTGGAAGGGTCGGAATCATATCTATTTTGGTGGGCATAGTACGCTCCCATGGAGACTCCCCCGCACATTATCCCTCTGACAATATAATCATAAACTAAGGAATATCCCATGCGTTATCTGATAATCGGCCTCGGTATATATGGCACCAATCTTGCCAAGGATCTCACGGATCTTGGCCACGAAGTAATCGGTGCCGACATAAAGGCTTCTAAGGTGGAAGCCATAAAGGACTACATAGCCACAGCATATATAATAGATGCCACAGAAGAAAGCGCCGTGGGAGTACTGCCTCTGAAAAACGTGGATCTCGTGATCGTGACGATTGGCGAAAATTTCGGAGCCAGCATCAAGACTGTTGCCGTATTGAGACAGATGGGTGTCAGAAACATATATGCACGTGCCATAGACGAACTCCACAAATCAATACTTGAAGGCTTGCATGTGCAACGCATACTGAATCCGGAACAACGCGCGGCACACGATCTTGTGAGCGAAATGGAACTTGGTTCTGATGCAGAGACACTGCGGATTGATGACGAAACACTTGTCATACGATTCACTGCTCCAGACTACTTCACTGCCATGCGTTACGCAAGCCTTGTCCCGGAAAGCATGTTCGGCTTGCGATTGATCGCGGCATCACGTCCGAAAAGTTCCAGGAATATACTTGGCATCGCATCCACCCAAACCGGACAGATAGACCTGTCCCCCGAAAAAGACGAAAAAGTCCAGAAAGGGGATATTTTCACCTGCATAGGCAGCATGAAGGATTACAAGGCTCTTTACCGCCATATATCACCATATAAGTAAGTCTTCAAAATTATTACGTCATATATGGATTTAAGAGCTTTATATCATCGGCAGCGCTTTTTCGATGATATAAAATAATTTTGATGACTTACTTAATTGACATGGGTTCAGAATCAGTCATAACAAAGGATTACACCGTTCCCCCTTCCGCATATGCGCAAAACGCCCTTGCACGCATGGCATCGCGTTACGGATGGTATATCGCCATTCCCATATTGATCTTGGCTGCTTACGGGATGCTTGCCGACTGGCGCTGGCTTGTGGTGGCTGCCGCTATGATCTTTATCGCCATACCGGTATTGCTGATGTTCGCATGGATACACCTGCTGGCACAACCCGGAGTGAGCGAATCCGTGTTCCCAAGCAGATTGCTGTTTTACCCTTCTAAAAATCAGGTTCTGATTGAATACCTCCCCTTTCTGAGTCCAGAAGAAATAAAAGGTGAACTGGACGATGAGCACCTATCAAGCAAAACAGAGCCAAGAGTCCCATCCACTCGCATCATTGACATCGGCGACATAACCGGAATTGAACTTTATGGCAAATATTACGTGATGCATTACAAGTGCACGGATGGCAACGCACAACATATGGTGCCTTTGTCCGCCTTCATCTCTTCCGACGATTGTATCAACTTTGCAAGAATAGCAACCACACATTAACCAATCATATCACACCATCATGAAAAACAAATTGCTGACCGTTGCCTTGATCGTATTATTATCGTTAAACGCCGCTGCCGCCGAATGGCTGTGGCCGGTAAAGGATGCTGCGTCCGGGGAAAATATGCTTTACACTCCACAGAACTATATCGGACAGGAATTCAACGTCGGCTCACTTTTCATCGGTGGAAAGGAAGGAGATGAAATCATTGCGCCGTTTGACGGCAAAATAATCGCGACAAACATTCAATACCATGAATCATTGACATATGTATCCGGAGCAGCTCCCGACCTGTCCAAGGAATTCCATATGTCATGCAAGGAATTTGCAGAAACCTCAGGAGGCAGATGGAATCCACGATACGTATCCCACTCCATATCCCTGGTATCTCCAGATGGCCGTAACATGCATCTTTCAGGTTTGAGACTCAGTCGTCAATTCAAAACCGGAGAATCGGTGAAGGCCGGAGAAAGGCTTGGGTATATGGCATACAGCTACAAGAACGTGCCTCAACCGTCCCTGATGATCAATGTATCCAAGAATGGCACCATATCGGACCCGATGGCCTCGTTCGGGCTTCAATCAACATTCAAGGAACCCAAGCCAATTGAACCGGTGACCACACTTACCGCCGAACAGGCAAAAGAGGACTTCAACATACTTATTGACGCCATAATAGAATGTTATCCATCTCTGGATGAATTTATGACCGTGGAGGAACTTGAAGCATATCGCCAATCGGTATTGGACTCCATACCAAATCCAATCAGTTATATAGACTTCTCAAATCTGATGTCGCAAACCGAAGCGTTGATACACGACTCGCATATTTCCAAGTGGTCTGCATGGCCTTTCGGAGATCCGGAATATTGGGACCTGGATATGGGGCGCGTAGGAGACAGCCTCAAAGTCGTATGGGCAATAGACGGATTTACCGATTATCTCAACCGAGGCATAAAAAGTGTAGACGGCATCACCCCCGACTCCATATTCAGCCATACGTCGCGCCTGATCCATGGCTATGATGCAAACACTGAGGATTTCATGAAATTCCGTCAATTTCAAGACCTGGTAGGACTTTATGTCAATAATTTCCCTGGCGTTGCCAAAGACAGAGGATATACCGTCACATTTGACAATGGGGAGACTTTAAGGGTAAAACGTCATATATGGCATGGCGAATTTTTCAGACAAAGCCCCAGCCGTCGTGACTTCAAATGGATAAACCGTTACCGTGGAAAGGACTTTGACACAAAAATGCTCAACGACTCCACAGCCTACATCGGGTTATCGACCTTCAATCTTGATGAATTGTCAACAGACAGCATCCGTGATTTCATAAGCAGGAACATCACAGTTCCACACATTGTCGTGGATGTGCGGAACAATGGAGGAGGCAACGATGTCGTCCTGCGCAAAATCCTATCCTATTGCAGCGATAAACCATACGTGTCCTTGAGGCACAGCTGCAAGATAAATCGTCGGGGTAATTTCACATCCATGGCATATTGCATCAACTATCTTCCTTCTCAGGAAATATTCGGGGAAGAGTATTTTAAGGAGGAAGGAATGGACGGACTTTACACACGTCCTGAAGAATCATGCATCATGCCTGACTCACTGGTTGCATACGGAGGCAAACTATATGTGCTGGTCAATGAACACTCTGGATCGGCTGCAACGCTTTTTCCGGCGAACATCCTTCGTTCCCATCGGGGAGTGATCATCGGCAGGGAGACAAAAACCGCGTACAAATACATGACCGCATTGAAATTCGCGGATTTTGTGCTGCCCAATTCACATTATACATGGCGTATCCCGCTGGTAAAATGCATATTCGACGAAACGATCTCTGCACGCATTCCATGCGGACGCGGTGTCATTCCTGACATCCATATACCTTTGACTTACGAAGAGGTCGCCTTTACCAACGGGGATGCCATATTGAACCGCGCACTTCAGATGATAGCCAACGGAGAGTACCTCGGTGACAACCCTTTTGAGGAGCCGGAAGTGCCGGAGCCGCAACATGGCCTACTCACGATGGCGCTGGCAATATACGTCGCTATAGGCATTTCAACAGTGGCGCTTGTCTTGATTTTCAACCGACGCAGAAAAAATAAAGGACGGCAGGGTTGCGAGCAATAGTCCCTTTTTGCGGAGAAAATCGTATCTTTGTACCGATTATGGAATTTGAACTCAAAGCTGCGCCGGAGGGCACAAAAGCCCGCGCCGGCCTCATACATACTGATCACGGGGATATCGAGACACCTATTTTCATGCCCGTGGGCACATGTGGCGCCATGAAGGGGGTGCACATGCGTGAGTTGCGTGACGATATAAAGGCACAGATCATTCTCGGAAACACTTACCATCTTTATCTCCGACCCGGCACCGAAATACTCACCAAGGCTGGAGGGCTTCATAAGTTCGGCGGATGGGAACGTCCTATTCTCACAGACAGCGGAGGATTTCAGGTGTTTTCCCTTTCAGACAACCGTAAACTTACCGAAGAAGGAGCATGGTTCCGCAGCCATATAGACGGTTCCAAGCATCTTTTCACACCGGAAAAGACAGTTGACATACAACGTGCCATAGGCTCCGACATAATGATGGCTCTTGACGAGTGTCCTCCCGGAACATCGGAAAGGGCATATGCCCGCAAGTCTCTTGACCTGACCATGCGCTGGCTGAAAAGGGGATGGGATCATTTCAATGAGACCGATCCACTTTATGGATACCGGCAATCTTTCTTCCCCATTGTACAGGGGTGCACATTCCCCGACTTGCGGCGCGAGGCAGCCGAACGGGTAGCCGAACTTGGTGCCGACGGCAATGCCATCGGCGGACTGGCCGTGGGCGAACCAGCCGAAACGATGTATGATATGATCGAGGTGGTCAACGAGGTACTCCCCGAGGATCGCCCGCGCTACCTGATGGGGGTCGGCACACCGGCCAACATACTTGAAGCCATAGACCGTGGCGTTGACATGATGGATTGCGTGATGCCGACGCGCAACGGCCGCAACGGAATGCTCTTTACCCCTCATGGCATCATGAACATGAGGAACAAGAAATGGTCTGACGACTTCTCGCCGATACAGGAAGACAGCGAATGCTTCGTGGATCAGGTATATTCAAAAGCATACCTACGGCACCTGTTCATCAGTCAGGAACTTCTGGCCATGCAGATCGCATCTATCCACAATCTCGCATTCTACCTCTGGCTGGTAAGGGAAGCGCGCAAACACATCATCGTAGGCGATTTCCCGTCATGGAAAAAGAATATGGTAGAACAAGTAACCCGGCGTCTTTAAAAATGAAAAGAGAAGCACTGGCTGCCATGACGGCATTCTGGAGGAAGGTGCCAGTAAGCCTGCTTGACTGGTATATAATACGCAAGTTTCTCGGAACATACGTTTTTGCCATAATACTCATTCTGGCAATCACCGTCATGTTCGACATCAATGAAAAACTTGATGCGTTCCTTAAGGCACCGTTACATGCCACGGTGTTCGAATACTTCATGAATTTCCTGCCATATTTCGCAAACCAGTTCTCCCCTCTGTTCACATTCATCGCCGTAATTTTCTTCACCTCCAAGCTTGCCGACAATTCAGAAATAATAGCCATGCTTTCGAGCGGCATGAGCTTCAGGCGGCTGCTACGTCCCTACATGATTTCGGCAACCATAATCGCCATCGGCACATTCCTACTGGGAGCCTATATAATCCCTCCTGCAAATGTCAAACGAATAGACTACACCAACACGTATGTAAAGAACAAACGAGTGGATTACGGCGACAATATAATGATGCAGGTGGCACCCGGCACAATCGCCTTCATGAGCCGCTATGACAATACCACCCGCACCGGTTACCGTTTCTCGCTCGAAAAGTTCAAGGACAAGAAACTCGTGTCGCGCCTCACATCAATGTCGATCAAGTGGGACACACTGTATCAATGGCAGGTGCGCGACTATGTGATCCGTGACTTCAAGGACAATCGGGAACTTATCACACGAGGGCAACGGCTTGACACGGTCATACCGTTCGAGCCACGCGACTTCCTCATCTCTCGCAACGACCAGGAGATGCTCACCTCACCGCAGCTGCGGGAATACATCTCCCGTCAAAAAGAGCGCGGTGTAGCGAACATAAAGGCATTTGAGATAGAATATGAGAAACGCATAGCCATGTGCGCGGCCGCCTTCATCCTTACCGTCATAGGCATGTCGCTCTCTTCCAAGAAGGTAAAAGGAGGCATGGGAGTAAACATCGGTCTCGGTCTGGTACTGAGTTTCAGTTATATACTTTTCATGACGGTGACCTCCTCGTTTGCAGTATCGGGTCTTACATCGCCAATGGTGGCAATGTGGATACCCAATATCATATATTCAGTGATTGCAGTGATATTATACATAAAGGCATCAAGATGATCTTGACCACAGCCTCATATACCGCAAGTTGCAGATACGCATGAAAAGTCCTCCCGACAAAGAAAAGGAATTTGAATCCCTGATAGAGGCCAACCGCCCGATCCTGACCAAGGTCTGCTACATGTATGCCCGCGATCCGGATCATTTCAAGGATCTTTATCAGGAAACGTTGATAAATCTATGGCAGTCATTTTCCCGTTTCAGGGGAGAAAGCGCACCCGGCACATGGATATACCGTGTCTGCATAAATACTTGCATCAGTTGCTTCCGGAAAACGCGCAAACATGATGCCAACCTATCCATGAGCGACCAGGAAATGCTTTCGCTTGCCGATCGGGCTTGTGAAGACCACGAGCATGCCCGATGTCTAAGAGAGATGTACGGACTGATAAACCAGCTTCCTGCCCTGGACAAGGCTATAATCCTGATGTGGCTTGATGAAAAAAGCTATCAGGAGATCAGCGAAGTAACCGGCCTGCAACGCAACAACGTGGCGGCTCGCCTCCATCGTTGCAAACAAAAACTCCTGAAAATGAGCAACAGCTGATGCTGCAGCCATTTCCGTCTCACAAATGTTTACCGACATGACAAAAGAGAATAACGACCATAATATATCACCGGACATAGAGCAACTACGCAATAAATGGAGGCGCCTCTCCATAGAGGCGCCTGCCCCGGGGCCGAGGCCCGGGGGCGACCGCCCTCTTCCCCATTCTGAAAAACAAAGGATAATCCGGCGACTGAGGGCGCTTGCCGTTGCGGGATGCCTTTTCATGCTCTATTTCGTGTTGTTGATTCGCAATTATCCCACTCCGCTTTGGCTTACATTGACATATGAATTGTTCATGGCCATAGCCGTATGCGTCAACATATACATGCTGCGGATGTTGCGGCGCACGGATCTGGGAGAGATGACCACCGTTGAGGCGATAGCTTTTATAAAGCGCTTTACACGCCTCCGCATGCGCTTCAAATTCATACTTACATCCCTTGCAGTTCCTTTGGTTGCGCTTATCATCTGGGCACTGGATGACGGCACCGATTCGGGTGTCATATTCGGTGCCATAACCGGTGCGTTGTTAGGCGCTATAGTAGGCTTTTCCATTGACAGGCGTTTTAAAAGGGATCTCAAAGCCATGAGAAAGATCCTTGGAGAGGAATAATCCCATGGGATTGGAGACAATTCGGATTTATCCAAGATCATTCTCAAACGAACTCTATTGCATGAAATTTTGATATCCGCTGAAATTCGTTAACTTTGCAGAGTTGACCGTAAAAATCAATATATCATACACAACCAATATTTTACAACAGGAATTATGAAAAAATCAATTTTCCTTTCAGCAGTAGCCTTCATAGGGATAGCCCTTGCCACGTCATGCACAGGCAAAAGCCAGAATGAAGCGGTTGAAGAGACTGTGACAGTAAGTGTGGACTCAGTAGTCGCAAATCCTGAAACCTACCTCAACGACACCATAGCCATAGAGGGAGTGGTGTCGCATCTTTGTGCACACGGAGGCAAGAAAGCGTTTCTGCTCGGAAGCGATGAAAATACAATGATACGTTGCGATGCCACCCCCGAAATGGGTGGTGCGTTCCCGGCCGAATGCGTGCAAAAACCGATTAAAGTCACAGGTGTGGTTGTGGAATCTCGCCTTACCGAAGAGGATGTCAAGCAATTCGAGGCACAGCACGCCGAACAGGTCAAAATGGTAGCCGAGCAAGCCGGTGCAGAGGAAGCAGCTGCAGTAGATCAGGCTGCCGAAGGATGCGAGACTGAGCGTAAGGCTCAAGGCCAAGGTGACATTGATTCATTTGCAGCCCAGATCGCCGATTATCGTGCTCGCATAGCCGAGCGTGCCGAGAAAGAAGGTAAACCTTATCTGTCTTCCTATTACATCGTAGCCAATTCCTACGAGATCCTTCCAGAATAATCTCGTAAAGACAATAATAACGGTAATCTCCTTGGAATAAACGCTCTCTGCGATTTTCCAAGGAGATTCCTGTTTTGGCACTCATGGTAATATAAAAAGAAAGCCGGCACCTACTGTCAATGAGGTGCCGGCGATTATAAGTTGCCACATCAAAGGATGCGATGAAACTCCGAAAGACAGGTTTTGAGTTCTCGCTACCCTTTGTAATCTGCCTGGTTCACCGAAAAAGTGGAACTTCCCCAAAAGGAGATGGAGCCCGCCATCAGGTAGCAGAGTTTGTCTCGGTATTTCATATAAATTTGATGAGTTTCCCAATCAACTTTGGTGTGGCATAATTTCGTTGCCGGGAACGAGAACCGCTGTTCTCCGTTTGCTTTTATAACGCAAATTTAAGCATTAGAGTTTAAATAAGCAATAGCAATACAGAAAAAACTTCTATCGGCGTGCAACTTTATTGACCCGGCTTTCGTCTAACCTATGTCATTGTCACAATAACGACTTAATACACACCTCTCCCCATATAATTCACAACAACTATGATTTCTCTGAAGGATGTAAACAAAACATACCCCGGAGCAGTGCCATTGCATGTGCTCAAAGGGATCAACCTTGAAATCGGCAAGGGGGAACTGGTCTCCATAATGGGAGCTTCCGGATCCGGAAAATCAACCCTGTTGAATATACTTGGGATACTTGACAATTACGATACCGGGGAATATCGCCTTGACGGCACTTTGATAAAAAATCTGTCTGAAAACAAGGCTGCCGAATACCGGAACCGAATGATAGGTTTCGTGTTCCAGTCGTTCAACCTGATAAACTATAAGAATGCCATAGAGAATGTGGCTCTTCCACTCTTCTACCAAGGAGTTGGACGTAAAAAACGTAATCTTCTCGCGATGGAACAACTCAAGAAGCTCGGGTTGGCTGATCGTGCGCACCATCTTCCCGGAGAACTGTCAGGCGGCCAGAAACAACGTGTAGCCATTGCGCGTGCGCTTATCACGAATCCTTCAATCATACTTGCAGACGAGCCAACCGGAGCGCTTGACAGCAAGACTTCCCAAGAGGTAATGGAACTGTTCAAGACGCTGAACCGGCAGGATGGCATAACAACCATAATCGTCACACACGACCCGGGAGTAGGAAATCAGACCGACCGCCTGATACGCATATCAGACGGGGTGATACTCTAACCAATCAACCCGATTGTCACATCCAATCATACATCATCCCAAGTGTTCGACTTATTCCACGAAATCTTACAGACCCTCCGGCACAACAAACTCCGCACGGCACTCACAGGCTTTGCGGTCGCATGGGGCATTTTCATGCTGATAGTGCTACTCGGTATGGGCAACGGGGTCACAAACTCCTTCAAGGAGCAAGTCATGACCCCCGGATCTCAAAAAATAAACATATGGGGAGGTCGCACTTCCAAGCCATACCACGGCTATCGCGAAGGGAGGGACATCCCCCTCAAAGCAACTGACATAACAAATATTGAGAGCGAACATGACGATTTCGTTGCCGAAGCCAACTCAAGCATATACGGCACCAATCCAAACATAACCGCCGGAACACACTCCATCACGTCAAGCTATGTCGGAGTTTATCCTTCAGAATTCATATCTTCCGGCGGAAACAAAAAGATGGTCAAGGGGCGTTTCATAAACGACCGCGACATGTCGACACAAGCAAAGGTTGTCGTGTTACCCGAACGGGATGAACAGCGGCTTTTCCCCGGTGAAGACGGCCTCGGCAAACATGTGGACATAAGCGGACTGTCATTCAAAGTCATAGGAGTATACACCGCCGGATGGGGGCGAAATGTCTATATCCCTTTTACCACAGCCAAAATGCTTGCCGGCAACAACGACCGCCTCGGAAGCGTAAGCGTGCTCCTGAAGAATGTCTCCACTGAAGAGGACGGAAACAATGCGGAAAACGAGCTGCGCAAGACACTGGCCGCCGCCCATGACTTCAATCCTGACGATGAAAGTGCGGTATGGATCTGGAACCAGTTCTCACAAGGAATAAAAGGACTTGCTGCAATGAACATCCTGAACATGTCCATTTGGATTCTCGGCCTCCTCACACTGCTCAGCGGCATAGTCGGCATCAGCAATATCATGTTCGTCTCCGTAAAGGAGCGTACCCACGAGATCGGCATAAGACGTGCAATAGGTGCCAAACCAAGATCGATCCTCACACAGGTCATAGCTGAAAGTATAGCAATAACGACACTGTTCGGATATATAGGAATCGTTCTGGGAACCGTGGTCACGCAAATACTTGATGCGGTCTTCGGCGACACGGATTTCATTAAGAATCCAACGGTTAGCCTTTCAATCGCTGCGCAGGTGACTGTGGTTCTCATTGTTTCCGGTGCGTTTGCCGGGCTGTTCCCGGCATTGAAGGCAATCAAAGTAAAACCGGTAGAGGCCCTACGGGACGAATAACACTTCAATCACATGAGACTTACTATATTCGACATAGAAAACTGGAAAGAGATCGGAGCGACACTCGCAAGGAACAAGACGCGCACGTTTCTCACGGGATTCGGCATATTCTGGGGCACTGCCATGCTCGCCATACTGCTTGGTGGAGCCCGCGGGGCGAAAGACCTGCTGATGCGGAATTTCAACGGATTCGCCACCAACAGCGGAATTATCTTTACAAGCAACACTTCCATGCCATACAAAGGTCACCAGAAAGGCCGGTATTGGAACCTGGACATCACCGACATGGAACGCATGCGTGAAGCATTCCCGGGCTTGAAGACTGTAACGGAACAATACACAAGCAGCGGAGTCAGTTTCCGTAACGGCAAATATTCATATTCGGGAGCGGTCAACGGTGCTTCGCCGGAATACTGCGATGTGATGGTGCCGACCATCTACCACGGACGCTTCATTAACCATGCCGACGTATCGCTTGAACGCAAAGTGGCAATAGTCGGTCAGAAGATCGCCAATGAACTGTATCCCGGCGATCCGTCACCACTCGGGAAAGACATACTGGTCAATGGCATTTCATACAATATAATCGGAATCGCTGGTCAGACGAATGAGATAAACATGGGATCGCGCATAGATGAGTCCGTGATATTGCCAAGTTCCACATATCGCAGGGCTTTCCGCCGGGGAAATACCGTGGATGTCATAATGATGGTTGCCAAGGACGGAGTAAAGATCTCTGATCTTGAGCCTCAGATAAAACGTCTCCTTTTCGTGCGCCACAGTATAGCTCCCGATGACTTGTCCGCCTGCGACATATTTGACGTATCCGAGCAATTCGAAATGGTCGACAACCTTTTTATGGGAGTATCCCTTCTGGCCTTTTTCATCGGTTTCAGCACACTACTTGCCGGAGTCATAGGCATAGGTAACATAATGTGGGTAATTGTAAAGGAACGCACACAGGAGATCGGTATCAGGCGAGCCATAGGAGCCAAGCCCTCCGACATAATAGTGCAGATACTCTCGGAGGGGATCATGCTCACAACCGTCGCAGGAACTGCCGGCATCTGTATGGCGACGGCCGCACTCGGCATCACACAATTTATAACGGCTAACGAAATCTCAACACCACGATTCCAAATGCAACCCGGACAAGCACTGACGATCATGGTCACTTTCATCGTATTGGGAACCTTGGCCGGCCTGATACCTGCCGTTAAGGCCATGAAGATCAAGCCAGTGGAAGCATTAAACGACAAATAAGACCTAACTGAAAACTAAAAACGACATTATAACATGAAAAAGTTTTTCAAGATCCTGTTATGGGTGATGATTGTAGCCATTTTCATAGGTACATTCATCTATCTCATCATGAATTCAAAAACGAAGGAACCGGAATATGAACTGGTAAACCCATCAGAGAGTACCATAGAACGAACAACCGTACTGACAGGGAAAATAGAACCTCGCGACGAGATAGAGATCAAGCCTCAAATTTCCGGTATAATCAGCGAGGTTGTAGTGGAAGCCGGCGACCATGTAAACACTGGCGACATAATCGCAAAAATAAAGGTCATACCTGATGAAGCACAGCTTTCTTCCGCGCAGAACCGTGTGCGTGTAGCTGAAATATCGCTTGAACAGCAACGCCTCATATACGAGCGCACAAAAAGCCTGTATGAGAAGAAATATGAGAGCCGGGAAAAATTCGAAACAGACCAGGCTGCATACAATCAGGCAAAGTCAGAACTCGAACAGGCACAGGATCAACTCGCAATCGTGCGTGACGGAGTCTCGTCCACGAACGCGCAAGGTTCAAACACGCTTGTAAGATCAACCGTCACTGGAGTAGTGCTTGAAGTACCGGTCAAAGTCGGCACATCTGTCATACAAGCCAATACATTCAATGACGGCACGACCATAGCCAAAGTAGCAGACATGACCGACCTGATCTTCGTCGGAAAGGTTGACGAGACCGAAGTGGATCTACTAAGTGAAGGGATGCCGACACGCATCTCGGTAGGAGCCGTCAACGGCTCTGATCTGGGAGCGCTTATAGAAAAGATCGCTCCGATAGCAACGGATGAAAACGGCACTAATACTTTTGAAATAAAAGCTGCTCTTGAACTTGATTCCATAACAGCCAAACTGCGTGCCGGATATAGCGCAAATGCCACCGTGATACTTGAAAAGGCTGAGAATGTGTTTTCAGTTCCGGAACGCGTGGTGGAATATCAGGGGGACAGCGCTTTCGTGTATATCCTTAAAAATGATGTGGAAAAACCACAGCAATTCGACCGTATGGCTGTAAAGACCGGAGTCTCTGACGGATTACAGGTTGAGATAAAGGAAAGCAACCTTACGAAGGAGAGCAAATTGCGTGGCAGCATGATATCTGAAAAATAACAAATTCAGGACAATATGAAAACCATACATAAGATCCTGCTGTTCGCCACGGCGATCTCCGGAACAGGCATCGCATCAGCCGAGACTTGGAGCCTTGAGCAATGCGTCGAATATGCGACAACCAACAACTTCACGGTAAGAAACAGCTTTCTGAACATTGCCAATGGAGAACAATCGGTAACAGAAGCAAAAGACCGTTTCCTCCCGTCGGTAAGTGCAAGTGCTTCGGAGGGAGTGAGCTTCGGGCGCGGCCTTACAGCCTCCAACACATATGCCAACCGCAATACTTCCAATCTGTCGTGGGGCGCATCGCTCAATCTGCCGTTGTTTCAGGGACTCAGCGAATATCGTCAATTGAAGGTCGCGAAATCCAATCTTCAGAAGCTACTGTATGAACATGAGGCGATCAAGGACAACATAACATTGAATGTCATCACCCAGTACCTTCAAGTCCTTTATGCCAAGGAGGTATGCATGTCGGCTCGCAGACAGCTTGAGCACACCACATATGAAGTCGAGAGGCAGAGGGCACTGGTAGAAGATGGTAAAGTTGCAGAAGCCGACCTCCTTGATGCCGAAGCCCAGATGGCACAGGATCAACTCCAGGTAGTAAATTCCGAGAACGATATACAGGTCTCACTAGTGGAACTTGCCAATCTGCTTCAACTACCGACTGCGGTAGGATTCGACGTACTCCCGATCGGGGAAGGTGAACCCATAATACCGAACTCCGATGCGGTGTTCAATGCAGCGTTGGTTCACAACAATTCCATCCTTGCGTCAAGACAGGGGATTAGAGTTGCCGACCAAAGTATATCGTTGGCTAAGAGCGGATATTTGCCACGCCTTAATTTTAGTGCCGGCGTCGGGTCAAGTTATTATACGGTCAGCGGCTACGAAAGCGATCCTTTCGGGGAACAGATGCGTCACAACCTGTCCACTTCACTGAGCGTAAGTCTTTCCATTCCGATCTTTGACGCGTTCTCCACACGCAACTCCGTGCGCAAAGCCAAGCTACAGAAAATATCTGCCGAACTTGAACTGGATCGCCAGCAATCTGAACTTTTCAAAACCATTCAACTGGCATACTATCAGGCGCGAGGCGCACGTGACAGATATTTCGCCTCTCAGGAAACTCTTGAAAAGACCACCTTGTCCTTCGATGCCACACGGGAGAAATACAATCTCGGACGTGCGACACCATATGAATTCGAGCAAGCCAAAAACAATCTGTACCGTACCCAGATTTCCTCCATCCAGGCTCATTACGAATACCTGCTACGATACAGGATCCTCCTCTTCTATCAGAGCAATAGGCTTTAAGAACATTAAGGACCAATAAACGATAATCGCGGTGTCAAGAAAAATATTGATACCGCGATTATCGTTTAATTTCACTATATACGTCAGTTATACCAGGGGTGACCGGAGAGCGACAGCTCAATAAAATCTTCGTCCGACAATCTGCGCACTGCCAAAAGGTTCAGTTCCAGATAGTCCTTATCCGCAGGCGACAGCGAACTCACCATCACCCTGCCGGCACAATGTATGAACCGGTTATCACCCAGATATATCCCCACATGATTCACTCTTTTGGTCGCAGGATTGCCGAAAAACAAGAGATCGCCCTTCTGATATGCGTGTCCGGGGCTTATTACGATATTCTCCCCAATAGTAGCCTGTTGCGATGCATTCCGAGGCAGAATCACTCCCTGCGACAAAAAAGCGATCTTAGTCAATCCCGAGCAGTCCATTGATTTTGAAGATGTGCCCCCCCATAGATAGGGTGTTCCGTTAAGATACTTTGCAAATCTTATTACAGCTTCAATGTCCACTTCCTTCCCATGCAATCCGGACAGGCGTTGCACCTCATTGGCTCTTATGTAACCTCTTCTGCCATCAGGAAGCCTTACGGCAGAAAAGCCGTATGGAGCAATTCCATCCAGTTCCAGAACCGATCCGTTGACCACATCAGTAAGACGATGCAAAGCAAGCGTATCCGCACGGCTTTCCGCAGAGGGAACAGCCCTATCGTAGATATAAGTCTGGTCAAATGAACTCACCGCTACCCTATCGGAAACTCGCCAATCAGCCATCTCTTCATCTGATTTCAGCCTCACGGAATTGCCAATTACATATCCCTTATATCCCTCGGGAGTCTCTACACGCAACCAATCCCCCTCTTTCCCGATAACCTTAAGGGGAGTACCCATTATCACTTGCGAACCGAGTTCCGAAGCATGGCCGGGCTTCTCGCGTACATTGGCAACAGACACTCTCACCAATGCCCAATCCTTGTATGCAGCTCCTACATGAAATTCAAAAGAAGCGCATAGTACAAGAACAATCGCAAAGAAGTGGATCACCCATATGTTTTTTAATCTATTCATTGTTATGATCTGTATGGTATAAGAGAAATGCGCGTCGCGCTGTGGCTGGTGTGCCATAACGCGACGCGTTGCTGATTATTCTTATGCACCGTCGTCAGGCCATGGAGGCCATCACTTGTTTTACATTATCGGCAAGAGCCTCGGCATCCTCCATCGTGTGAGCCTCGGCATAGATGCGTATGATCGGTTCCGTATTGGATTTACGCAAGTGCACCCAAGAATCCTTAAAATCGATCTTGACACCGTCTATGTCGGTGATTTTTTCAGAGGAATACTTCTCTTTCATCGCTGCCAGGATCGCATCTACATCAATGTCGGGTGTGAGCTGTATCTTGTTCTTGGCGATGGCATACTGCGGATAGCCTTTCTTCAGCTCGCTCACCTTTTTGCCGCTCTTGGCAAGCAGGGTCAGGAAAAGGGCTACTCCCACAAGGGCATCGCGACCGTAATGGGCTTCGGGATATATTACACCACCGTTGCCCTCCCCTCCTATCACGGCACCGGTCTCTTTCATTTTGGTAACTACATTGACCTCGCCAACGGCAGCTGCATTATACTCGCATCCATGTGCACGAGTAACATCACCCAAAGCACGCGAACTACTGAGATTCGAGACAGTGGAACCAGGTGTGTGGCTGAGGATATAATCGGCAACGGCAACGAGAGTATATTCTTCCACGAACATTTCGCCGTTTTCCATCACGATCGCCAGACGATC
Organism: uncultured Muribaculaceae bacterium; assembly: GCA_910583675.1. GTDB lineage: Bacteria > Bacteroidota > Bacteroidia > Bacteroidales > Muribaculaceae > UBA7173. Next base: position 68,735 of record CAJTYH010000002.1, read on the forward strand.
CACATCGGGGTCTACCACGAATCCCACGTCTGCCTTGCCATCAGCCATCAAGGCCGAGATCTGTGTCAGATTCTCAGGAATAGGTTCAGGAGTGTGGGCAAAGCGTCCGGTAGCTTCACAATTAAGCTCAATGATGTTTTTTACACCGAGGGCACGCAGCAATTGCGGTATCACGATGCCGCCAACGGAATTCACCGCATCCACCGCAACAGTGAAGCCGGCCTTGGCAATGGCAGCGCGGTCAACCAGATCAAGCGCAAGAACCTGCTCTATATGGCGGCGGTTCCATGTCTGGTCTGTGAGTATTTGACCGAGCTTGTCATATCCAGCAAATTCAAAATCCTCGGCCTCTGCGATGCGGAGCACCTCTTTCCCCTGACTGTCATTCAGAAACTCTCCGTCGGAGTTAAGCAGTTTAAGCGCGTTCCATTGTGCCGGGTTGTGGGAAGCCGTCAGAATGATGCCTCCGCAAGCCTTCATGCCCGCTACAGCCACTTCAGTCGTCGGAGTGGAAGCAAGCCCGATGTTTACCACATCAAAGCCCATTCCTGTGAGGGTGGCACAAACAAGACTGTCAACCATGGAGCCGGATACCCTCGCGTCGCGTCCGACAACAATAATGTTGGAAGCACATTGCGAACTTTTACGGATAAAGGCAGCATAAGCGGCTGTGAATTTAACCACATCAAGCGGACTAAGCCCTTCACCGGGACGGCCGCCTATGGTGCCACGTATGCCTGAAATAGATTTTATCAGTGACATAAGTAACTGCTGATTATATGATTTATGATATTACTGATTCTCGTCCGGCTCGAACTCACCGCTTGTGGCCGGCGGAAAATAACGCACGTCATAGTAATAGAAAGGAACCACTTGAGAAATCTCATTGGTAAGGCCGTACTGCGATTTTATGACCAGATTCACACGGCAAAACATACCGAGGTAGAGCAACGGAGTCTGCAAAGCCGATCCCCATTGCGCCGAACTGCTAAGGCTGTAATTATTGAACCTGAACGAGGCAGATCCAACAGACAGATCTTCCGAATTTCCCCATCCCTCGGAAAATTTCTTGTCAACCGGATCGTAAGTGTAAAGGCTGCTGCGGGTAAAACGGAAGTACACCAGATCATCATCCTCGGCCATCATTTCAGAATCCCCCTTGCTGAGCACCTGCATGTATATGTTCCCCTCTTCGTCAAGACGATAGAACGGGGCATCTGGTCCCACGATGAAATTATTGTCTTTGGGGAGGTCGAGGATGACATTCTGATCGGCCAAAAACGTGTTGACCGCTTTAGTCTCATCCGTCAGGAGATCGGCATAGCTCTTGCCGTCATTGCATGATGAAGTCAGCATGACAAACCCGACTGAAACTGCAGCCAACGCCGGAAATACCGGCCTAAAGGCTTTGAAACTCATTATATCTTTTATTCGTTATTTGTTTACAATATTCACCCCGGAAGGTATTTGTCGAAAAGAGGCATGATGTCACCGAAAATCCGAATGGCCTCTTCCATGGTGCCATAAAATTCACCGCCGGCTGCATTCAGGTGTCCTCCACCGTTGAAATGTTCCTTGCACATCACATTTACCGGGAAGTCACCTTTGCTGCGGGACGACACCTTCACATACCCGTCCTCCTCGCGCAGAAAGACAGAATATACAATGTCGGGCATCGTCAGAGGTTTGTTTACGAGATCCTCGGTGTCTCCTTTCTGGTATTGGAATTCGTTCAATTCCTTTCTTGTCAAGGTTATCAGCGCGGCGCGATGATCGGGATATACCGAAAGATTATTGAGCATGGCATATCCGTTCAGACGCAATCTGTTTAATGAATTTGAGAAGTATACCTTCCGGTAAATCGCATCCTTGTCAATCCCATGCCTGACAAGATCCGCCACAACTTCATAGAGATCGGGATCATTGGAATTATAGGAGAAGTTGCCGGTATCGGTCATCATGCCGGTAAACAGGCATTCGGCGCAAGTAGCGTCCACACATTCGCCCATGCCCAGCGCCATCAGCACACGATAGACGAGCACTGAGGTCGAACTTTGTTCCGGATGCGATATAACCACGTCGGGGAAACCGTCGGGATGGAGATGATGGTCTATCATCACTTTCTTGGCCGGAGATGCCATCATTGCCTGTTCCATATGGTCAATACGCTTAGGCTCGTTGTAATCCAGACAGAAAAGCAAATCTGCATTGTCCATCAGCCTCCGGGCATAGTCTTCCGACCGCGAATATATCACAATATCCTCAGCACCGGGTAAAAATGACAAATATTTAGGGGGAGTGTCAGGAGTGATCACTTTTGCCTTTTTACCCATATTCCACAGGGCGCGACGAAGTCCCAAGGAAGATCCCATGGCATCTCCGTCAGGTGACAGATGGCAGGTAATCACTATATTGCGGGATGTGACCAGAAGTTCATCCAGGTCTTGCAATTTATCCTTGTCAATTATATTCTTGAGCATTTTGATGAAAAATCGTATCTCTGCGTTTTTTAACACGCAAAGATACGACAATCAATTTACAAACCGTCAATCCGTCCGTCGAAAATATCACATACGGCTTCCGTTTTTGCTTTATTTCACTGTTACCAGGTCACATGCCGGGGTGTTCATCCCTTGGCGGCATCCGTTATGAGCGTGCACCACCCCGCAATGCGCGAGGCTGTAAGTTCCGGATGGTTTACCTCGTCAAGAAGCAATCCCTCAGCCTCTACCGCATTTTCGGGAACGGCTCCGGAATGTTCGAAATGATAGCCCACCACATCATACGGCGCAATGAATTTCGCACCTGTGTCTTTCAGACGGTCATGGATCTCCCCTACAGCCGAACAGAACGTGTTGCTCATGGTCTCGTCGCCGCATCCGAAAATGGCCACATCCTTTCCTTGAAGGTCTATGACCGACAATCCCGCAATGAAGTCATACCAGTCATCCTGAAGCTCCCCATCGTTCCAAGTGCTTGAACCAAGTACCAATATTCCATACTCCCCAACCTTGGAGGGAGGTGTTGATGCCACGTCGTGGATATCTGTATCCGGCACCCCGAGGATGCGCCCTATGTCATGGGCGATCTTTTCAGTAGTCCCGGTGGTGGATCCGTAAAATATACCGATTTTTTTCATGATCTTGATGTTTTAAATGTCATTTAAGTAACACGGCATCTGGAGCTAATGTTCGTTAAAAACGTCCCAAAAACGCGTTTCACATTTTTTAATCATTCCGATGCGTCTCCTCCACGCATTTAATAGGAAAACCGTTGGGGCAATAGTGCATTTTTAGTAACTTTGCGGCTTGAAAATCTACCTCGCAAATTTATTTATCAATGGCAGATATTAAAGATATCAAAACCGCCCTCATATCCGTATTCCACAAAGACGGATTGGATGAAATCCTCAAGTTGCTTCACGACAACGGAGTAAAATTCCTTTCGACAGGAGGAACCCGAAGTTTTATTGAAAAATTAGGATATCCATGCGATGCTGTGGAGGATCTTACTTCATATCCCTCAATTCTCGGTGGCCGAGTGAAGACCTTGCATCCCAAGGTGTTCGGCGGCATACTCAATCGCCGAGAGAACGAGACAGACCAAAAGGAAACTGCTCAATTCCAGATCCCATCAATTGATCTTGTGATCGTGGACTTGTATCCTTTCAAGGAGACTGTTGCTTCAGGTGCTTCAGCAGAAGACATCATAGAAAAGATTGACATAGGCGGCATATCGCTCATACGCGCTGCCGCCAAGAACTTCAACGACGTTGTAATCGTACCGAGCAAGATGCAATACGAGGCTCTTCGCCGTATACTTGCCGAAAATGGCGCCCGCACCACACTCGCAGATCGTCGTTGGTTCGCCAAGGAGGCGTTTGCCGTATCCTCTGAATATGACAGCGCTATCTTCAATTACTTCGATGGAGAGGAGAATCCGACGGCGCTCCGCATCGCCATAGATGGGGAAAAGGCCATGCGATACGGAGAGAATCCTCATCAGAAAGGCTATTTCTTCGGTCGTCTCGACCAACTTTTCGAGCAGATCCACGGCAAGGAGATCTCATACAACAACCTCCTTGACATAGATGCCGCCACCACGCTTATGGCAGAATTCACCGAGCCGACGTTCGCCATACTGAAGCATAACAACGCTTGCGGCGTGGCTTCCCGCCCGACGATACTTGAGGCCTGGAAAGATGCCCTTGCAGGGGATCCGGTATCGGCATTCGGCGGTGTCCTTATTTGCAACGGTACAATTGACGGAGCTACAGCTGAGGAAATCAACAAGATATTCTTTGAAGTAATAATTGCCCCGGAATATGAGCTGGAAGCGCTTGGGATATTGGAACAGAAGAAAAACCGCATAATTCTTCGTCAGAAGACAAAACTTGACACTCATACCCAGTTCCGTTCGGTTCTTAACGGCGCACTCGTGCAGCAGCGCGACCTTCATACCGAAACGGCAGAAGACCTTCGTCCGGTCACCCAGGCAAAGGTAAGCGCTGACCGTGTTGAAGACCTCCTTTTCGCGAACAAGCTTGTCAAGCACTGCAAGAGCAATGCCATCGTGCTGGCCAAGAACAAACAGCTGTGTGCTGCCGGCGTAGGCCAGACTTCACGCGTAGATGCACTCCGTCAAGCCATTGAGAAGGCTCACACATTCAATTTCGACCTCAATGGAGCCGTAATGGCATCGGATGCGTTCTTCCCGTTTGCGGATTGCGTGGAAATAGCCCATAACGCGGGAATAGATGCCGTCATACAACCCGGCGGTTCCATCCGTGACAACGACTCCATAAAGTATTGCGACGAAAACGGCGTGGCCATGGTCATGACCGGATTCCGCCACTTCAAACATTAATAAGGGGACATAGTAATCGGAAGCGACTCAAGGTATGCCACCGGCTCCCTACAAGTCTTTCCAGCATAAAACCAGACAACAGACATGAGATTATTCTCACTAACGAAAGAAATAGCAATCGACCTTGGCACGGCAAACACCGTCATTATCCACAATGACAAGATTGTCATTGACGAGCCTTCGATCGTAGCACTCGACCGTAACGACAAACTCATTGCCGTAGGAAAGGAAGCACAGTTGATGCAAGGCCGCGAACCTGCGGGAATCCGCACCGTACGCCCCCTTCGCAAGGGTGTGATCGCCGACTTCAACGCGGCAGAGCTGATGATCCGCGGGCTTATAAAAAAGGCAAGCTCCAAGAGCAACTGGTTCTCTCCATCGCTTCGCATGGTCGTGGGCATACCGTCGGGATCCACCGAAGTAGAGATCCGCGCCGTGCGCGACTCGTCGGAGCACGCAGGCGGCCGAGACGTATACATGATCTATGAACCGATGGCGGCAGCCCTCGGCATCGGTCTTGACGTGGAAGCTCCGGAAGGCAACATGATCGTGGACATAGGTGGTGGAACAACGGAAATCGCCGTCATATCACTGGGTGGAATCGTCAGCAACCGAAGCATACAGATAGCCGGCGACGACCTTACCGAGGACATTCAGGGGCATATGCGCCGCGCGCACAACGTGCGTGTCGGAGAGCGCACAGCCGAGCTCATCAAGATGAATGTGGGTTCCGCCCTCACGGAACTGGAAAATCCGCCTGAGGACTTCGTGGTGCACGGCCCCAACCAAATGACAGCGCTCCCAATGGAGATCCCGGTATCATACCAGGAAATTTCCCACTGCATAGAAAAGTCCGTCACAAAGATCGAAACTGCAGTGCTAAGCGCCCTTGAACAGACTCCCCCCGAACTATATGCCGACATTGTGCGAAACGGCATATGGCTTGCAGGAGGAGGAGCCATGCTGCGCGGTCTGGACAAACGCCTCACCGACAAAATCGGCATCCAGTTCCACGTGGCGGAAGATCCGCTTCTGTGCGTAGCCAAAGGAACAGGAGTCGCACTGAAAAACATAGAGAATTTCTCGTTCCTCATTCGATAATTTTATTTTTACTTGTCAAGGCTTCCCACCGTCGCTGGCGGGAAGCCTTGACAGGTTCATTCACAAAGAGTCTCCGGTTAAGTGCGCAATCTGTTAAATTTCTTTCTTCGTTACAGCGCGTGGTTCGTCTTCATATTCTATGTGGTGTTAAGTTGCTGGCTTTTGTTCAACAAAAACCCATACCAACATCACGTATACCTCACGTCGGCAAACTCTGTCGCTTCCGGCATATATGATGTCACAAGCAACATAACCTCATATATCGGGTTGCGTGACATAAACGAAGATCTGCAGCGCCGGAATGCCGCGCTTGAATCGGAAGTCATAATGCTCCGTCAGGAGACACGTCGCCTGAACCAGGCGATCATGCAGGACTCCATGCGCACTCTTGACTCCATAGGACGTTATGAATTCGTCATTGCAACCGTAATCAACAACAGCGTCATACGTCCGTACAACTACATCACCATCGACAAAGGTTCCGCCGACGGCATAGGCCCGGAGATGGGCGTGATGGATCAGAATGGAGTGGTCGGCGTGACGAATGTCGTGGCCGGACATCATGCCCGCATTATCTCGCTGCTCAACCCTAATTTCCGACTGTCATGCAAACTGCGCGGCAACGACGCGTTCGGATCTTTGGTATGGGACGGCATCTCCCCGTCAGAAGCGCTACTTGAAGAACTCCCCAAACAGGTCAAGTTCCATAAGGGTGACACTGTGATTACCTCGGGGTATTCAGCCATGTTCCCGGAAGGGATCCCTGTGGGCACCGTGTTGGGTTCCACAAGAGGCGAAGACGATAATTTCCATACCCTACGCATAAGATTGCTTACAGACTTTACCACGCTTTCCACCGTAAAGGTAATATCAAACCGCGATATAGTGGAAATCAAGGAGGTTGAAACCGACCAGCCCCGCGCCGCGTCCGGTGCAACCCCCACGAATCAATAAAAACGTAACTTACAAATCACCGACAAAAACCAAAATGGCGAAAGAAATCATAAAATTCGCATTGATGTTTGTAGCGCTGACGCTATGTCAGGTCGTGGTCTTCAACCATATCTGTCTGTTCGGCGTTGCGATACCTTTGGTTTTTATCTACTTCATAGTAAAACTTCCCGTGACTCTTGGCATAAGCTGGGTCATGACACTCTCGTTCCTGATCGGGCTTACGGTTGACGTAATGTCCAACACCCAGGGGATGAACGCCCTTGCCTGCACGTTGCTTGCAGTAACCCGTTTGCCCGTACTTCATCTATACATGCCCCGTCAGGATGCCATTTCCAATCCGGAACCGTCCATGCGAACACTCGGTGCTGCCATATTCATGAAATATGCCCTCACACTGAGCGCCGTTTACTGCACGCTCTTTTTCTCAATAGAAGCTTTCGCTTTTTTCACCCCTATGCGCATGCTGCTCAAGATCGTAAGCTCGACCCTGCTCACATTCATTGTCATAATGGCCATAGACGGTTTTACAACCTCCAGAAGATAACTTTTACTTCAATTTCACAGCGGAAAGACACTAAATCGCCAATATCTTTCCCGATCGATCTTTCGCACTCACTCATATGAGAAAGGATTACAAGCTTGAAAAAAGGAAATACGTGGTCGGCGGCTTTATAGCAGTCGTCGCCATCATATATACGCTACGCTTGTTTACCCTGCAGATTCAGGACGAAAAATACAAGGACTATGCTGACAATAACGCGTTTCTGCGTAAGACGGTATATCCGTCGCGTGGACTTATATATGACCGGAACGACTCCCTTGTCGTATATAACCAACCGGCATACGACGTTATGATGATACCACGCGACGTGCATGACTTTGACACGCTTGACTTCTGCCGTACTCTCGCCATTACTCCCGAGGAGTTCCACGCGCGTATAAAAGCCATGAAGGAATCGCGCAATTACAGTTCCTATACCCCACAAGTCCTTATCACACACCTGTCGGCCAAGGATTATGGCAAATTGCAGGAGAAACTTTACCGTTATCCAGGTTTTTTCATCCAGAAACGCATCCTGCGGGAATATGCCTATGAAGCTGCGGGAAATGTGCTCGGCAACATACGAGAAGTGTCGGAACAGGACATAGAAAAAGACAGCTATTACCAACCGGGCGACTACTGCGGCGACCTTGGCATAGAAAAAAGTTACGACAAATACCTGCGCGGCATAAAGGGTAAAGAGATCCTTATCCGCGATGCAAGAGGCAGAATACGCGGAAGATTTGAAAACGGTGCACGCGACATAGCGCCCATATCAGGCAAAGACCTGAAACTAAGTCTTGACATAAAACTCCAGGAATATGCCGAGAGCCTTATGGTCAACAAGATCGGTGCCGTTGTGGCAATCGAGCCATCAACCGGAGAGATCCTCGCCCTTGTATCAAGCCCCACATACTCTCCGCGCTCACTGGTAGGACGCGAGCGCGGCAAACATTACCGCGAACTCGTCAATGACAAGTACAAGCCGCTTTTTGATCGTGCACTCATGGGCGCATATCCCCCGGGGTCTACTTTCAAGCCATCCCAAGGACTTATTTTCCTTCAGGAAAACATCGTGACACTACAGACGCCATATCCTTGCTATGGAGGATATATAAATGGCGGACTCAGAGTCGGATGCCATGCCCACGGATCTCCCATACAGCTTAAACCGGCCTTACAGACATCGTGCAATGCATATTTCTGCTGGGGATTCAAGGCTATGATCGACAAACGCTCCAAATACGGCTCATCGGACAAGGCGTTCGAGGTATGGAAAAACCATCTCGTATCACTTGGCTATGGATACAAGCTCGGAGTGGATCTCCCATCTGAAGGACGAGGTTTCATCCCCAATGCCAAATTCTATAATAAATGGTATGGTGAAGGACGTTGGAGCGCCAACACCATAATCTCCGTTTCGATCGGCCAGGGAGAAATCCTTGCCACCCCGCTACAGATAGCAAACCTGTGCACAACCATCGCCAATCGTGGATGGTTCATCACACCGCATGTAGTAAAGGAAATCAAAGACACCATAATAGACGAGCAATACCGTACACGGCGCTATCCTACAATCGACCAACATCATTTCGACGACATCGCCGAAGGGATGCGCATGGCAGTCACCGGAGGAACATGCCGCCTCGCCAATCTGCCGGACATTGAAGTGTGCGGAAAAACAGGCACCGCACAGAATCCACACGGTAAGGATCACTCAGCCTTCATCGGTTTCGCTCCCTATCACGACCCGAAGATTGCTGTTTGCGTGTATGTGGAAAACGCCGGATTCGGAGCGACATTCGGTGTCCCGATCGGTTCCCTCGTAATCGAGAAATATCTTACCGGCCAGATTTCCCCTGCCAGGAAATACCTGGAAGACCGCATGCTGAATTCAAATACAATCATCTACAGCGGAGTGAAGAAACACTGATCCACATCACCACACCATACAATCAATGACAAGACGAACCGCATATCCAACCATTGGGCGTCCGCTAAGAAAACGCTCCAATCAAGGAGACTCAATATTCAAGAATGTAGACTGGTTTACGGTAATATTATACCTGCTTCTGGTAATCGCAGGAGTATTTTCGATATATGCCGCAAGCTATGACTATGACCATGCAAGCATTTTCTCATTCGAGGAATTTTCAGGGAAGCAGATCCGGTGGATCGGGCTTTCATTGCTTCTCGGCCTAGTGCTACTGATCGTAGATGCCCGAATGTATGAGACTTACGCATATCCCATATATCTGGCACTTCTATGTCTGTTAGTCGTAACCATATTCATAGCCCCGGATATAAAAGGATCGCGTTCCTGGCTTGTATTGGGTTCCATGAGTCTACAACCGGCGGAATTTGCAAAATTCGCCACCGCGCTCGCACTGGCGAAATTATTCAGTGGATATAATTTCAACCTCAATGCATCGCCACGCAACTACCTCAAGGCGCTTCTCATTATATTTACACCGATCGTACTTATCCTGGCACAGAAGGAAACTGGTTCCGCATTGGTGTATCTGTCGCTCTTTTTCGTACTCTATCGTGAGGGGATGAGCGGCCTTGTATTGTTTGCAGCCCTCTTTGCCGTGGTTGTATTCGTCGTGGCCATAAAGTATTCCGAAACGCATGTCCTCGGTATCCCATCCGGGCAATTCTTCATATTCTGCATGATCATGGTACTCGCTGTGGGGATGCTTGCGGTCTATGTGCGACGGTTCGAAGTCGCACGCAACGTGCTGTTATGGTTCCTGGGAAGCGCGACCGTAGAATGGGGGCTTTCATTTTGGAACATGCAACTGTCGGGATACGTGTATTTCCTGTCTGTCATAGGCATCGCCATGGTATATTGTCTGTTTGAGATGCTGCGTCTGAAAGTGAGAAAACTGATAGTGACTGTGGTTACGATAGTCCTTTCCATAGGATTCCTCATGTCGGTGGACATGGTTTTCAGCCATATGATGCCACATCAGCAAAAACGCATAAAGGTAGCACTCAACATGGTTGAAGATCCGCGCGGAGACGGATACAACGTAAACCAATCCAAGATTGCAATCGGCTCCGGTGGCGTCTCCGGCAAGGGATTCCTGAAAGGCACACAGACAAAACTGAAATATGTGCCCGAACAGCACACGGATTTCATATTCTGCACGATCGGAGAGGAGGAAGGCTTCATCGGCACAAGCATCGTCGTCCTTCTCTTCCTTATCCTGATACTGCGTGTGATCTCCATAGCGGAGCGTCAACCTACCACTTTTGTACGTGTCTATGCCTATTGCGTTGCTTCATACCTGATCTTTCATTTCTGCATCAACATCGGTATGGTGATAGGTATATGTCCAGTGATAGGCATACCTCTCCCCTTCTTCAGCTATGGTGGCTCCTCGTTATGGGGCTTCACATTCCTGCTTTTCATCCTGCTCCGGCTGGATGCCTCACGACGCACCCGCCTCACCCAATAAGGGTGGATTTATCTCGCAATAAATCTGCTCCATGCAGTTTTTTTGGAATTTGATAGTATTTGTTAGGAAAAATTCGTAGCTTTGTGTTGCAAAACATGCACCCTAAGCTATGTTATAAAATGATTAAGCGTACACTTGACAAAGTATTAAGCGAAGACATGTCGGAGATATGGGCTGTGCTTGACAATGACGAAAAGCGCAGGATTATCGACGCATTTACAATACATCATTTCAAAAAGAACCAACGGATATATGCCGAGGGGGAAGAGCCGGAATACCTATGGTGCCTTCTTCAAGGTAAGGTAAAGAAGTTCAAGGATGGTGTCGGAGGACGTGTGCAGATCCTCCGGTTGATTCGTTCGGTACAATATTTCGGATACCGCGCATACTTTGCCAAGGAAAGGTACAACTCGTCGGCTGCAGCTTTTGAGGCATCAGTAGTAGGCACGTTGCCCATGACACTGGTAGAGGACATGATCAACAAGAACAACAAGCTTGCATGGTTCTTCATCCATGAGTTGTCAAGAAATCTCGGAGGTGCTGACACACGCATTGTAAACCTGACCCAGAAACATATCCGCGGGCGTCTGGCAGAAGCCCTCATCGTACTCCGCGACCATTATGGATTCGAGGACGACAATTTGACACTCCGCATCTACATGGCACGTGAAGATCTTGCCAACCTGTCGAACATGACCACATCAAATGCCATCCGCACCCTGTCCGGATTTGTCAATGAAAAGCTGATAACGGTCGACGGCAGGAAAATAAGCATCCTGAACGAACCGGAATTGCGCAAAATTTCAAAATACGGTTGATTCATCCCAAGAGATAAGCATACTTGAAACTCCACTCCGTTAAAATATGTAATTTTACGGTTGCGGAGTTTTTTTATACACCCATGACAGCAAACGGCCTGCAATTTTGTTAATATAGTTGAAACCCTATTACCCCATTCACGTTTACAACATTATTATGAGATGGATTTCGACTTTAATATTATCAACCATCATATATCCCTCCACCGTCACCGCGTCTGCTTCAGATGCCGGATCAGGGGAGGCATTGCGACGTGCAACCGTTACGACCGTCTACGACAGCATTCCCTCCCCAAATCGAATCTTCCATGACACAACTCCTGTCATTGCGGAAAGCATAGAGAACACCGAGATAGAAACTCCACGTAAGATGAATATTGTGGAGAAAGTAATCAATTATTTCGATAAGGCAAACAAACCGAAGGCAAACAAACGCTTCGACTTCACAATAGTCGGAGGCCCCAGCTACAATGCCTCGACAAGTTTCCAGCTCGCTGTAATGGGAGCGGCATTGTACCATTCACGCATGGACACGCTAACCCCGGTCTCCAATGCGTCACTATTCGTACAGGGTTCTTTGACCGGCTTTTATCGCGTAGGGCTTTCCGGTGACCATTATGGTCCCGAAGACAGATACCGCATGCATTATTGCGCGGATTTCGCCCATTTCCCGTTGAAATTCTGGGGGATTGGATACAAGACCGAATCACAGGATGCAAACGAGACCAAATATACCGAACTGCGATCAGCCTTCTGGTGCGACTTCCAATGGAAGCTGGCCGACAACCTATATCTCGGCCCCTCCGTCAATTTCCATTATGCGAAAGCTACCAAGGTGATCCGTCCTGAATTATGGAACGGTCAGGATCTGCGTGTCTTCGATTACGGCCTCGGCCTTGGGTTCATATTCTCGTTTGACACCCGGGATGTATCCACAAACGCATCAAGCGGCATCAACCTTAACCTGAAACAGTATTTCTATCCAGGATTCCTCAAAAACAGGTATGCCTTCTCATCTACCGAATTCACATTCGGCATCTACAGGCAATTATGGAAATCCGGCGTGATAGCGGCGCAGCTACACTGTATGGCCACCTATGGCGACACCCCATGGAGCATGCTGCCAACTGTGGACGCATCCAAAGGCATACGAGGCTATTTCGAGGGAAGATATCGCGACAAGAACGAGAGCGATATCGTCGTGGAACTCAGACAACATATCTGGAAACGTTTCGGAGCAGTAGTCTGGGGAGGTGTCGGATCCGTCTTCCGTCACTTCAACGACATCAGGCTCAACACCCTCTTGCCAAGCTACGGGATAGGCGTGAGATGGGAATTCAAGAAAAAAGTAAACGTGCGGGTGGACTACGGCATCGGAAAAAGATCATCTTCCATAAGCCTCGGATTATACGAAACATTCTAATCGCACGAGGTGTTAAATAAGTAGCTCTGTCATCCTATTGCCAGAGCTACTTGTCTTTTAGGATAGTACAATTTGCATATCTGAACATGAGGGATAATCAACCAGACGATGAAACCTATACGTGAAATAATATATTCAATCATTTCAGCTTCCAGATGCCTGGCATTATGGATCGTATTGGTGCTGCTGATACCTAATGTCGTCCTTGATTGTACCGAAAATTCAACGGCCGTATGGAAAATTGCCAACCTGGCCATTCCTTCTGGAATATATCTTTTGATACTCACATCAAGCAGACGTACCGGATGGATGGCAATAACGCTTCTTCCCGCCATGGTGTTGTCTGCATTTCAAATAGTGCTGCTGTATCTCTACGGCGAATCCGTGATAGCAGTAGACATGTATCTTAACGTCGCGACAACAAACATGTCTGAAGCGTCTGAACTTTTGGAAAACCTTACCCCCGCAATAATCATAGTAATCGCACTTTACCTCCCTTCTCTTGCCTGGGGCATCTATGCCATAATAAGGAAAATCAATATGCCGGCTCCTGCACGCAAGGAATTGGCCATCTGGGGAGCGTCTCTTACGTTATTCGGGATCGGACTGGGAACGGTAGGACTTGCAACCGAAGAAAAGGGAAGCTTCTACCGAGACATATTCCCTGTCAATGCCATTGCAAATCTGTTCGAAGCCGTCAATCGAGCAAGACAGATCGCAGACTACCCTCATACCTCCACACAATTCAGCTACGAGGCCAGGTCGCTGCGCAATTCATCTGAGCGGGAGATATATGTCTACGTAATCGGCGAGACTTCCAGAGCCCAAAACTGGCAGTTATATGGCTACCATCGCCCAACCAATCCACGGTTGTCGCAAGAGAAAAACCTCGTGTTCTTTGACCGGGCGCTCTCGGAGTCGAACACCACACACAAGAGCGTACCGATGCTTATGAGTTGCCTTTCTGCCGAAACTTTCAACTCCATAAACAACATAAAGAGCATACTCAGCGCGATGAAAGAAGCAGGCTTCTACACCCGATTCTTTTCAAATCAGGCTCCGAACAGATCCTATACGGAATACTTCGGAAACGAGGCCGACGATACCCGTTACACTGAGACCGACACAGATGTGCATCCCTACGACAACACGCTCATAGGGATGGTGCATCAGGCCGTGGGCGATACAGTGCATCGAAAACAATTCATAGTGTTACACACCTACGGATCGCATTTCAGATACCGCGACCGGTACCCGCAACAATTCTCATACTTCAAGCCCGACAATCCCTCCGAGGCCTCGGCCGGGAATCGCGAAGAACTTGTCAACTCCTATGATAACTCAATCAGGTTTACAGACCATGTGATTGCTTCCATAATCGGTGAACTCAAAGTCGCCGGTTGCCCGACTGCGCTTCTCTATAGTTCCGATCATGGGGAAGACATCTATGACGATGCAAGAAAACGTTTTTTACACGCCTCCCCCACTCCTACGTACTATCAGCTGCACGTAGCCATGCTCGCATGGTTATCAGACGACTTCTGCAATGCACATCCGGAGATGATGCATAATCTGCAAGACAACCGCCACAGGCGCGTGTCTACGCAGAAAAGCATGTTCAATACCGCCATGGACATTTTTGGGATAGAAACACCACATGCCGACAGAAGCAAATCACTGGCCAGTGCCGCATATACCGCAGCACCGGCAGTCTATCTTACAGACCTGAACGAGGCTGTCCCGGTAAAAGAAAGCGGCATAAAATCAACCGACATACAGCATCTTGTCTCATTATCCGGATTTTGAGGCGCGATATGCATTTTGGCAAACCACGACCAAAATAGCGCCATCCAAAGTTTTCCATTTTTAAACATAAAACACCTGTCAATCAGCAATATAGCAAATTTTAACACACCAAAAGTTTTCAAAAACGAAAATTTACTATTATTTGTTTGTTTGAAATATTGCAAGGACATTTGAGTTTTACTACCTTTGCACACGGCTGACGACAATGAAATCACAGGACTAATCTCCACCGTTTCCCGCACATCGATCCAGCCCTATTTATTACCCTTATACACCAAAAACAACGATGATACAGACCGTATTGAAGCGCGATGGTCGCGTGGTTGGCTACAACGAAGAGAAAATCAAGGCAGCCATACGCAAGGCCATGCTCCAGACACCCCTTGGAGAAGACGAGGCACTGATCCAGAAGATTACCGACCGAATCGGGATTACCGGCCAGGAGCAGATGAGCGTGGAGCAGATTCAGGATCGCGTGGAAATGGAGCTGATGAAGTCCCCTCGCAAGGAAGTCGCCAAGCGATATATAGCCTACCGCGACCAACGCAGCATAGCACGCCGGGCAAAGACACGCGAGATGTTCCTTGAAATCATTGAAGCCAAAAACAATGACATAACCCGCGAAAATGCGAACATGAACACCGATTCCCCGGCGGGAATGATGATGAAATTCGCATCGGAAACCACAAAACCCTTTGTGGACGATTACCTTTTAAGCCAGGAAGCAAGGGATGCAGTGCGCAACGGCTACCTGCATATACACGACAAGGACTACTATCCCACAAAGAGCCTCACATGCGTGCAGCATCCACTTGACAATATATTGCGACACGGCTTCGTTGCAGGGCATGGCGAATCAAGGCCGGCCAAGCGCATAGAGACTGCAAGCGTCATAGCATGCATCTCACTCGAAACCGCCCAGAATGAGATGCATGGAGGACAGGCTATACCAGCATTCGACTTTTACCTAGCGCCATTCGTGCGCTCCTCGTTCATAGAAGAGGTGAAGAAGATAGAAGAGATTTCGGGTGAAGACTTGTCAAGGCTTTACAACAAGGATATCAAAGACTTCGAGAAGATGCCCCTTGAGGGCTTGAACGGAGATGAACGCAAGTTGCAGCACGCTATAAACTGCACTGTAAGCCGCGTCCATCAAGCAATGGAAGCATTCATCCATAACATGAACACCATCCATTCGCGCGGCGGCAACCAAGTGGTATTCAGCTCCATAAATTACGGCACAGACACTTCCGCCGAAGGACGGTGCGTAGTACGAGAACTCCTCAATTCCACATATGAAGGTGTAGGCAACGGAGCTACTGCCATTTTCCCCATACAGATCTGGAAGAAAAAGAAAGGCGTAAACTATCTACCCGAAGATCCGAATTACGACCTTTACCGACTGGCTTGCAAAGTAACCGCACGCCGTTTCTTCCCTAATTTCGTAAACCTTGACGCGACATTCAACCATCATGAGAAATGGAATGCCGAGGATCCGGAAAGATACAAATATGAGGTGGCGACCATGGGATGCCGTACACGTGTCTTTGAAAACAGATATGGCGAAAAGACATCAATAGGTAGAGGCAACATAAGTTTTTCGACCGTCAACATCGTGCGCATAGCCATCGAATGCATGAACATAAAAGACCGCGAGGAACGCATCAGTAAATTCTTCAACCGCCTTGACGAGGTGCTTGACATAACAGCCCGACAGCTCTGCGACAGGTTCGACTTTCAGAAGACGGCTCTTGTCAAGCAATTTCCTCTGCTTATGTCGCGTCTGTGGAACGGCTCAGAGAACCTCAAGCCGGATCAGACCATTGAGAGCGTAATCAATCAAGGGACACTCGGCATCGGATTCATCGGACTTGCAGAATGTCTGGTAGCGCTCATCGGGAAACATCATGGAGAGTCAGACGAAGCTCAGGAACTCGGTCTTCGCATAGTAAGCCATATGCGCTCACGCGTAAACGAGTATTCCGAACGCTACCAGCACAACTTCTCAGTGCTTGCCACTCCGGCAGAAGGTCTGTCGGGAAAATTCACAGCAAGAGACCGCAAGAGCTTCGGAGAAATACCCGGAGTCACAGACCGGATATATTATACCAACTCCAACCATGTGCCGGTATATTACCATTGCTCCCCACGCCACAAGGCCAAAATTGAAGGCCCATACCATAAGCTAACCGGCGGCGGCCACATATTCTATGTTGAAATAGACGGAGACGCCACACACAATCCCCAGGCCATAGCCGACATAGTGGATCTCATGGATACCCACAACATCGGATATTGCTCCGTAAACCACAACCGCAACCGATGCATGCACTGTGGATACGAAGATGCACAGGACAACCTTGAAACCTGTCCTAAATGCGGAAGCCGCGAAATAGACAAACTGCAACGCATCACAGGATACCTCGTGGGCACTACCGACCGCTGGAACAAAGCAAAACTCGCAGAACTCTCAGACCGTGTGATCCACAAATGACAGGAACGCAATGCTTAGAGTGCTTGACATAATTCCTGGAACAGCCGTAGACGGCCCGGGTCTACGCACCGCCATATATTTTTCAGGCTGCCCTCACCATTGCGAAGGTTGCCATAATCCGCAATCATGGGATTTTGGGGCCGGAACGGCTATGAACATTGAAGAAATAATGGCAGCCGTGGAGGAAAACGGCTTCAATGTGACATTCACGGGGGGTGATCCCATGGCTAATGCATCCGGTTTGTTTCCCTTGGCAAAAGAATTGAAAGCCAGTGGATACAATATTTGGTGCTATACCGGATATACGTTCGAGCAATTAATCAAGATGCCGGAGTGCAGGCAGCTGCTTGATCTGATAGACGTAATAGTGGACGGCACGTTTGTGAGTTCGCAACGCGACCCATCGCTCAGGTTCAGAGGCTCATCTAACCAGAGGCTTATCAATGTGCCACGATCCCTGAACGGAGATTTGACATTGTGGAGCGACAACGAATAAAAGCCCTATGCGACTTAGCGAAGCTATCCCGAAAAATCATTTTTTGAAATCAACAAGATGATTTTCAATCAGGAGGTTGCATAATTCAGAAAAAACAGTTAAATTTGCACTCCGAATTGTGAATAAGAAAAACAAAAACATCATAAAGCAATGAAAAGAACTTTCCAACCTTCTAACAGAAAGAGAGTTAACAAGCACGGTTTCCGTGAAAGAATGTCTACTAAAGATGGCCGCAAGGTTCTGGCTCGTCGTCGTGCCAAAGGTCGTCTTCGTCTGACTGTTTCCAGCTCGATTGCAAGCAAGTAATTGCTTTACGATTCCTTTCACGGGATCTTGACAAAAAGACAGCGTCTTCGGATTGCGATATCCGAAGACGCTGCCTTTTTATCAAAGTACCGATTGACCCTGTCAAAAAGGCTGTTTGCCTATAAACCCTTCATAGACGCACGTTGTTATATTTATACGAACAAAAAATATAATTATCATGAGTGCGACAAAATCACAGAAAAAAAGCATCAAAGGGACTCAAACCGAGAAAAATCTTGTAACAGCATATATCGCCGAATCAGGCGCATATTCACGTTATACATATTATGCACAAAAGGCCGACAAGGAAGAGTACTTCCCTATCGGACAAGTATTCCGGGAAACAGCAGACAACGAACTCCACCACGGCAAAGTATTCTTCAAGCTGCTTGAAGGAGGGCAAGTGTCAGTCACCACCGAAGTGGATGCCGGAATCATAGGCACCACTGCAGAAAACCTTGCTACAGCAGCCCATGAGGAGATGGTTGAAGGGGTACAACTCTATACGGCTGCGGCAAAAGTTGCCGATGAAGAAGGATTCCCGGAAATTGCAGAACATTTCCGCGCCATAGCCGAAGTAGAGGAACGTCACCGCAAACGTTTCGAGGCATACCTGAAACAGGTAAAGGACGGAACCGTCTGGAAACGTGAGAAACCTATCAAGTGGGAATGTCTTGTATGCGGATACGTCTTCGAAGGTACAGAACCTCCAAAAGAATGCCCGGCATGCGACCACCCATATCAGCACTACATGGCACTTGACATGGATTGATCATCTGCCTTAGCCATACCATCGCGCATATGTCCACCCGCTTATTGAGCGCCCCGACATATGCGCGATTTGTATATGGCAAAATTAATGCCTAATTTTGCGTAAATAAAATTATAACCCCATGCGCAAAACTGCATTAGATATGACAGTGGCAGAAAACCGCCGCCTCACGTCAAACTATTCACTTCTGGTTCTGCAAACGAAGTGTGCCCCTACCAATCAAGAGAACACGTTTCAGTTTATTGACATACAGCCTGGTCAATTCGTGCAAGTGCGCATTGACCAAAGCAAGACCACATTTCTCAGGCGTCCTATTTCCGTAAATTTTGTTTGTCCTGAAAGGCAAGAACTGCATCTTCTGGTACGCCTTGCCGGAAAAGGGACTGAGGCATTATGCAATCTAAAAGCCGGCGATGACCTCAACATAATCCTCCCACTCGGAAACGGATTCTCGCTGCCCACAGAAGATCAAGTGCGTCAGGGATTCAACCCACTCCTTGTCGGCGGAGGAGTAGGAGTCGCGCCCCTTCTTTATCTTGGGAAATGCCTGCTTGACATGGGAGTCAAGCCATCTTTTCTTTTAGCGGCGAAAAGCGAAAAGGATTTATTGCTAATCGAGCGTTTCAGGGAGTTCGGCGAGGTATATATCTCTACCGACGACGGTTCGGCAGGAGTGCCAGGCCTTGTTACTGCCAATCCGGTGTTGCAGCAAGATTGGAGCAGTATCTATTGTTGCGGCCCTATGCCCATGATGAAAGCCGTGGCCAGGATTGCCAAGGCAAATTCCATCCAATGCGAAGTGTCCCTCGAAAACACAATGGCATGCGGACTTGGGGCTTGTCTATGCTGCGTGGAAGACACCGTTGAAGGCCATGTATGCGTATGCACTGACGGCCCGGTATTCAACACAGACATGCTCAAATGGGAATAATAAAATACAGTTGGCAACAATCAAGCCTGTAACTTTACAAGAATAATATCAACGCTTGCATCTCCTACGGATGCAAGCGCTTTTTCTGATACAAGTTCAAAGGCGATACTGGATGGATTCATATCTCGAACACGAGACATGACGAAGCGGAGAATGGCAAATGGATCTTCGGAATGCTCCATTTGGCGACGCATGCACACGACTATGCCATCAACGAAAACCGTATTGGCGGTCTCCAAATCAAAGTCTGTGACACTCAAAGTATCACCCGATTGATCTATAAGCGCGAGTTTTCTGATGCCACCGTCATATACAACCGTTCGTGCCAACACCCTTTGGTCGCTTATTGTTACAAACTTATTCATTTGTTTTTCTAAGCTCCCTGCGTTGGGTATTCGTGGGCAACTGACGTCTGGAAGCGGCCTGACGCCTGCTTTCAGGGGTAGCCTTGTGCTCCGCAGCATTCTTGCGATGTTCGGTCTGCTCACGTGTAGCCGAGCTTTCCGGCAAGTCAGCCGTTTGTCTTTTAATGCGAGTAGCACCATCATGGGTGGAGGTTGGCCTGTTGCGCATTGGCATATCACGATTCAACATGCCGGTAGAAACGGTATCGGCAATATCCACCGCATCTTGGGAGGCTTTTCGCATTTGTTCCGTTGACATCCCATAGTTGAAACGCCGACTACCGAGATGCGATCCGGGTATTACATAATAGCGCATGCGAATAACCGAGATACTGTCAATCTCATATTCACCGCTACCTCTTGGCAGGGACAGATAACCATATACGCGCTCGGGAACAAGAGTTGAATCTACCTGTATATGCTGCACCATGGCAGACCGTTGCTCTGCCGCATCAGCGACATATGCAGTCATTCCGTTGTCATAGTCCACAAGCATACGACTCTCCATAGGCACATTCGCATTCACCGGTTTATAACGCAACATGAATCTATCTCCCTTCTGCCAGGTGCTGTCAGGGGTAAAACTGAAAGTGACTATGCGCGACGGCATATTGTCAGACACTACAATATGCCCGGGCCCTGTCCATATAACCACCGAATCACCTGCAATGGCAATCTGAGAACTTGAAGCGCTGGCAATGTCGCGTTGACGCTCCTGAATGATTTCTATCGAGCGATCGCAAACCTTAATGTAGTCTTCAATATGGTTGCCATACCACCCGAAGGACGTATCAACCAATTCCTGATCCACTCCATGGGCTGAATATATGCTTTGCTTAAGTGCCTTGCGTGTAGAATCATTCGGATATGAGGAGTAATTGTAATCCACGACAGCCTCCCCCATATAAAGATCCGCAATAAGGGTAGCCATAGCTTCTTTCCCCATCACGTTCTCAGGTGTCCTATCGCATGAGGACAAAAACAGGCATGTGGCAACAAATACTGACATTATCGGGAGAAATCCCATCATATGCCCTTTCACAAGAAAAAGACTTCTAATGCGCCGCATAGGTTCCATTACCTGCTATTTTTCGTTGTTCTCACTATTCTCATTCAACGATGCATCGGCTGATTGCTGCGATTTCCGACGCCAAGGAACCTCACTTATCTGGCCAGAGTAAAAGAGGATCAACAATACCATTCCTACGCTAATAGCCGCATCCGCTATATTGAATACCGGACGGAAAAATATGAAATGTTCCCCTCCGACCCACGGCATCCAAGCAGGCCAATCCCATTCACACAGAGGAAAATACAGCATGTCCACCACAAGCCCATGAAGCCATTGGCCATACCCTCCCCCTTCCGGAAAAAGAGTTGCTACATACGGTGGCGCCGGATTGTCAAAAATCAGACCATAGAATACGCAATCTATGATGTTTCCGGCCGCTCCGGAAATTATAAGGGAAAGGCATACCAGATATCCTGTACGCGCTTCCCTCCTGGAGGCCGTGCGGGATATGTAGAATATCAAAAAACAGACCGTGACTATGCGCAAAAGCGTAAGCAACAGCTTGCTTCCAATCTCCCATCCAAAGGCCATGCCGTTGTTCTGTATGAACACGAGTTGGAACCATGAGAATATCTCATGGCTCTCCCCCAGATAGAAATGGGTCTTCACCCAAATTTTAAATATCTGATCCGCAAGGATTACCACTGCTATTATCATGGCAGCAAGGCATCCCCTGCGCATCAGGAAATTGCTTTTGTTCACTATTGTTATTTCGTCTTGGTTTCCACGCAGAGAGTTGCGTGCGGAACGGCTTTAAGGCGCTCCTTTGGAATGAGTTTTCCAGTAATGCGGTCTATGCCGTAAGTTTTGTTTTCAATCCTGACCAAGGCTGCCTGCAAATGTTTTATAAACTGTGCCTGACGTTGTGCGAGACGGCTTGACTCCTCTTTTGAAAGCGTGTATGCACCCTCTTCCAGAACTTTGAAAGTCGGAGAAGTATCATTGGTGTCATTTGCATTCATCACATCGGCACGGAGTGTCTCATACTCCTTGCGCGCCTTTTCCAGTTTCTGCAAAATAAGAACCTTGAATTCTTCAAGTTCCTCATCGGTATAACGGGTCTTCTCGGTCATTTTTCAATGGTTTTGAATGGTGATTACTTCGCGACATCCGGCCAATCCTTTTAATGGGTCTCCTCCATAGGGAGTATTACGGACTGCAGTAGAACGGAAAATCGCACTTTACAAAACTTACAACAGTTTAGATTGATTTAAAGTTTCCGACATCAATGTGCCGATTAATCCACATTGACATCGGAAACTTCAATATTGTCATACAAGTGACACCGAGATCGTAACCGTATTTCCGTCCATATCAAATATCTCGTCTTCCGTAGGATCATACACCGGTGCCACGGCTATGGCATCGGCAAGTACCTGACGACAGATATATTCGCCGAAATCCTTTACGGCATCATCCGTAAGCGGCGACGGTGCTACCACGATATTTATACGCTGGGTAATATCATAGTCACGGTTCTTGCGCAGGTTCTGCACACGATTTACTATCTCGCGAGCCATTCCTTCGCGTCTCAGAGCTTCCGTAACGGTTACGTCCAGAGCCACTGTAACTGATCCCTCATTGGCTACAAGCCATCCGGGGATATCTTCATTTCTTATCTCCACATCTGCAACATCCACCCTTACCGGTTCGCCGTCGGTCATGGACAACTCCACATTACCGTCGCGTTCAAGGGCTATGATGTCGTGCTGGCTCATGTCTGCGATAGCCTGTGCCACGGCTTTCATGCGTTTCCCGAACTTGGGGCCAAGCTTCTTGAAATCAGCCTTGATGCGTTTAACAAGCACTCCTTCGTCGTTTCCAACGAACTTTATTTCCTTTACGTTGACTTCGGAAAGGATAAGCTGAGCCATGGCCTCTATCTCGGCACGTTGCTGGTCGTTGGCAACAGGAATCATAAGTGTCTGCAATGGCTGACGCACTTTTATGTTCACCTTTCGCCTGAGCGACAATACCATGGATGTAATCACCTGCGCAAGGTTCATGCGTCTCTCAAGCGCCGGATCAATCAAAGCCTCATCCGCTTTGGGGAAGAAGGATATGTGCACTGATTCGGGTGTCTTGCCCTCTGCCGATAGCGCCGGAGCTTTGAGGTCGGCATACAGTCTGTCGGCAAAGAAAGGTGCGAAAGGAGCCATAAGCTGAGCCACAGTCTCCATGCAAGTGAGAAGTGTCTGGAATGCAGACAGCTTATCGGCATTCATCTCGCCTCCCCAGAAACGTTTGCGGTTCAATCTTACATACCAGTTGGAGAGATTGTCGTTTACAAACGCATTGATGGCACGAGCCGCCTTGGTAGGTTCATAGTCTTCAAGAGCAGCATCAACATCCTTTATCAGGGTATTGAGCACAGAGAGTACCCACCGGTCAATCTCGGGACGCTCGTTGAGCGGCACCTGTTCTTCAGCCCCCGTAAAACCATCTACGTTGGCATAAAGCACCAGGAACGAATAGGTATTGTAAAGCGTCGCAAACAACTTTCGGGAAACTTCCTTGACACCTTCCGAGTCGAATTTGAGGTTATCCCAAGGCGACGAGTTTGAAATCATATACCAACGCACCGGATCGCTGCCGAAAGCCTCTATGGCCTCGAAAGGATTCACGGCGTTGCCGAGACGCTTGCTCATCTTGTTTCCATCCTTGTCAAGGACAAGACCATTGGATATGACAGCCTTGTATGCAACGGAGTCAAATACCATTCCGGCAATCGCATGCAGCGTAAAGAACCATCCACGTGTCTGGTCTACGCCCTCAGCTATGAAATCTGCCGGATACAGTTCTCCGGAATCCAGTCCTTCCTTGTTTTCAAACGGATAGTGAAGTTGGGCATATGGCATGGCACCCGAATCGAACCAGACATCAATGAGGTCTGTCTCCCTGTGCATAGGTTTGCCGGACGGGCTTACAAGCACTATATCGTCTACATATGGCCGGTGAAGATCTATCTTCTCATAATTCTCCTTGCTATAGTCGCCAGGCACAAAACCTTTTTCCTTATAAGGATTGCCGGTCATTACACCCGCCTCTACAGCACGCTCTATCTCTTTATAAAGCGTCTCTACAGAGTCTATGCAGATTTCCTCTTTACCGTCTTCCGTACGCCATATGGGAAGAGGTGTACCCCAATAGCGGGAACGTGAAAGGTTCCAGTCCTGCAGATTCTCAAGCCACTTGCCGAAACGGCCGGTGCCTGTAGATGCCGGTTTCCAC
The DNA here is from genome assembly GCA_910583675.1 of uncultured Muribaculaceae bacterium. Lineage (GTDB taxonomy): Bacteria > Bacteroidota > Bacteroidia > Bacteroidales > Muribaculaceae > UBA7173. The sequence continues at coordinate 93,414 of CAJTYH010000002.1, forward strand.
TTTATCCCCTCATTAAGCTCCATGAGGCGCTCGCGGGCTGCCGTAGTGCGCACGAACCAACTGTCAAGAGGATAATAGAGCACTGGTTTGTCAGTGCGCCAGCAATGTGGATATGAGTGGACATGTTTCTCTATCTTGAACACCTTGTCGTTCTGCTTGAGCCACATGCACAACTCTACGTCCAATGTCTCATCGGCATCTGTCTTTGACAGGTCATAAGCATTTTTTACATATTTACCGGCCCAAGGATTATAAGCCTCAACATCCACATTCTCCGCCACGAACTTGGGATCAATGTCCTCAAGAAGGAAGAAACGTCCACGGAGGTCGACCATAGGACGCGTATTGCCGTCGGCATCTATCAACGTGAGAGGAGGAATGCCGCTCTGACGTGACACTCGAAGGTCGTCCGCACCGAAAGTTCCTGCAATGTGCACTATACCGGTACCATCCTCAGTGCTTACATAGTCACCTGGGATTACGCGGAAAGCTCCCTCTCCGGGATTCATCCACTTGAAAAGCTGCTCATAGTGGAATCCTACGAGTTCACTGCCTTTCAAAGTCTTTACGACCTCATATGGTATCAGCTTGTCTCCCTTCTTATAATCTGACAGAGGCATTCCCTCCGCTTTGGGATTGAAGAAATGTCCCATCAAAGCCGTAGCCAGGATGACAGTTTCCGGATTTCCGGAATAGGGGTTGAAAGTGCGCACAACCTGATATTCAATGTCAGGCCCTACACAAAGTGCGGTGTTTGACGGAAGAGTCCACGGTGTAGTTGTCCACGCAAGGAAATAAGGATTGCCATGGCCGAGCATATAGTCCGCAGGATCAGTTACAAGGAACTGTGCCACACACGTCGTATCCTTCACGTCGCGATAACATCCCGGCTGATTAAGCTCATGTGTGCTCAATCCTGTGCCGGCCGCCGGGGAATAAGGCTGGATAGTATACCCCTTATAGAGGTAATCTTTCTTATAAAGCTGTGATAGCAACCACCATACACTTTCTATATAACGATTGTCATATGTGATGTACGGATTGTCAAGGTCGACCCAATATCCCATGGAATTGGTAAGTGAAGTCCATTCCTTGGTATACTTCATCACCTCACGGCGACAGGCTGCATTGTACTCATCCACCGAAATCTTCTTTCCGATATCTTCCTTGGTGATTCCCAATGCCTTTTCCACGCCAAGTTCCACAGGAAGCCCATGAGTGTCCCAGCCGGCCTTGCGCTTCACATGGAATCCCTTCATCGTCTTGTAACGACAGAAAATATCCTTTATGGTGCGAGCCAATACATGATGGATGCCGGGCATGCCGTTTGCCGAGGGAGGGCCTTCATAGAACACGAATGTGGGCATCCCCTCGCGAGTGGACATGCTCTGTTCGAACAAGCCTCTTGCGTTCCATTGCGCAAGCACCTCCTTGTTTATTTCGGAGAGATTGAATTTATCATATTCGGTGAATTTCATCTTTCTTTTGAGTTGATGGAATTTTATCGGAAATTTTTAACGAGTGCAAAGATACGAATTTGCATCTGATTTGCAAAGCGCCTATGAGACAGCATGAATTAGAACGGAACCATTAACCGGATCCTCAACGCTTCACACCGAACTTGCCCCCCTTCACGCCTTTTGTTCCTCCCCCCATTGCAAAAATATTCTGCGTAAAGGTAAGTGTCTTTCGATTCCTGCGATCGTTTCTCTTGACCGCAAGGTTCACCAGGCGTTCCATCAGGGCAGGAAATGACAGACCGGTAGCTTCCCATAGATAATAGGACAGCGATCCGGGGATCGTATTTATCTCATTTACATAAATCTCACAAGTATCACGATCCACTATGACATCCACGCGACTTACACCATGGCATGACAGCACCCTGAACGTCTCCCCTGCAAGACGACGTATCTCCTTTGTCATGTCCTCGGGAAGGTCTGCCGGGATCTTCTTCGCTGAGGCGGCCATGCCACGCGGTGTTTTCGAGCCACCCATATATTTGTCGGTATACGACAATATTTCCTCGGACTTGATAGGCTCTTCGAGCACAGAGGTCTCGAATTCGTCGCAATCGCCGAGAACAGAACAGTTGATCTCCTGAAGTTTCTGAACCATATGTTCCACTATGATGCGTGAGGCATACCGCGATGCATCCTCAACCCGTGCTTCCAGTTCCGCGCGGTCATGCGCGGCTCCAATTCCGATAGACGAACCCAGATTGGCGGGTTTTACAATCACCGGATAACCAAGCCGGGTCTCCACATCATTTATCAGGCGCTCCTTGTCAGTGAACCACTGACGATCCGTAAACCACAGATAATCTACAACAGGGATGCCGTTTTCGCGAAGGATCATCTTCATGGTGATCTTGTCCATGCCGTTTGCAGATGCAAGCGTGTCACATCCGGCGTAAGGTATCCCGACATATTCAAGAAGTCCCTCGAAAGTCCCGTCCTCACCATTTGCACCGTGCAACACCGGTATTACCACATCAAGTTTGGCTGCCACATTGCGCTTCTTCATCAAACCTTCAGGATATGTGAGATAAAGATTGAAGTCCCCGTAGATAGGTCGCATGTAGACTTCCCTGCACAGCTTGAGCATCGCAGGAATATCGCGATAGTTCTTTATGTCAAGAAGTGCGTCGCCGGTATACCATCTGCCCTCTTTGGTGATATATACCGGTGTGACATCAAATTTGTTACGGTCTATGGCTGCCATCGCCTGATTGGCCGAAATCATGGCAATCTCATGTTCGGTGGAGCGTCCGCCGAAAAATACTCCTATGTTAGTCTTCACTTTTGTGAGTTTTTATTCCATTCCTATCATTTTGATAGGTGTTGTATCGTTTATTTAAAAGTATCGGGAAGGTCGTTTTCATACAATACGGTATCTCCGGCTACCGCCAAGGTCTGCAACAGGCGCTGGGCATCGGCAAAACTATCCACTGCATGTATGTTTTCCTGAGGAATCCCTCCTCCGGCAAGCCCCTCCATTATGGCATCCCGGTTGTAATGCCCCACTATGATGGCGACATCGGCGCATCTGGAGATGCCGCGTCCGAATTCCTCGTTCGCTTTCTCCTGCAAGTCACCGAGTTCTATCATTCCCGGGGTGATGATTATACGTTTGCCCGGCCTCATCATAGCAAGAACTTCAAGAGCCATTTTTGAGCCGGCGGGATTGGAGTTGAAGGCATCATCGATTATTGTGATACCGGCAGGGGTGCGCTTCATGTTCAGACGATGCTCCACCTGCTCTATCTGCTCCACTGCATAACGGATCTTATCCGGACACATGCCAAGCCTCAGAGCCACGATCACGGCAGCCATGAGGTTGGACACGTTGCACTCCCCTACCAGTTTCGTGTGAAGTATCAAAGGCTCAGGAAGGCCTTTCCCGGTGATGGTGAAAGTAGTCCCCAGGGGGGTATATACCACCTCCGAGGCGGTAAAATCTGTATCCCGGCCGGAGCTGACACCATACCGGAGAGCTTCGGTATTCTTCACCTCGCGCGATGCGACCATCGGAAAATCGTTGTTGAGAACCACGAACCCGTCGGCAGGGATCGCGTCGGCCAACTCGAATTTGGTGCGCTGCACATTTTCAATCGTCTTGAACGATTCAAGATGCTGCTCCCCTACTGCGGTAATGATTCCGGCATGCGGATGCACCAGATCGCAGATCTCATTTATGTCGCCCAATTGTTTGGCACCCATCTCAACGATAAACACCTCGTCGTAAGGACGCAGATGCTCACGCACCGTCCGGATTACCCCCATAGTGGTGTTGAAGCTGCCGGGTGTCATGGTCGTGTTGAACTGCTCTGAGAGTATCCTATGCAGATAGTGCTTGGTTGAAGTCTTCCCGTAACTACCTGTAATTCCTATTATTTTCAAGTCAGGCATAGAGGCAAGAATAGCAGCCGCCTCATCGTAATATTTCTTATTGATACGTTTTTCTACAGGAGCGAGAATGTCGTTTGCACCGATCAACAATATAGGAGATATGATCAACATCGCCAGGAGCATTCCACAAGCGCCCTTAAGCCCCAACAACAGCCATGCGACAAGCCCGATCACAACGGCAAGCGTCCACATAACCGCGCAAATGCGCCGCACACGCGGTGTCCATACCAACGGTTTCTTGTATTTCTTGCGGACAAGGTGCACAAACTGACCGCCGGTGATGATCACAGCAATCGCAGCACCGGCAAAGAACGGTATATGGTGGACAAGAATGAACAACAGGGCTACACAGCAGAGTATGCGCCCGACGTTTGTGCTTTCACCTGACTGGGAGAACCATCTCCAATAGCGGTCTGCACGGTAGGAGTTCTGCTGGAGCATCATCAAGTCCCTTGCAAAAACGACCCACATGTCGGCCAAGGCTGTCGCCACCAGAATTATTCCGAATATCAAGTTTATAATAGAATCCATCGGTTATCCAATTACTATTTTTTACACTGGTCATTTCTTTAGGCGTGAGCCAAGGAAAGACTGCAAGACAGCCGCAAACTGTCCGGGATTGTCAAGAAAACTGTAGTGGCCACATCCCGGAAAACTGACAAGGGCACCTTCAGGAATCAGTCTTTCCATTAATCTGGCGTCGCGCATGGGAGTGGCAGTATCATCCTCTCCCCACATCAGCAATGCCGGAGCCTTTATGTCTTTCAGTAGGGATGTCAGATCCTCGTTTACAACCTTGCTCATGACAGCACGCATCATCGGAGAGGACTGTGCATAATCGGAAGATCCGCGGCGCCCGCGCATCTCCTCAATCTTTCTGGCAGCACGCTCGCGACCCAATACAATGGGGGCAATGCGCTTCATGGCCTTAAAGGTATAAATTCTCCAATAATAGCTAAACGGACGCTTTGGTCTTATGCCTGCGGCATCCACAAGCACCAACGAATCAGGCTCTACGTCACATTCCGATGCAAGCACGATTGCCACACGCCCACCGAAGCTGTGCCCCACCAGAACAGGATTATGAATGCCTTCTATCTGCAAAAAGCGGGTGACCACACGTGCATAATCACGCACGCCCCATACACCCGACGGTTCCGGAGACTTGCCAAAGCCCGGCATATCAAGATTATAGACAGTGTGAGTGGCAGAAGCAGCAGCCGCGATGCTCCTGACCGTGGTCAGATTGCATCCCCAGCCGTGCATGAGCACAAGAGCCGGCCCGGATCCGGTGATCTCCATATGGAGCGGTTGCCCATCTATTGTTATATCTTTTTCCAATCCGATCAATCTTATTTGGATGCAAATTTACGCATTTCTGCCTCCACCCCCAAACAAGCATTCAAAAATTCGATCAGCCGAACCGCACTGATTGGCGCACACTATCTGGGGTAACCTATCGGATTGTTCATGACCGGAATCCGGAGGGCATCAAAGCCCAGCAGACTTGATATAGAGGCCGCGTCCATGGTTGCACGAGGCACAGTGGCTATTCCAAGTGACACACAGGCGAGATTAAGGTTCTCACAAGCGATACCTGCATCTATCATAGCCATATTCCTCACTTGTTCGTTTTCGGGAAGTCCCCTGAGATCAGCCACGAAAACAATGGAATAGGGTGCATCAATTACAAATTCCTGTGCGAACTCCTTCGTACCTGCAACCAGTGCGCGATGGTCTCCATCCTTCACCTTAGAGAGGGAATGAGCGGAAGGAATATATTCCCATATGCCATCCTTACCGAAAACGTAGGCATGTATTTCCTGCCAATTGCGGGCAGTAGGATTGCAGCGATTGATCGGTGCGCCAAATTGAGACGGGGCGGCATCCGGACGATTCACTCCGAGGGTCATCCAAAGGAGCTGACCGAGAACGGCATCATCTATTTTCCTGTCAGGATCAAAATCCCGCACACTGTGACGTTTAGCCACAACCTCATTCATCGGCATCCCGCCTTTAAAGACCGGATCCGGAAGTTTTCTTTCCTGTGCTATCATATTTGAAGTCATCATTACCATATTTACTAAAACACCAATCTTCAAAAAGCTGTTCGTAAATTTCATACTACTTAAACTAATCTAACTTTGTAAATCATTAAATTGCGCATGCCTTAAAATGCACTTCTGCACGCGAAGTTAGGCTTTTTCCTCAATTATAACTTACAACCAGGCATTATTTTTCAATAACTTGACTTCTTAAAATGAGTCTGACTGTCAACAAATCCTGATCGTATTAAATCTTTCTTTGTTGCCAGAAGCGTTATGTCGTAAGCAGAATAGGCAATTACTCCTGTCATGAGGCATATTATTCCCCATACAACCACATTTCCATAATCTGCGAATAGGATTGCGAAGGTGCTACCTGCAACAAAAAGGCCATTCAACACTTCAAAAATTGCCTGATAACAAAGGGAACACAAGATCCCACATATGAAACCGATAATTGCGGCGATCCAAACAGCCAGTCTGCTTTTACTTCTCATGGCAGAGACCTGCTCCTTTACATTGCTTACCGCTCGCAAATTAGCTTGCAAGCGAGCCATGAATAATTTATCCGATGATAATTCGGGATTGAAAGATGCGAAAAGATCTGTATACTTATTCTCGTCCATGTGTTATTCCTCTGTTAAAAGCACTTTAAGATGTTTACGACCTCTTGAAAGTTGTTGTTTGACGGCCTCCAACGACGACTCGGTGATCTCGGCTATTTCATCCACGGCATAACCCTGCATATAATGAAGCAGGATAGCCATTCGCTCTTTCGGGGATAATCTCTCCATGGCATCATATAACGGTTGGTATTCGAATTTGTCATCACTTCGTTCCGTCGCGGCCAGATCACAGGCGGTATCCAGGGATTCCGTATATTTGCAAGACCTCTTGTGATTGAGGAATGTGTTATATGCGATCCTGTAAATCCAGGTAGTAAATTTTGAATTGTCGTGGAAATTATCACATGAAAGGAACGCTTTAACAAATGTCTCTTGTGCCAAATCATCAGCTAAGGCGGGATCTCCACAACAAAGAGCAATCAGAAAGCGGCGAACCGCCTTCTGACAACTCTCTACATTCTGTATGAATTGCTGTTCCGTCATGGAATCCGGTCACATTTAGCAATCTTCATTAAAAGACTTGCGGGTAACATAACATACGATGAGATATGCCAAGCCTAATGCAAAGGCAAAACCGGCCACGAGATAGGCTATGTTCTGTATATCGGTCTCCGGCTGGGTGCATTGCATGTAAATGCCGTACAGAGCACTTGCAAGGCCGATTAAGCTGAATATACAGCCGCGCAACAGCCGCGATACCAGTAATTGCCTAGGAGATTTCTGCTTTTTGCCTAATGCTTCAACAAGCTTATCAGGATCAATGGCTGAATTGTTCTCTATCGCCCTGATGATGATTTCAGCATTCTTATTGTCCTTGTTTGTGGCAGAGCGGAATACGATCCAGACGATGGATACGGGAAGCACTACGCAGACGCAGATTGGGACGAGGATTTGTACTAACCAAAACATATTGTTTGCTTTTAGAAATTATTGAATGTTACTTTTTTGAGAACTCTCGTCTGTTAGACACAGTGCCGATCAAAAAGGTGACATCCGATAATGCAAATTTACAAAAAGCCACAGAGACGAACAATCTTCCAATCCGGTAGCCACGGTATCCGTCCTACAAGACAAGCGCATCTAACCATCCTTGTTTTTCAGGCATTTACGCATAGACATGACAAATAAAGAAGCGCATTCTCCTGTAGTTGGATCCCCGATTATTTTTTTGCAGAAAATTGATCCACGACTTGATAGCGGGTGAAATTTTTTTCGTATCTTTGCATGCAATAAAATCGACATTACAAAGCATCTCATTAGATTATATCATATGTCATCATTTATTGCAGACAGGGTTCAGATGGATGGTCTTACTTTTGACGACGTCCTGCTAATACCCGCTTACTCCGAAGTGCTTCCCCGCATGGTGGATCTTTCCACCAAGTTTTCACGCAACATCACACTGAACGTGCCTCTCGTTTCGGCGGCAATGGACACCGTGACCGAGGCCAAGATGGCTATCGCAATAGCACGCGAAGGCGGTATAGGCGTGATTCACAAGAACATGCCTATAGAGGAGCAGGCTCGTCAGGTACATGCCGTGAAGCGTGCCGAAAACGGCATGATCTACGATCCGGTCACCATACTGCGCGGCAGCACGGTATCGGACGCGCTTAAGATGATGGAAGAATACCACATCGGAGGCATACCTGTGGTCGATGAGAACAACAAGCTCGTGGGAATCGTGACCAATCGCGACCTCCGTTTCGAACGCGATCTCAACCGTCCGGTAGATGAGGTTATGACTTCCGAAAATATCATCACCACCTCCCAAAGCACCAACCTTGAGGAAGCTGCCGACATACTGCAACGCCACAAAATAGAGAAACTTCCTGTAGTAGACTCGGAAAACCATCTTGTAGGTCTTGTTACATATAAGGACATTACAAAAGCGAAGGACAAACCCCACGCATGCAAGGACAAGCTGGGGCGTCTGCGTGTGGCTGCCGGCATTGGTGTGACTGCGGATTCGATGCAGCGTGCCGACGCATTGGTTGCAGCCGGGGTGGACGCATTGGTAATAGACACCGCCCATGGTCATACGAAGGGGGTAGTTGATGTACTCAAGGCCGTGAAGGCCAAATATCCGGAAATAGACGTCGTGGTAGGCAACATCGCCACCGGTGAAGCCGCAAAATATCTTGTTGAAAACGGTGCGGACGGTGTCAAGGTGGGTATCGGCCCGGGATCCATCTGCACAACCCGAATAATAGCCGGAGTCGGCGTTCCACAGCTTTCAGCCGTATATGATGTGGCAAAAGCACTTGAAGGAACCGGTGTACCCCTCATTGCCGACGGTGGCATCCGCTACAGCGGTGACATAGTAAAGGCACTTGCGGCTGGCGGTTACTCGGTTATGCTCGGAGGAATGCTCGCCGGAGTGGAAGAGTCTCCCGGCGACACAATAATATATAACGGCAGGAAATATAAGTCATACCGTGGCATGGGATCGCTCGAGGCTATGGAAAAAGGATCGAAGGATCGCTATTTCCAAGCCAACGAGACCGACGCAAAGAAACTCGTTCCTGAGGGAATCGCAGCGCGAGTTCCCTACAAGGGATCGCTGTATGAAGTGGTATATCAGATGCTCGGAGGCCTCCGTGCCGGAATGGGCTATTGCGGTGCCAAAGACATCGCCACCCTACACAACGCCCGCTTTACCCGAATAACCAATGCCGGCGTGGCAGAAAGCCATCCGCACGACGTGGCAATCACAAGCGAGGCTCCCAACTATAGCGCTTCCGCACGTTAATAGGGACAATATGCTTTAATATAATTTCCCGCATCCCATATGTCAGAGGGTGCGGGAAATTGTGTATGCAACAAAATAAAATCTATCGTCTCATAATAAACGGGATTTTTTATCGTTAAAAGATTGAAGCAAAAACCTCATTTTTGCATTGCGTAACACCGACTCCGCTTTTCGGTGTGTGTACGGTGCCGGAAAAAGTGTAATTCGTTCATTTATTTGAAAAATAATTCATGAAAAAAAGTATTTTGTCATTGGCTTTGGCCTTGGCTTCCATAGGGATGATTCAAGCCAAAGGTTCATCCGAGCCGGTTTTGATGACTATTAACGGCAAGCCTGTGACCCTCAGCGAATTTGAGTATCTTTACCACAAGAACAACAGTCAGCAGATGACCCCTCAGTCAATCGACGAATACCTTCAGATGTTCATCACATACAAGCAGAAGGTCGCCGATGCGGAAGCCGAGGGCATAGACAAGACGACATCCTTCCAAAACGAGTTCGACGGTTACCGTCGGGAACTCGCAGAGCCTTACCTCCGCAGCCAAGAGGTGGAAGACAGCATCATCAGCTCCATATACGAGCATATGAAAGAAGAGGTTGACGTGAGCCACATCATGTTGGCCAACCATGGTCAGGATATTGATCCGGAAGAACAACGCGTGCGTCTTGACTCCATCCGCACTGCAATTCTCGGTGGCGCCGACTTTGCAGAAATGGCGCGCCGTTTTTCAGTAGACCGCTCGGCCTCCCGCAATGGCGGTCACATGGGCTACATGGCAGCAGGACGGTATCCGGCAGCTTTTGAGGATATGGCGTACTCACTACCAGTCGGAACCCTTTCGGAAGTTTTTGAGACACCTTTCGGATGGCACCTGATAAAGGTCAACGGACGACGTCCTGCACAGGGCATGGTACAGGTGGAGCATATACTCAAACTCACCCAGGGATTGTCCGCAGATGAGGCGGCTGCCAAGAAAGCACAGATTGACTCCATCGCCGTATTAATTGCCAACGGAGCAGATTTCGAAGCCATCGCTACAGCAGAAAGCGAGGATCCCGGCTCCAAACGCAACGGCGGCAAAATGAACTGGTTCGGCACAGGCCAGATGGTTCCTGAATTCGAAGCCGCGTCTTTCGCGCTCAAGAACGGGGAGGTATCAGAACCGATAAAAACCTCCTATGGCTACCACATCATCAAACGTCTTGACTGGAAAGGCGTGGAGCCACTGGAAGCAATGCGTCCCGTGATCAAGAACGCAATAGCCAACGACGAACGCGGTCAACTCGCCCGCAAGCGCCGCATAGCCGAGCTTCGCAAGAAGTACAATGCCAGCATGAACGAACGCAACCTTGATGCAGTAAAAACCGAAATAAAGAAGGCAGGCAAACTTGACGAAGGCATGATAAACAAATTCATGGAAAGCGACCTCGCCGTAGCCACTGCAGATGGAAACGACATCACCATATCCGAAGTGATGGCAGACGTGACAGCAGATCCGTCTGCAAGCATCGAAAGCACATTGGAACTTATTGACACAAAAACATACCAAGCACTCAATCGTGCGGTAATCGAACTTGAACGTCAGCGACTCGCTGTAGAAAACCCCGACTATCGGAATCTGCTAAATGAGTATCGCGACGGTATCCTGTTGTTTGAAGTCGCCGACCGCAAGGTATGGTCAAAGGCGAAACAGGACAAGGAGGGTCTAGAGCGTTTCTTCGAAGCCAACCGCGATAAATATCGTTGGGAAGCTCCAAAGTATAAAGGGTATGTGGTGTTCGCCACCTCCGACTCAATCATGAGCCAAGCCAAGAATTTCCTTCAGACCCATGAGATCCCCTCAGACTCACTTTCCTTGGAACTGCGCAAGGAATTCGGCAAAAATGTAAAGATCGAGAAAGTAATCGCAGCCAAAGGTGAAAATGCCATAACAGACTACCTTGGTTTCGGGGGCATGAAACCCGAGTCCAAAGGAAAATGGGCATTCTATTTCCCCTATCGTGACAAACTGATCGAAGCTCCGGAAGAGGCTGCTGACGTGCGCGGAGCCGTAACAGGCGATTATCAGAGCGAGCTTGAAGAAAAATGGGTGAGCGAGCTTAAAAAGAAATATCCCGTGAAGATAAAGAAAAAAGTGCTCAAGCAGGCAAAATAAGCTTTCCTGCATGGGAAATCAAGAGATCAGCCGGCATAAGCCTCAAGAATGGGGCTTATGCCGGCTGATATTTTGACAACAACTTCGCCTTACGGCTCAGCACACGGGCTTGGTGGAAATGGGTGAGAAGAAGGGTTAAATTTGAGGCGAGAAAGAGGGGGGATTTACCGCGTTTTTTTGTAACTTTGCCAAAACTAATCAAACTTCTTATCAGATGAATCCCAACAGCCTGGTTTCCATCGACGACCTCTCAAAAGAGCAGATATCGCAACTGCTTGAGTCGGCCCGATTTTTTGAAGAGCATCCCAACCACAAGATCCTTGACGGCAAAGTGGTGGCGACGCTCTTTTTTGAACCCTCAACGCGCACACGCCTTAGTTTTGAGACGGCAGTCAATCGCCTCGGCGGCAAAGTAATCGGTTTTTCAGATGCATCTACCACCTCCTCCTCAAAGGGTGAGACACTCAAGGATACCATAAAAATGGTGAGCAACTACGTTGATCTCATCATAATGCGGCACTATCTTGAGGGAGCGGCACGCTATGCTACAGAAGTCACTGAGACCCCGATCATAAATGCCGGAGATGGAGCAAACCAGCATCCGTCGCAAACGATGCTTGACCTGTATTCAATCCTTAAAACCCAGGGGACACTCGAGAATCTGACCATCACCATGGTCGGCGACCTAAAGTACGGCCGTACAGTGCACTCCCTGCTCATGGCAATGAAATACTTCAAGCCGACATTCCGTTTTGTAGCCTGCGACGAACTCAGGATGCCACGCGAATATATAGATTTCTGCGAAAAACTTGGCATTCCTTACGAGGAGCATACCGATTTTTCCAAGGAAGTGATTGATTCATCGGATATAATCTACATGACGCGAGTGCAGCGTGAACGCTTTTCGGACATAATGGAATATGAACGGGTAAAAGATCTCTATACCCTTCGCAACTCCATGCTGGAGACCTCCAAGCCGAACCTGCGAATACTTCACCCCCTTCCACGCGTCAACGAAATCGCTTACGACGTGGATGAAAATCCCAAGGCATATTATTTCGACCAGGCTCGCAACGGACTGTTTGCACGTCAGGCACTGATTTGCCGGGCATTGGGTATAGATGTAGAGAATTTGAGAAACTAAGAACATATGACAAAGACAGACAAAGAGATGGCCGTTGCCGCACTTGAAAGCGGAACAGTCATAGACCACATACCATCCGAGGCGCTTTTCAAATGCGTAAAGATACTGCGTCTTGCCGACATGCCACACAAGCTCACCATCGGAAACAATCTCGACAGCGGGCGTCTTGGCAAGAAGGGGATCATTAAAGTCGCCGACACGTTCTTTCCGGAAGCCGTCTTAAACCGCATCGCCCTCATAGCTCCAACCGCAATAGTGAACATAATCCGCGACTATCAGGTTGCCGAAAAGCACCCGGTAACTCTCCCCAAACAGTTGCGGGATATCGTAAAATGCAGCAATCCCAAGTGCATAACCAACAACGAACCGATGGCTACCATATTCGAAGCGGATACAGAGGACCGTTCACTGATCCGGTGCCACTATTGCAATCATACGGTACAAGCCGACAAGGCTGAAATACTCTGACATAAGGCATGACACACAGAAGCCTCAAACCGGGGACAATGATCTATCCTCTACCGGCAGTGATCGTGAGTTGCGGAAGTTCCGTCAAGGATTCAAACCTGATCACAGTGGCCTGGACTGGTACTATCTGCACCAATCCGCCAATGTGCTATATTTCAATAAGGCCTGAGCGCCATTCCTACCCGATCATCCGTGCGCAGATGCAATTCACCATCAACCTTACCACGGAATCAATGGCGCGGGCCACCGACTGGATAGGCGTGCGTTCCGGCAAGGATTACAACAAATGGGAAGAGACAGGTCTTACACCGGTGCCGGGAATGGCGGTAAATTGCCCCTACATAAAGGAATCGCCACTGAGCATCGAATGTAAGGTAAAAACAATAATGCCGTTGGGAAGTCATGACATGTTTGTGGCAGAGGTCGTCAACGTGCTTGCAGACGAAAGCCTGTTCGATCCCGGGACAGACGCATTCAGGCTTGATAAGGCGGGATTACTCAACTACAGCCACGGACAGTATTTCACGCAGGGGGAAGCGATAGGACGCTTCGGTTTTTCCGTAAAGAAAAAGAATTAACACTAACAAAAACATAACAACTATGCAACGCGACACCGCGATTTTCGACATCATCAGCCGCGAGCATCAGCGCCAGAAGAAAGGGATAGAGCTGATCGCGTCGGAGAACTTCGTTTCAGACCAGGTAATGGAGGCCATGGGCTCATGCCTTACAAACAAGTACGCCGAAGGTTATCCCGGGCATCGCTATTATGGCGGATGCCAGGTCGTGGACGAGGCTGAACAACTGGCCATAAACCGTTTGAAACAGCTTTTCGATGCGGAATATGCCAATGTACAACCCCACTCAGGGGCACAGGCCAACATGGCCGTATTCATGTCGGTACTGAAACCGGGCGACACCTTCATGGGCATGAATCTGGATCATGGAGGCCATCTCTCACACGGAAGCCCCGTCAATTTCTCCGGTCTGATGTTCCGTGCCATCGGTTACAATGTAAACGAGGAGACCGGTCTCGTGGACTATGACCATATGGAGGAGATAGCTTTGCGCGAACGCCCGAAACTGATTGTCGGTGGTGCGAGCGCCTACTCCCGCGAATGGGACTATGCCCGTATGCGTAAGATCGCCGACGAGATAGGAGCAATCTTCATGGTGGACATGGCACATCCAGCGGGTCTAATAGCAGCAGGATTGCTTGACAATCCGCTGAAATATGCTCATATCGTAACCTCCACCACACATAAGACCCTCCGCGGCCCGCGCGGCGGTGTGATCCTTCTCGGAAAGGATTTCGACAATCCCTGGGGCAAGACAACCAAGAAGGGGGAAATCCGCAAAATGTCCTCACTGCTTGACTCGGCCGTATTCCCCGGTGTACAGGGAGGCCCGCTGGAGCATGTGATCGCAGCCAAAGCCGTCGCTTTCGGTGAGGCTCTCACCCCCGAATATCGCGAATACCAGGCACAGGTAAAGAAAAACGCCTCAGTCATGGCACAGGCCCTTATAGACAAAGGTTACAAGATTATTTCCGGCGGTACAGACAACCACTGCATGCTGGTTGACCTACGCACGAAGTTCCCGGAACTCACCGGCAAAGTGGCAGAACGTGTGCTGGTAGAGGCTGACATAACAGCCAACAAGAACATGGTGCCATTCGACAGCCGCTCCCCTTTCCTGACCTCAGGCATACGCCTCGGCACTCCTGCCATTACCACACGCGGCGTGCGTGAGGATATGATGGGTGAGATCGTGGAACTGATCGATACCGTTCTATCAAATCCCGAAAGCACGACAACAATTGCTGCAGTGCGTGAGAAGGTAAACGGCATGATGGCCGAACGACCAATTTTCGCATGGCAATGAAAAAAGCCTTCCGCAAAAAGACTTTTTTCGGAAGATAATTGCCAATCATCAGAAAGCTGTGGTGGCGCGCACAAGAGGGCATCCGAGAATGGATGACGCGCTTGCGCGCGCCACACTTACTTATCTGGGAATAAAAATGGGCTGACCTGAAAAAGCGAACTTTAATCTCCGTGTTTATGAAATTGTTTTTGTACCGTATATTTCAATTGTTTATAACACTGCCGGTGATTGTTGTCACGACTGTCGTTACCGGACTGATCACCATAATCGGTTCATGGTGCGGGGGTAGCCGTTGGTGGGGTTACTGGCCTCCGCACATATGGGCACGCATCTGCCTGGCAGCGTCGCTGGTGAGAGTGAGAGTGACGGGGCGCGAGAATATCAATCCGACGACTTCCTACGTGTTCGTGGCCAACCATCAGGGTGCATATGACATTTTTGCCATTTACGGTTATCTCAACCACAACTTCAAATGGATGATGAAAAAAGAGTTGCTGAAGTTTCCAGTGGTAGGGCAAAGCTGTGCGGCCGCAGGTCAGATCTTCGTTGACAATTCCTCCCCATCCGCCATCCGTAAAACCATGGAAAAGGCTGAGCGGACACTACGGGACGGCATGTCGCTGGTTGTTTTCCCAGAGGGTTCCAGAAGCTTCACAGGAAAAATGCGTGCGTTCCGCAAAGGTGCATTCCAACTATCAATGGAATTCGGGCTGCCTGTAGTACCGGTAACCATAGACGGAGCTTTCGATGTGATGCCTCGCACGTCATATCTGCCACGGTGGGGCACTATCCGCCTGACAATCCATCCTACGGTAGCCGCGCCTGTAGATGAGGCAGACCGCAGACGCGTCATAGACCAATCTTATGAGGCGGTGCACTCAGCGCTTCCCAAACGCCATCAATGATTCGTAATTCAAACATAAACAGAAAGCGGTGCGCTCCGTAATGGAATCGCACCGCTTTCGTATATGATCGTCAGATATGGTCAATCAACATGCCTTGAAACTCATGTCAAGTCCTTTTACAGAGTGAGTGAGGGCACCGACAGAAATGAAATCCACGCCACACTCTCCATACTCACGCAGTGTATCAAGAGTGATGCCTCCAGAAGACTCAACCTCTACGTCCTTGCCGGAATGCTTATGCGAATCAGCCGCCAAGGATTCCGGATCGGCGACATATGCACGTATCCGAGCCACCGCCTCGCGTGTGCGCGAAGGAGAGAAATTGTCAAGCATGATGCGATCCACTCCGGCTTCAAGCGCCTGATCGATTTCCTCAGTGTTACGCACCTCCAATTCTATCTGCAAATCCTTTCCATTGTCAGCACACCATTTCTTGGCAGCGCTTACCGCCTGCGGTATACCACCTGCAAAATCCACATGGTTGTCTTTTATCAGGATCATGTCGAATAATCCGATTCGATGGTTGCTTCCGCCGCCAATCTTCACGGCCTCCTTTTCAAGCATGCGCATCCCGGGAGTAGTCTTGCGCGTGTCAAGAACCTTGGTGTGCAACCCTTCAAGGCGTTTCTGATAACGATCTGTCATAGTGGCCACTCCACTCATGCGTTGCATTATGTTAAGCATCGTGCGTTCTGTCTGTAGCAGCGAACGCACAGATCCTTCGACTTCAAATGCAACATCTCCTGGATTGACATGCGCACCGTCCTGGATGTATATCGTCATTTTTAATGACGGATCAAATTTCTCGAATACCTTACGGGCAATATCCACCCCTGCAAGGATACCCGCCTCTTTTATAATAAGTTTTTGACGGCCTTGTTCTTCCGCCGGAATGGTTGAGAGCGTAGTCGCATCCCCATCACCGACATCTTCCGCAAAGGCAAGTGTCAGCAGATCGTCTATCAATTCGTCGCGAGTCTTCATATATTATGTTATTCTATTCTGAATAAATTCTCATGAATGTTACTACATTTGCAAAGGTAGCCATCTTTAGCATAATATGCAACCACAATCGCCATATTCATAATCAAAACCATTACCTTTGCATCATGCAAGACAATATCACATCACTTCCGCCGGAGATCATAACGTTGACAAACGAACGAGGCCTGTTCGCAGCCACTACATGCAGGGGAGGAACCGCCTACGACACAGATGCCTACTCCGGATTCTCGTTATGCCATTATTCGGGAGACAATGAAACCCATTTCAACAAGTGCCACAATCAGCTTGCGGAATGGTGCGCCATAGAACCTGAAAAAATATTCGTGCCCCGGCAAACACATTCCCCCAACGTGACAACCATCACGCAAGAGAACCTTGCCGACAACCGTCCCGACAATTGCGATGCCCTTGTAACCCGCATGCCCGGGATCATCATAGGGATAAACACAGCGGATTGCGTACCGGTGCTGATGTATGATCGTGAGAACGGAGTGATAGCCGCAGCACATGCCGGTTGGAGAGGCGCCATTGAGGGGATCATAAAGAACACCATCAATGCAATGATCCGGCTCAAGGCCGATTCCGCATCCATAAAGGCGATCATCTGCCCGGCAATATGCAGCAACTGTTTTGAAGTGGGGGAAGAGGTCGCATCATTGTTCACGGAAAACCGGGTAATCAGGCATGGGCATTTACGCCCTCATGTAGACCTCCCGGGATATGTCAAAGACTGCATAGAGAATGAAGGGCTAATTCCCCAGAATATACTACTCACCAAAGAGTGCACCCGCTGCCAGCCCATGAAATATTTCTCGGCAAGGGCATCAGGAATTAAATCGGGACGCAACTATTCCTTTATAATGCTCAGAAAGCACTGCGACGAGGCTTGCGGCGATTGTTCTTAATGGTATAGGTGACTACTCCCCATACCTCAAACCGGCAATCGGGAGTTATAAGTATGGGATCGAAAGTCTCATTGCTGGGTATGAGCCAAACCTTGTCTTTCTCAAAATGAATGCGTTTAAGCGTGAATTCCCCATCCACACTGCAAACGGCGAGATCCCCGTCGGATGGTTCCAACGAGCGGTCTATGATGATTATGTCGCCTTCGCATATGCCCTCTTCTATCATGGAATCGCCGGTAACGCGTCCATAAAAAGTGGCTGACGGATGCCTTACAAGTTCAGAATTCAGGTCAAGCGATTCGGCGATGCAATCCTGTGCCGGAGATGGGAATCCGGCCTGGATACCACCGTCGACATATGGCAACGATAACTTGGTGGACTGAACGGCTACATATATTTCAATCTTCATTTCATTTTCCATAAGATGCGTTCATAATCCAAAATTACAATAAACACTGCAAACATAAAAGTCATCTACCGGCATACAAACGAAAAAATGGTTGCAGGAATTAGGGGTATTTGCTAACTTTGTCTTGAAATGCCACATGCGATGAAAGAGACGAACACAGACACAGCCCATTTCGACGACACAAAAAACGAAGCATCCAGACGAATGGAATTCATGGAGGAGGTTCGCAGGTGCGCTGACGCACTAAAGAGAGGAGAGATTATCCTATATCCCACCGACACCATATGGGGTATAGGGTGCGATGCCACAAATCCGGAGGCTGTAAAAAGGATATATGCGCTTAAAAAAAGAGCAGACAGCAAGGCCATGATCGTACTTGTGGACTCCCTTGCCATGCTTGAAAGACATGTGGACGAAGTCCCGGAAGTGGCATATCAACTCATAGACGTGGCTGTGCGCCCTCTGACTGTAGTCTACGACAAGGGACGCGGACTCGCCCCGGAACTGTTGGCTGAAGACGGAAGCGTGGGGATAAGATTGACCCACGATCTGTTCTGCCGCGCCTTGTGCCGGCAGCTCCGGCGACCTATCGTATCGACCTCAGCCAATGTGAGCGGTATGCCATCCGCACGATTCCATCATGAAATAGCGCAGGAAATAAAAGACGGGGTGGATTACGTGGCACAATGGAGACTTGACGACACAAGCGCGAGCCGTCCCTCTTCGGTAATAAAACTTTCCAAGGACGGGGAAATAAATATCCTGAGACCTTGATCGTATACGTCCACACAAACACAACAGACATAAGACAACGGATATGGCAAACGAAACACGTCAACGGAGCATCTATGTGGCCAGCGATTGGGTGGCTACATCCCTTGCGTGGTTCGCATTCACTGTAATCCGTTTTTTCAATGTAGTGCAGGGAGTACAAAGTTATCCTACATTCTGGGATTTCCTAAGTGTGCAACCGGTCTGGATGGGACAGATATTCTTCCCGATCCTTATGATGGGACTATACTATCTTTCGGGCTATTACAACAAAGTCTTCTTCAAATCGAGAGTGGAGGAACTCACAAGCACCCTGGCCACAGCCATAACAGGCACGATATTGATTTATTTCCTTGCGATCGTTGACGACCCGATCCCTGACAAGGCGAGCAACTACGAACTATTATTGATGTTGTTCCTTTTGCTTTTCGGTTTCGTATACCTTACGCGTCTTGCGATAACGCAAAACACAAGAAAGCGCATAGGCAAAGGACTTATAGAATTCAATTCCCTGATAATCGGCACATCGCATTCCGCAAGAAAGCTGCGCCGAAAACTGGGAGCCCTGCACGGCCCCCGTGCCGCCGCATGCCATGTAGTCGGATATGTTGCTACAGACCCCGACAACCAACCTACCGATATCGACTTGCCGGTATACACTCTGGATGAGCTGCCGGAGATAACGCGATCGCTGAATATCCGAAACCTCATAGTGACCCCTCACCGTGAAGGGATGCA
Organism: uncultured Muribaculaceae bacterium; assembly: GCA_910583675.1. GTDB lineage: Bacteria > Bacteroidota > Bacteroidia > Bacteroidales > Muribaculaceae > UBA7173. The sequence goes on from CAJTYH010000002.1 coordinate 113,133, forward strand.
ACAGACACTCAATCTTATAAACCGTCTGTTCCCACTTGAACGTCCCATCCTCATCTCCCCCACCCTTTTTCAGCTGATAACCTCCAAGCCCAAGATACACGACCTTAACGGAGAACTGCTAATTGACATATCGCATGCCAATATGTCTGAAAGCACGCGTAATTTGAAACGTGCAGGCGATATCGTAGTATCCGCTTTGGCACTTATAGTGCTTTCACCTCTTTTTCTGGCACTTGCCATAGCAATAAAGCGGGACTCCAAGGGACCTGTGTTCTATTCCCAGGAACGAGTGGGGTTAAGGAAAAAACCATTCAGGATCCACAAGTTCCGAACCATGAAGACAGATGCCGAAGCCAACGGCCCCACGTTGTCGTCTGCCAACGACCGGCGAATCACCAAAGTCGGACGCGTATTGAGGAAATACCGAATAGATGAATTGCCACAATTCTGGAACGTATTGAAAGGCGACATGTCCATCATAGGGCCGCGACCCGAACGCGACTTCTATATCCGTCAGATAATGAAACAAGCCCCATACTACACCCTCATTCATCAGGTGCGTCCGGGCATTACCTCCCTTGGTATGGTAAAACATGGCTATGCCAGCAATGTGGATGAAATGATAGAAAGACTGCAATATGACTTGGTATATCTTGAGAATATTTCCCTGACGGTAGACCTCAAGATCATCCTGTACACCATAAGTACCGTATTGAACGGAAGGGGAGTTTGAGGGGGAATTTGCAATTATGAATTAGTAATTAGAAATTAAAAAGTGCTGTAAATGCGCGATCCATATTTACCTCCCAAGGCATACAAGACGGTGCATGACTGGTGGCTCCGTTTTTTGATTTGGCGTGAAAGACATGTCAAGGAGAAAAACCTTGTATTGGTTCTCTCCCTTGTCGTAGGCCTTGCCGCAGGAGTGGCAGCCATGATACTTAAATGGCTCATCCATGTGATCTCAGGATCATTGATGTCGGACTTGAGTGTGTCGGAGGGGAATTACATGTATATCATCTATCCCGTCGTGGGTGTGCTACTGGCCTGTTGGTATGTACGCTACGTGGTACGTGACAACATCTCCCACGGTGTCACACGGGTATTGTATTCCATTTCCCAGAACAAGAGCCGACTTAAGCCACATAACATGTACACTTCGATAGTGGCTTCCTCCATCACCATAGGCTTTGGCGGTTCGGTCGGGGCCGAGGGGCCAATCGTGTACACCGGTGCGGCGATAGGCTCCAATCTCGGTCAGGCTTTCCGCCTTTCCCCAAGAGTGCTTATGATCCTGGTAGGATGCGGGGCGGCAGCCGGCATAGCTGGCATCTTCAAAGCTCCTATAGCAGGAATGCTTTTCACGCTCGAGGTACTGATGCTCGACCTGACCACAGTAACGGTAATGCCTCTTCTGATTGCATCCATAACAGCAGCCTCGGTAGCATACATCTTCACGGGATACGATCTGGAGTTCTTCTTCGTACAAAGCGAGCCGTTCATCATGGAACGTCTCCCCTACTTCATCGCACTCGGAGTGACATGCGGCCTTGTATCGCTGTACTTCACACGTGTGATGTTCATGATGGAGACATTCTTCAAGAAAAGGCTAGTGGTGCAATGGCGCAAGACATTGGTGGGGTGTGCCATACTCGCGTCGCTCGTATTCCTTTTCCCTCCTCTTTATGGTGAAGGCTACGGATCAATAAACTCCTTATTGAACGGCGATCCGGGATCAATCGTTGACGGATCAATTTTCTACAACGACCGCAACGATGTGATGTTCATAGTGCTGTACATCGGCCTGATCATACTGACCAAGGCGTTTGCCACTTCCGCCACCAATGGAGCGGGAGGAGTCGGAGGTACCTTCGCACCGTCGCTCTACGTAGGTTGCATGACAGGATTTTTCTTTGCCTACCTCCTAAACAACCTCGGCTTCGACCTTGACCTGTCCGTAAAGAATTTCGCACTTATGGGAATGGCCGGTGTAATGTCAGGCGTGATGCACGCGCCGCTTATGGGGATCTTCCTGACAGCCGAGATGACAGGAGGTTACGAGCTGTTTCTCCCCTTGCTGATCGTAAGTACCCTAAGCTACGGCACGATAAAGATATTCGAACCTTACAGCATCTACACGATGCGTCTGGCACGCAGAGGAGAGCTGCTGACCCATCATAAGGACAAGGCCGTGCTCACATTGCTCAAGATGAATTCCGTAATAGAAACCGATTTCCTCTGCGTAGCCCCGGAGATGAACCTCAAACAGATGGTGGACACGATAGCCCGCTCCAGCCGCAATCTGTTTCCGGTAGTAGACGGCAACCAGCGTCTAATAGGAGTTGTGCAACTTGACGACATACGCAACATCATGTTCCGGCCAGACCTGTACAAGCGCATGCATGTAAGCCGCTTCATGTCCGTGCCCCCTGCCAAGGTAAATCTCGGCGATTCCATGGACAGGGTGATGAAGACCTTCGATGACACAGGAGCATGGAACCTTCCGGTAGTCGACGGTGACAAATACGTGGGGTTCGTATCCAAATCAAAGATCTTCAACTCCTACCGCCGCGTTCTCCGACACTATTCGGAAGACTGATTCTCCAAACAAATTCTAAAATACATTTCCATTGGTCACTTATATTCAAGGCAAAATCGCCGAACTCACCCCCACCTACGTGGTCATAGACAACCATGGGATAGGGTATGAAATCAACATCTCACTTACCACATATAGCGCATTGGAGCATGCCGGAGAGGCCAAACTTTATGTACACGAAGTAATAAGGGAAGACTCATACGCGCTCTACGGCTTCAGCGACCTTGGTGAACGCACGCTGTTCCGTGAACTCATCGGCGTAAGCGGCGTGGGTGCCAATACCGCCCGGGTGATACTCTCATCCATTCCAACCGCTGAACTTGAACAGGCCATAACAGGAAGCGACGTAAGGCGACTTAAAAGCGTAAAAGGTGTGGGCGCCAAAACCGCCGAACGCATAATTGTAGACCTGAAGGATAAAATAAAACCGTCGGGAGATACGTTATTAATTCAAGCCGCACCACAAAGCGAGGCATATGACGAAGCCATGGCAGCCCTTATGATGCTGGGCTTCCCCAAGCCGCAGACCACAAAAGTGCTTACCCGGCTCTTCAAGGAGGATCCGAGCCTAAGGGTGGAACAAGCCATAAAAAAGGCACTCGCCATGCTATGAACCGCCGACCGTCACTTCGCCCCCGGTGCAGCGTTGAATGATGAAACACAGTAGCTTACGTCATAAACTACATATATCAAGGCTCTTGGCGCTATCAGTAATTGCAATAATACTGATAGCATCTTCCGTATATGCCTATGCCCAGATTGCATCCACGACCTCAGGCAGTACGCTTTCACCTCCACCTCCTTTTTATCCGACGGTGCCTCCACCTGCAAATCCAGCAGACTCCATAATGATGCCTTTCCCGGTGCAACAGACCGTGCCGTCGAATTACGAAAATCTGATGGAAGACCAGTTTGCCGCCGACCTTGCCACGCCGTCCAACATACGGACAGTAGCGGAATTCGATCCCACTACGGGCTATTACGTAGTGCGCACCAAACTGGGTGACATAGACATCACCACCCCGTTCCTGCTTACTGAAAAACAATATTCCAACTGGGAGCTTCGCCGTTCCCTTCAGGAATATTACCAGAACCGCAACCAGTCGCTGGTGGAAGATAAGGAAAAACAGCCGTTCAATATCTTTGACATGAATTTCGCCTATGGCCCGCTTGAAAAGATATTCGGGCCCGGTGGAGTTTCGCTTAAGACCCAGGGATCAGTACAGATCAAAATGGGTGTAAAATCAAACAAGATAGACAACCCGTCATTGGCACTCAACTCACGACGTAAGACTTACTTTGACTTCGAACAGAAAATCCAGGCCACCATTGGAGCATCCGTAGGTGATCGCCTGAATTTCAATATGACCTATAATACAGACGCGACATTCGACTTTGACTCCAAGAACATAAAACTCGGTTATGAGGGGAAAGAAGACGACATCGTAAAGACTATCGAAGCGGGAAATGTCTCAATGACCACAGGATCGTCGCTCATACGCGGCTCAACGGCTCTGTTCGGTCTCAAAACGCAGTTGCAGTTCGGGAAACTCACGGCAACCGCACTGGTATCACAGCAAAATTCCGAATCCAAGTCGATAAACACCAAGGGTGGCGCACAGACGACTGATTTCAGCGTCAACGTAGATCAATACGACCAGAACCGGCACTTCTTCCTGTCGCAATACTTCTATGAAAACTATGACAGGTTTGCATCGAAGGTGCCGTTCGTAACCTCCGGCATAAACATCACACGTGTGGAAATATGGGTCACCAACAAGAGCGGCCGATATGACCAGGCGCGCAACGTCGTGGCTTTCACAGATCTCGGAGAGTCCAACAGACTGGCAAACGATTACTGGATCCCCAATCCCTCCATACCGGTTCCCTCCAATTCCTCCAACAATCTGTTGCAGGTGATCAAGGAGCAATATCCCGAAGCAAGGAACATCAATCAGGTAACCCAAGCCCTGGAACCACTGAACCAATACGGCATAGAGGGAGGGCGCGATTACGAGAAAATAGAAAGCGCACGCTTGCTCACACCAAGCGAGTACACTCTCAACTCAACCCTCGGATACATTTCAATCAAAAGTCAGATCAACGCTGACGAAGTGCTCGGTGTCGCATTCCAGTATACCTACAACGGGCAGGTATATCAGGTAGGTGAGTTTTCATCCGACATTACCACCACCACGCAGTCCTTGTACGTCAAGATGCTCAAAAGCACCACTGCCGATCCCAAAATGCCGATGTGGCGGCTTATGATGAAAAACGTGTATTCGCTCGGGGCATACCAGGTGCAGAAGAACAACTTCCGTCTGAACATCAAGTACCTCAGCGACACCACCGGTACACAGATAAACTACCTGCCCGTCCCCGGAATAAACAACCAATCGCTGCTTCAGGTATTGAACCTTGACCGTCTTGACAGCAACGAGCAGTCCAACCCCGACGGATTCTTTGACTTCGTGGAGGGATACACGATCATATCCGCAACCGGCAAGATCATATTCCCAGTCGCGGAACCGTTCGGCGCATACCTTGAAAACAAGATAGGGAATCCGGAACTGGCATCCAAATATGTCTACAAGGAACTGTATGACTCCACCCTCGTGGTAGCCAGACAGTTCGCGGACAAGAACAAATTCATTTTGTCAGGTTCATATCAGGCATCCTCAGGTTCGCAAATAAGACTCAATGCCATGAACGTGCCCAGAGGATCTGTAATAGTGATGGCCGGTGGAGTGCAGCTGGTGGAGAACTCGGATTATACCGTGGACTATTCCATGGGCATAGTGACCATCACCAATCAGAGTATAATCGACTCCGGCCAGAGCATCAGTGTGACCCTCGAGAACCAGAGTATGTTCTCTACCCAACGCAAAACCCTTCTCGGCCTTGACCTGCAGTATGCCATCAACAAGAATTTCAACATAGGCACCACGCTTATGCATTTTTCCGAGAAGGCATTGACAGAGAAGGTGAACATAGGCGACGAGGTGATAAACAACTCTATCTTCGGATTCAACCTGGCATATAATACAAAATTCATGTGGCTGACCAACCTGCTGAACAAAATTCCTACGGTAAACGCCACAGCTCCATCCACACTAAATCTTACCGCAGAGTACGCGCAGCTAGTTCCACACAAACAGAAGTCTGGTTCCTCAAAAGGAAGTTCCTACATAGACGACTTCGAGTCTGCCCAAACGGGTGTAGACCTGCGCTCCCCTTACTCATGGTTCCTGGCTTCTACCCCCTACGATTCGGGTAAGAATCCGATGTTCCCCGAGGCCGCACTCTCCAACAACATAGACTACGGCAAAAACCGAGCGTTATTGAACTGGTATTATATAGACAGGATGTTCACTGACAAAAACTCATCCCTGGCTCCCGGCTATATAAAGAACGACCTTAAGCAGCAATCAAATCCATACGTGCGTGAAGTTACCTCTCAGGAAATATTCCCGGGACGCGAACTTACGTATGGAGAATCAAATACGATCCAGACACTGAACCTGTCATTTTATCCCGACGAAAGAGGCCCATACAACCTTGACGCCACCGACATAGACGATGAAGGACGGCTCCTGAATCCGGAGAAACGATGGGGCGGCATCATGCGAAAGATGGAAAACACCAACTTCGAACAGTCAAATATCGAATACGTGCAGTTCTGGATGCTGAATCCGTTCCTTGACCCTGACAACCCCAACTATGAGGGAGGCGACCTCTATTTCAACTTCGGCGAAATATCGGAGGACATACTCAAGGACGGTCTAAAAAGCTATGAGAACGGCGTGCCATACGACGGAGACGACCGTTACATGGAAAATACCGTGTGGGGACGTGTAAGCTCGCAAGCCTCACTCACCTACTCATTCGACAATACCACAGGATCACGCGCCGTTCAGGACGTGGGTCTTGACGGTCTACGCAACGATGACGAATTCACTTTCGAAACATACAGCAACTATCTTGACCGTCTGCGTTCACGTCTGCCGGCGGCCACGATTGAACGCATGCAGAACGACATATTCTCTCCCTTGAACGATCCGGCAGGAGACAATTACCACTTCTTCCGAGGATATGACTATGATGACATGCGCCTCAGCATACTCGAAAGATACAAAAGATACAACGGCGTGGAGGGAAACTCACTTTCACCGGAGGAAGCGTCGGATCCGCTATATCAAAGCTCACGAAGCGTGCCCGACGTGGAGGACATCAACCAGGACAACACGCTCAACGAATATGAACGATACTTCCAATACCGCGTATCCATCCGTCCCGAGGACCTTCAGGTTGGCAAGAATTTCATAACCGACAAACAGGTCGCCCATGTGCTATGCCGCGACGGACAATACCAGGATGCCGAATGGTATCAATTCAAGATACCCCTTAGCGCCTACGAGAAGATCGTCGGCTCCATAAACGACTTCTCCACCATACGCTTCGCGCGCATATTCATGACCGGTTTCAAAAAGACCACACACCTCCGTTTCGCAACGTTGGAACTGGTGCGTGGCGAATGGCGCACTTATGACTTCAACCTCAACACCCGTGGCGACGCTCCTGCCGAAGGGGAACTTGATGTGTCTGTTGTGAACATCGAGGAGAATGCAGACCGTGAACCGGTGAATTATGTGTTGCCCCCCGGAGTAACCCGCATCGTAGATCCCGGACAGTCCCAGATCACCCAGCTTAACGAGCAGTCCCTCTCGCTCAAAGTAACCGACCTGAAAGCCGGCGACGCACGCGGCATCTATCGCGACACACAGCAGGACCTGCGCAACTACAAACGTCTGCAGATGTGGGTGCATGCCGAAAATCTTATAGACGACGTGACCAATCTTCGCTCAGGAGAGCTCTCCATGTTCATACGTCTCGGAACCGACGTGAAAAGCAACTTCTATGAATACGAAATACCGTTGCAGCTCACTCCACATGGCACCTACAATAACTGGGTGGAGGCCGACCGTTCTACCGTATGGCCGTATGACAACTTCATGGACATAAAGCTGCAGAACCTAGTAGACCTCAAGAAAGCACGCAACCGCGCGAAGAGCGAGGAAGGGAGCAATGTGGGATTTGCCACACTGTTCACCGGGAGGGATCCGGACAATGAACGGAATCGCATCGCCGTCATGGGCAATCCCTCGCTAAGCGACGTGCGTGTGATGCTTGTCGGGGTGCGCAACAACTCCAATTCGACCAAGGACGGTATCGTATGGGTCAATGAGCTGAAGGTAACCGACTTCGATGAGGAAGGTGGATGGGCTGCCAAAGCCAACGTAAACCTGGGATTGTCCGACCTTGCCTCAGTAAACTTCTCCACACATATGGAGACGGCAGGATTCGGCAACGTGGATCAGAGCCTTAACTCGCGACGCATAGACAATTATACGCAGTACAACATCGCCGTTCAGGGCGATGCAGGTCGTTTCCTGCCCGAAAAGGTAAAACTGCGTGCCCCTATCTATTATTCTTATTCAAAGGAGAAAACCACCCCAAAATACAATCCTCTTGATCAGGACGTATTGCTCAAGGATGCACTTGACGATGCCGCCAACGACCATGAGCGGGATTCGATAAACGCATATGCCGTAGAACAGAATTCGGTAGAGAGTTTTTCAATCTCAGGATTGAAATTCGACGTGACAAGCGAGAAACCAATGCCTTGGGATCCGTCAAACTTCACTTTCAATTTCTCTTTCAACAAGCAGGCCAAGACGAATCCGACCACGGAGTATGAGAACACCAACGACTATCGCGGATCGTTCGCCTATCAATATTCCCCGATGATAAAGGGACTGAGACCGTTCGGGTGGATAAATTCCAAGAACAAGAATCTGAAATTCCTAAAGGAATGGGAGATCAACTATCTTCCCAACAGCATCTCGTTCCTGACCAACATGTCGCGCTACTATTACGAGCAGCAGACACGCTCGGAAACCGACGTAATGTTCCAACTTCCGGTGTCAGTGAGCAAGAACTTCCTCTGGGATCGTCAGTTCCAGCTGACATGGAACATATTGAAATCGCTTAACCTCAGCTTCAATTCCAACACTTCCGCGCGAATAGAAGAAACCGTAGGAGCTGTCAACCGCAAACTGTTCCCAGACCGTTACAAGGAGTGGAAAGACACCGTATGGCAGTCCATACTTTCAATGGGAACTCCATGGAGCTATAACCAATCGTTCGTAGGATCATACCGCGCCCCGTTCAACAGGGTGCCCGTACTGGATTTCCTTACGGCATCCGCCTCCTATAATGCAACGTATCGCTGGGATCGCGGTGCGGAGATCGACGGCGTGTCGCTTGGCAACACCATCGCCAACCAGTCCTCCCTCAGCGTCGACGGACGTTTCAACTTCGACGGACTTTATAATAAGATCCCGTTCGTAAAGGATGTGAACAAACGTTTTGCAAACACGCGTAGAGGATCAACCGCCGAAAAGAAGCCAAAAAAATTCGAACGTACCTATCAGCTGAAGCCGGACACCACTTTTGTCATAAAACATAATCTCAGGAACAAAAAGATAAAGGTAACAGCCGTGATCGCCGACACGGAAGAGCCGTTTGTATTCAAACACAAAGTGATCGACGCTAACAACGTGGAAATCCTGACCCCGTCCGACAAGAACGTCAAGTTCACAATATTGGAAATCCTCAAGGAGGAAAAGTCGGTATGGCGTGAAGTGGGAGAATATGCTTTGCGATTTGTAATGAGCCCCAAGAACGCCTCCATGCGCTGGAAGCGCACTAAAACATTGAGCATACCCCTTTTCCGCAACAACATCGGCAACATATTCGGCCAGGAAACCGGATACGGCCCCATGTCTCCGGGACTGGACTTCGCTTTCGGCTTTGCCGGAGAGGATTATATCTACAAGGCAAAAGAGCGCGGGTGGCTCATAACCGACGACGGACAGACATCACCTGCGATGTGGTCGATCGGTGAGGAACTAAACATGGAACTGCAACTAGAGCCTCTGAAAGGACTCAAGATAAACCTGACGATGAACCGTACCGACAACCGCACAAACCAGATCCAGTTCATGTACGCTGACATGCCGGTGACCCGTTCAGGTTCATATACCAAGACACATGTCGCCTTGGCCACATCCTTCGGCTCATCAAATGCCGAAAACGGTTACTTCAGCAAGCACTTCCAGAATTTCCTGGATTACATTCCGGTAATGCGCAGCAGAGTTGAGGCACAATATGCCGGATCCCGTTATCCTACCGGCGGCTTCATGGCTAACAGCCCGCATGCCGGCCAACCATTCAGCACCGAGATAGGAACCGTAAGCGAGACGTCAAGCGATGTACTTATACCGGCTTTCATCGCCGCGTATACCGGCACGTCTCCGGAAAAGCAGTATCTTACACCATTCCCGTCATTTGCGAATGTGTTGCCGAACTGGCGCGTGTCCTACGACGGCCTTGTGAATCTCGGCAATCTGAAAAACATATTCAAGAGCTTCACATTGAACCACGCATACCAATGCACATACTCGGTGGGGAGCTATTCTTCCTACCTCAACTGGCTCAGCGCCGGAGACAACATTGGTTTCACACTTGACGAGCTTACCGGTGCACCAATTCCGTCGTCGCCCTACAATATCTCTACGGTAAGCATTACAGAGCGCTTTGCTCCACTTGCAGGCGTAAGCGCCACACTGAAAAACGAACTCCAGCTCAATGCCGAATGGCGCGACCAACGCACCCTGACATTGAACTCTGCCGCCGGTCAGATTGTCGAGGCTACCACACGCGGCCTAACCTTGGGGCTTGGATACAAGATAGTGAATTTCAACAGCGTGCTCAAATTGAAGAGATCGCAGCAAGGCGTCAGCAACGATCTGACCATCAATGCCGATTTTTCATTGCAGAACACCCAGGCACTGATTCGTCGCATCGAAAGCAACTATACCCAGGCGACTTCAGGCACGCGTACGCTCAACATCAACTTCAACGCAAGTTACATAATGAGCAGGCGCCTGACACTCGCCGCCTACTTCGACCATCAGGTCAACACACCTTTGGTAAGTTCGTCAGCATATCCGACCACAAACACTTCCTATGGTTTGTCGCTCAATCTTAACTTAGCACGTTAAAACTTCTGTGACAAGTACGGGATACTCCCCTATTTGGTTAATCAATGTTATAACCGTCCCATTTGAAACAAACATATGGGATGGTTTCATTGTCTTATATTCAGACAACCGTTTTAAATAAAGTTTGTCGGAAATATAAAAACAATAAAACAAACATACGATGAAAAAGAGAATCCTAAACATGGCGATCGCCATGATAGCACTTGCAGGAGCAAGCGCATACGCAGACAACAACGTGGTATCAGACGTAAAGGAAGCCACCGAAAAGGTTGCGGACAAAGTAACAGACGGAACTAAAAAAGCTGTAAAAGCCACAAAGGAAGAATTCAACAAAGGAAGCCAGAAAGTTGGGAATGCGGCCAAGAAAGTCGGAAAAAAAGTCGGGGAAGAGAGCAGGAACCTTAAGGAGGAGGCGAAACGTGGCGGACGTAAGGTCAGCGAATTCGTCAAGGGCGAAACCCGTGACAGTGTGTGCGACAAAACAAAATCTTGTTGCACGACGAAAGAGAAATGCCCGACAACAAAAAAATGACGATGGATACAATGAAAAATGTTCTTGTCATAATAGGACATCCTTACTGGGATAGATCCGTAGCCAACAAAGGGATTTTGGACGCCCTCAAGAAGGGTTTCCCAAACATCACCATCAGCAACCTCAAGGAATTATATCCGGATTGCAAGCTGAATGTTCCGGAAGAACAGCGTAAACTGCTTGCCGCGGACACAATTGTCCTCCAGTTTCCAATCATGTGGTTTGGTGCTCCATCCATAATGCATAAGTATTTCGAGGAAGTACTTACCTATGGATTTGCCTACGGTGCAAGTGGTGACAAATTAAAAGGGAAACATCTGATCGCCTCATTCACAGCAGGAGCACCGGAAACGGCTTACAGCCACACCGGAATAGAAGGCTGCACCATGGAGGAACTTATGCCTCCACTCTCTGCGACAGCAAAGTACTGCGACCTTGTGTGGGACGGATATGTATGCTCCTATGGAATGATGCGCCCATCTCCTGAAGCAATAAGCAGCCATGCTGACCGAGTGATCAACAAGATCAACTCAATATGATTCAATATCAAACATCGCCGCAAGCGTAAAAAGATCACAAACATAACCAACCAGAACGTCATAATATGCAATTGATTGCATATTATGACGTTCTGCTGCACATTATGGCATCCTGAAATATGAGAATGGGAATATATGACAAAATATTCATGAAAAAAGGTGTGACATCCTTGCATAATCAAAAAACAAGTATTAACTTTGCATCGCTTTTCTGAGGAAGAGCTTATAAGATTCAACGACCTATACAAAGAAGTTGTAATCCCACTATTTTAATCTATGGAGAGGTGGGTGAGTGGCTGAAACCACCAGTTTGCTAAACTGACGTAGGAGCAATCCTACCACGAGTTCGAATCTCGTCCTCTCCGCCAAGCAAAAAGTCAAGCAATAGCTTGGCTTTTTTGCTTAAGGGGGGCGAGATTCGAACGAGTAGAGTTCGTTATCGCGAAGCGCTTGCGCAGCAAGAATCTCGTCCTCTCCGCCAAAGCATCTTTCAAATCCCTGTAAGCAGCTCACTTACAGGGATTCTTATTTTAGGGTATTTGCCCGGAAATGCCGCCAAAATGCCCCGAAATGACATAGTCGCGCTACACAGATGCTACGCAATACACATCTATAAAATTATCTATGGAATGTTTCATCTGTTAAATGCGTTTTTGATTATTATTTCTTTTTAAATGTCAGGGAATGGGATATTAACCAAATAATTGTCAACTTTGCGACCAGATAGATCTGACAAGAATGAGACCTATGCCACGGACTGCCATGACGATATATGCGCTTGTCGTGCTAATATTCAGCATGACCGGACAAAACCATAGTATTGTCGTAGCGGATTCAACTACACGTACCCCTTTGCCAAGCGCATCCATATTCGACCATAAGGGACAGATTGTCGGCATCTGCAATCCAAAAGGGAGAACACCATATATTTCCACCACAAGCTATCCAATTACAGTCCGTTATCTGGGATTCAAGGAGAAAACCGTAACTATGCCACCTCCGGACACGATATTTCTCCAGGAAAACCAGACAGAACTGCCGGAAATCGTTGTGAAATCACGACAACATAAAATCATACATATGCTTGCATATATGCGTGAATACTCCATGCTGACCACTTATGCAGATACAATCTTCCTCTTTCGGGAAAAGATGGTGGACTATATGCTGCCAGCTGAGAAAAATACACGGTTCAATGGCTGGTCTTCCCCAAGAGTCCTGAAAAGCAATTCTTATTATCATTTCACCAACTCGCATGGGCTGGACAGTGTCAGCGACAAATGCAACCACCATTTCTCGTGGTCGGACTGGATCGGAATTGCACCGATGCCTGAAGTCCCTCAATGCCTCATAAACGTAGAACATGGAGTGGACACAATCCAAGGCAAATACAGCCCTACGGAAATTTGGATAAGAAACAATGGGAAAATGGCCGTAGACGTCAATGTATTGGCAGACACGACAAGCAGGAAGTGGGTACCGAATCTTTCTGCTTTTTTCCGGCATCACCTTGATTTCGATTGCTTCAAGATCAGATTCAATTATGACAATCTCGCAGGGGCCTCTATTTCCCCGATGGATTTGACAGGTTATTCGTACAATATAGAGTCCAAAGGGCGCGGACATGACATGTTCATGTTCCATAGGGTAAACGACCCATTTTTTGTAAGTACCTATGCGGAAATATATGTGATTGACAAGGAATACATTACGAACAAAGAGGCCAAAAAGTGGGAACGTCTACAAATCAAAACAGCCGATATTGAAATATACGAGCCGTCGGAAGCGCCTGAGTTGCAGCCTTCAATACAACAACTTGTAAGTCGCGTAAATTCTGTAGACCGTGCCAAAGTCAGATCGACAATTGTCCCGGACCGCAGATTGGTCGGAAGAGGAGTAGTCAAACAGAACCTCGGACAACGCGTATTGCAACTTTTCAAGACAATAACCGGAATCAGCAGCATCAAGGCACGCAGAGCTTGGAACAACCAATGGAAAGATTTCAAAAGGGAAAGAATCGAAAGCAGCAATCAACATCCGGAAGAGAATGACCAATAACCAACCAACTTCAGCGACCGATGCATCCGAAATGAGGCCGGAGAGGATAGAGATGATAATGTGGAATCCGTGGCATGGTTGTCATAAGATAAGCGAAGGATGCAGACACTGCTACGTATACCGAGAGGATGCCGCTTTCGGGACTGCAACTCCCTCAAACGAGGTGAGAAAAACGGCTGCATTCAATCTGCCCCTTAGAAAGGATCGCAAGAAAAATCAGAAGTATGAATCGGGCACCATGTTCGGTCTGTGTTTCACTTCCGACCTGCTCATTGAAGAGGCTGACCAATGGAGAGATGAAATCTGGGAAATCATCCGCCAAAGAAAGGATTGCGCTTTCCTGTTTTTTACAAAGCGGATCAACCGGCTGGCAAAATGCTTGCCCGCAGATTGGGGAGAAGGCTATGACAACGTAGTCATCGGATGCACGGCGGAAAATCAAAAAATGGCAGATTATCGGCTCCCTATTTTCCTTAACCTCCCAATAAGGCACCGGCTCATAATAGTGGCTCCAATGATCGAACGCATGGATCTGACTCCGTATCTCATCCCCTCATTGATAAAGGAAGTATCCGTGGGAGGCGAATCGGGCAAATATGCCAGACCACTTGACTTCGACTGGGTAAAGGAGCTACAGAGCCAATGCACAGAGCATAATATTTCGTTTACATTTCATCAGACAGGGTCATATCTAAAAAAGGACGGCCGCATATACAACATACCACGTGAACACCAACATTCACAGGCCCGCAAAGCCAACCTGAATGTCAGGTTCGGAGAATTCCGGAATACGTAAACGCCATGATATGGTTCTATGAATTACAAAGATAGACGTTCATACAACATACACTACAATCGAATTCCAACCGGAATCGAGCCGCACCCGACGCAAGGTAAAGTACCTTAGGCAAATTGCCGGCTGCTTTAGTCTTCAGGCATGCCCCAAGCTCGCGTCTTATACAATAACGTGTCTGCATGACCCTGGCATCTGTCCTCAAAGATTTTGGAGAAACCTCAATCGCATCCGGCAAAGGGACGTTAACATTGGGAAGCGCCGCATAAAATCCACGTGCGAGCGAATTGGATATATTGTCGTGGCGCGACAATCCCTTCTTGTAAAAGCCAATCTCGCCAGAACCGGAGGATAAACGCCTGAATTCCGTAGGATACCTTGCGGCATATACGTGCCCAAGGGCTTCAATCGCACTTCGCCTGAGAGATGCCAACATGGAGGATGGCACAAACCTGTCCCTGAGAAGATCACACAATTCCACAAGTTCGAAATCCGTATCTCCGAGTTTTGACAGAACGCGCCTACGTGCATCTTCCTGCGGTGTTTTCGCCGGTTGCTCCTCATAGTCACATGCCTCCACTACCGACACTCCATCCTCGTCTGTGATTTCAAGAATGATCCGACTGCCATTGCCTCGCAAAAGCATGCTTACAGGTATCTTTCGATTACCGTCGGACTTCTCCAGGGCTTTATCCCAATTGCGATCTGAATTCCTGTAAATCTTCGTCCCGGGAGGAACCAAGAAATCGGATGCCACATATAACTCGTCACCATCCACGCGGTTGACCCGGCAACCCTTATATTCTCCAATACGATTGAAACAACCGATGCCGTCTCCGTTATTCAACGGCATCCGCAATCTTACCTTAAGTCTGCGAGCCGTTGTTTGTCCGACAACAGTGCCGACTTCCTCTCCCACCCATTTGGGAGTGTCTGCAGAGGCCAGCGAAGCACTCTCTGGCAAAGGCAAATGCAGGAAATAGGAAGTGAACCCACGGTTAAAACTCTTATTTACATCCGGAACGAAAGCCGGTCGCGAGCGGCCTTTGGAAGCGCGCATGAAACGACCACCTGAGGCCTTGATCGCCATGTCAAGAGCATTGCTATAGGCCGCAACAACATTTTTCACATATCCCTCATCCTTAAGACGGCCTTCAATCTTAAACGAAGTGATCCCGGCATCAAGCATTTCGGATAGATTGCCAATTCGATTCAGATCCTTCAACGAGAGCAGGAACTTGTCGCGAATTATTTTTTCACCTTTCTCATTTTCAAGGTCATACTTATATCGGCATATCTGGGCACACTCCCCACGGTTGGCGCTTCTCGCTGTCAATGCGAAGCTGGCCTGGCAATCACCGCTGTAGCTCACACATAACGCGCCATGCACGAACGCTTCCAACGGAACGGTAGTCGCTTTCCTGAAAAGGCGTATCTCGTCCAGGGACAATTCCCTGGGGAGAACCAGTTGGGAAAAACCGGCATTTTCCAGAAAACGTGCTTTCTCAGGGGTGCGTATGTCGCATTGAGTTGAGGCATGCAAAGGGATGGGAGGGATATCCATACGCAATATCCCCATGTCCTGAACGATGATTGCATCCACTCCTATGCGCCACAATTCACGGATAAGAAATTCAACTTGCTTTATCTCATCCTCGTAAACTATGGTATTGACAGTCACATAAACCTTTACGCCGAACCTGTGGGCATATTCAACGACATACCTCACATCCTCAATGGAATTGGCAGCCTGCTTACGGGCACCATGTCCGGAAGCCCCCATATAAACCGCATCAGCGCCATGATTTATTGCCGCGAATGCTATTGCCGCATTACGTGCCGGTGCGAGAAGTTCCACAGACACAGGGGAATCAGCTGGATCGTCAGTATGCATATATTCAATTTTTCTACAAAGTTAACGCTTTTTTCGCAACTAAATCCGCATTTTCAGCAAGTTGGTCGCCTATGGCTCATCTATGGCCTTTCCAAGACATCCACACGCTGATTTTTAAATGAAATGTTAGCCATTCTCTTGCTTTTTTGTTAATTTTGCATCACGAACTTCTCCCTCCGGGGTCTGCATTTCCCCCTGCCACACATGCATACAACAGCAGGACAATGCCACAACATCGATCACCAAAGACAAACCGACAAACAACCGGATTGAAATGAAACTTTTTGAACGACTGACACTTCGTGCGAAAGCAAACCGCCGACGCATCGTACTACCGGAAGGTACCGAAGACCGCAACCTCACTGCCGCCGACAGAATCATTGCCGACGAATTGGCTGACATAATTCTGCTTGGCAATCCAGCCGAAGTGGAAGCCAAAGCAAAGGAACTTGGGCTGCAACATATATCAAAAGCAACCGTAGTCGACCCCTCAGACGAAAAGAACATAGATCATTACGCCCCACTGTTCTTCGAGCTAAGAAAAAAGAAAGGGATAAGCATGGAAGATGCTCGCAAGTTCACTGCCAATGAGCTATATTTCGGTTCCTTGATGGTAAAAGCCGGAGATGCCGACGGCCTTGTCTCCGGAGCGATACACACCACAGGCGACGTACTTCGTGCCGCATTTCAAGTCATAAAGACCGCACCGGGGATTGACACCGTTTCCGGCGCCTTCATCATGCTCCTACCGGAAAACAGCCCTTACGGCACCGACGGGTTAATGATATTCGCGGATTGCGCCGTGGTACCTGATCCTGACGCAAGGCAACTTGCACAGATTGCCGTATGCTCGGCCCGCACGGCAAGCGAGGTAGCCGGTATTGATCCCAAAGTCGCCATACTGTCTTTCTCCACCAAGGGCAGCGCCAAACATGAACGGGTGGACAAAGTAATCGAAGCCACACGGCTGGCACACGAGATGGCTCCCGAACTCAAATTGGACGGAGAGCTTCAGACGGATGCAGCCATAGTTCCGGTCGTAGCCGCACTCAAGGCTCCCCAGAGCGACATTGCCGGACATGCCAATGTGCTTGTATTCCCATCACTGGAAGTCGGCAACATAGCATACAAACTGGTGCAACGCATATCGGGAGCCGAAGCCGTAGGACCGCTTCTCCAAGGCCTCGCCGCACCTGTAAGCGACCTCTCAAGAGGATGCGTGGCAGATGACATCTACAAGACAATAATCATGACCGCCAACCAGGCCATCCACGATAAAATCTAAGTTCCTACGTCCAAATTACATAAACAATGAAAATTCTCGTATTAAACTGCGGTAGCAGTTCCGTAAAATACAAACTCATTGATACCTCAGATGACCGCGTAATGGCGGAAGGTGGAGTTGAAAAGATCGGTCTGCATGACGGATTCCTCAAATACAAGCTCTCAGACGGCAGCAAGGCGATAAAGGAGCTTGGTCTCATTGACCACAAGGGGGCCGTAAAAGCCGTACTTGACATACTTACCGATCCCGAACTCGGTTGCATCAAATCGTATGACGAAATTGACGCGGTGGGACACCGCGTAGTCCACGGAGCGGAAAAATTCAGCAAAAGCGTATTGTTGACAAACGAAGTGCTACAGCAGATAAAGGACTGCTACGACCTTGCACCGCTACACAACCCAGCCAACGTAACCGGCATAGAAGCCGTGGAGGAGATCCTGCCGGGTATCAGCCAGGTAGGAGTGTTCGATACCGCTTTCCACCAGACTATGCCCCCGAAATCATACATGTATCCACTCCCCTACCGTTTTTATGAGGAAGACGGTGTAAGGCGATATGGATTCCATGGCACGAGCCACCGATATGTGTCAGCACGGGTATGCGAAATACTGGGAGTTGACATAGCAACCCAGAAGATCATAACATGCCACATCGGCAATGGGGGCTCGATAACCGCAGTGATGTATGGGAAAAGCGTGGATACGTCAATGGGACTTACCCCAACGGAAGGCCTTATGATGGGCACCCGCGTAGGGGATGTCGACCCTGGAGCTATTGCCTATATCATGAAAAAGCACAACTTATCCGTAGAGGACTTGCAAAAGATCATCAACAAAGAGAGCGGCGTGCTCGGCGTAAGCTGTCTCTCGTCAGACATGCGCGAAATTGAATCTGCCGTAAATGCAGGAAATCAGCAAGCAGCGCTGGCACTCGCCATGTATGAACAGAGGATCACAAAATACATAGGGGCGTATGCCGCCGAAATGGGAGGAGCCGACATAATCGTCTTCACCGGTGGCGTAGGCGAGAACCAAGCCGGTCTGCGCGCCAATGTCTGCGCCCCCCTGGAATTCATGGGAGTGGAACTGGACAAGGACGTGAATGCGGCCACACGAGGCACTGAAACCGTGATATCATCCCACCACTCAAAAGTAAAGGTTGTAGTGGTACCTACTGATGAGGAACTGATGATAGCCCGAGACACCGAGTCCATCGTCAACGGGAAAGAATGCTAAGGATTTGACGATACACGATACAATTGCAACCAATTAAATAAATCGTACTCCGGAACATTTCGGGGTTACGATTTATTTATGCAACGCAGTCCGCAAAACTCCCAAGCCGCCCAAAATAAGCAACAAACAAAAATACCCCTGCATCATGCTTGACTTCATTACATGGACAGCCAATCCGATATTGATCAACAGTCCCGTTACAATACGATGGTACGGACTGATGTTCGTAATAGGATTCTATCTGGGCTATCTGATCATGGCACGCATATTTCGCCACGAAGGCGCCCCGGAAAAATGGCTCGGCTCCTTGCTTGTATATGTAGTAGTGGCAACCATTGTCGGTGCCCGTCTGGGACATGTCTTTTTCTATGCCTGGGATTATTATTCGCAACATCCGATAGAAATCCTGTATACATGGGAAGGAGGACTTGCAAGCCACGGTGGTACCATAGGCATAATGATCGCCATAATCCTGTTTTCCATATTCGTGACGAAGAAAAGTCCTTTCTGGACTTTCGACCGTCTTGTAATACCAATTGCACTGGTAGGCGCCCTTATACGAATAGGCAACCTGATGAACCACGAGATATACGGCCACCCTACAGACCTTCCTTGGGGATTCCGGTTCGTCACAAATATACATGGATGGATAAACGGCGCGGAACCGATTTTCTCCCAACCATCCCATCCTACCCAACTTTATGAGGCCGGATGCTATCTCGCACTGTTCGCACTGCTGATGTGGATGTATTGGAAGAAGAACGCTGAAAAACGTCCCGGGCTGCTCTTCGGAGTATTTTTAGTTGTGCTGTTCACTTGCCGGTTCCTCATAGAATTCATAAAGAACCCTCAGGAGGAATTTGAAATCGGCATGACACTCAATATGGGACAATGGCTGTCCATCCCGTTCATACTTATGGGCATTGGCTTCATTATACACGCACTTAGCCGTCCGGCAGTCCCCATGTCCTTTCCCAACAAATTCGCAGAACAGATATCCGCCAATACACAGCGTGGAAAAAAGCAATAGGGATCGCTCACCACATTCAGACGGGAAAGAAGCACCCAACAAATCCTTAAATATGCTTAAATAATTCTTTTGCAATTAGCGCAACTCACAAAAAAAGCGTTATCTTTGCAATAATATACGCCAAAGCGTAATGGCAAAACATGGGGATGACCGGTTTTGACAGCGCGTAGAAGTGGTGTGTAAGCATGCAGAGCAACGATGCCCACGCTCTATAATCAGAGACATCGCAAATTTAAATGGCGAAAACAACTACGCTCTTGCTGCTTGATTGAAGTATAGTAGATCAGCTTAATCTCCGCAACAGTTGCAGAGACAAGACATCGCCCGATTGTCCTCGTCCCGAGACTAATCGACAAGGCGGTGCAGTTAAATCGGGAATAGGAAGCTGAGAGTCGCGCGAAGCTTCCGAAATCTTAGCGAATAAGGACGGCGTTGGTAGTCTAGAGCCTGCGACGTCACGAAAACCAAGTCAAGACTAAGCATGTAGAAAGCTCATTAGTTCCGCGTTTGGACGGGGGTTCAAGTCCCCCCATCTCCACTATGTACTTCTGAACTAAATCGGAAAATTCGAGACAAACCTCGGACTGTCAGTCAGTTCCGAGGTTTTTTCGTGTCTTATCCCTTCGGATTAAGCATCGGCGATAAAGAACACGGATGAACGGCAATAAGTCTCAGAGGTGAAGGTAGCGTCCCCGATGCCTACCTCTCTTACCTTTGCCGCGTCAATAACGATTGGCGCTTTTTTCTTGTAAGAGAGATGTCCGTCGGGTGGATAATTGTTTGTAGTTTTGCTAGAATGATTGTCCATTGGCAGCGAGCCCCCCTACCACTTGACATGCTTTCGGGCAATGCCGTGATTTAGATTTCGCCGCTGCCATTTTTATATTCTTTAGAGCCTGGACAAAGTATCGTAGGCCGGATTTGCCGAGCCTGAGTTCTGCCAAGAGTGAAGGCGACGAAGATTATTGACAGTCAGAATGTATAACCTATAACCAGATTGCCATGCAACCACGATTTAAACCGACAGCCTATTTCCGTCAGAGTGTGGGAATAGATATCGCCAAGGCGACGTTCACGGCCTGCCTGTCGATGCTCGATGCCGAGGGCTGCAACACTCCGTCGATTGAGTTCACCAATGACAGGCGCGGTTTCAACCAGCTAGATGGGCTCGTAAAGAATCCCTTAAGGAATACCCGCTGTGTTTTGTAATGGAGCCTACGGGTGTATATTACGAGGCTCTCGCAATGCACCTGTCCAAACTTGGGATGGAAGTCCATGTCGTGCCGGCCAACCGCGTCAGGGACTTCGCCAGATACGAGGGATACAAGACAAAGACTGACATATAAGAAAATAGGCCGGTGATAACACTCGGCCTACGCGGGATGGGCGATTCCATATAGGAATGCGTCCTCCATTACTATGTGCAAATTTAAGCTGAATTTTGCACATAACCGAGTTTTTGGATAGAAAATAAATGTATTTGGGATAAAAAAAATTCCTCTCTTCTTCTGGCAGGGGATGCCTGAGCTCTTGGGGGCGGACTAAACCGCCCCCAAGAGCGGATACACGCCTTGAGAAAATTAAAATTGCCGCAAATCTGATGGTAAATTGAGCCTTTTTGAGAAATGATTCATAATTGGTCAAATTTTCCTCAAAAAGATTTGGATTTTATCACAGTATCTGAGGCGTTGCCGGTTATCGGTGTTCCGCTGTTGCCATAGGCGGGAAGCGGTCAAAAGGTGTCAGTGGCTTGTCCACCGTCACCTTTTGACGGCATCACGCCGACAACACTGAAGACCGCTCCCTCTCTTGCCGCCCACCTCCCATGTTAGACTCTTTGAATAATTCCTTAATACAAAGCATTGGTTGAAATATTCATCCCATAATATACCGCAAGTATATTTATTCGGTATATTTCCAACTTTTTATAACGCTGCTACGAACAAAATTGAGATTAATGAAACAAAAAAAGGAATGTTAGTCACTTGTGATTCATAATGATTTGACTTGCCAATCGCAGGCCTACTTAGGTGCCTCTCACTGCTATCTACCATGAGAAACATCTCCGCATCCAAATAAATGTTCGGTTTTATGTGCAGAAAACCGAACATTTTCATTACCTTTGCCGTTGGATTCTAAAACCATAGGATATGACTATCGCCCAAAAGATAGAGGACAGGATTAATTTAATAGCCGATGGGACGGTTTTCTCCATCGATGACCTTGGACTACCCAACGACTGGTGGGAGAATATCAGGGTCAAATTGTCGCGTATGGTCGGCAAGGGAATTGTTCAGAAACTGTCCAAGGGCAAATTCTACAAGCCTCAGAAATCTGCTTTTGGTCTGCTTAAGCCCAGCCTTCGGGAGATTGTCAAAGACATTATATACGATAAGGATGGCAAAACTACCGGTTATCTTACAGGATATTCAATCTGGAACGACATGGGGCTGACCACCCAGGTAGCGAGCATAATAATGATAGCTTCCAACAAAAGACGTAATCCCACAAAGAGAGGCATGTACTCAATCAGATTTGTCTTTCAACCTGCCGCTGTGACCAAAGACAATATCCCTTTCTTGCAAATTCTTGATACAATCAAGTTCATTAAGGATATACCGGACACTAATGTCGCCCAATCCGTCCTGACGTTGAAATCGTTAATCGGGAATTTGCAAAAGGATGACGTAAAAAAACTATTGAGGCTATCAGCTAAGTATCCGCCACGTGTCAAGGCCCTGCTTGGTGCAATTCTTGATAATTTGGGATATGAAGACATTACATCGGACCTAAATGATACTCTGAATCCCGGAACAAAATATAAATTTGGATTGGGAAGCACCCATGTATTACTCAACAAAGAAAAATGGAACATTGAATGAAACTGCACGAAGACATGCGGTCGTTTCAGGACGCGATAGAATTGACCGCACAGGAACTCGAAATATTTCCGGAATTTGTAGAGAAAGATTATTGGATATGCCAGATACTTCAGAATCTGTCAAGACACCCTGCGGCCGAAAGGACGGTTTGGAAAGGTGGAACTTCTCTATCCAAGGCATATCGCCTCATAACCAGATTCTCCTCCGATGTTGACTTTGCCATATTGGGTGAAGGTCTGAGCCAGAACCAACAGAAGAAGCTTGTGGCGAGGATAGGGCATGAATCAACCGTAGGAATGGAAGAATTGGAAATGGCGGATACCGTCAAGAACAATCGCTTCCGAAAGACATATCACACCTACAGATCAGTTCTGAAACGTGTAGGTAGAGACTCATCAAACATAATGAGCAATCAGGTCATTGTGGAAATCAACACATACGGCAATCCATACCCATACGAGAAAAGGGAGATAAAACCGTTCATAACCGAAATGATGGAGCGACGCGGACTCCACGATGCAATCGCAGGTTTTGACATGCAATCGTTTATTCTGAATGTCCTTGACAAGCGTCGCACTCTATGCGAGAAAGTGGTGTCGTTGTTGAGATTCTCATTTGAGGAAGATTCAACCGCCGGACTCATATCGAAGATACGTCATTTCTATGACTTGCATTTTCTCCTTGGAGATGATGAATGCTGCGATTATGTCGCAGGAGATTTCAGGCAAAACCTCGTTGAACTTATTGAGCATGACAAGAAGGAATTTGACCGACCTCCCAAATGGCGCGATGCACCCATCCTTTCATCGCCATTGATAAGTGAATTTGATTCGACATGGAACAAGATAGAAGCCACATACAAGTCGGAACTTTCCATATTGTCATATCGGACAATACCCGGACCGGATGAAATCGCCGACTCGATGAAAAATCTTCTCGGAGTTGTGGCTGAGGTCTTGTCATGAAATGAGAAAGGCAATGGCAGAATCGTCATCAACACTGACCTTAACAATCCTTAAATCGAACCTCCGCATTTGTGCATATGCTTGATTTTGAGTATATTTGCACTTGCAAGCCAGCGTTGCAGCCACGGCGAGAGAGCTGTCGGAAAAAGAAAGAAAAGATTCGTTACATACTCGTTACACAAGAAAAATGAGCGAATGTAACTGATTGAAATAACTGCATTTGGAGGCTTGGGAACAAGTTCCCCCATCTCCACTATGTACATCCGAACTAAATCGGAAAATTCGAGACAACCTTTAGCTCATTGAGCCGAATGGCAAAATAAACCTCGGAACTACTTGGTAGTCCGAGGTTTTATTATGTCTAATCCTTTCGGATTAAGGACTGAAATAAGACTAAAATACGACCTCATCAGACATTTTATTCAATAGCTGAAAGATATCCATATAAAAGAAGCGGGTGTCATACAGATACCAACAAAGCTATAGGCTGTTTTGACACGCCGTCTTCTTTATTTGTTGCTATCTATTATCGGTTAGATTCCAAATAAAAAATCCATGGGCTTGGAACTCTTGAACTTATCTATTGTGTCACCGGCATAAATCTCACCATTTGTCAAAGTAAGTTTTTTGACTGGCATTCCCACACTTAGGTCAGCTTTTATCAAATCCACCCAGAAAATATTTGGGCTTATGGTCGACTCGAAATAGTATCTGAGATTTTTCTGGTCAGCGACCGTTCGCCAACGTGTCGAAGCTATGTTCGGCTGGTCTGGGACAGAGATACCCAAGGGCACAGATACATTCCTAACAACGCTGAACATCCCAGCAACAGCATGGCGAAAGTCGGATGTCATCGGTAGAACATTAACATAAAATGATGCCCGCACAAAACGGTCGGAGGCGCGATTGGTACCGGGCAACATGACAAGTCCTCCTATCTGCCTCCAATAGTCATTGAGTGTCAATTGTTTGTCGTATGTTGGAGAATTGGTCATCACTTGGCAATCGCGACCTTGATGTATGACAAGATTCCCGTTGATATACTCGAATATGGCGCTGTTGCCAGTTGCATCTGAGACAGAGAGATGCAAGGTAGACTTAGCTCCATTCGGGAGATCCGGATTATCTATGCGAAATAATTCCTTGCTTAATTCGGCTACCACTTCGTCAACTGTGGCAAAATTATCAAGCACATACTGAGTCCATATGCTCAACCCCATTACCGGCCGAGGATCATCATGACGCTTGTAGTCTGATTCTGAAAGGAACAGTAAGTTCGCCATAAGACCCTTCTCATTCATCCCATCACATACGCCTATGTCATAGCCGGCAGTAACCACACTTCCATACCGTGATGTCCACTTAATTGTATTGTCCGTCAACCCTCCGCGACGTTCTATTCCCCGAGGAAACAGATAGAGATTCGACTGAGGATCCTCCTTCCAGTCCATCGTGCGTCCCGTCACCACCATACCGTCCGGTCCGATATATACAGCTCGGGTACATGCCTCACTCTGCATTGGAGCACTAAAAGCAGCAACTACTAAGACTGTTGCCGCGATAGTTTTACAAAAAGATAACCATTTCATAGTCTGATAGTTTACAAAATTAATTTAATTCTCTATAACCAAGAACATAGACACCCTCTTGATGGTTCACACCAATATATCTCAAATAGTCATAGATGAAATTTTAGGCATGAGCTAACTATTTTGACACTCATACATGATTGCATAGAATGCGGTTGGTGTGAACTGAAACAGATATGCTGGTAACTTCCCAATATATCCGCCGCGATCAGATCTGGTGTTTACCGAGAAAGATAAGACAGATTCCAAAGAGTTGTGTTCCCTTTGTGGAATTCCGTGACGAATGGTGGAAAAAAGCGCGTAATGACCGGAGCATCAAGAAAGACTACATCAATGGACGTTTCGGCGCAATTCCCTTTATGAGCTTATGACATGGGACAGTTGCCTAAATAAAAATAGAGTAACCCACACGAGAGAAGCAAGAAGCTAAGTCAAGTCCCCAAAAAGACTAACGCCTCAGATCCAATCGGTTCTGAGGCTTTTTTGTTTGACAAAAGTTCAACTCTCTTGCCAAGAGATAATTAATCAAATGTAAAATTACAAAAAAAGCGTGACATATCAGCAATTTGCACACGAAAAAAATTATTTGGAATACAATAAATCAGCAGCATGAAACAGAAATGTTTAGCAAATACTTATATTGTGCCATAGTAATATCCATTATATTAATGAGTTGAAGAAAGTTCAACTCTCTTGGCAAGAGATCGGGTCACAAACCTTATCACACAACGGCAATGAGCAGCAACAGAACCATCATCCCAGGTATGGAAACCCCATACGACAACACGCCATCAGAACCTCAATTCAGAGGGAACCACGCCACTCCCCCTCAGTCTGTTTCAGACAGAGGGACTTGCGTACCATGTGGTATAACGGATCATATGGGAGAACCCACCTATAGTCAATCTGCACAAAAACCTATCGTAGGATTCTTGTATTCAATCTCAAGAAGTGGCAGCGGTGAATATTGGCCGGTGCACATAGGCTCCAATACGATTGGGCGCTCAAGTGATTGCGACGTATGTCTGCCGGAAGGTACTGTCTCCGACAAACATGCGACCCTTGTAGTCCGTCTGATGAAGAATCCAGAGAAAGTAATTGCTTCGATTTGCGATTCCAGTTCTACCATAGGAACGATGCTGAATGGAGAAAGCCTTGGTTTTGAGCAACGAGAATGTTTCAATGGAGACATATTGACCATAGGTGCCCACTACGATCTTCTGTTCATTCTCGTGGACGCAAAACAGATAGGATTGAAAGTCTGCAGTGAATTCATTCCGATTCAAACATCCAGGAATCCGAATTTCAATTATGGTGGGATGGCCGCAGGTTCCAATCCGACGGTTGATCTTCCGGGCAACAATCCATATGCACCTCCTACAAATCCGTCGGTAAGACGCACTCGCGGATTCAATGATGATGGTTCCATGAGCACCGGAAATACGCACGGAATGCCGGATACCGCATCATCAAACGATACAAGTTCGCAAAGCGGCGGCCGCACGATATTTATGTAATTCAAAGCTCAAAATGCATTAAGCAAGTCTGAAACCTCTTTTGGAAACATAATAGAAAAAACTGAAAGGAAGATTCTTGGTATGCGAATGAAAATAATTCAGGACGATTCAAACCGTCGTCAAAAAATTCATTATGAATTTGATCTGGACTCTACCCCTATTGGCGAGGGGGGCATGGGTGTCGTGTATCAAGGAATAAAGATAGACGAACGCAACGGCCTAAGAACAGACGTTGCCATCAAAGTCCTACATGACAACCTCCCTGATGAAGTATATGCTCGTGCAGAAAGGGAGGCTTCCATTCAAATAAGACATACCAACCTGGTAGAAATGTACGGACTGATAAGCGAATACGAGACTGACCGTTTCGGAATGAGCAGAACCCGTCATTATGTTATCAGCGAACTGCTTCATGGCGTTGACTTATCCGACTTTCTGAACGGAAAGTTCGACAATACCGACGGCACCGAAAATGCTTTCGCCAAAAACTTGTATTCAAAATACATGCGGGATCGTAAAGAGGCTGCTGTCGAGATAATAAGGAACATCTCCTCCGGAGTGCTCGCACTCCACGATGCCGGTTATATACATAGGGATATAGATCCGTCAAACATAATGATAACCGACGATGGCAGCATCAAGCTAATAGATTTCGGTATTGCCAAAAACATAAACACACTTGACACACGAGACAGATTGACCACATCAGCCGGCAAATTTATAGGAAAGGCAGAATACGCCTCGCCGGAACTTGTACTGGGCGATGTCAAAAACCACAACTATACGACGGATATCTATGCATTGGGAATCCTTCTGTTTAGACTGCTCTCCGGGAAATTGCCCTTTACAGGAACACAATATGAAGTCCTCCAGAAGCAATTAAAGTCAAAAATCCCCACGCGCTTCATAGAGGATACAGGCATGGCAAAGGTTGTCAAGAAAGCCACCGAAAAAAATCAGTCTGCAAGATATACCTCAGTCGCCGAATTCCGTGTAGCTGTGGATGCTGCGGCAAGACAGAACGGGAAGAGACTTCCTGTCTGGGTTTATGGCATCGCCGCCTCACTGGCAATATTGGTTACGGGAAGTGTAATATGGCATAACATCCCCAGTGAAAACGACGCGACAATTGGAGAACTATCAATGCGAACGCAATTCAATGATGCTTTGGCACTTCTCAATTCAGACGATTCCGAGTCCGTTAAAAAGGGGTTTGTACAGATGAAGGAACTTGCCGCTGCCGATTATGACAGTGCAAAGATCGAACTTGGATTGACATACTTCCCATATCTCCATGCCAAAAGCCTGAAAGACTCGTTGGACAACCCGATCTTAAAGAGACGGTATCACCTCAAACTAAAATCCAAGACCGATGCAGACAGTGTCATCATGTATTTAAACAAATCCTCATATCTTCCACCCGAGGCATCGCATATATTGGGTTGCACGTATTTCAAAGCCGGTAATAGACAAGAAGCCCTGACGATGTTCCACCAAGCGAAATACTCCATCAACAAAGCTAAGGAAGTCGGTCACGGATATGACACCGATTCTCTAAAGAAAGCAATCATTAGGAATATCAGCACGTTGCAAAAAGAAAAAGGAACCAAGTAACCATGTCACAGATATACCAAAGAGAGGGAGATCCGTTGATATACCTTCAAGTCAAAGGTCAATGGTATTACTATGACCCTACCAGCAAGCCGCTTGGAGAGGGAGCAATGGGCATCGTATATCTTGGCTACAACAGTTCCTCAAATCAAAGAATAGCAGTCAAATATATCCGGCCAGCATATGCAAACAACCCATTGATCCGCCAAAGAGCCAAACAAGAGGCATCGTTGAGTTTTTCGCATCCCAACATCGTACAGATGATCGGCCTGTGTGAATATCAGGAGGGTCATGGGCCTATATTTGTATTGAGTGCGTACATTTCAGGGATCACATTGGAATATCATGTAAAAAATCAATTAGCCTCATTGCCCTCCAGTGACAGGGTAGAGAAAATATCACATGAGATTTGCAGTGTTCTGGATGCATTGGAATACCTGCATTCACGGGGAGTTGTCCACCGTGACATCAAGCCTTCCAATTTAATGCTTGAAAACGGCACCACCGTCAAACTAATGGATCTCGGCATCGCCCGTATGAATGGAGGCAACAAGTTCTCATCATACGGCTTTATAGGGACACCTCAATATGCCGCCCCGGAACAGATCCTCCGGGATACAACCGGAGCAGAAATAAACGCCACGACGGATATATACTCCTTAGGCATCACTTTCTATGAATTCCTAACCGGTGTGAATCCCATGAACTCAAATGTGGATTCGGAGACGCTCTCAAACCAGGTAACTAAAAAGCTGCCTTATAATAAGTCCATTCCAAACAGGCTTTTCAAAGTAATAAGCAAAGCGACTGAAAAAGACCAGACCAAAAGATACCAGACAGCCCGGGAGTTCAAGGAGGCAATTTCCGATGCCAAATCACGTCCGGACTGTTCAAGATTCCGGTTATGGATAGATAACAATAAAGCCAGTGCCGCTATGGCAGCCATTGCAACGATAATAACCATGGTGCTCATAACCTTAGCATTCATACAATAAATATGGTAGAACCTATACGTTCAAAATATGATTTGACCGGCTGTCTTGAATCAAGACAGGGTGGCAGATCAGAGAATCAAGATTTTGCAGGTGTGGCAGAAACCCCACTTGGGACACTTATTGTCGTATGCGACGGGATGGGCGGCATGAATGGAGGAAGCACAGCTTCTCGAATCGCAGTAACCGCCATATTGGAATATTGCCAGAAGGCAGATGTACAGGAAAATCCATCTATGGTGCTCATAAAGGCCATTCAATCCGCCAATACAGCCGTATGGGAAACCGGTATGCACAATACGGAATTACAAGGGATGGGTACAACCGTGACCGCCCTGCTATTGAATGACATATGTGCAATTGTCGCCCACGTGGGAGACAGTCGAATTTACCAGCTTAGAAAAGGGAAGAAGATATACCGTTCATTCGATCATTCGATGGTCTTTGAAATGGTCAAGAAAAAAGTAATAACCGAAGAACAAGCGCGCCTTTCAGCACAATCCAACATAATAATGAAAGCTCTCGGCATCAAACCTGAAATAGATGTCAATACCCAAAAACTCAGTTTCCGCAAAGGTGACAGATTCATCTTGTGTTCGGACGGTTACTGGGGAGTTATGCCGGAGGGAGAATTCATTGAACTGGTAAGCAAGACAGACCGACTTGAAAAAGTATTGGAATCAAGCTGCAACACGATCGAAGCCATGGCCAAGAAAAAAGGAAACGAATACGACAACCTCACAGCAGCCATCATAGAAACCAATTATACTTCCAAACTACAACCCAAGATGAACAAAACCGCCAAAATCATAATCGCAATACTTGCAGTGCTACTGATTATCAGTGTAACAATCAACATATTAGGATGCTTCATAAATGCCGAAGGAACAATCGGCGTATGAACAGCTCAGTTGATTCAATGCCAGACACCACATCAATAACAACATCAGAACACAAATGAATAAGGTATATACCATCGGAAGAGACCCCTCCTGCGACATTGTAATAGCTGACAGCACAGATGTTGTCAGCCGGGTGCATGCATCATTGAAGGTAAAAGGGACCGGGAAATATCTTCTGGTCGACCAAGGACGCAATGGCACATATATCAATGGCATCAAGATGTCTCCAAATGAAGAGATCCCCGTGACAAGGAAAGATGTTATCTCATTTGCCCATGTCGCCGACCTTGACTGGAACCAAATTCCCAAAGAGAAATCAAAAGGAATGCTTTGGGGCATCTTGACAGCTATGGCAATTGTCATAATCGGGATAGTCTTATTTTTTCTCCTCAAGCCGGTTCCAGAACCGTTAACGGTAGAAATACAGGAAGAGATCCCAACAAAAGCACTACCCGACTCAAACGTGCAGAACGATACAGTCAGGGACACCGTATTCATTAAAAAAGAGGTTCCTGCAGCTACCCCCAAAAAGAAAAAAGAACCCGAAACGGAGGAACCCAAAGTAGAGACCCCTGTAGAGGATAAAGTCATAGATGCCCTTTATTAAACCACTACCCGCAACTATTACTCATGAAGCTAATCATTATAGGTACTTCGACAGAAGCCCACATGAGACTTAATTCACCTTATGTGAGCGGCTATCATGCAGAACTGCTTCTGCTTGACAATGGCGACATACTCTTGACAGACAAAGCAAGTAGGAACGGGACTTTTGTCAATGAAGAACGGATAGCCCCCAACAAGGAAGTCTCTGTGAAACGTGGCGATACCATACGTTTTGCTGACACGACTTTGGACTGGAATGCAGTCCCTATGCCGGAAAACATGTATGACGTAAAGGAAATCAGGGGCATAGGCACTAATTACAAAAACAAATATCAGCTTCAAGGAGACAAGGTCAGCAGATTCCATGCCACATTGAAGCTGAAGAAGGATAAGAAATGGTATATCCAGGATCATAGCAAAAACGGTACGACAATCAACGGGATCCAAGTGCCACCCAATCAAGATGTCCGTATAAAGAAGACCGACAAGATCATGTGTGCGGGCTGCGAATGCCCTAATCCATATACAGGCAAAAAAGGGAGTTCCGTAAGAACGGTCTCATTTCCGTGGAGATGGGTATTCGGAGGCATAGGGACGCTTGCTGTTTTATCCGGCCTTATTCTCCTTTTTGGAAATCTTAACGGATGCAAGCACACGCAAGAGATACCGATCCTGTCAGACGTACAACTGTATTCCAAGTATAAGAATTCGACTGTATTGATCGTCGGGTTCTACTATTATAAAGTTTCAGCCGGGAACCTTAATCTTACGAGCCTTGGACTGCCTACGGAAGTGACCATGGCCTCAAACGGGAATCTGACGCCTGTTGACGGTGACAAATCAAAAATGCACGGATATACAGGCACAGGATTCTTTGTCTCCAATGATGGAAAGATCGTAACCAATCTCCACATTGCAAGCCCCTGGCTGTTTTCTGACGAAAGCTCAAGGATTTCCGACAAATACAAGTTGTTGTTGGCCGAAATGGCTTCACAATTTCCACAGTTAAACGCATTTACAGGGCAGATTACTGTAGACGGGGTCGGATATCTCAGTTATATACCCAATGGAGAATATTTCACGAATGAGAATCTCAAATCATGCCGGGTTATAGCGACAAGCGACAACACCAACGCTGATGTTGCCCTGCTCCAGACCGTCAATCGCAAGCTACCTGATGAATCCGCGACCTTTGTAAGCGTATCAGACTTCATCACCAACGACAGCGACATAGAAGTGGGAGAACACATTTACACTATGGGATTCCCTCTGGGATTGAATGCCCAGGATCTTGACTCAACCAATGGAATACAGCTCCTGGCTCGCGGCGGCAATATCACACAGGAAAGCAATGAGTTCTCATTCGGCTTTGATGCAGCATCGTATATGGGTGCAAGCGGATCGCCAATTTTCGATGACAAGGGACGGTTGGTAGGCATCCTGAATGCCGGTTTTGAGAAAAGCCAGGGATTCAATTATGGCATCAAGGCCATATATGCCAAGGAGTTGATTGAACAGAAAACAAAACACTGATGAGGAAGCTACTATCAATAATTATCGGATCGGCTTTAGGGATAGGCACCTCCTATGCCCAAAGCATGGACTGGCTGTGCCACCCGGGAGAGTATTCACAGATAGAATACGTTGGGGACAAATTATTCAAAGTCAGAACGCACAATGGCAAATTCGGGCTTATGCATGCCAACGGCGAATTGCGATTGCCCGCAAACTATGACAGCATCACCCCATTCGTGGAAAACAGGGCATTGATGTTGGATAAAGACGGTAAAAGGCTTTTGGGAATCATTGATCCTACAGGCAGTATCGTAAAGGATTTCACTTCTGATGAACTTTACGTATCAAGGTATCCCAATTTCAAGGATGGCAGGCTCGTATTCGGTCTTCGGGATGGACTATACGGCTACATGAATGACCAAGGAAATATCGTGATTGCACCTCAGTACTTCTTTGCGTCACCTTTTCAGAATGGTATCGCAGCCGTCCAATACGCAACCAAAAATGGCGATTACGGTTTGATCAGCAAAGCCGGAGGATCCGTAATCGTTTCCAATGAGCAGTACCCTTTTATCAGCGCACCTGTTGATGGCAAGGTTTTGGTTATCAAGGGTTCAAGAAAAGGAGCAGACCAGTTGGCCATAATGCGAATTGAAGGGAGTTCCTTAAAGAAGGAAAAAGTCCTTGAGGATGGCTTGTATATCCAGATGTCAGATGACTTCTCTTCCTTGGAATGTCAAGGAGGCCATACCTATTCCATTGATAGTCAATGGAGAATTGCATCATCATCCCATAATGCAAAATTACCCGAGATACAGGATGAACCTAATCGCGTGATAACTGAAAATTCCACTGTACTAAGCAAAGTAGCAACAGAGGGAGGCATGAAAATCACATATCTTGGCAATCCCATCATGGACTATACATTCCCTGATGTTGCTACATACGACAAGTCATATGCGGTTGTACGCTCAAAGGATGGCAAAGTGGGAGTGCTCAAACTGAATCCCAAGGCTGCCATTACGATAAGCTCCCCCGAAAATCCTGTCATCTTCAATCACAACGAGCTTCAAGATGTGGTTCTTGATGTTGAATTGGTTGACATAGATCCCGAAAAAATAAAATGGTATCGTAATGATCAGGGATGGTTAACCAATTCTACCCTGGAACAGGTAGATGGAATGTGGAGACTGAGGATGCCATATTTCAAATCTGCCGATGCATATGACACTGAAAGCTCGGAAACAGTTGACATAGCCATAACCTATGACGGTCTTGACTGGCTACATCAATTTGTAAATGTAAAATCAGCGCATAAGCCAGGTTTCAATGTCGAACTTACCGGCAGCGATACAACAAACGAAAGCGGCAATGCAACCTTAAGTCTTAATGTCAGGGCCTCAAACGTCAATTCAAACGCAAGAGGTACAATAAAGGTAAACGGCGAAACAATACATTTCGATAGCGGGAACAAGACCATTCCGCTCAATGTCTCCGTTCCTGAAGGAGGTTCCAAGACTTTCGTATACACCGTAGAGATCCGAGAAGACGGTTGTCCAAATTTTGTCACCAAAGCATCAAAGACTGTAAGAAATCCCAAACGGGAAAAACAAAAAAATACCGAACAGGAAGATATTATAATAATATAAACCAATTAGACAACATGACAAAAAAAGTTCTATTTACGGTCTTAGGACTGCTCATAGCCCTTGGGATCAACGCCCAGGTCAAGGTAGACAGGGGCTACGGCAATGGAGATCAACGCATGGAGCGCGTGAAGACACAGCGCAAAAGCTCACAGCTGTCAATCAAATATGGCGTAAAAGCCGGAGTGAACCTGTCAACGATGAGCAATGGGATGGAGTTCGAGCCTGGTTTCGGAATGGGGGCGGGATTCCGCATAGGAGCAGTAGCAAACTTCCATTGGGGGCAGAGAACGGCAAACTCACTTCCTGGGACCGGATGGATTGGACTTCAGCCAGAACTGATATACAGCTACCAGTCTGTGAAAAGCGATGGCGGCAACATCAACATGAACTACATTCAGGTTCCCGTCATGCTCAAGATCTACCCTCTGGCAGCACTAAGCGTGGAGGTCGGCCCCGAATTCAACTACCTCATCTCTACCTCACCGAAAGAAATGACTGTTGACGGGGCAACCATCAATGTCGGAGACTGCAAGGGATTCAACATGGGGGTTGGAATCGGTGCCGCATACGAGTTCAGAATGGGACTGATGGCAGGTGCACGCTACTCACTCGGCTTTACCGATATGGCCAAGAATCTCAAATGGAAAAACAACGGAAACGTCCAGGTGACACTTGGATGGCTATTCTAAACCTAAATATCACAAAACAACAATGGAAAAAATCATAAACAAATGGATAATGATGCTCATCGGAGCAATCATTACAACCCTATCCTTTTCTGCTTGCACGGATCAGGAAGACATTGAGATTTCATATGGATCAACATTGAATGTAAGCGCCGCTCACATGTTTGACACTTTCCAAGCAGTTCAAACACACGATTTTGATTTATCCAAATTCCCAGAATGGGAAGTGGAACTTACGTCCTATGTATATGATGCATCCGGAAACCTGGTTGATGAGGTAAGCCAAAGGTCAAACAGCCTTACTACTTCTCTTAATCATGATTTAAAATTGCTTCCCGGCAAATATAAATCTATATCTATTGCCA
This sequence comes from uncultured Muribaculaceae bacterium, assembly GCA_910583675.1. Lineage (GTDB taxonomy): Bacteria > Bacteroidota > Bacteroidia > Bacteroidales > Muribaculaceae > UBA7173. The sequence continues at coordinate 148,503 of CAJTYH010000002.1, forward strand.
GATTTGGCAAGCAAGAAGGTGGCGATTTATCGTTCTATTGGTTAATAAAGAATCCCACAAATCTATCAACCCTTATGATTGAGGAAGCTGAAGAAGCTTTTATGCAGTTTACCTTTGAAACACTTGGTGTAAGTATCAAAGAAATAACCATTGACAATCAATCACAAAACATAAATGTTGAGATTCCTCCTGTAACTGGATTATTAGAGGTTTTCCTTTGGGCAGAAGATATGACAGGATTCGGTAAAAATGGATACTCTGAAATGTCGCCATATTGTAAAGAGATAAACATATGGGCTCCAAACCTTAAACAACAAATTAAATTCGTTGACGGTGTCATTTCGTATGACTATGGCGTTCAAAACAATGAGTATCGTATAGCTCATTTTTCGCCTAAAAACAGGTATTATAATAATCAAATACCTAATGAATATAATTATAGGGCATTACTACCAATACAAGATCGGGATTTTTATTGGGATATAACTTTCGATAATGGCAAAGGTTCTCAATTTGGTCTTAATGATTTCCAAGAATCAGACTATACCACAAAACTTAATATCGAATCCGGCAAACAATATGTTTTAGACTTATTATTTGACGGCAAATACCTGTTTGCTCAAGAACATATTCCGGATGAAGACATGACAAAACGTAAAGAGAGATTATTACAGGAACTGAATGCGGTAGCGTTCCATCAGATTATGGATCGGCATTTTGACACATTCATTGGACTTTCCAAATCTGCAATAGAAGGGACTTTTGGCGTTGGCTATTTATCCGGAAACTCTTTATATTATTTTGATTACAATACATATGTATCAGCATTAGTATTTGGTTTGGACGGATCATCAAACACTGTAAAAACAGTTTCTCTGTTGTTTCAAAACTTAACCGCTGATTTCAAAACAAGTATGATTAATTATTTGACAAACAGATTCACAGTATTTGAAAAGGGAACTGATCAACATACCAAAGCGTATATAAACGCAAATTCCTTGGAAAATGCGACCATTGGTATTACATGGAATCTTGATGATTCAGTTTTAACTTACGTGAAATTAAAGTAATCTCTCTTCAATGCATCCCAATGTCAAATACATACTTATAAGTGTTATCGCATATCTGTCGGTTAACAATAATTTATTTGCCCAGACCTTCGAGCAGATCCATCTTAATGATGGGTCTGTTCTGGAGGGCTACATATGTGAGCAGGTTCCGGGGAAGACTATCTCCGTGCAAACTTCTAAAGCCACCATCATCGCCAACAGCGACAGTCTGTTGAGCAGCGATGAAAGGCAGGTTGCGGTGGCAGACCTTCCATCCGAATGGAAAAAATGGGTAATGGCGCAACCTGCATCCATGAATCAGGTAGCCTTAAGCACACTGAAATTCAACAACTCGGAATACAGAGATGTCCTTGTTGTTGAAAATGGGACGCTTATCCAATTTATTTCACTGACGAACAAGACCAATACAGTGCCGTGGTCAAAGGTTTCAAAGACCGTGAAGCTGCAGAGGCCGGAAGGTGTCGTGTCAGGAATCGAGGATGTAATCACATTCAAGGACGGCACACGGCAAGTAGGGCAAATAACGGAACAGGTTCCCGGTAAGACCATAAAAATAGCGCTGACCGATAACAATTCGGCAATGGTAAACGCTGCACTTGTTTCAGCGCTTGAATCGCAACCGTTATCAGATGACTTGACCCTGATCGAGCAATCCCCTCTTCTTGACAGGGTGTATACAAAAAACAGCTCTGCTCCATTGGAAGGGCTTATCATCAGAAGACTAATGGGAAAAGAACTGACCATAATGGCACCAGACGGAAATGAGACGGTAATTCCCTTAAAAGAGATCATCCGATATGGCAAATACAAGAACCCGGATTACAAGGTAATAACCGACCGGAAACTTGCCAAAGGGGAAGTCAGACTCAACGGAGACGAAAAGAATGCATGGTTCGCGCCACTTAAATCGGAAAACGGGTATTTCATTCTTGACGATGATGTATCTGCGGTAGCGAAAGTCGGGGATGAGATTGTCGTTGAAGCAAATATGGAAAACCCTTCCGGTGCAATATATCTGATCCGCGCCTATCGCAAGGAGATACGTTTGAATGGCTCAAAAAAGACCGTCGAACGAGATGTGTTCACCTATCAAGATCTGGTGGAACTTGCATTGCCTATAGAAAGGACAGAAACACCGCTCGGAAACACAAAGGTCACATTCAAGGTTCCCGAGACGGGAGATTATGTACTTTCCATACAAGGCCATCAAGGCTTTATAATAATCCATGTAGAATAACGAAGCTATGGCAGCAAATGACAGAATAAACAATGCAGTGGCCGAAGTAATCCGGATTGCCCAGGCTTACGCAAAAGAAAACATGAATGCGTCCGTGGAGCCGTCGCATATCTTCAAGGCATTGCTCCACAAGGACGCTGGGCTTGTACAATTCATCGAAAAACGCCTTGCACAGGATTATTATTACCTCCTGGACTGGGCCGACATGCGCATCAAAATGGAGCAGAAAAGCTCACGCCCAAACGCAGAGCTCACCCTGTCTCCGGCATCAGTAGAGGTAATAGAAGAGGCTGAAAGCATCGCCGACAAGCTGGGTGCAAACGATGTTGATACCAAGATCCTTCTTGCATCGGTTGTCACACCGGGAGTAGGTTTTTCTTTCGATCAACTCAAGACGATGCCATTGAGTGCCGATTCCATACTTGATGCATCGGTACAGCAATCTGATGCCGTCAAGTCAAATGGGACAGCCAAGTCAAAACCGTCAATGTCTTCCGACAAATCCAATATTGCGAAATTCTGTCATGACCTAAACTACCGGATAGAAAATGGTGAGCTAGACACTGTGATAGGATTTGAAAAGGAACTTTCGGAAATATTCGACATCCTTGGACGCCGCACCAAATCCAATATCCTCATAACTGGAGAATCTGGAGTTGGAAAGACCTCCTTAGTCCGGGCTTTTGTCCAGGCCATAGTGAAAGGCGAGGTTCCGGGCTTCATAGAAAATGCAAAGGTCTATGAACTTGATACCTTCGCGCTTGGTATGGAGGTGTCGTACAAGAGCGAGGTCGAGGCAAGAATGAAAAAAGTGCTTGACGAGCTGTCGGAAGCACAGGAAGCAATTCTTGTAATAGAGAATCTTGACAAGATGCTGGACAAACAGAATATTCTCAGTGGCGTTTCCGGATTGTTGAAAAACAAGCTCAATCAAGGCCTGCTTACGATATGCACCTCCTCCATAGACGGATATACCAAGAATATAGAACCTGACAAAGAACTGACAGGCAAGTTTGAGCGAATAACCCTGGAAGAACCACTTCCGGAGTATGCAGAACACATACTTGGCCATGTCGTGGGTTCATACGAGAAGTTCCACGGCTTAAAAGTCAATCCGGAGACACTTCCGACCTCCATACGTCTGGCAAAACGATATTTCAGCGAGAAATGCCTCCCAGACTCGGCGATAGACATGATTGACCGCACAATGGCTCTTATCAAGTCTACAAATGACATGTCTGCAAAAGACATCGCCCGGCTATCCACTAAGCTGGAGAATCTGAAATCGGCAGACAAATCAGACTGCCAAAAAGAAACCGAAACCAAGTGGCTTTATCATGAAATTACAAACCGGATCAGTCCTATACTAATCGGCAAAGTCGAATTGAAGGAGCTTGCCGACTTCAAGGACTACAAAGAACAGTTGGATTACATTGAATCGCTCTTCAATGAGTTGCAGCAACATGCATCTGGAAAAATCAATTTAATGGAACCGGAGCATCTTCTCGCAGTGGTGGCTCAAAAGACAGGTATACCGATGGGAAATATCCAATCCAAGGAGCGGGAGAGGCTGGTAAATGCGGAATCAATCATAAAGAAACGCGTTGTCGGCCAAGACCACGCCATAAAGATCGTGCTCGACTCCATCTACGAATCCCGCTCGGGACTCAACAAAAAAGGGCAACCGATGGGATCATTCTTCTTCCTTGGGCCTACGGGTACCGGAAAGACCGAACTTGCCAAGTCGCTTGCCGATTTTCTCTTCCAGGATGAAACTGCAATACTTCGATTCGACATGTCGGAATACAAGGAGGAACATTCCGTAGCGCTATTATATGGCGCACCTCCGGGATATGTCGGCTACGAGGAAGGCGGACTTTTAGTAAACCAAATACGGCAAAAGCCATATTCCGTCGTGCTTTTTGACGAGATAGAAAAGGCTCACCGAAGCGTATTCGACTTGTTTCTCCAGATTCTTGACGAGGGCAAGCTCCATGACCGCCTCGGCCGTGTGGGAGATTTCTCCAACGCACTCATACTGTTCACATCCAACATTGGAAGCCAATACATCTTTGATTCGTTCGCGAAGGGGGTGGTTCCGACGCATAATGACATGCTTGATGTGATGCAAGGCAATTTCCGACCGGAATTCCTGGCGCGACTCACTGAAATTGTCCCCTTCTCCCCTATTACGGAGGAAATCGTCCTTATGATATTCAATATCCATCTGAAAGGTTTGTTGAAGATCCTTAAGGAACAAGGCATCTCGCTTGAAATATCAGACGAGGCAAAACACCAGATTGCCATGCGAGGATTCAACGCCCAGTATGGCGCTCGCCCAATTCTTGGAATCATTCGTAAGGAAATCAGGCGTCCACTCTCTAAAATGATAATAAGTGGGGATATTAAGACAGGCGACAAGGTTTCTCTCCAACTTGACGAGGAGAAGAATCTCAAATGGACAATCAACCGATAATACAAACAATATACACGCAGACCAAATGGCAACAAAAACAGTAATTTCCAAATACACCGGTCTTGAGGCGGTCGATGGAGTCATCGAATTCCCGCAGGACAAGACCCTGTATGTGGAACAGTTCACGGACAATCCTCCGTTGAAGCCCGTTGAAGTGTTCAAGCCGAAAACTCTTTCAGAGGTGTTCGACCACTACAGACCGGAGAAAAAAGGTGTGAAGATGACCACGCAGGACGGTCAGACCGTAAAGGAAAACTTCAAATTCACCTCTGTAAACGACTTCGATGACAAGAATCTCATCGAACAAAGCAATTACCTTAAATCGCAACAGGAGGCTGTAGACGCCTACAAGAACATAGAGCAACAGCTCATGAAAAACAAGATACTGAAACGCGCTATTGCTGATGATGAAACACGGCAGAACCTTGTAAGTGCATTGCAGGCACTTCTTGCCGAGTTGCAGCAAGCATAAAAACATAATCATGGCAGAAACAAGAATGCAACAAGCAGCCCAAGAAGTACCAAACAATGGCGTTCAAGGCGTATTGGAAGATGCACGTCAGTTAGCAAATCCGGGTGGCCAACTCAAGGAAAGCATTGAGAATCTTGATGATTTCGGTGGATTTGACCTACTCTCCGACATGGTTGACGGACTAAAGAACATGAATCCTGCTAAAAAAGCCGCCAAAAGGATCTTCCTTGAAGAGCGTAGCTTTACCGAGCAGCGCGAACAGATGAAGTCGCAACTGGCAATGTGGATAAAAGTCCTGAGCCAGAATACGGGTTCCGTCTCGGAAGCTGTCGAAGTTTGCCAGGATGAGGCGGAAAAGGCACAGCAGAATCTATCAGAGAACCTGTTGACCGTCCACAACGCGACAAAGCAACTTGAGGTGGCCTACCGATCGCTCGGTCAGTTCTTCGCAAACGCCGGTCAGGCAAAACTCCACTGCCTGTCGCTTATGAACGTAGACAAAGAGGAACTTGCAGATCCGGAAGGTCGTGAATTTCAAGCTGTACGCGACGAGCTCAACAAGCACTATGACCGTCTCTCCCTCAAGGACAATTATTCACTTCTCGTTACCCCCGGTTATCTTGGAGACAAACAGGCAGTGAACATGTGGGGTCAGATGGCATACAAGAACAAAGTCCTTCTACTCACTGATTATGCTGATATGCCTGATCTGGAGATGCTTGTAGAGGGACTTGACCAGGCACACCTTTCCGATACCGACGCATATCTCGCAAACGTCGTAATGGCTTGCAACTATATCTTAGGACGCAGGAAAAGCGATCCTAACAACGAAGACGAGGAAGACTTGTATCTACCCCCGTCCGCTTCGATCGCCGGTCGCCTTGTAAACACAGAGGACACCCCGATTTCACAAGGCATAGCCGGAAAGAAGTTCGGAACCATAGACAATGCACGCGGCACTCGCCTCGAGCTTCTAAAATCGGAACTCAGCGCATTGATAGACAAGGGTGTCGTCCCCATGGCTTTCGATGACAACCGTGTCATGGCCTTCTCAAACCGATCCCTTTATAATGGAGCCACGGCCGGATTGCAGGAGTATCCCATAGTGCGTGTCTTCGACTGGATCGGAAAAGTATTCATGAACTTCTTCAACGACGAGGCATTCAAGAACTGGGACAGCCGCAATTCGCCGCGAGAACTCAAGGCTCAGCTCATCAGCTTCCTTGAAGATTATAAAGGCCCGGGCAAGCTCATAGAGGACTTCAAGATAGAAAAGATCGAACGCGATGAAAAGACAAAGGACATACACATAGATGTAAACCTGACTCCTTTCTACGCAGCCAAGAATTTCTACATCCAGCTCACAGGCCACAACAATGCCGACGGTGGCCACGACTGGGAGAACAAGATTTCATAACAATCACACAAGCCCTAAGAATTATTACGTCACATATTAATTAAAGGACTTACTTACCAAACCAATAACATATTTTCAACTATGCCAGAAGTAGTAACAGCCAAACTTAAGGTTGATGGTTACGACGAACGCGAGGTAATCAGCGTAAACTACCAATTCAACCAGCAAATCGATGTTGAAGGTCAGCCGACAGGTACGACCCGCGGAGGCATCATCACCGTAAAAGTCAAATCCACTGACGCAGGCAACACAGACCTCCTTGACTGGGTCTGCGATTCCTACCTCGCAAAGAGTGGCACAATCACATGGCCACGTCGCGACGGGAGCACAATGAAGACCCTCGCCTTCACCGACGCCTACTGCGTAGGCTACGAAGAGACCTTCGATGCCTCCAACAGCCAGCTTCAGAACGAAGTGATAACCATTACATGCCGACAACTTACAGTTACCGGCAAAGGCAGTGTTCAATACGATAACCACTGGGCACTCTAAGCCGGTAAAGCTAACAACCTGCTACCATGCATGATGGTGTTTCCCCTCTTGCATGGTAGCATAAAACATCAACTTATGGCTTTTGAGGCAAAATTAGTCTTGGGAGATTTTCTTTCAAGCCCGGAAGAGTTCGCTGCCAAAGGTCAGAAATATGTCTACGACCTTGTAGAGTGCGAATATGAGTTTTTCCAATCCCTTGATGAGAGTGGAAAACCTTCATCGCGCACCCAGACGGGAACGATCAAGTTTGTCATGGCAGCACAGGGCGACGATGACATGACATTCTACCACTGGATGTTCGAACGCGCCGAAAAGAAAAGAGGTACCATAGAATTCCTCCTATCAACTGACGATAGCAAGAAAAAGTATCTGCATCTTCAATTCGATGATGCTTATCTCGTCAATTTCTACCAATATTTCAATAACAACAATTCCTTGTTGGTGAGGACAAAAGTGACCCTAAGCGCCAAGATCATGAGATTCGGCAACGGGAAGGCAACCTTCATCAACGATTGGAAAATAAATTGAAAATACTATGAGTTCTTTCTCTGATCTTCACAAGGTAATGACCCAGGCTTCCAAGTCGAACGAGTCCTTGAAGCAACGTTTGTCGCATATTTCCCCTGTGTTACAGCCCACGGCTGAGGAACTGCGTGCGGCATCCGACGAACTTGCCGAAACCGGATTCTCGATAGGAGATGCCATAGGCGCTCACAACCTGCAGCAAGTGGGCCAAGGCTTGGGAAACGCGTCCGATAGCTGGGATAGCGGCGTAGACGAATTCATACGCAATCGCGTGATAAGGGAGCATGGGTATCCTACCGACCGTCCACTAACGAATGCCGAGGAAGAACAACTAAGAAAGGATATAACAACCGAGCATGCCGAGTTCGAAGCTGCCATGCGAGAATGCATAGGAGAAAACCTTTTTGAATTCGGTAGTGCCATAAAAAACGGAGGAGCAGAGGCAACACAGGCTATTGATGAATTCATACGGATTCGCGACATATTCAAGACTCCTACCTCTACCGGCAATCTCATCGACCTTAGTAACAAGATTCAACAGACGGTGCAGACGACTATTGATGCGACCCAGAAGCTCGCTTCAGCCGGCCAACGAGTATTCAAATGGCTGATGCACAACAACTCGAACCATAACCATTCAGAATCCATAATCCTCAATAACCTCGCAAATCTCGGGACAAGCCGTATTGGGATGGGAGCTACTGCCATTGCCGGGACGGCGGTGGGAGTCAACGCCATGGTCACTGCATTCAAGACTGGTGGTGTCGAGGGCGCTTTTAGAGCCGGACGTACCGCATTTGACAATGTAAAAGGCCAATGGGATCAAGCCGAACGCGCTCGAGATGCATTCTTTAAAAACAAAAAGAGCATACTTGAAAATTCCGCAGATGGACGTCATCCATTCTGGGCATGCAATCTAAAAGGGAATTCCACTGGGCAGGCTGCGCCTATTCCACCAGATGCGTTAGATCAAATCGAAGACAACGAAATTACATCCACAACCGAAAACCAGACTACCGACAATGCAAATAACGGAGGAGCGGAATTTGTCTCGGAAATTACATTCATACTGGATGGAAACAAGGCAGATGGCAACTCTGAATGCATTGTCGGGGAAACCGAATATCTGTTGAGCAATTACCAGTTGTCTCAAACAATGCTCTCACCAATGTCATTGTCTTTCACAATGGTGAAAAAATCCGTTGCGGAAGAGAATGAGAAAGATGTCAAGTATGATGTCTGCAAACAGATCATCGGACTTGATGTTGAAATGACAGTCAAAACCAAATATTCCGATGCCCCCGGTGCTTCTGCGAGTGAATTCTATTTCAAAGGTCTAATTACCGGCATTAGCTCGTCAAGGGGAATGGGCGGATCGCCATCAATTTTCGTGACGGCATCCAGCTATGACTATCTGCTTGACGGTGCGCCGAACTGTCGCTCATTTGAAAACAAGACACTTGAAGAAATCGTAACAACCGTAGCCGGTTCTGTCAAGGATCTAAAGTGCCGGATCTCTCCGCGGTTAAGGACACCTATCCCCTACATCGTCCAATACAACCAGAGCGACTACGATTTCCTGGCTTCATTGGCAAAACGTTTCGGCGAATGGATGTATCATGACGGCACCTGTTTCGTTTTTGGTGCGATAGCTCCCCCATCCGATACGGTTGTCACTATGCGCTATCCGAGTGGCAATGTTTTTTCGCATGGGATAGACCTGCATTTGCGTGACATGAACATAATGCACGTTACGTCTGACCTTTACAATTACGGAGAACATGGTATCGTAACGCAAACCGACAAAGGCACAGCAGAAAGGACGACCCACGAACTCAACGATGCGACCTGGGAAAGAGTAAAAAGCCTGTACCAACAGCGCAATGTATATTATCCCCACATCGGCGGGGCTTTTGACGATGGCAAGGATGAAGGAACAAAGGAATTGATGCTCAACTCAATAAAAGTAGAATCGCGTGGCAAACGTGCACAAATGTTTATCAGCAACGGCTCTTCGAAAGTGGCAAAATTGTTTTTAGGCCAACAATTCCAGATAGAGGATGGGGTGGAAAACATTTCTACCGATAAAGGCGAGGTCAACCAACATCCATTGATGGTGTTAAGCGTAACCCACACGTTCAATCTTGATCAAAGCTACGAAAACACTTTCGAGGCAATACCGCCGTCCTGTGATTATCCCCCTTATGGTAATGCCGATATATTCTCGACCGCTTTTCCCCAGAGGGCTACCGTGGTAGACAATCAAGATCCTATGGGACTTGGAAGAATACGAGTCCAATTCCCTTGGCAGAAAGTACAGGAAGAAAGTGAAGAAAAAATGTGGTCTCCATGGATCCGCGTAGCACAGTCATACGGCGGATTCTCCAAAGGCGCCCAATTCATTTCAGAGGTCGGCGAAGAAGTGATGGTAGGATTCGAAATGGACAATATAGAACGGCCCTATGTGATCGGAGCCTTGTTCAACGGTACGGGAGATCCGGATCCTGACTGGAAAGCACAGGTAGAAACCGGTACGGCCAACAATATAAAGGCCATTCGCACACGCAACGGACACACCATTCAATTCTGCGATGAAGGAGAGGGAGGAGACATACAGATTTATGACTACGAAAGAAACAACTACCTCATTCACCTGTCTACAGATGGAAGATATATACGAATCGAGGCAAAAGGTGACATCCAGATAGTAGCCGGAAACGATATAACGATGAAAGCTGCCAAGAACATCAACATTCAGGCAGGAGAAAACATATCGGTCGAATCCGGCAAGGACACCGACATATCGGCAGATGACAACATGTCTATCTCTGCTGAAAACAACATGCAGCAACAAGCGACGGATATATATGTGAAGGCTTCTGATTCCTTGAGTGAGGAATCAGGAAACTCACATATCATAAAGACAACCACATTGCAGGAAAAATCCTCCGGAAAGACATCCATCGATGGCGGTAGTCTGGTAGAAGTAACGGCATCATCGGTAAAGGTAAGATAAACGTATGGCAGGAAACAAGATATATACTTGCAGCGGTGCAGTCTTGAAGTGTTCACAAGGGACATCCAACGGATCTTTGGTCGTCACGCCAAAATCTGTCACTCTCTGTAGACAGCAACAAGCCAACATCTGTGATCATGTTTCTATTGCCAACATACGCCCTTTCGGTCGCTGCCGCTCTTTGGCGTACCCCCCTACCGCCGCCGCGACTGCCGCACATCACGGCCATCTTACCCCAATGCCATGCGTCCCCGGTACACCTTTTAATTGGTCGATCATCGACGCGAACAGTATTATATGTGGCAAACCGGCACTTCTCAACACTGCGAAATTAAGATGCGTGTATGGCGGTGAGATCACAATCGTCAATCCTGGTCAAAATTTAGAAACAACCGGAGCTGAAAAGATTGAGATAAAAGAAAACGAAGTATCCGTATTACGTTTCTCATGGGCAACGGAAGATGCCACACAATCAAGAAGCCTCTGCCTTCACACATCCCTACAAGAAGGTGCCCAACTCCTTGTCAAACTCGGAAAGAGAGTGTACCCCACCGTAGTAGGAAGAAAAGGAGTTGCACAGGTACGCAACATAGATGTTTCCGAAGTGAACTTGGATATTGCGGAAAAGGCTGCCGATAAAGCCGCAAACTCTACTGTTGAAGTCCCGGTAAAAGCCAAAACCGTAAATACACAAGTGGTAAACACCACGACCATTTCTCAACCGGTCAATAGCGATTGGTGCGATCCTGTTGCCAATCCACGCATCCGTCGGAACTCACCAAGCAACCTATTCGGGAAAGTGCGCCGTGATGCAAATGGCAATCCTCGCAATCATCAAGGTTTTGATTACTATGCACCAACCGGAACACCCGTTATGTCTGTTGGCGATGGAGTCATACACACTATTCAGCATGGACATTCATCTTACGGACTGAATGTGACAATAAGGCACTCTCGCGGAAATGGAACCGTCTATTCATTTTACGCCCATCTGAATGACTTGGCTGGGAACCTAAAAGTTGGGAAAGTAATCAGAAAAGGTGAAGTAATTGCCCATGCTGGGACTACCGGAAATGCAACCGGATTCACAGGAGAAGACCAACATCTTCATTTCGAATGCAGGACTTCCCCCGGTCATCAACTTGGACTTGGTGGAAAGGAGAATCCCAATTCCATAGTTGCCACGAAATTCACAGCCGAGTCATTAAAATCCGGAAGAAAATGAAAAAACTATCATATATCATATTCCTGACCACAGTGCTATTCACACTGACTGGATGCCACCAGTCATCATCCGAGCAGAAAACCGATGTTCGGCTTGAATCGGACTGTTCATATGACATAAGCCCGACAGACAATGCTGAGTCCATATTGTCAATTGACAAGAAGACCATCAAAGTACAGATAGACGGAGTTGACAGTTTGTTGGTCATTACCCTGCATGACAATGACAGTACTACCAATAAGAATCTGTTCAATATTGCTAAAGGAGGAAACATTGAATGCATCAATGATACGATAGTAAACATACGGAACCAATGGATCGCCCAGTTCACATTGGCTGATTATTCACAGGAAAACCAGATTTTTTATATTCTATACAACTGCGATATGGATACGCTTCTGCAATCGGGACGAATCAATCTACCATATTTCGGTAAGTCCATTGACGGATACAAGTCTTTAATACTTGATGGTATAACTGCAGATTCCATCCATATCAGCAGTTCCGATATTGACTTTGCCATAGAATCGCTGTCCCTGGATTGCGACTCCGATAAGATCATCAATTATTACGAATACCGATAGTCCTATGAAATTACAGCGCCCAAAACTCAATCAGAATATCAATGCGGATTTAGCCATCGGGATTATTGACCGCAATATCGGAGCATTGTCTGAGATCAATACTCCGATTGAGACACATTTTGTATTCAACGGCATGCACGAGCGCACGGCAAAAGGTGATGAACTGTCCATAACTGTTTCATCTACGGCTAAGCGCAACACTATAAAATATCAACTCAAAAGGGACAGCCTGTACCATATCCTACCCGAATACCTGTTCCACCCCCTTGACAGATATACGGACACCGATGGAGACAAAGAAATCTTCATGGAGAAAAGGGCTGCCCAGAAAAAAATTGAAGCTGAGGCAAAGGAATATTTCCATCCATACGATAAAATCTTAAACGATCTCCGCATTCACTTTCAAAATCATCTTAACGATGCCATTCTCAACAATGAGACATTCATCATTGACTTCATAATCGAAAATGAGAATGTCAATAGGAACAATCCTTTCATCAAGGCTTGCCTTCCATGCATAATACTTCTCCGAGCCAACAGAGGATCGTCAAATCTCATTACCTCGGCACTGAAAATGGCTTTTGGCTCTAAGATATGCGACTGCACCAGACAATTTATTGAACGACCGGTATACATTGATCCGAACTCCTGCCATATCAGTCTTGACGGAACCATCAATGATCTGTTCTGTGGGGAAATTTTCATGGATTGGACAGAATTGATATCCCTCAGATTACAGACAACGATTTCATCACATGATGAAATAGAGGACACCGCAAAGTCCATCAAAGAGTTCGAATCATTTTTCAAACATTGGTTTTTGAACGACAACCAAATGATCGAGATCAAATTTGGAGATTATGAAAAGCAACCTGTCATTAGCGACAACGCTGACGACGGCATCCTTTTCCTCAATTACAACACCCAACTCTTAGAGGGTGTTTAATAACAAGTGTTAACGCCACTACATAAAAAAAGCCTCC
>CAJTYH010000003.1 GCA_910583675.1 uncultured Muribaculaceae bacterium
GACGCAACTTGGCGAGTTGAGCCATTCATCTCTTTTATTTTTGATTATCTTATAGAACATAGCATTCTTCTATCAATCTACCGTTTATTTGTTCAGCAAATCATCAACATAGACTTCTAAAACCGAGTAATTTTAATAAGCGTGAGCGAATTTGGCTAAAAACTATTCGTACAGCATTTTGAAACACTTGTTGGATTAACGTTTAGCTGCTTATATAACAATTCGTTTACCCTATTCTTTTATGTTAAAATTACTTTTAAACGGTTTATATCAGTTTTAGTGTCAATAAGAAATTTTTAATTACCAACAAATTTAGTGATATTTTTGCAAATGGCAATGCGATTCCTCAAATTCCTCAGGGCAACCGCATCAAAATCTGAGATGAAAAATTGTGGATTTTGATGCGGTTGTCCTGAATATACCCCTGTTGCAAGTGGGCTTTGCAAATGAATTTACTATCTTTGCAGTTGAAATGCGTAGTTTGATCTACATAGTGATTTTGCTCGTCGTTACCGGATGCAGCTATTCGAGTTCCCAAACGAGGGAACTTGAGGATGCGCAGCGCCTCATGGAGAGCGATCCCGGGGCGGCATTGGATGCACTTAATGGCATTGATGTTTCGGAGTTAAGTGATTCCGCGACTGTGGCTCGTTGGGCGTTGCTTTACAGCGAGGCCATGCTGGCCAATAATCTCGCTGCTCCTTCCGATAGCATTATCAATATTGCGGTTGATTTTTACAGCGCCCATAACTATAAGGACGAGTTTCAAAGAGCCTCGCGGATTAATGCGTTATCGCAAGCGATCGACAATAAGGATGAACTTGCCACGGCTCTTTATCTCCAAAAGGAGAAAGAGTTCATGCTGTACAAAGAGCGGGCGACGCGTGAGCAGATTGTCTATATCGGCCTGATTGTTTTTATTATCGCCGTCGGTATAATCGTTTGGATGCGCCAGCGGCTTAAAATCAAGTCGGCACAAAATGATGCGTTGATGGCTGAAGCCTTCATGCTTAATAAATCGGTGGTATCGAAGAGTGATGACGTGAGCCGACTTCAAGCCACACTCCACGGATTGCTTGAAAATCGTTTTGCGCTTATTGATTCTCTTTGTCAGACCTACTATGAATCGCAAGGCACAAAGACGGAACGTAAAGCCATTGCCGATAAAGTGAAAAGAGAAATAGAGGCGCTCCGAACCGAATCTTTTTCCGATATGGAGAAAGCCGTAAACGACTGCCGCGATAATATTCTCTCTCGTATAAAATCAACGCTTCCCGACATCAGGGCCGTAGATTATCAGTTGGTCGTTTACCTCGCAAGCAACCTTTCGACACGCACCATAAGCCTTCTTCTCGGTGAGTCGGTCGAAGTTATCTACAAAAGGAAATCACGGCTTAAGAAGAGACTTCTGGAAGCGGATGCGGCAAAAAACGCCGATTTTGCAGAGATTTTTTGAGGTCAAATAGTCCCGGTCAGACTATTTGCGAATCGAGTGCTACAATGTGCTGATTTTCATTCGTTTACAAATAGAGGTGTCAGACTTTTAATTTGGCGTGTGGTTACATTCGTGAGTAATTTCGCAACAAAAATTCAACTCACATGAACGCCAAAATAATTATCCCAATCATTGCGGCACTCTTGACCGCATCAACTTTCGGGTCGCAGGCGCAAGAGGTCGCAGACAGCCTCACACGCGAACTTCAGGATGTGGTTGTGACCGCCAAGCAGCCCGCCACGAAACTTGTCGGGACGACCCTCGTATCCACCATTGCCGGAAGCAATCTCGCCGATCTCGGCAATGCCCTTGATGTGCTCGCACAACTGCCGATGATAAAGGTAGAGGACAACGCCGTCAATGTCATAGGCAAGGGTAGCGTGGAAATCTACATTGACGGTCGGCCTATGCGCGACGAAATGGAACTGCAACAGATGCTATCGTCCAACCTCCGCAAAGTGGAGTTGCAGATGGCTCCAGGAGCAGAATACGAAAGCACCACAGGGGCTGTGCTACGCATCACAACCAAGCGTAATTTCGCGCAGGGACTGTCCGTTACTGACCAATTACATCTGCAATGTCGTCGGAGATGGTCTGTCATGGATTATCTCGGCCTAAACTATCGCTTCGGGAGTTGGGACATCTATCTCAACGGGTCGTATAATCATGATGATAAGATCATAAAAGGAACTACCACGAATACCCTGACATACGACGGCAAGGAAACAATCGTAGGCAGTTCGCAGCACAACCGTTTCCCGTCAAACACCGGCACGATATGCGGCGGTTTCAACTATGCACAGGGCAATCAATCTTTCGGAGCATACTACCGCTACAATCCTGAACGTGGAGATTTCACCAACAACGGTTCTGAATGGCTCAATAGTGAAGCGCCCATCTCCCGTGTGATAGACAAAGATACTCGCACGTACAGTCATCTTGTTTCCATGTATTATGAGAACACTTTCGCCGATAAATACCTCTTGCATTTCGACGGCGATTACAAACATTCGGTTGCCGACAATTCCGTAGCAACAACCTATCCGGATGCCACTGCCGATAATGTCAACTCCAACGACAGCCGCCATTCGACCCTTTGGGCGGGGAAACTATATCTGAACTTTCCACTTGCCAAAGGCGATTTCACAGTCGGCACACAGGACAGTTACACGCATACCTCTCTGGACTATCGTATGCTCAATGCGACGGTGGATCAATACATACCTTCATCGTTGACCGACGCTCGGCAGACATCCGCCGCAGTGTTTGCCTCCTGGGCGCGTATGTTCGGTAAATTCAATATGTCGGTAGGCGCGAGGTATGAATATGTCGATTATGATTTCAGAGTTGATGGCAAGCGCGACGAGGATGTGAGTCGCCGCGACCATATGCTTACGCCGGATATATCGCTGGGCTATTCTTTCAACGACCGTTCACAGATCAACCTCAGTTACAAGATGGCTACTGTCAGACCTCCATATTCGCAACTCACAAGCTCGCTTTCATACGTCGGTCTGCACGAAATCGAAGGTGGCAACCCGGCCTTGCGCGACGAGAAGATGCATGACATCCAACTTTTCGGGATGTGGAACGACTTCATGCTGCAAGCCGACCTTACACGCGGCATTGACACCTATGCCTTTGTAAAGCGGTTATACCCTGCCGACAACCTCCAGCTGCTGATGCACCCTGTGAATATCAATGTCACCGCACTCAGCGCATGTCTTGTCTGGAGCCGTCCGATTCGCAGATGGACACCAAACATTACGCTCGGCATTTACAAGCAATGGCTTGACATATACGGCACTAACTATAACCGTCCGATATTCTCCTATTATTTCGACAATACATTCGCTCTGCCGAAAGGCTGGAATCTGACTGTAAATATGAGCGGGCAAGGACGAGGCGACATGCATACCAATCAGTTCGGCACCACTTGGTTTACGATGGATGCCTCTATCGGCAAAACCCTCTTTAATAAATCTTTTACCCTCAAACTGTCTGCCACCGACATATTCAACACAGCCAACAATGACTGGACGATGAACACCTACGGCGTTTTCGTTGACAAGCAACAGAAATATGACCGTCAAGGGATCAGCCTGAACATAATCTATCAGTTCAATCCTCGCAAGAGCAAATACAAAGGCAATGCCGCTGCCGAATCCGAGATGAACCGATTATAAACTCAAAAACGTTATCATTGTTCCGTGGCTGCGGCGGGAGGATGGATTCATATGGAATTGTAAAAACAAAATATCCTTTAAGTGTGTTAATTTTACAGTAGATTGAATATCAGGGATGCTATTACGTTAGTGCGTAGAGGAGGATTCCGGATCGTTTCCAACACAATACTTAAAGGATAATGGATAGATTCACTTCATCACTTTGCTTTTATTGCACGGTATTGACTACCGTGGCGGCTGTTATGTCAGGTTGCACGCATGACGACAAACCGACGGTCTCGTCGCCGGTAAAGGTAACGGTACAGCCTGTAAGTTTAAGTCAGTCCGGGAACGGCCACACGTTCTCAGGCACCGTGGAATCTTCCAAAAGTTCCACTGTCAGTTTCCCGGTAGCAGGGACTATCACGGATATGGCAGTGGATGAGGGTGATCGTGTGGCGAAAGGGCAACTTCTGGCCAGGGTCAGGAGCGCAAATTATGTCAATGCAAGCAATATCGCCGATGCTGAGCTTGCGGAAGCCCGCGATGCCTATGCGCGCCTTAAGAAGCTGCATGATGCCGATGCCCTTCCGGAAATCAAATGGGTGGAGATCCAGAACAAGTTGAAGCAAGCCGAGAATGCTGTCGAACTTTCAAGGCGCACAGTCTCTGATGCCAGCCTGCATTCCCCGGTGGATGGCGTAATAAGCCGTAAGATTGCAGATGTTGGGCAGACGGTAGTGCCGGCAGAACCGGTGTTCGAGATCGTCACCGTGTCCGACCTTATGATCGCCGTATCGGTGCCGGAAAGCGAGATCGGTAAAGTCGCTGAAGGGCAGAATGCAAAAGTCAGTTTCAACACCCTCGGTATAGATTCCATAAACGGGCGTGTGAGCAGGAAGGCTGTTGTAGCCGACCCGTTGACGAGGGCATATACCGTGAAAATCAGCATTCCTACCGTAAACGGGCGTATTCTTCCGGGAATGATCGGCAATGTCGTATTTGCCGATAGCTTGCATTCAAGCGAGCCGGCAAGTGTGCTGCTTCCCTCGCAAGCCGTACTTTTGGGAGCAGACAATCGCACTTTCGTATGGGTTGTAGATAAAGGTAAGGCTGTGCGTCGTTTCGTAGATGCCGACGAACTTTCTTCGGGTGGCATATTGGTGACAAGAGGTCTTGTCGCCGGTGACAGCGTGATCGTGGCCGGGATGCAGAAGGTGGGGACAGGTACCCCCGTTTCCGCTGAGCTTTCAGATACAAATAAATAACGATTGTGAGCCATGGCACAGCAGAATACTCAGAATAATGCTACGGGGAGGCCACAGTTGAAGCCTTCGCCAATCGTAGTGGCCGGCATGAAATACAGCAAGGAAATTATCCTCATCACCTGCATATTCATAGCTTTCGGCATTTACGCCCTTAAAGTCATGGATAAGAATGAGTTTCCGTCATTTACAATCCGTGAGGGAGTAGTGGGCGCCGTTTATCCCGGAGCCTCGGTAGAGCAGATAGAACAGGAGGTGTTGAAGCCGCTTGAGGATTATGTATTCTCCTACAAAGAGGTTGACAAGAGTAAAACTCATTCGCAAGTGTCCGGTAATACGGCCATAATATTCGTGGAGCTTGACGACAATGTGGACGATCCGGATGGTTTCTGGAATGAATTCAAAATCGGGATGGACGGAGTGAGATTGAAACTTCCTCCCGGTGTCCTTGGTGTGGAGACGCTAAGCAATTTCGGGGCGACTTCGGCGTTGCTCATAACCATGCAGAGCAATGAGAAGACATACCGCGAACTTGACCGGTATATGGATGCCCTGAAGGATCGCCTCCGCTCTATTGAAAGCGTGGGTGGAATGACTGTTTACGGCATGCAGAATGAGCAAATAGCGGTGTATTTCAATCCTGCTAAGCTCCAGCATTACGCCTTGTCGGAAAAGACGGTAGGAGCCACTTTGCTCGCACAAGGTTTCCAGACTACAGGAGGAGCGTTGCGCAACGGAAGCTACACGCAGCCGATCTATGTGGCTCGTTCGGTAAATTCGGTTGCCGACATTGCCGACATGGTGGTGTTCAGCGCCCCTGACGGCAGTGTGGTGAAATTGGGTGAAGTAGCATACATAAAGAGGGAGTACCCTGATATGGACAGCTATATAACAAACAATTTCGACAAATGCATCCTTCTAAGTGTGGAGATGAAAGAGGGATATAATATCGTTGAAATGGGCAAGCAGGTGGATGTGCAGCTTGAAAAAGTACGTGCGGATATTCCCGAGTCGGTTACCCTGTTCAAGATCACCGATCAACCTGTGGTGGTAAATAGTTCGGTGAATTATTTCCTTGTGGAGCTGTTGATAGCGATCATAGCAGTCGTTGTGGTGATTATGATCCTGCTGCCGCTTAAGGTGGCTTTGATCGCCGCAGCGACCATCCCGGTATCCATATTCATTTCGCTTGGATTGTTCTATGCATTCGACATAGAACTGAATACAGTGACGCTTGCGTGCCTGATAGTCTCGCTCGGCATGATCGTGGACAATTCCGTGGTGATAATAGACGATTATGTGGAACTTATCTCCGAGGGGATGGACCACATGTCGGCTACCCTCAGAGCCGGCACCGAATTTTTCAAGGCGATATTTTCGGCCACGTTGGCCATTTCGGTGACATTCTTTCCGTTCCTTTTGACTGTCACCGGTATGTTCCGTGACTTCCTCACAGATTTCCCATGGGGCATGACCATAATCCTTTTCGTCTCCTTGCTCATTGCCGAGCTGCTTGTACCGTTTTTACAGCTCAAGCTAATAAAGGAGCCGATATATAAGATACAACAGGAGCAACTGGCTTCGGGAAAGAAGAAATTCAGCCTCTTCAACTCCATGCAGAAAGGCTACGACAAACTTATCGGATGGTGCTTCAACTGGCCGAAGACGACAATTCTCCTCGGGCTGGCATGCGTGGGATTGAGCGCCTGGATGTTTGTGACTATTCCACTTCAACTTATGCCCATAGCTGAACGCAATCAGTTTGCCGTAGAGATATTCATGCCTCAGGGTACATCCGTAGAACGCACTACGCAGGTGGCTGATTCGCTGGAGCGCATTTTGGCAGCCGACGACAGGGTGGTGTCAATCGCGTCCTTCCATGGGTGTTCCTCTCCCCGTTTCCAGGCTACGTATGCCCCACAAGTCGGTGGGGCGAATTTCGCACAGTTCATAGTCAATACCAAGAGCAATCAGGCAACCATAGACGTGCTGAATGAATATACCGAACGCTATGAGAGCTGGTTCCCTGATGCATTCGTGAGATTCAAGCAGTTGAGCTATTCAACCGCGGACTATCCGGTTGAGATCCGTCTTACCGGTGCAGATGAGACCACGCTCCGTCATACTTGCGACTCTATGTTGCAGATAGCGCGTAGCGTGCCTGGGTTGCGCAATGTGCGTTCTTCGCTTGGCAATCCCGTGGCGGCAGCTGTGGTTGTACCCGATGTCACGCATGCCTCCCGGCTGGGACTTAACAGCGTACTGATCGAAACTACGTTGGCTATGAGATATAGTTCCGGGCTTCCCGTAGCTACGGTCTGGGAAGGTGACTATGGCATACCGGTAGTACTCAAGACCGGTACATCGTCGCGATCCACGGCGGATGAGCTTCTGAACGAGCCTATGCCGGTGCTCGGATTCGGGGATGTGCCACTGAGGCAGATTGCGGATGTGGATCCGGAGTGGCATCCCGGAATGCTGACTCGGCACAGTGGCGTGCCCTCCGTCTCGCTGATTGCGGAAGTTCAGCGTAATGTCAACGTGATAGACCGAACGGAGGCTTTGATGGACAGCATAGGACATTATAATTTCCCGTCAGATGTTGAGATCGCGCGTGGGGGAGAATGGGACAATACCATGAGTACCCTTCCGCAGATACTTGGTGGCTTGGCCATTGCGGTGGTGATCATATTCTTCATCCTGCTTCTGCATTATGCGGCCGCAGATACGGCGCTGTTGCTGCTTGCATGTCTGTTGCTGTGCATCCCCGGCGCCGCCGCAGGACTGAAGATACAGTCTACGGATCTTTCGCTGACTTGTGTGCTCGGCTTGGTGTCGTTGATGGGTATTCTTGTAAGAAATGCAATTGTGCTTCTGGATTACGCAGAGGAACTTCGCAATCAAGGGCAGTCTGTCCGCGATGCTGTGTTCAATGCCTCCAAACGACGTATGCGCCCCATTTTCCTCACGTCTGCGGCAGCTACGATGGGTGTGTTGCCTATGGTGATGGGTGACAGTGCGTTGTGGAAGCCGATGGGTGTCGTGATATTCTGGGGAACTCCGGTAACGATGATATTCATCCTCACGGTCATTCCTGTGGCATACTGTCTCATGAAAGGTCGTGGAAAAGGCGCCAACCAGCCGCTTGCCGCTCCTCTTGAGACACATCTGATGTAAGGGATCGGATGTCAGATATAATTTCAGGTTCTTTTATTGGAATTGCTATGAGAAGTTTCAAACTCGCGATATTATTGGTGTTTGCCATGGTTGTAAACATATCCAAGGCCAACGACACCGACTCCATCCTGTCACTTGACAGGTGTGTGGAACTGGCATTGGCCAACAATGCCTCCGGACGCAATGCCTCAAACAATACCCAGGCAGCCGTAGAATTGCGAAAGGAAGCCTTTACGAAATATTTTCCGGAAGTATCCATTTCCGGTCTTGCCTTCTGGACACACAACGACGTATTGGAGTACAACATACTTGACATTATAGAAGTAGGAATCATAAACCAAGGCAAGATGGCAAGCGTGCAGGCCATGCAGCCGGTGTTCATGGGTGGACAGATCATAAATGGCAACAAACTCGCCGAAGTAGGGGAGGAGGTCGCCAGACTGAGGCAGAGACAGACTAACGATGAATTGCGCCTCACGACTGAGTCGCTATATTGGAAACTTGCAACGCTTAAGGCGACCCGTCAGGCACTTCTGGCTGCGGTTGCAACTCTTGATACGCTTGATTCCCAGGTGAAGGTTGCAGTGGATGCCGGCATTGCCATGCGTAATGACCTGCTTAAAGTGCAACTGAAGCGAAACTCATATCGCACTGAGATGGTAGATCTTGACAATGGCATAAAGCTCGTCAAGATGCTTCTTGGGCAGTATATGGGGCTTGGAACCGAAGGGGATTTCGACATTGCATGCGACGTACCGCATGACGTTCCCGCTTTCCCCTCTGAATTGTACATTCCCGGTGAGAGCGCCCTCCCGATGACTGCGGATTATCAGCTGTTGCAAAAGAACGTGGAAGCAAAGAAGTTGGAGAAGCGCATAGAGATCGGGAAAAATCTTCCGCAGGTTGCCTTGGGCGCGGGATGGTTCTATCACGACCTGCTTAAGCAGAATCATAATTTCGGCGCGATCATGGTGGGAGTGAACATCCCCCTTTCCGGATGGTGGGGCGGATCGCATGCAATAAAGAGAAAGTCGTTGGAATTGGACAATGCCAATAATGAACTTGTAGATCTGGGTGAAAAACTTGAAATTGAGATGCAGGATAAATGGAACAATCTTACGGCAGCCCACCGCAAGATGGATATTGCAGTGGAGGGAATAGCTGAAAGCAAAGAAAACCTGCGGCTTAACCGATTGTATTATGAGGCCGGCATGTCTACGGTTACGGATCTACTGGAGGCTGAGGCCGGCCATAAGGAATCCATTGATGAATACATAGCGGCATATGGAGCGTTCCGGGTAGCGCGTTCCGCCTATGTAATAACTACCGGACAGACCGAATGAGAGAATCCCTCGTTTGGCCACCACGTAAGATAAAGGCGATGTATCAGTGCTTTCTTTCCTGATGCATCGCCTGAATTTTGTCCTTAGGTGAGATCGTGAGCGGATACCGACGGAGGTATAACCGGAATTATTCAGCGGATATCGTCGTCGCCGTATTCCCAGCCAAGGTCTTCTATGGTGTCGCCATCCTCGTCGCGCCATTCCTCGTCAAGGAAGTCTTCTTCATCCGGTTCCTCTATGCTTTCATCTTCCGGCACGCTCTCGAAGATGAACTCGTCTTCCTCGCGTACACGATGGTGGCCGTCAAGCGGGCGGTGGGTGATAGGTGTTTCCTCAATTTTGTTGGAATCGTCGGTTATGGCACGCCATAGTGCATCTTTTAGCTCCGTAAGTCCTTCTCCGGTAACGGCGGAAATGAATACCGTGGGCAGGTCGTTCGGGAGTGTCGGGGCGATTTCCGCTTTCAGCTCATCATCAAGCATGTCACTCTTGGAAATGGCGAGCACTTTCTGCTTGTTCATGAGCTGCGGATTGAAACGACGCAACTCTTCGAGCAGGATTTCGTATTGCCCCTTTATGTCGTCGGCATCTGCCGGAACCATGAAAAGCAGCACGGCGTTACGCTCTATGTGACGCAGGAATCTCAGGCCGAGGCCGCGTCCTTCGCTTGCTCCCTCTATGATGCCCGGTATGTCGGCCATGACGAACGATCGGTTTCCTCGATACTCGACGATGCCGAGCTGCGGCTCCATGGTCGTGAACGGGTAGTCTGCGATCTTCGGGCGGGCGGCTGAAACGGAGCTGAGCAAGGTGGATTTCCCGGCGTTGGGGAAGCCTACCAGACCCACATCGGCAAGCAGTTTCAGTTCCATTATTATGGTCTTCTCTATGGCGGGCTGCCCGGGCTGTGCATATCGCGGAGTGCGGTTTGTGGCAGATTTGAAATGCCAGTTGCCCAAGCCTCCTTTGCCGCCGCGAAGGAGTTTTACCTCTTCTCCGTCATCTGTTACCTCGCAGAGGAATTCTCCGGTTTCGGCATCGAAGACCACTGTGCCGCAGGGCACTTCTATGATCTGGTCTTCACCGTCTTTTCCGAAACTGCGGCCTGCGGAACCGGCTTGGCCGTTGCCGGCGAATATATGGCGGCGGTAACGCAGGGGGAGCAGTGTCCACATGTTCTTGTTGCCTCTGAGGATCACATGGCCGCCGCGACCGCCGTCTCCGCCGTCAGGTCCCCCTTTGGGCACGTATTTCGCACGGTGAAAGTGGCGCGATCCCGCGCCCCCTTTGCCTGACCGGCAAAGCACCTTTACATAATCAATGAAGTTTGAATCTGCCATATGGTGATTAAATTTTTTCAAATATAAGATATTCTGAAATTCTGTACAATGGATGGCATGGATGTAAATATTATCCTGCCACCATTATCTCATAAAACGCCGTGGACTGTCAGTTTGTTAGGGAGCGGTGATGTTTCATGAGTTCCTGTGCGTGCCGGAAATCAGCCGGGGAACCTATGTCGATCCATGTGCCGCTTATGGGATAGAACGTTACATTCATTTTCTGCTGCATGGCGGCCTCTATCAGGGTCGTGGCATCGGTGCGCTCGTCGGGGTTGAGGGCATTGAGCACGAAATTGTTGAATATGTATATTCCCGCGTTTGCAAAATGGGAATATGTAGGTTTCTCCTGCAATGCGGTCACATGGTCTCCCTCGGTAGTCAGGATCGCATATGGGACGGAAACGGTGTATGGTATGGCGGCTATGGTTATGTCCGCCGCCATGTTGATATGCCGCAGGTACATCTCCTCGAGGTCCACGGTAGTGAGCAGATCGGAATTCATAACCAGGGTACATCCGCTGTCAGGACGTTTTACAAGCGCCGCAGATCCTATTGTGCCGAGGGGTTTGTCCTCCTCCACGCATTTCACGTTTATCCCGTGGCGTTCGGTTGAGAAATAGTCCTTGATCTGATCTGACAGGTATCTTACCGTGACGGTGACATCGGTTATGCCGGCCTGAGCCAGACGTTCGATATTGTAGTCTATTATCGGACGTCCGTCTATCTCAAGGAGAGGCTTCGGAGTGGTGAGCGTAAGCGGACGCAGACGCTCCCCCTTTCCCCCGGCCATAAGCAGTGCACTGACGGGGAGGCACGTTGACTGTCTCGTTAGGTCTATAAGTCGCTGAATGCCTCCGTAGTCATTTAACTCGGGAAGCAGCTTTATCCCTTTGGAACGAGCCGCTCTGATCGTGTTCAGGCGTTGGATGGGGGTGGCGTTCATTGATATGGCACGGAAAGCCGTGTTCATTACCCTCCATACGGGATGGTCAAGCGAAGCACCGTCAAGCAGTCCGCGGCGTATGTCGCCGTCGGTAAGGGTGCCGAGCATCGTATGCGCTACCGGATCTGTCACGATCAGTGTCATGACCCCGCCTGAAAGATCATTGATGCGGCGCAGTGCTTCCTTTATGGTCTCGTTACGGTATATTAGATGCTTATCCACAGGATTGTCTTTTTAGTGAGATGATGGCTTCGGCGATGACCCAGTCAAGGGGCGTATCAAGATCAAGCGAGCGCTCCGGGGGCATTTCCGAAGGGATGCGGCGCGGGAAGTCTCCCATGGGCATCATCGCAAGGGACTCCGGATTTATGGCGTATACGGCACCGTTGAATTCCCATGCACGGGGGGCATCCTGCCGGCGTGTCAGCAGTCCGTCCCCTTTGGATATATGAAGCGTCCCGGTTTGCGGATCTGTCTCGAAACAGTTGTAGTATGGATTGGCCGAGGCTTCCTTGACAGTCACGGCCATGTCAGGCTGTTCCTTTTCGTATATGGCGATGCATTTGTCCACATCCTCTATCGTGCGGAAAGGGGAAGTGGGTTGCAGCAGCAGGATATAGTCGAATTCCACTCCGGCAGCTCTGGCGGCATCGGCAACGTGGAGCATTACCTCGCGTGAGCCTGCCGTATCCGTTGCCAGTTCAGGAGGGCGGCGGTAATCGGTTTTCAGCCCGCACGCTTCCGCAACCCGGGCTATCTTGTCGCAGTCTGTTGACAGCATTATGTTTTCTTCCGGCCATCCATGGTTATGGCATAGGGTCGTGGCCGTATCTATGCTGTATGAGATCAATGGTCTTCCTCCAAGCGGTTTTATGTTTTTGCTCGGTATTCCTTTGCTGCCTCCTCGGGCGGGTATGATGATCAACGGTTTCACTGTTATTGCAAGTTTTATTGGAGAGGTAAGTCGTAGAAACGTTTTGTGGATAGGGTGGATAACGGGAATGTGACCAGGCTATCAGCGATATTGCGTGCCGTGTCCGGTTTCATATATGGATTGTCAGCCCTGCGTGCCTTTTCACGTCCTTCTTTGGAAAGGGCAAAGGAGATGGCATCGGATATTTCCTTGGATGTATCGCCGCAATGGATCACTGATTCTGCTGCCGTGCGCCCCCGTTGGCGTATGCCTATGTCCACTGTCGGGATATGCGCCGACGGCACCTCTACTATGCCGCTTGAGGAGTTTCCTACTACGGCACCGATGTGCTTGAGCGTTGACAGATAGCGGCGCCGTCCGAGAGATGGTATTACGCTGCATCTGTCGCGATTGCAAGCAGCATATTCAGTTATTAGGCTTATGATCTCTGTGCCTCCCGGGTCGTTGTTTGGATAGGTGAAGAGTACCGGCGATTGTGGATGATCGTCAAGGGCGGCCAGAAGCGCCTTGCACCGTTCTGCAGGGCTGGCTTCCCGGTCAAGGGTGGCAGGATGATATGTCACAAGCAGAGTGTCTGCTCCGATCCGTATGCCGGTGAATTCTTCAAGTTCCTCCACGGTTGCCTCGTCAGGAAGTGCCATCAGGTTTTCCACACCGAGAGCGCCGAAGTTGAAGACACGCGACGGATCCTCGCCCATCTGTATCACTCGTCGGCGATAATCCTCTGTAGCGGTGAAATGCAGTGCCGAAAGCTTGGTAAGGGCATGGCGTATATTGTCGTCAAAGGCTCCTTCCGAGATCTCCCCACCGGCTATATGTGCGATCGGGATGCGCATTATGGTTGCTGCCGTGGCGACCGGCAGCATCTCATAACGGTCTCCAAGCAGAAGCACAATGTCCGGCTGCAGGTTGTTGAAGGCCTCTGCCATGCCGCCTAGGCATCGGGAGGCGGCATGTGCCGTCTCCATGTGGGATGCAACATGTGAGTCGGCGAGCATCGGCACGCGGGCTGTCACCTCTATTCCGTCTGCAATGATCTCGTTGACCGTGTTGCCGAATGCCGTATGGAGATGCATGTTGGTGGCTATGACGGCGACCTCGGCATCTTCACGGCATTGAAGTTCCTTGACGACACCATGGAGCAGACCCCAGTCTGCACGGCAACTTGTCACCACCGCTATCTTGCGCTTACTGTTCCGAGTTTCAGCCATTCGGTTGTATATTGTTTTAGTCTTTTTGTTGTTTCAGCAGAGCGTCAGACGCGATGCATCTGAAAGAAGGGATGCCGCATGCGATAATTGCTCGGGTGTTATGGTCTCTATTTCCGATCGAAGCTGATCGCCAGGTTGCACTTTCCCGGTTATCAAGGCGCTATGTGCCGCAGAGAGGGTGGTATGCTCCAGTGAGGCGGCAGCCACCGTGAGTTGTCCGAGATATTGTTTCTTGGCAGCTGCCAAGCGTCTGCCGGAAGGGGGATTGCGCTGTAGGTCATTGATTATGTGCGCCGTAATGTCGCAGCAGCGTGCCATGTCCTCCGGGCTGCATCCGAAATACGCGGTGAACAATCCGCAGTCTGCCATAAGCGACAGTGATGCGTCGGCGGAATAAACCAGTCCTCTTCGTTCGCGCAATTCGGTGTTGAGCATGGAGTTCATGCCAGGCCCTCCTATTATGTTTGTGAGGAGTGCAAGAGGTGTTCGTTCCGGTGAGAATATTCCAGGCACGCGTGCGCCAATAACCGTATGTGCCTGATGTGCTCCTGTCTCTTTTGATTCTGCGAACCGGCCAACCGGAGTGATGGCAGCCGGCTCGTTTACGGATCGCATGACATTGACATTTGCCATGGCGGCCATGTCATTGAAATGCCTGCTTATCGTGGCGCATGCATGCGCGGGGGATTCGGAACCGCTGTAGAACAGGATCATTTCCGATGGCAGGAAGTGGGTGTTGACGAATGCCTTGCATGCGTCGGACGTGAACCCTGACAGGTTTTCTTCCGTCCCGAGGATGGAGTGGCCGAGAGTGGAACCGGAGAATATGCGGTTTTCGAATTCGTCGAATACAAGTTCCGCCGGACTGTCAAGATAGCTGTTTATCTCCTCGCATACTACTTCCCGTTCCTTGGCCAGTTCCCTTTCCGGGAATGTAGGATTGTAGGCAAGGTCGGCCAGAAGCTGTGCGGCTCTGGCCAGATTGCCTTTCGGGAAGATGGTGTAGAATGTAATCTCCTCTTTGGTGGTAAAGGCATTCAGCTCGCCCCCTACCGCCTCCATCCGGCTGTTGATGTGATAGGCACGTCGGTGTGTGGTGCCCTTGAATATGGTGTGCTCCACGAAATGTGCCAGTCCGTGAGTCTCCGGTGTAAGTTCAAACCGGCTTCCCCCCTTTACGGTGAAGCCGAAGCAACCGACAGGTGTACGGGCTTGCATGCATATGAGCGTATGTCCGGTCGGCAAAGTGAAGAATTGTACTATGTCAGGTAATTTCTTGGACATCCTGTTAATCATTTGGCTCGCGCCACATTCCGTCGGTTTTCAACAGCCCTACAAGTTGTTCCACAGCCGTTTCTGCGGGGATATTCTTCAATACGGGTATCTTTCCCCTGTAGAGGGTGACATTTCCCTTTCCTGCACCTACATACCCGTAGTCGGCATCGGCCATCTCCCCGGGGCCGTTGACTATGCATCCCATAACGGCTATTTTCAATCCCTTAAGATGGGATGTGGCACTTTTTACCTTCTGAACAGTTTCGCTGAGGTTGAAGAGCGTGCGTCCGCAACCCGGGCATGACACGAACTCGGTGCGCGACACACGCCGGCGTGCGGCTTGAAGTATGCCGAGCGACAGGCGTGTGCGATCATCCTGCGTGAGCATGTCGGCCTGGAGGTCTATGCCGTCTATCAGGCCGCGCAGGAGCAGGGTGCCGAAATCGGCTGCCGCACGTATGGTGAGGATGTCTGCCGCCATTCCGTCGTAGTTAAGACTTGCTATAACGGGATTTTTCAATCCCATGATTTCAAGACGGTGCACGGCTGCCGATATTTCCGCGATGGGATCGGGATGATTTGAGCTGATGAGGATTATCTTTCCGGAGACTTTGTCAGGCAGGAATGCGGATGAGAGTATGGATGCGGCTGTATGGGATTCTATTTCCTCGGCAGGTATCGGGTCGTGTCCGATCACCACCGGAACATTGTTCCCTCCGCATAGGCCTATGGCTTCCGTTGTGTGGTGGATGGCAGGATCGTCGTTGACGAGCGACGTGGCTTCGTCGGCGTTTATTTCCGGTGCGTTGGCACGTGCGGTTATGTACGTTACCAGTTCGCGTGCCACGGGGATCTCGCATTCAGGTTCCTCGCTCAGTGATACGCGCACGGTGTCGCCGATGCCTTCTGCAAGCAGTGTGCCTATGCCTACGGCTGAACGCACACGTCCGTCCTCCCCGTCGCCGGCCTCTGTCACTCCCAGATGCAGGGGGAAATGCATCACCTCGGCATCCATCGCGCGTACAAGCATGCGCACGGTATGCACCATGACGACTGTGTTGCTTGCTTTGATCGATATGACAATGTCAGAAAAGTCGTGGTGGCGTGCGACGCGCAGGAATTCCATGGCGCTCTCCACCATACCGGCAGGAGTGTCGCCGTATCGGCTCATGATGCGGTCTGAGAGTGAACCGTGGTTCACGCCTATGCGAACTGCAGTGCCGTGTTTTTTGCATAGGTCAAGGAACGGTCCGAAAGTGTTTTCAATTTTCTCAAGCTCCTGTGCGTATTCCTCGTCGGTGTATTCGAGTTTTACGAACGTGCGACCGGGATCCACGAAGTTGCCGGGGTTGATGCGAACCTTGTCTACCTCGGTGGCGGCGGCAAAAGCAGCCTTCGGGTTGAAATGGATGTCGGCCACCAACGGTATCCGGCATCCTTTTTCATGTAGTTTGCGGCGGATCTCACCCATGGCGTGTGCCTCGCGCTCCCCTTGTGCAGTCAGACGGTCTATGTCCGCTCCTGCGGCGGCAATGCGAAGTGCCTGCTCCACGGATGCCTCCACATCGGTGGTGGTGGTATTGTTCATTGATTGGAGGCGTATCGGATTGTCTCCCCCGGTGGGCACGTCGCCAATTCTTGTTACGGATGACGGGCGTCGCCTGTAATTGAAAACACTCATATGATGATTTTTTCCTGTGGATCAGTTTACCTTGAAGTCGTATTTTATCTCCCTTAGGTCTTCATTGGCCTTTACGATCTTTTTGCCGAGGCCGTCGCGCCAGGCATCATAGCGGTTTGCCACACTTTCGTCTGAAAGGGCGAGGATGCGTGTGGCAAGCACCGCTGCGTTCATGGCACCGTCTATGCCGGTGGTAGCCACGGGTATGCCGGGAGGCATTTGCGCGATTGACAGTAAGGCATCCTCCCCTTGCAGGGTTGCGCTCAGGGGCACGCCTATCACAGGTAGCGGAGTTATGGCTGCTATTACGCCCGGAAGCGCCGCCGACATGCCGGCTCCGGCAATAATGACTTTTACTCCACGGCTTGCGGCATTCTTTGCGAAGTCTGCGACTTCCTCGGGGGTGCGGTGGGCCGACAGAGCAAGCATCTCGAACGGGATCTGCATGCCGTCAAGATAATCGGCGGCTTTCTTCATCACGGGAAGATCCGAGGTACTCCCCATTATTATACTGACTGATGGTTTCATTTATGTGATGGTGTTTGATGATCGGTTCTCTTAATCAGTGGAATGACGGAATGGCTGCGGCTTGCAACAGCCATGCCGGAAGGAAGACGCAGAGGAATCCGTTGAGAAACCCTGCGGCGGTCTGCAGCAGTGTATGGCGACCGAGTATCAGGCGTGACGTGCATACGCATCCTGCAAGGACAATGGCAGTGACGAATTCCCATTGCAGGCTGGTGACCGAGTTGCCGCTGCTCATGAGGAAGAATACCATTGCGCAGAGCGCTCCCATTCCTGTGGCGTGGCCACTGATCTTCCACCAGCGGTTCACGAAGTTGAGGATTACAAGGGCCAGCGCACCTCCGAACATGAAAAGGCAGAGCCATTGTGGCGCATGCACGAAGTGGTAATATATTCCTGTGCCTATGTAGCATAATGTGCATATCAGGTACGGCCAGAAACGCTCCGTGCGTTCGTTGAGCATAGGATCCTTGACTGCTCCGAGGTGGGTCAGGAGAAAGATCCCTATGACGGGCACAATGCATGTGGCCACGAAAGTCACGGCTATTACGATAAGCTTTGCTTTGTCAGGACTGTAGCAGAGATATGACAGGAACATGGCGATCAGTACGCCGTATGTGCCCATGAGTATGGGTGAAAACAATGCGGAGAATATCCTGGCTAAGATAATGGAGAATTTCATCGGATCATATGTTTTTAATGTCTGTCTATTTGGGGAGGCTTTATTGGCAATTTAGGGTGTCAATGGGTTTGCTTGCGCAATCTGGCAACCTGGAATCCCATCGTTTCACGGTATTTTGCCACGGTGCGACGGGCTATTGCCAGTCCTTCCTTTTCCAGAAGTAGGGTCAGCTCACGGTCGCTCAGCGGTTTGCTTTTGTCTTCTTGCTCTATGGCGGATCTTATCACGGCCATCACGCGGTTTGCCGTTACGGATTCGTCGTCCTCACGTATCCTTTCGTTGAAAAATTTCTTTAACGGGTAGATGCCGCGGATGGTGGCCACGTATTTGCCTTGGGTGGCTCGGGATATGACTGAAAGGTTGTAGCCGGTAATGGCGGCCACGTCCTTCAGCACCATGGGTCTTATATCCTCCTCTTCTTCCGTCTGAAAGAACCTGCGTTGTAGCTTAAGTATTGCGCTCATGACATTGAAGAGGGTTTGTTGCCGCATGTTCACGATCTTTATGAAATTGCGTGCATCCTCGCGTTTGGTTCTGATAAAGGCACGGGCTTCCTCTGCTTGTCTTCCGGAGGCTGTCCTTACGCTGTCATCTTCGGCAAATGTGGCTTCGATGCGCAGTTCCGGCACGCTGTTCAGAAGCGACAGTGACAGTTGTCCGTTCTCTCCGGTTTCCACACTGAAATCGGGGGTTATCCCGCTGCTGCCATGCTCCATGCGCATATCCGGCACTCCTCCACCCGGTTTAGGGTCAAGGTGCTTTATGATTTCGGCCGCTTCCGTTACGGCTTCCAGGCTTATGCCGAGACGTGTGGCGATGCGGCCGTAGTGCTTTTTTGCGAAAAGGTCAAAATAGGAGGATACGATTTCAATGGCTGTTAGAGTGGCGGTAGTGCGTGGCATGCGTCTGAGTTGCAGCCACAGGCAGTCGCGCAGATCGGTGGCTCCCACCCCGGGAGGATCAAGGGTGCGCACCATTTTCCAGATTCGATCAATTTCCTCGTCGGACACATCTATGCCGTTTTCTATGGCCATGTCGTCGGCCAAAGCCTGGCACGTCCGTGTCATGTATCCGTTTGGATCGATGTTTCCTACGATATATCGTGCGATCTCCGCTTCTTTTTCGTCAAGGTCAAGTTCCGCCACCTGCGACATAAGGCGTTCCGTGAGTCCCTCCCCGTCGGATTCGACGCCCTGTTCCGGATATGGGAGGTCGCGATCAAATGTGCGGCGTACATTTCTGCCAGCCGTTATTGGATTTCCCGTTGCCGGCGACAGGTAGTCGGGCATATCGTCTTCCGATCTGAAGTCGGCGCGTTGCATCTCGTCGGGGGTCTCGTTGAACGTGGAACCGTCCTCGGTTGTGGAGGCGGAGGAGTGCATCTCTTCCGTATGGTCTTCCACAGCTTCAAGTGCTGGCATTTCGTCAAGTGCGCGCTGAACTTCGTCTTCCACTTCGGGGCCTGTCATTTCAAGCATGCGCACAAACTGCACTTGCAGAGGCGTAAGTCTCTGCGTCTGTTTGAGTTCGGTGCCCAGTTGCTGTTTCATGTCGTGTGGCGCGTAGTGATAGGGGAGGTAGCGGTTATAATTCGTCTATGTCTCCTGCGTTGCGTTCCATTATGGCAGCTGCAAGCGAGTCTCCAGTCTGTACGATGGCTACGAGTGGGTAAAGTTTGCGTGCGGCATCGTAGTTGCGGCAGTCCTCGAAGCTGTTTTGGTTTACTCCCCAGGCTCCCATGTGCCAACGGATGGCGAGCATTTCGTCGTCGCTCAGTTCCATCCCGCTGCAAAGGGCGAGAATGACGGATTTCTCGCCGTGTCCCATCGGGAAGTTACGGTAGGTTACCTTGTAGCCTTCCGCGTCCTCCCATTGTCCGAGTGCGTTCTTGCGCTTCTTCACCGAGCGTTGGTATATGTCGGTCTTGCATATGTCATGCAGCAGGGAGGCGATGATGATGCTCTCCCTTGAGACTTCAGTGGCGAGTGATGGTGCCACGGTTTTCATCCCTTCCCATACTGCCAGAGCGGCCTTGCACGCGTTAAGGGAGTGAAGCGCGAGACCCCCCTCCACGTTGAGATGATGGCCTGCAGAGGCGGGCGCTTCAAAGAATCCTTGTGTCGCAAGGTCTTCGAGCAATCCATCCACACCCTCGCGGCCAGTAGATCTAAGGAGATTCTCAAATTCTTCCTTGCAGGCTTTGGCGTCTACTTTTGCCATATGTCATAGAATTTTTTCTTCGTTTGAAATAAACAGGGACTCATAGCTCCCTGAGGTATTTTTTTACGTACTATATAGTAGACCTTACCACTCGATCTTCACGGAGGCGCCCTTCATTGGCACCGGAATGGGTGGCGTGACCTTGGTGATCTTGACCTTGCCCCCTTCCAGGAAATCCCATCTGTCGCGTATGGCTTTCATAAGCTTTATCGCGACGGTTTCAAGTAGCTCGCATGGCTCGGACATTATTTGGTTGGCAATGTCGGCCATGTCGGCGTAGTTTACGGTAGAATCGATGTCCTCGCGTTCCATGCTGGAAACGGATGGGCTGAACCACGCTTCAATTGAAACCTCGAAAATATTTCCCACTTGCTTTTCCTGCGGGAGCAGCCCGTGGAAAGCGCGGATACGCATTCGATCAAGTTCGACTGTAAGTCTCATGGTGCAATGTCGCTTGTATTTACATACAAAGTTAGCTATTTTTCCCCGGTTGCAAAAATCATTCCAGAATATAAGAATGCCCGCACCGGTTTGTACGTTCCGGTACGGGTGGTCTGTTGGCTTATGGTATTTTTATACGGGCTCTTGGATAACGCGCTCTTATTCTGCCGTGCGGCTGGCTGCAGCGGCGGCTTGTCTGCGGGCGATCTCTATGGTCTTTTCGAGGCGCTTGTGCTGCACTTCGTTGTCTCGGGCGCGAATCAGGGCGCGACTGTAGTTGTATGCGTTGGCTATCCCTTGTGCCTGTGTAGCGGATAGTTTTATCGCTTTGTTCTTGCCTCCGGTAAATTGCAGCGTTAGGGGAGCCGACGGGTTGGAAGCCAGATTCTTTATGGTTGCGTCACCGATGGTATCGCTCTGTTCCGGGGAGAACGTTATTACTTCCCCTCCGTCGATCCGGTAGTTGCTTTCCCCGTCATAAGGCACGGCGGGGGTGGAGGCTGATGCTGCAGGCCCGGTGATGGCGATCGCCGTATGCTTGAGCGACGGATTGGCAGAGGATACGATATAGAATTGTCCGATTTCCGACACTCGGGCTTCTATTCCGGTTGTGTTCATGAATGAGGGATTATAGCTTTTGGCATCGATCCAGTAACCTTCTATCATGCCGGGTGTCTTTACCCATTTGAGACGCGGCTTGAGATTTTCCATGGCCGCATTGTCGGCGATGTTGGTGGAGTCAATGGAGGCGATCTGTATCAATGCGAGCTGTTCTATTACCTGTGGACGTAGCAGCATCCCTTCACGCTGTATGCCCATTTCAGAGATGTATGTCTTCTGTAGGGAATCCAGCAGTGATGTGGCGCGATTGTAGTCTTTGGCTTCAAAAGCCTGTGTGGCCTCTGTAAGCAGGGCGCGTGCCTGTGGATCCTCCTTTTGCCCGGAACATGCCGTCAGAAGAATTCCCGCGAGCGTATAGATGAAACCTTTTCTCATATCTGTATAAAATAGCGATTATCTGTATGTCTATTAGCGATTGTCAATATGTTAATTAGCGTTTAATTATACCGTATATTTCGTCTTTCGCCCACTAAAAATTACTAATTGCCAATTACTAATTATTTCTCTGTACTTCCTTGACCCCCTTTACGGTCTGGATCTTGCGGATTAGTGAATTGAGCATGCGGGTATCGGAAATCCCTATTATAAGGTGACCTTGAAACAATCCGTCATGCGAGTCTATGGAGATGTTTCGGAGGCTCACGTTTTTCTCCTTGTTGATAATGGAGGTGATGTTGGTGACGATGCCTATGTCGTCGCGACCTACCACACGTAGGGTGACGGCGAACTGTTCGCCGATCTTGCCCGACCATCTGGTGGTGATCATGCGGTAGGGGTAACGCTCACGGATGTTATGGGCGTTCGGACAGTCTGTACGGTGTATCTTTATCACCCCTTCAGATGATATGAAACCGAACACGTCGTCGCCGTATATCGGGTTGCAGCATCTGGCGAATTTGTAGCTTATCCCTTTGATGTTGTTGCCGATAACCAGCACGTCGGTAGAGCCGGGAGTATTGCTGTCGGCGTTTTCCGGTGTGGTGCGCAGAGTGAATTCCTCTGCCGATACGGGCGCTGAATGGCTCTCACACTCTTTGTTGCCGTTCTCGAAATTCAGGTATTTTTCAGCGAGGGAGTTTACGTCAAGTTTCTCGCCGGCGATGTCCCTGAAGAAGTCTGTCGAGTTCTTGAATCCGAGTTTCTTTATGAGACGGCTCAATGTGGCTTCGTCAAGGTCTATCTTTCTGTTTTTGAAACGGCGTTCGAGCATTTCGCGGCCGAGGTCGGCTGTACGTCCCTGCTGTTCCTTTATGGTCTGGCGTATCTTCGTGCGAGCCTTTGATGTGGTGACGAAGTTGAGCCAGTCGGCTTTTGGCTGTTGTGAAGATGATGTGAGCACCTCCACCGTATCGCCGCTTTTCAGCTTGTATGTGATCTTTTCGTTTTTCCCGTTTACGCGTCCGCCGACGCAAGAGCATCCCAGTTTGGAGTGGATGTTGAACGCGAAATCAAGCAGGGTGGCGCCGGCCGGGAGGCGGTAGAGGTCTCCCTTGGGGGTGAATACGAATACTTCCTTGTCGTATATGTCCATCTTGAAATTGCGCATCAGCTCCATCGGGCCTGAGTTGGCGGTCTCAAGTATGTCGCGCACGTTGTTCATCCATGCGTCAAGGTTGCTCTCGCTCTTTATGCCTTTGTAACGCCAGTGTGCGGCAAGGCCTTTTTCGGCAACGAGATCCATGCGGCGGGTGCGTATCTGCACTTCCACCCATTTCCCTTCCGGCCCTGCCACTGTGATGTGAAGGGACTCGTATCCGTTTGACTTGGGTATGCTGATCCAGTCTTTCATTCGCGACGGATTGGGCTGATACATGTCGGTAACAACCGAATATGCCATCCAGCAGTCGCTTTTTTCCTTTTCCGGGGGTGTGTCTATTATGATGCGGATTGCGAAAAGGTCATAGATGTGGTCTATGTCGTTTTTCTGTTTGCGCATCTTGTTCCATATGGAGAAAATGGACTTTGTGCGCCCCTTTATGTCGAATTTCAGTCCGAGCGCTTCCAGTTTCTCTTTTATGGGGCCGATGAACGAGGCGATATATGCGTCGCGTGCGTTCTTTCGCTCGTTGAGCTGTTTTGCGATCGACGTATATGTGGGACGGTCGGTATACTTGAGCGACATGTCCTCCAGTTCGGACTTTATGGCATATAGTCCCAGTCGGTGAGCCAACGATGCATAGAGGTAGTTTGCTTCGTATGCCACATCCCTTACCAGTCTGTCGTTGGGGTGGTGGTTGATTATTTTCATAAGCACCAGACGATCCAGTATCATGATTATGATAACTCTTATGTCGTCGGCAAACGTCATGAGCAATCGTCTGAAATTCTCTGATTCCACCGCTGTGCCTCTTTCATACAGCGACGATACTTTCAGGAGACCGCGTACCATGCGTGCTATGTCTTCCCCCCATCTTGCGGCAACTTCCTCGGGGGAGTGGTGTCCTGTCAGGCAGATAGGGTAGAGCAGTATGGATACGACCATGTTGCGATCCGGACTTACGCGGCGGCATAGTTCCATGGCTGTCTGCATGCTTCGCAGCAAGGTGGAGTTCCCGAACTTGTCGCGGCGGAATTGTCCCTCTTTGGCTGCTGTTCCCAATATGGTGCGCAAAGAGGTTATGTCCTCACTTGTGGCATCCCCCATTTCATCGGCAAAAAGCAGCAATTGCCTGTATGCGGCGGGAATGGATTTTATTTCAGGGGCTGTAAGCATGTTGTCTTTCAGTTCCATTTCCGTGAGGGGAATAGCTTCCGTGGGTGCCTGATGTTTTTCTTTCTCGCTCATTGTTTATTCCGTTTGCTCAATAGGGATTCTGGATGTGTGCCCCTGGTTGCCAATGGGGGTGAAGCATTATTGCGTTTGCTGGTTTTCGCTGGAGCCTTGAGAGATGATGTAGTCTTTTACCTCCTGGAAAAGACGTGTGGCAAAGACGAATTCATTCAGTGCTTCGTTGGTGGTCGTGAATATGCGTTGCTTGTCTCCTACCCATTCGCGGTGCCCCTTGTTGATGAACACGATGTTTTCTCCGATGCCGAGCACGGAGTTCATGTCGTGGGTGTTGATTATGGTCGTGATGTCATATTCATGCGTGATGGCGTGCAGTAGCTCGTCTATGAGGATGGAGGTCTTGGGATCCAGTCCGGAATTTGGCTCGTCGCAGAAGAGATAGCGGGGGTTGAGGGCTATGGCTCTTGCTATGGCCACGCGTTTCTGCATGCCGCCGGAAATCTCGGACGGGTACTTTGATTCCGCTCCTGTGAGGTTCACGCGGTTGATGCAGAAATGGGCGCGTTCGAGTTGCTCGGCGCGGCTCATCTTGGAGAACATCATCAACGGGAACATCACGTTGCCAAGCACTGTTTCGGAATCAAACAGGGCGGATCCCTGGAACAGCATCCCGATCTCATGACGGAGCTGCTTGATCTGGTTATCCGTCATTTTCATAAAATCACGGCCGTCATACAGTATTTCGCCTTCCTCAGGTCGCACAAGGCCGACGATGCATTTCATGAGCACTGTCTTGCCCGATCCGCTCTGACCGATGATGAGGTTCGTCTTGCCGGAATAGAACCGTGCACTTACGTCGTGAAGTATGGTTTTGCCGTCAAAGGACTTTACGATGTTCTTTACTTCGATCATTGCAGTAGGAGTTTAGTGAGTATCACATCGAAAAGCAATATCAGGATGCTGCTTGACACAACGGCGTTGGTGCTCGCCTTGCCGACCTCAAGTGCGCCCCCTTTCACGTAATATCCGAAGTAGGATGATACGGAGGCTATTATGAAGGCAAAGAAAAGCGATTTTATAAGTCCGTACCATACATACCATTCCACGAAAAGAGCCTGGATGCCGTAGATGAAACGGGATACGCTTATCAGGTCGGTGAACACGGCCACGCACCATCCCCCGACGAAGGATGTGGCGATGCAGAACACCACCAGCACCGGCATGAAGAGCACGAAAGCGAGTATCTTGGGAGTGACGAGGAAATTGGTCGAGTTAACACCCATTATCTCAAGGGCGTCTATCTGTTCGGTCACCCTCATCGTACCTATCTCCGACGCTATGTTGGATCCAACCTTTCCTGCCAGTATCAGGCATAGTATCGAGTTGGAGAATTCGAGCAGCACTATGTCGCGCGTGGCCAATCCTACGGAATATGCCGGCATAAGGGGCGATTGCACGTTGAGCTGCATCTGTATGGTGCAGACTGCCCCTATGAACAACGAAATAACAATTACCAGCGGAATGGAATCCACGCCGAGCTTCATGATTTCGAGTACGGTGCGGCGTCCGAACACAGACCACTTGTCTGGCATCGCGAAAGCCCTTTTCAGAAACAGGGTGTATTTCCCCAGTTGCTCCAGGGATTTTGTCAATATCATCTCAAAAAGTGTTCTTAATTCTCATAAAAATGCCTCGGCACGAGTATTCTTGAATACGACATATGCCGACATCCCCATCCATAAACAATTAACAAAGGTAATGAGTTTTTTGCTTCATTACGCTTAAGAAATCTTAAAAAACAGAAAGCCCGACTTAAGTCGGGCTTTGAATGAGGTACCAAGCGGAATCGAACCGCTGTAGACGGTTTTGCAGACCGTTACCTAACCACTCGGCCATGGTACCATGACGATTGCGGGTACAAAGGTACGCATTATTTTTGATTATGCAAATTTTTCCAGACGGTTTTTGTCCGTGCTTCTATTGGCAGGCACGTTTTTTAAGAAAGGTGGTATTCTGATAATAAATGCTTGTATCGACTGTATATGACTCTTGAATCTTCGGCGTCTTTTTCAAGTGCCAGAATTAAAATGTCGTTGAAATGATAGATTTTACCTATAAGTTCGCGGAAGTTCCGGTTCACAAAATCTGTCATATCCGATTCTGACAAGTTGAATGCGTAAAAATCGTACATACCGTCTAACAGTCCAAGCATATGTTTGCGGAAACGTTTTCGGATGTCATGTTTGAATTCGTCTCGTGCTGTCTGATTGGGAGATACGAAAAGTGCCAGAACATATAGGAAATTTATGTCGTAATGGGATAGCCACAGAGTGTCACGGTCAAAAAGACGGTTGGCGAAATGCTTGCTGACTGCATAATTTTTTCCGTCCTTTGACTTATGAACATGTATGCCCGGTTCTGAATAACGGTATTCGGGGTCTATTTCCGCAGAAATGAAAAAGTTTGGAGTGACATTGTATCCGTCTGTCAGAGGATCAAGGTATGGTAAGGCGCCATTGTTGAAAGCTTCCTCTCCCAAACGTAGAAAAAGGTCAAGATTGTAGTGGATTACGTTTCTGGCGTAAGTGTATTGCTTGTATTCGGAGTTGCCATGCACTGAACCCCCGATCTTGTAATATTTGCTGTCGCCGATATGGTAGATGTCTGTCGGCGATATAAGCGAGGTATAGGGATAAATGTGGTCTACAATCTTTCCGTCTCGCTGATCCTGTAGCCCTGAAGGAATATTGCTGTCGGAAATAAGCGTATTGATCATTGTTTCAAATACTCTGTCGAAATTTGAGACAAAGAGATATTCCGATGGATCGTTTTTTGCTGCCAATTGCTCCATCATAGCGAAAAAGCAATAGCAAAGATTCCAAAGCGTGAGAGCCTTGTCAGAAAAATATCGGTATTTTATCTGTAACAGTCTTGCTTTTCCAAGTCCGGCAAGATAGCTTTCAAACTTGGCTCCGGAGACCAGTTCATAATTTAAAGGAATGTTTGTTGGAAAGCCATACTTGTCTTGGATGTAGTGCAGGATGGAGTAAAATATAATGAGCAGCTCTTCATCGAAGTTGATCTGTCTTTTCCTGTTGACCGAGTCGGTATAATAGGGGGCGGATTTATGGATAAAAGCAGTTTTGGTGGCTATTGTCTTGTTCCAATTTATTTTGTTGTAACCGCTGTGGATGTTCTTCATGATGAACATGAAGAAATCGTGGTTTTCGTTGGCGAAATTTATGAGCGACAGTATAATGTCAATGAGCGTGCCGTCGGTGTTATGGCCATTGAGGCTTACGTTTGAGAACCGTTTCCGGCAAACTATGCGGCTGCGTTGGTTTTCCGGCAGTTTCTCATTGATGTGCACGAACTCGGCGATAGAGCGGTAAATCCAAGTCGAGAAATGGTATATGAAGTCTCTTTCCTCTTGTGTAAAACGTTCTGTTTTGAATGCTTGGCTCACATCTATGATGTCAACCGGATTGAATCTGCCGAAAACGGTATCTTCGGAGTTGCGGCTATCAAGTATGACTTTGGGTAACACGAATACGCAATCTCCGATAGAGGGATTGTAGAAGTATCCTACTTTGCATATACGGCATATTCCGTCGGTCTCGTAAGGCTCATCACCTCCGAGCAAACCACGGACTTTGTCTGCCGGATAAGGATAATTCTCAATCAGAAGTTTCATTGCGGAGAGATTAGTTTTTCAACCCCAAGAGCATCAAGGAATTCAATTACATGTGAAAGTAGCGGGGATCCGTTCTCGTCGAAGAATGTGGAAAAGGCGAATCTTTTGCCAAAGGGAGAATCCTCTTTCTCCATGGCTGCATAATCCTTGATTACATCATTCCAGATATAAAAGATTGCTTTGCTGGTAAAATGCCTCCAGTCTATTTCGTTCTTTTCATTGGGTTTGATAAACCAATATCCTAACTGTTTGTCCTCTGATCTTGTGAGCGCAAGTATTTTCTTGTTGACCTCGGTTATGAAGGAAGTCCAGTTATACCTGGTGTCACCGGCAACAAGAACGTGGTCGGTTTTTCCCGGTTTGATTGCGGTATATCGCCAATCCCAACGCCGTTTGAAAGCGGAGTCGATAGGGAAGAGGGATTGGTCGGAGGTGTTCATTGTGGCGTATATGAACAGGTTTGACGGCAATCTCATTTCCTCGCCTGATGCTATCTCGAATGGAATGTTCGGCACATTGCAAAGATGTAGGTTGATGTGCTTCTGCAGATCCTTGTCCGGATTAATGGAGTATGATGATTCACCATCGGAGTTGCGGTCAAGCAGTTGGAATATGTCTCCGAATATCTGAGCGCAGTTTCCCCTATTGATTTCCTCGATTATCAAGTAAAAGGGTTTCGAAAGGTCGCTCCATGCGCGGACGTATGCGTTCACGAATGCTTGGGGCGTGAAGGCATATTCAATTGTAGAACCGTTCATGGAGGGTTTGAAGCAACCGACGAAAGATGAGTAATCGGTGTCGGGATGGAATGTCGTGCGTATATGCCTTTTCTTTGCTTCGGAATTGACGATGTCTTGTATCGCTTTGGATTTGCCTGTGCCGGGAGCACCAAAATAAATGACCTGCCGGGGTTTATTGCTGGAATAAGGTTTGGGTGCACAGTACAAGAAGAACTGCGTGCCACGCTTTTCTATGTAATAGTCCGGATAATACAGATTGACAAATGAAGCAAAGGCTTCAAAGCCTTCTGATTTTGGATTGTTTTTCAGATACCAAGATGCGCCGTCTACGATAAACTCGTCGTGCCAGTAGCTATCTTCTTGGTAGTCATCAGCACGGAAATACAGGTTGAAATTATCCGAAATGGTTTTGAACGTGCCATCCGAATAGGTGTTGGTCTTAAGGCGAGGGAAAAAGGCTTCAAAGGAGTCTGTGGTATAAAAATGCTTTAAGACAAAGCGAACAAATTGTCGGAATGAATAGGCGGTAAGGATTTCTTCCGCTGTTTTAGACTCCTGTTCGCCATGCTTTTCAATTTGCTCATTGTATTCTTTCTCCTTGTCTTGAAAGAAAAGTTCTATGGGAACGGTATCATTAAGCAGTTTTCCGGACCAGTCGTAAAGGTTCCAGATATCAGGTTCGATCTCTAAGAACAGATATTGGTCTTTAAAGTTCTTTGCCAACTGATGCCAACCCTCCAGATAGCGCTCTATCGGGAGATTTGGCTCTTCATATGAGGCAATTACGTATTCCGCCATTTTCCATATTGCATTGGCGCGTGTGGCAAGGCCGTCCTTTAGCAGTGAGTTGCGGCCTGTGGTGCGAAACGTGCCTTTGTTGGTTTGCGAACTATAATAAGTTGCAAATCTTTCAATATTGGATTTAAGTTCCTGAGTTGTCAATACTGATCGTGCCATTTGTCAAGGTTAGCTTTGGATTGAGGAAAAGGGGAAGATGCGCCTATCGGGAATCCCATCAGGTATTCGGCATGAAGCGCTGTGGGCTTACCGAATATGCGGACATATTTGGCGCATGACGGGTGTTTCATCATTGATTTATAATGATAATTGCCCATGGTGGTCGGGGTATGGATATAAATGGGATCATTCGGATCTTGCTGTTGAAGCCAGGTCTCCGTGCTCTCAAAGACGGTGTTGATTTCGTCCTTATGTGGGACTATATCGTCATGGGGATGATTCAAGTGTCTGTTGACCAGTATCCTGAAAGCGGTGGCTGCGGCGATGGGAGCCTGAGCGTTCCCGATCCCTCTTTTTTGTGGAGCCAAGACCGGCACAGGTGAAGGATATTCGATCTCATGTGGGTTGACGTGCCAGAATTTAGCCGAAAATCGGGGCAAGGAAGATACATGATTTGCAACCTTTTTGAAAACGTCATCATCTTTTATGGCGAGAAGCCAAAAACGAGGACGCTTATGGTCTGCATGCAAGTCTTGGCAACCCAGCCTACAACGCTCTACGCGATAGCCTGCCTGTCTCAAGTCCTTTGCGGCTTGGTCTATTGCCACGATGGTAACATTTTCTCCAAAAACCATTGGAGCATCAGACTTCAGTATGAAGTCAAGCATGTAAGGCCACAGGTCTTTTTCCTCTTTGTTGTTGCCGTGGGCTGCATAGCTGAATGCCTGACATGGGAAGCCTCCGCATAAAATGTCAAAAGTGCCGGCAAAATCTTCACCGTTGAGGGTGGTTATGTCATCATAAATGGGAAATTCGTCCATCCACCCGTCTTTTTGTCGTTGAATGAGGACCTGTTGACAGAATTTATTGATTTCAACGCCGGCGCAACAATGATGTCCAAGCATCTCCCCACCATAAATGCCACCCCCTATTCCTGCGAACAGATGTAACTCTTTTATATTGGAATCTTTTGGCATAGTTAACAAAAAAACAAGGACTTCCCAGGCAGTGCTTATGGGTAATCAAAACCGCTTTGCGGAAGCCGGGATCTCCCGTTATACAGATGTAAGTTAGTGCATATTCACATTATGTTTTTCACTTGGAGGCTACGGGCGCTCTGCGGCAGGTTGTTGGGATGTTTTTGCCGGTTTGTCCTTGGCGCCCTTGCGGTGGTTGTTGCGTGGTTTGCCGTAGCGTTTTTTGCTCCCAGGGTTATTTTTCGCGTTGCCGGGGTTGGAGCGGGAGGGAGTTTCGCACATCCCTTCCGGTAACGGGTTCTTGAGGATTTCTTTTTTCAGGAAGCGTTCTATCTGTTTGAATTTCTGTTGTTCTTTCCCTCCGGCAACGAGGGTTATGGCGATTCCCCCGGCGTTGGCTCTCGCTGTTCGCCCTATGCGGTGCACATAGTCTTCGGCACATCGTGGCACATCGTAGTTGACGACCATAGAGATGTCTTCGATGTCAATGCCGCGTGACACTATGTCGGTTGCGATCAGCGCGTCTATGCGTCCTGCCTTGAAATCAAGCATCACCTCGTCACGTCGCTGCTGCTCAAGGTCGGAGTGCATTTCGCCGACTTTCAGATTGTGGCGGCGGAGTGTGCGTGCGAGATCTTTAACCTTTAGCTTGGAAGCGGAAAACACTATCACTCTGTGCTGCCGGACGGTGCGAAGCAGGTATTCGAGAAGATCGGATTTCTGCCCTTCACCGCAGATGTATGCGCTTTGTTCGATTTTTTCAGCCGGGCGGCTTACCGCAATCTTTACTTCGGCCGGATCTTTCAGTATGGCCTTTGCCATCATTTTGATCTTTGG
Organism: uncultured Muribaculaceae bacterium; assembly: GCA_910583675.1. Taxonomy (GTDB): domain Bacteria; phylum Bacteroidota; class Bacteroidia; order Bacteroidales; family Muribaculaceae; genus UBA7173. The sequence continues at coordinate 31,255 of CAJTYH010000003.1, forward strand.
TGGCATTGTGGCCGAGAACATAAGTGTCTGCCGCTCTTTGGGAAGATGTTTCACGATCTGCATGATGTCGTCGTAGAATCCCATGTCAAGCATGCGGTCAGCTTCGTCAAGGATGAAAAATGATACCTTAGACAGGTCTACGATTCCGGTGTTCAGATGAGCCAGCAGCCGCCCGGGAGTGGCAATGATCACATCGGCGCCGCTTTTTAGGCCGCGTTGCTGACGGCCGAATTCTTCTCCTCCGGCTCCCCCGTACACGGCCATGCTGCTTACGGGCATGTAATATGCGAATCCTTCCATCTGGCGGTCTATCTGCTGTGCGAGTTCACGCGTAGGTGCCATTACCACACAGTTTATAGCATCCGTTGGATAATCCCCGTAGGTTATCATGTCTATTACCGGCAGGAGATATGCGGCGGTCTTTCCGGTTCCGGTCTGGGCAACGGCAATGAGGTCGCGTCCTTCGAGGGCGAGTGGTATGGATTGTTCCTGTATGGGTGTGCACTGGTCAAAGTGCATGTCATATAATGCGTCAAGCAGGTCGTCGCTGAGATCTAATTCGTCAAATCGCATCAGAGTGGGTGTTGTAAAAACAGTGCGTGTGATAAATGTTTTGCGAAATTACGCAAAAATAACGAGGATTCCAAGATCATGCGATCTGTAAAGGGTAAATGGGGAGGGTTCAGATCCCTATAGGCTTTGACGGATGTGTGGCTCATTGCCGATGAGATGCGCGGCGCGTCATTGGAAACGGTTTGTAGGTGTCCGGAAGTGATGAGGGAAGATGCGTCAGCCTGCGCAGCCAAAGTACGAGGAGATAGCTGGTAGCTGCGGCGATTGCAGCAGGGAGGAGAAGAGGGTAGACTTGTGCCATCTCTACCGTTATGAAGATGGCCATTAGAGGGGCACGGATCGCGCCGGCCATTACGGCCCCCATTCCGAGGAATGCGAAGTCCGCTACCGGCAGTTGCAATCCTGATATGTCGTTTAGAAGCTGCGCGAAGAAGAAGCCTGCCACGCATCCTGCCATAAGTGTGGGCGCGAAATCCCCGGCCACGCCCCCTCCGCTGTTGGTGGAGGCGCACGCGAATGCCTTGACGGCAATGATTCCCAACGCTATCAATATGGGAGCCCATGTAGAGGAACCGTATCGGGCGAAAAGGCCGTATGATGAGATTGCCGCCGTATTGCCCCCGAACAGTTCAGACATGAAATCGTATCCTTCCCCGTACAATGCTGGGAAGATGAATATCATGATGGCAAGCAGGCTCCCTGAGATCAGGTTTTTCATCCAAGGATTTGTCATTGACTCATACCATCCTCTCATGAGGGACATTATGGAAGAGTAGTAAAACGAGTACAGACCGCAGAAGATCCCCAGCAGGACTACCCATGGCATCCATTGCCAGTCAAACGGTACATAGTCATGGAGGATTATGTCAGTTGTGCAACCGCTCCAGACATATGCAGTGAGTGCGGAGGTGACGGCAGAAAGCACTATGGCGATTATCGCCGGGGTTGTGAGGGTGATTGTCAGTACTTCAAGTGAGAAAAGTACTCCTCCTATCGGCGCCTTGAATATGCCGGCTATTCCGGCACCGGCTCCGCATGCGAGCATTATCCTGATCAATGGTGTGTCTGCATGGAATATTTTTGCAAGGTTGCTCCCTATGGCGCTTCCTGTGTATGCGATAGGCCCTTCGGCGCCTGCAGAGCCACCGAAACCTAAGGTCAGAGTGCTTGCCACCAGAGGGGCATATGTAAGGTCGGGTGCCATAAGGTATCTTCCATGCCGTATGGCCCGGTTAACCCTTTCCGTGCCGTGGTATATCTCCTTGTGTAGGATGTATCTTTGGTATATGCCGGTCAGCATTATGCCGATCAGCGGGGCGATGAGAAGGATCCAGTTGAGGTTGCTTGGATCCATGGCGTGGGTTACCGAACGGGATATCCAACCGATCGCAGTCTTGAGTATGAAAGCAGCCGTACCGGTGATCAGGCCGGTAAGGAAAGCCAGTGTCATCATAAATGCATATGGAGGTATGTACTTGTGTATGAGTTTTAAAATCAAGCCTCCATATTTCGATTTGGAACGAATGCGAGCCATCTGCCTTCTTCAAATGATAGTCTGAGACTTCATCTAAAATTTCTTGGATAGATTTTAGAGAAGCTCCGATAGTTGAAACGGTGCTTATTGATATAACACCGCCCGGAGGGCATGGTTTAAAAATAATGTTGGGATTGAAAGTGGAATTAGTTACCTTTGCACAGGTTCTAAAGGTGCGGTAGCAAGAAAGACTTGTTCCCTACCCCATACGAGCCTTGCATCATAGACAAACATTAATGTTCAGGACGGGATATGAACAAGATTCTCGAGAAGGAATATTTCTCTGAAAAAGTAGCGCGCCTTGTGGTGGAGGCTCCGCTTATCGCACGCGCCCGAAAACCGGGTCACTTCGTCATTGTCATATGCGACGAGAAAGGGGAGCGCATACCTCTTACGATAGCTGATGCCGATGATGTGCGAGGCACAATAACCTTGATCGTACAGGCGGTGGGCGATTCCACGGCGGCGATCTGTGCGAAGAATGCCGGCGACTGCCTTCACGATGTCGTAGGCCCTCTCGGGCGTGCCACTGCGATCGGTCATTATGGTACAGTGGTGTGCTGTGGAGGGGGGGTAGGCGTGGCGCCGTTGCTTCCGATACTTAAGGCAATGAAGGCCGCCGGAAACCGCGTAGTGTCCATTATTGCGGCTCGCAGCAAGGATCTGATCATCCTGGAGGATGAGGTACGTGCGCATTCCGATGAGGTAGTCATAATGACTGATGACGGTTCATATGGCCGTAAGGGGCTTGTGACCAATGGTCTGGAGGAGGTGATGCAGCGCGAGCATGTGGATTTGGTATGCACTATTGGGCCTGCGGTAATGATGAAGTTCGTTTCGTTGCTTACCCGGAAATATGATGTGCCGACAATCTGCTCGCTTAATACGATAATGGTCGACGGCACCGGCATGTGCGGGGCGTGTCGTGTCACGGTTGGGGGCAAAATGCGATTCGTGTGTGTGGACGGCCCCGAGTTCGACGCACATCAGGTTGATTTCGATGAAATGATTCTCAGGCTTAAGCCAATTGACTGACTATGCCCACCGGCTCAAAACACAGATAAAGGAAATGAATGCAGATACGATATCGCCGCGCGATGCACAGTGGCGTGAAGAATTGCGTAAGTCGCGCACAGCAAAGGAGCGTACATCCATACCGCGTGTAAGGATGGGAGAACTGCCACCCGACTACAGGATAACCTGTAATGAGGAGGTGAACCGAGGCCTGAGCATGGAGGAAGCTGTGACGGAGGCGCAAAGGTGCCTTGACTGTCCCGATCCCCAGTGTGTCACAGGATGTCCGGTCAACATCAATATCCCGGGATTCATCAAGAACTTGGAGCGTGGGAATTTCCATGATGCCGCCGTTGTACTGAAAGAGACTTCGGCACTCCCGGCCGTGTGTGGACGCGTATGCCCCCAGGAACGGCAATGTGAGTCGAAATGCATATACAATAAGATGAAACGGGAGCCGGTGGCTATCGGCTATCTGGAGCGTTTTGCCGCAGATACGGAGCGGATCTCGGGTGAAATCACCGCTCCTTCACGTATGTCTGGAAATGGGCGGAAGGTTGCAGTCGTAGGCTCAGGGCCGGCTTCCCTGTCGTTTGCTGGAGAAATGGCTCGCAGAGGCTATGATGTGCATGTATTCGAGGCGCTTCATGAGATCGGAGGTGTGCTGAAATATGGAATACCGGAATTCCGCCTTCCTAATGAGGTGGTTGATGTTGAGATCCGTGCCCTGTCAGAAATGGGAGTCAAGTTCATGACCGATTGCGTGGTTGGAAAGACGCTTGGGTATGAAGATCTTGTGCAACAGGGTTTTGAAGGCTTGTTCGTGGCATCCGGTGCAGGGCTTCCGCGTTTCATGGGAATACCCGGCGAGAACCTTGTCGGCGTAATGTCGAGCAATGAGTATCTGACCAGGGTCAATCTGATGGGAGCGGGACGACCCGGATGGTCAACTCCGGTCATACGCGGAAAGCGGGTGGCTGTGATCGGTGGGGGAAACACAGCCATGGATTCATGCCGCACTGCTCGTAGAATGGGAGCGGAAGAGGTGTATATAGTGTATCGTCGCGGTGAGGCTGAGATGCCGGCACGCGTTGAGGAGGTGAGGCATGCGAAGGAGGAGGGGGTGCAGTTCCTTACGCTTTTCAATCCGGTGGAGTACCTGGGGGATGAGAACGGGCGCATACGCGCCATGCGGTTGCAACGCATGGAACTTGGGGAAGCCGATGCCTCGGGACGTCGTTCGCCGGTGCCTGTAGAGGGGGACATACGGGAGATCGGGATCGATCAGGTGATAGTGAGCGTGGGTGTTTCTCCGAATCCGTTGATTCCCGCCTCGGTTCCCGGGCTGGAGGTGACGCGTCGTGGTACGCTGATCGTGGACGATGATACGCTTGAAACAACCCTTCCGATGGTTTTTGCCGGTGGCGACATCGTGCGTGGGGGAGCCACTGTCATACTTGCCATGGGGGATGGGCGCAAGGCAGCCGCCGCCATGGCAGCCAAACTTGATAATAAACATGAATTAGCAATCAGTAAATAGTAATTAGATCATGGCTGATTTGAACATAGAGGAAGTTTACCGTGCCCAGATGGTGCTGAAAGATGTGGCACGCCATCCCAAGATCATAGGGCCGACTTCGCTTAGCGACACATGCAGCATCTATCTTAAACCGGAGAACCTGCAGCATACGGGATCCTTCAAATTGCGCGGTGCATATTACAAGATCTCGCAGCTGAGCGATGAGGAAAAGAAGAGGGGGGTAATCGCATGTTCTGCCGGAAACCATGCGCAGGGTGTTGCCCTCGGAGCCACCCACAACGGCATCAAGTCGCTTATATGCCTCCCTGCCGGTGCCCCGATCTCAAAGATAGAGGCCACCAAGAAACTCGGTGCGGAAGTGTGCCTTGTTCCGGGGGTATATGACGACGCATATTCCAAAGCCTTGGAATTACGTGACAAGCATGGATATACTTTCGTGCATCCGTTTGACGACCCGCTGGTGATTGCGGGGCAGGGAACCATAGGCCTTGAGATACTTGAGGAAATGCCGGAGGTGGAAGCCATTGTGGTGCCTGTCGGTGGAGGAGGACTGATCAGCGGGGTTGCATTTGCAGTAAAGACGCTTCGTCCGGACATAAAGGTGTATGGTGTGCAGGCCGCGGGAGCGGCTTCAATGGCAGAATCGCTTGCACATGACAAAAGGGAGCATCTTTCAGGTGTAAAGACCATAGCCGACGGCATTGCCGTGAAAGAGCCTGGTGTGAATACCTTTGATCTTTGCAAAAGATATGTTGACAAAGTCGTGACGGTCAATGACGATGAGATTGCCGGAGCCATACTGTCGCTGATAGAGAAGCATAAACTTGTGGCAGAGGGTGCTGGTGCAGCAGCTGTTGCAGCTGCCATGTATGGCAAACTGCCCATAGAAGGGAAGAAGGTGGTGTGTCTTGTGAGTGGTGGAAACATAGACGTGAACATGCTTAACCGCATAATCAACCGCGGCCTTGCAAAGAATGGACGTGTATGCCAGCTTGAGATGGAACTGCTTGACAAGCCCGGCACGCTTTCTGCCGTGTTGAAGATTGTCGGTGACCAAGGTGGAAATATATTGTCTGTGAACCATGAACGAATTGCCACAGCCACTGAAATCAACTCCTGCCTGTTGCACTTGGAACTTGAAACGCTCAATCAGGAGCATATAACACGTATACGCCAAGCCCTTACGGACGCAGGATACAAGATCGTTTCTTAGAGACCGGCACAATCCTGCATTTTTTAGGATTAGAATGCGGCCGCCTCCCCACATGGATGCGGCCGTATTTTCTTTTCCGCATGAACTATCTTCAATGGGGCATGTTGTTTATAATGAACGGCATCTAAAATAGTAGTTCGATGACGTGCGTAAATTGTAAATATAAACAACGAAACAAATAATAGATTTTCTATGAATACCGCTCCATTACAAGGAATCAAAGTAGTTGATTTTACTGAGGTGCAATCAGGCCCCTCATGTACCCAGATGCTTGCATGGTTGGGTGCAGATGTCATAAAGATCGAACGTCCAGGCGTTGGTGACGCCACACGTAAGGAACTCCAATTCAATCCCGATCTTCCCAGTTACTATTATCTCCAGCTGAACAGCGACAAGAAATCGCTTACTCTGGATGCCAAGACACCTGACGGCAAGGAGATCCTTACCAAGCTCATACAGCAGGCCGACATGTTTGTGGAGAACCTGCATCCCGGTGCCATGGATAAACTCGGCTTCGGTTGGGAGGTGGTGCACAAGCTCAACCCGAGGTGCATATACGGGACTATAAAAGGATTCCCGCTGTCGTCCAAATACAAGGATCTTAAGGCATATGAGCCTATCGCACAGGTTACCGCAGCTGCAGCTTCCACAACCGGATGGTACGATGGGGAGTACAACATCCCGACACAGTCTGGTGCGGCTCTTGGGGACTCCAATACAGGTATGCATCTGCTTATCGGCCTGTTGGCCGCGCTTCAACAGCGTGAACGCACAGGCGAGGGTTCTTTCGTCTATCAGTCAATGCACAACGCATGTCTGAATCTCTGTCGCATAAAGACCCGCGACCAGCTCACGCTTGAGAAGATCGGTTACCTTACACAGTTCCCGCAGTATCCCGACGGTAAGTTCGGTGACTGTGTGCCACGCTCCGGTAATATCGAAGGGGGTGGTGTCCTTGGGTGGACTTACAAATGCAAGCCTTCCGGCGGATATGATTCAGAGGTGGACGCCAACAACTATGTATACATAATCCTGCAGCGTGGTGCCAAGGAGTTTGAGGCTGCTTGCAAGGCCATGGGATTCGAGGATTGGCTTACTAACCCCGATTTCAATACAGCAGACGCGCGTGACCGTCATAAAAACGAAATCTACCAGCGAATAGGAGCCTGGACTGCCGACAAGACCAAATTCGAGGTTACTTCCATACTTGGCCCCGCAGGGGTGCCTGTAGGCCCGGTGCTTTCCACCAAGGAGGTCATGTCCGACGAATCCTTGTATGATGGCAACACTCTCGTGCGCATCAACCAGGGTGGGCGCATCGGCGAGTTCGTGACGGTAGGATGTCCTTTCACAATGTCAAGCTACCAGCCTGTCTATGGACCCGCACCGGAGCTTGGAGGCAATACCGAGGAAGTGCTTAAGGGTCTTGGATATACCGATGATCAGATCGCTTCTTTTGCCAAGAACGGAACAACCGCTCCGGTGGCTGCTTCCAAATAAATGAGGAATCATAATATATATATAATGATGATGCAATGTCCCAACGGATCCAGGTGATTTTCCCGAGCGGGGACTTACTGACAATGGATCTGTAATCTTCCAATATAGTTTTTAGTTGTTAGTTTTTGGTTGTCGGCCGAGGTTGCTTGGCTTGAGCAACCGAGGCCTGACAACTAAAAACTAATAACTGATTTAACTGGGATTATATCTACTTACAATTTAAATCATATGCTCGAAACAAATAATACATCTTCTGCTGCTAAGGCAGCTCCATCTTCTGGCTCAGGATGTTCCTGTCAGAAGCCGGCTCCGCATTTTCCGGATCAAGTAACCGGAATGTATGTTCTGGCACGTGCCCTTAAGGCCATAGGCATAGATACCATTTACGGATTGGTCGGAATCCCCATTACCGAGGCCGCCTACATAGCACAAGGCCAGGGAATAAAGTTTGTCGGTTTTCGCCATGAACAGCAAGCCGGCATGGCTGCCGCCACACATGGCTATATGACCGGTAAGCCGGGTGTGCTTATGACAGTGTCGTCGCTTGGATTCATGAATGGCCTTACCGCGACAGCCAATGCCACCGTCAACTGCTATCCGATGATTCAGATTTCAGGTTCGTCGGTGCGTGAACCCATAGACCTGCTGCAAGGCACTTATGAGGGGCTTGACCAGCTCAATGTGGCCAAACCTGTTGTAAAGGCTGCTTATCGTGTAAACCGGGCTGAAGACATTCCTACAGGGGTGGTGCGTGCATACCGCGCTGCCATCTCAGGGCGCCCCGGTGGTGTATATCTTGACATAACCACTCCGGCTCTCGGGCAGATACTTGACCATGATGTGGCTGAAGCGCTGCTTCAGATACCGGTTGATCCGGCTCCTGCCATGATTCCTTCCCCGGATTCGGTAGATCGTGCGGTGAAACTGCTCGCGTCGGCCAAGAAGCCGGCAATACTCATAGGCAAGGGTGCTGCGCAGGCTCAGGTAGAGGATCTGATAAAGGAACTGGTGGAGAAGACCGGGGTACCATTCTATCCTATGTCCATGGCCAAGGGTGCCCTTCCCGACAATCATCCCCTGAGCGCCATTTCGGCAAGGAGTACCATTATGGAGGAGGCTGATGTGGTCATGCTTGTTGGTGCACGCCTCAACTGGCTCCTCAGTCGCGGCCATGGCAAATGGAACAAGGATGGCAAGTTCATCCAACTGGAGATAGATCCCCAGGAGATTGACAGCAACCGCCATATTGACGCTCCAGTAGTTGGCGACCTTCGCAGCTCACTCAAAGCCGTCATAGCAGGTCTTGACGGTGCCAAGATGGCAATGGATCCAACGTGGGTTCCCGGCATCCAGTCTGAGTCAAAGGTCAAGAATGCGAAATTCCTTGAGCGTCTGCAGCCGAAGACCGTCCCCATGACCCATTGGAGCGCACTTGGAGCGGCAAAGAAAGTGATAGAGGCTAATCCGGATGTGATCCTGGTTAACGAGGGTGCCAATACGCTTGACGATACCCGCGACTCCATAGACATGTTCCTCCCTCGTCATCGTGTGGACTGTGCCACATGGGCGATAATGGGCATGGGCATGGGTTCATGCGTTGGAGCCGCCGTGGCCACGGGCAAAAGCGTAGTGGCAATCGAAGGTGACAGTGCTTTCGGTTTCTCAGGCATGGACTTCTCTACCATATGCCGTTTCAACCTTCCGGTTACGGTCTGCGTGTTCAACAACGGCGGCATCTACAATGGCATAGGAGAGCCTCTTGACAAGACTTCCGATCCGGCGCCCACAACACTTGACATAAACGCGCGTTATGACAAGCTTGGGGAGGCTTTCGGAGCCAAGACCTACTACGTTACGACTCCTGACGAGTTTGAACAGGCTCTCACCGAGGGTATCGCTTCAAAGAAGCCCTGTCTCATTGACGTGCAGCTTGCAGCGGATTCTGGCAAGGAGAGCGGTCATATAGGCTATCTCAATCCGGCTCCCCTTATTGATGTTAAGGTCTGAAAGAAAATAACCTTCTTTTTTAGTTGTTGACGGGGAGATTGTCCCCTCTTGGAATGATCTCCCCGGCAATTGTTATAAAGAAATTCCACAACGCTCGCGGTTCGCGTCAAATCAGCATTTTTACGGGAAACGAGGGACGCATGTTTAACTGTTTATAAAAAAGCTATATGGTACACATATTGTTATACGCGATAGTCCCTATCATCGTAGTGATGCTGGCGGGCTACATCTCCGGAAAGAAAGGGATATTTAACGGAGACAACGCAAAGGCGTTCAACAAGGTTGTGCTTGACTATGCATTGCCGGCTGCCTTGTTCGTATCAATTGTAGATGCAAGTCGTGAGATGCTTGTCCGCGACATAAAGCTGACTATAATATCCACAGTCGGTATCATGGTCTGCTTCATGATTGTATACTTTATTTATGCATATTGTTTCAAGGGCAATACCAAGGCCGACGGAGCCATCATGGCGCTTGTCTGCGGTTCGCCGACGATCGGTTTCCTCGGGTTTGCCGTGTTGGAGCCTATTTTCGGAACCACGCCTTCCGTTGCCTTGGTGGTGGCCATAGTCGGCATAGTCGTCAACGCGATCGGCATACCTGTAGGCTTGTCGTTGCTTAATTCCGCCAACGAGAAATTGAAGCCTCTGGCTCCTGGACAGAAGAGACCGAGCGCTTGGAAGCCTGTGATACATGCCCTTGAACAACCTGTGGCATGGGCACCTATCCTTGCTGTTGTTTGGGTTGTGGTCGGTCTTCCCTGGCCTGACTGGGCAAGCCCGTCGTTTGACCTTATCAAGGGGGCGAATGCATCAATGGCTGTGTTTGCAGCAGGTGTGACACTGTCAGCCGTGAAAGTGAATATCAACTGGCAGGCCGTTTTGGGATGTATCCTCAAGCTGATCATGATGCCGGCGTTCGTGCTTGTGCTCGGACTGATTTTCAAGATGGATCCTATGAACCTGAAGATGCTGGTTGTGGCTTGTGCGCTTCCGCCTGCATTCTCCGGAATTATAATTGCCAGCGAGTATGATACTTATGTGGCCACTTCCACTTCGTCGCTTGCACTGAACGTGATTGCTTTCATAGCTTTCTGTCCGCTTTGGATCTGGATTACCGATATCTGCATCAAAGCGTTCTAAACAAAATGAACTCTCTATCTCAATAAATCTAAATAATTGTGAGACAGACGCGGGACGCCCTGACTTTGCTGTCAGCGGTGTCCCGCAATTGTCTTCAGATCTCAAAGACCACGTAGATGAAACAGATACTTGACGGTTGTACGGCTGCGACGCATATAGCATATGCCTTGAGCGATGTCGCGACTATTTATCCAATAACTCCCGTCGCATCAATGGGTGAGACGGCTCAGAAATGGGGCATGGGAGGAAGAAAGAACTATATGGGTTCCATTTTGCGGGTGGAGGAGATGGAAAGCGAGCTTGGGGCCGCCGGTGCCACTCACGGTGCCTTGGCTGCGGGATCATTGGCCACGACATTTACCAATTCCCAAGGGCTTATGCTCATGCTCCCGAACATGTTCAAGATTGCGGGCAATCATCTGCCGGCCGTCTTTCATGTAGGCTCACGGTCGCTTGCAACCCATGCATTGAGCATTTTCGGGGATCATTCCGATGTGATGGCCACCCGTTCGAGCGGATTTGTGTATCTGGCATCCGCATCAGTCCAGGAGACTATGGATCTTGCATTGGTGGCGCATCTTGCTGCTGTGGAGGGCAGCCTCCCTGTATGTCATTTTTTCGACGGGTGGCGTACCTCCAATCAGATGTCTACAATAGATGTTATTGATTACGACACGATCTGGCCGCTTGTGAATTGGGAAAAGATCCGTAGTTTCAGGAACAGGGCATTGAATCCCGATCATCCTACCTTGGCCGGCTCAGCGCAGAATCCCGATGTGTATTTTCAGAATTCCGAGGCCTCTAACGGAGCATATGAAGCATTTCCCCGTATTGTTCAGGAAGTGATGGACAGGGTTGGTGGGGCCATAGGCCGTCGTTACCACCTATTTGATTATTCAGGTCATCCGGAGGCGGATGTGGTGCTCGTGTCAATCGGTTCGAGTTGCGAAGTAATAGATCAGACCATAAGGACATTGAATGGCACCGGCTATAAGGTCGGTGTGGTCAAGGTGCGTCTGTTCCGTCCGTTCTCCGCTGAGGCGCTTATGAAGTTGGTGCCTGCGTCAGCGCATACGATTGTCGCCTTGGATCGAACCAAGGAGCCTGGAGCCGAGGGGGAACCGCTCTTCAAGGACGTGGCGACCGCCACGGTGATGACCGGCCGCACCGGTATAAAGGTGCTCGGTTGCCGTTACGGGCTGTCAAGTAAGGAGTTCAGCCCCGCAATGGTGAAGGCCATAGTGGACGAGGCATTGAAGCCGTGTGCACGCCGTTTTTTCACAGTGGGAATAACAGATGACGTAACGCATCTTTCCGTTGATGTGGACTATGATTTTCGATTGTCGGCAGATTGCATGGCCGACAGCCATTTGTATAAGGCGATATTCTATGGCATGGGTTCCGACGGGACGGTAGGCGCTACCAAGCAGGCTGCACGCATTGTCGTTGGTGCAGGGGATCTGTATGCGCAGGCTTATTTTTCATATTCCGCGAAGAAATCCGGTGGATATACCACTTCCCAGTTGCGTGTTGGGAGACTTCCTATATCGGCGGACTACAATATAGAAGACGCCGACTATGTGGGATGCAACAAGGACACTTATGTGGAGAGATTCCCCCTTTTGCGTAACCTCGGAAAAGGAGGGGTTTTCGTCTTGAACTGTTCCTGGACGGATCAACAACTTGAAACGAAACTTCCGGCACACGTCAAAAGGGAACTCGCACTTAAGGATGCGGATTTCTATGTAATAGATGCCCAGGCAATTGCACGTAGCGTAGGCCTCGGGGTTAGGGTAAACGTGGTCATGGAGACCGTCTTTTTCCATCTGTCCCGGATGGTGCCGTTTGATGTCGCGGTGGAAAGTCTTAAGAAAGAGATCACCAAATCGTATATGCATGAGGGGGGAGATGTGGTCAAGAAGAACTTCAAGGCGGTTGATATGGCGGTAGACGCGTTGCGCAAGGTGACTGTGCCGTCAGCATGGGCTGATGCCGCGGAATATGTGATACCCGAAAACAGTTTGCCCAAGGGCATTCCGCATGATACCGAGAGCTTTTTCAAGATAATTTCGCAGCCGTGTCTGCGTCTGGAGGGAAATGCCCTTCCGGTGTCTGTCTTTGCTCCCGACGGGCACATGCCTATGGGGACTACGGCGTTTGAGAAACGTAGGATAGCCATAAATGTACCTCGTTGGGAGGCGGACAAGTGCGTACAATGCACTGAATGCTCCCTCGTGTGTGCTCATGCGGCCATAAGGCCGTATCTGTTGACGGATGCTGAGAGGGAGAAGGCTTCCGGCGACATCTCTGCAAATCTGGTTACGGTGCCGTCTGTCCTTTCCGGAAAGGTCGCGGGAGCGGAGGGAATGAGATATCGCATACAGGTATATCCTGAGGATTGTACCGGTTGTTCTTCATGTGCAACCATATGTCCGGGGCATGCGCTTACGATGGTTCCTATTGAAAGCCAGCTTTCGGAACAGGCAGCGCTTTTGGAGTTCATCCAGAAGAATGTTTCCGTCAAGGATCAGCTTCTGCCTCGTTTTACCATAGACGGATCGCAGTTCCAGCAACCGCTTCTGGAGTTTTCAGGGGCTTGTGCGGGATGTGGCGAGACACCGTATGTGAAACTGCTAACCCAACTTTTCGGCGAACGCATGCTTGTGGCCAATGCCACGGGGTGTTCCTCCATATGGGGTGCCAATTATCCGAGCAATGCCTATTGCCGCCGTTGTTCCGACGGTCGCGGCCCCGCATGGGGGAATTCCCTCTTTGAGGACAATGCGGAATACGGCTATGGAATGGCGGTGAGTTGCCGGCAACGACGCGAGGCCTTGTTGGCTGATGCCAAAGCGCTCCTTTCATTGGAGGCCGGCAACGAATCGTTGTCTGCGGCGCTTGACGACTGGATAAATGCATATGCAGACCCAGACAGGTCGTTTGTCTATGGCAGTGCGCTTGTCAAGGCATTGAATGATTGCGATCTATCGTCGGATCCGTCCGCCGGTAAGTTGAAGGATGCGATCCTTGCTAATGCCGATATGCTCGGAAAGAAGAGCATATGGGCTATAGGTGGCGACGGGTGGGCATATGACATAGGTTTTGCCGGACTTGACCATGTGCTTGCCTCGGGAGAGGATATAAACATATTGGTCATGGATACTGAATGCTATTCCAACACCGGCGGTCAGACCTCCAAGGCGACCCCTCTCGGTGCGGTCACCAAGTATTCCCCCGCCGGGAAGCGCACGTTCAAGAAAGATCTTGGAAGGATGATGATGACTTACGGCACTGTCTATGTCGCTTCGGTGGCTCTTGGGGCGAATTATCAGCAGACGATAGACGCGATGCGTGAAGCCGAGGCATATCCGGGGCCGTCGATCATAATAGCATATTGTCCCTGTATCAATCATGGCATAAGGGCGGGGATGGGCAATTCCATAGTGGAGGAACGGTTGGCCGTGGAGGCCGGATACTGGCCTATTTATCGCTTCAATCCCCTTCTCGCGTCGCAACGCCTGTCACCATATATTGCAGACAGCCTTGCCCCGTCTGACGGTCTTCCCTCTTCCGGCTCTCCATCGGCTGCGGAGAGCAGGGACGATGTTGCGGCCGGGGAAGGCGCTTGGATAAAGGTAAATGACGAATCGACTACGCTTACCATTGATTATCCGATGATCAATGCCAAGGATATGAATGCGGTGGATGAAACGGTGCCGAGTGCGTCCGGCGATCTATTCCCTGCAGCTAAGATGAATGCTTTTCTGGACGGGGAAGACCGTTATGCGGACATACTCATAGTGGCTCCATCGGTGGCTCCTGTCTTGCGTCAGGAACTTTCAGCCCGGACAAACCTTCTCCATACCCTTTTGCAGGGGCTGGCATCTGTGGAAAGATAGAAGTTTACAAATAAGGAAAGTCAAGCGGGAATTCCGTAATCAACGAATCGACATTCCCGCTTGGCTTTATTTATAACTTTCCTTTGCCGGATTGTGCTTAGGCGTCGGCGTTCAGGACTGGCTGCGCCGGCTCGTCGCTGCAGAGCACTACGAGGAGATTGCCCACGAGCTGTGCCTTGCGTGTTTCGTCGAATTTTACGACTTCATCCTTCTCAATGCGGTTTATGGCCATCTCTACCATGCTTACGGCTCCTTCTACGATCTTTTCACGTGCAGAGATTATGGCTGACGCTTGTTGGCGACGAAGCATTACGGCGGCGATTTCCGGAGCGTATGCAAGATAGTTGAGACGTGCTTCCACGACCTCCATGCCTGCAATAGCCAGACGTTCGTTGATGGTCTGCTCAAGCAATTCGTTGATTTCGTCTCCTCCGTCGCGCAGGGTGAGCTCGTTGTCGTCTCCGCTTGTCTGGTCGTATGCATAGCGTCCTGTGACCTCCCTCAGGGCTGCGTCGCTTTGTATGCGCACAAATTTTTCAAGTGCGGCGTTGCTTATGCCCGACCCGTTGAGGCCGAGGGATTGCGAGTCTATGTCGAACACGGCACGGTATGTATCCTTTATTTTCCATACCAGCACCATGCCGATCAGTACGGGATTGCCTACCTTGTCGTTTACCTTGATGGGGTCAATGTCCATGTTGCGTATGCGAAGTGAAAGTTTTTTGCGGGTTATGAAGGGATTTACCCAGTAATACCCGGTCTTGCGAACCGTGCCTACATATTTGCCGAAAAAGATCATTACTCGTGCTTCATTCGGCTCCTGTGTGAAATAGCCGATGCATCCGAGTATGAAAACTATGAAAAGGACGCCTGCAATAGGGAATGCAAGTCCCGGATTTGATTCCCACCAGGAATAGAGCACGGCTCCCATGGCTGCCGGAACAAGGATGAATGTGAAAAACAGCATTGCGAAACCGGAGAGACAAAGTCCTTTGAACGGGCGTTCGCGCTCTTCGTTAAGGGTTCCGGGATTGTCGTTTGGATCTTTTGTCATATCTGATTATTTTAATAAGTCGGTCAACAAAATCAGTTGAAGTTGACCGATGAATTTGATGTGTTAATTTTGTTTACTAACGTAAATGCATTAAAATGACATTGTATCAAGTATTACAATCAAAGAGTTTGAATCGTTTTGACTGGATCGCCTGTAAAGTTAGCTATTAAAAAGATTATATACAAATGGATTATTAATCATTCTTATGGCATGGCATTGTTGAAAGTCGTTTGAAATCAAGCCTTAATTATAGCTATATGTAAGAAATTGTGGGCATTTGGGAATCTTCGATGACGGTATAGCGGGGTTCATAGATGCATTTTGCTAAATTTTTATTAAATTTATTTGCAAAATGTTTGCAGATTAAAAATCCCTTTTATATCTTTGCGACATCAAAGTAAATAACTTATGTGCCCCCGCCGGCAATCCGGCATCAAAAGCAAATATATTGGTTGGACTGACAGATTTTTTTTACGGAATTGAACGATTGGACATATTTTTTATTACTGGGGGCAATACGGATTTTATCCGGAATATAATTCTCTTCATCTGATTTAATATTCCCTGTGGAAGGAGCCAGCGGTTGGTTCCTTCCACTATGTTGTGGCATCATGCGGATTGCACAGATTGTGTGCGTTTGTGCAATCAATGTGCGTGATGGCGCTAAATAAATTTTGCTTTGAAGTCTGAAATATGAGACAATGCAATCAAACAGCCTTTAAGGTATGTGTAAATGTCAAAATGAGAGTGTATTAAATTTAATTTTTAAGCAGTTTTTTTGCGCTTAAAATTGTGCACTTTCAAAAATAATTCGGATATTTGCAAAAAACATATTATTATGGCCATGGAAGCGATCAGAACCTTTTCCCAGATATATGATCATCTTGGGAGCCTGGATAAACGTAAACGCATAGCTGTAGTGTGTCCTGACGATGCATGCACCCGCTCTGCGGTAACGGATGCGTTGGAGAAGGGTCTTGCGGATTTCCTTCTGGTAAGTACCTCCGAGGCTCTTTCAACTTTGCCGGACGGGATATTGCGTCATGGCAATGTAAGGGTGATGACATGTGAGGCGTCATCTCCAGACGATGCTGCGGCGCTCGCCGTTGATGCCGTGCGTGCCGGAGAGGCCGACATATTGATGAAGGGTCTCATCAATACCGACAATTTCCTTCGTGCCATACTGAACAAGGAGCACGGACTGTTGCCAAAAGGCAATGTGCTCACTCATCTGTCTGTTGCTCAATTGCCCGGTTATCATAAATTGATTTTTTTCGGGGATGTGGCGGTAATACCTTATCCCACCCTTGAGCAGCGTGTGGCCATGCTGAAGTACAATCTGACTACATGCCGTAAGTTCGGCATCGAATCTCCCAAGGTGGCGTTGATACATTTCACAGAGAAGGTAAATGAGAAATTTCCTAATTCAGTGGACTATGTAACCCTTGAGGGAATGGCTTCCCGGGGAGATTTCGGCTCGGTCGAGATGGGTGGCCCAATGGATGTGAAGACGGCGTGCGACAGGCACAGTGCCGAAGTCAAAGGCATAGAGTCGCCCGTATGTGGCAATGCGGATCTGCTTATGTTCCCTAATATAGAGTCAGGAAACACCTTCTATAAGACCATAACCCTCTTTGGAGGTGCCGACATAGCCGGCATGCTGCAGGGTGCGATATGCCCTGTGATCCTTACCAGCCGTAGCGACACCACGCTTTCGAAGCTTTCAAGTATGGCTCTTGCGTGCCTGAGTGCCATTTGAGGCAATCTTCGCGATCAGTTTATCGCGGTTATTTTCCCAAAACAAAACGATTAAAGCGTATAACATGAAGATACTTGCAATAAATCCCGGTTCCACTTCTACCAAGATGGCTGTTTTCGAGGACAGAACTCCAGTGCTTACGCTAAGTCTGCGTCACAGCGTGGAGGATCTGGAACCTTTCCCGAAGGTGATCGATCAGTTTGACTTTCGCAAGAATTTAGTGCTTAAGGCTTTGGCAGACAATGGTATCCCCTTTGAGTTTGATGCGGTGGTAGGTCGCGGGGGGCTGTTGCGGCCGATTCCCGGAGGAGTTTATGAGGTAAACGATGCCATGGTGGCGGATATACGCAAGGTGCGTCGAAGCCATGCCTGCAATCTTGGTTGCCTGATTGCACGTGATCTTGCTGACGAATTGGGATGTAAGGCATTCATTGCCGATCCCGGGGTGGTCGATGAGCTGGATGAGATCGCGCGTGTGACAGGATCTCCTTTGATGCCACGCACGACCACCTGGCATGCTTTGAACCAGCGCGCTATCGGACGCCGTTTCGCAGCCGAACAGAGCGAGTTGCGTGGTGAGCATTTGAAATATGAGGATTTCAACCTGATCATATGCCATCTTGGAGGAGGCATATCCATTGGCGCACATAAGGGTGGCAAGGCCATAGACGTGAACAACGCCTTTGATGGGGAAGGGCCCTTCTCTCCCGAGCGTGCAGGGTCGCTCCCTTCCGGATCGCTAATAGACCTGTGTTTCTCCGGACGCTATAGCAAGGATGAACTGAAAAAGAGAATCAGCGGGAAAGCTGGTCTGGCCGCGCATCTCGGCACAACCCATATACCTGAAATCCTAGAACGTATAAATAATGGCGACGACTATGCCCGCCTGGTGCTGGATGCCATGATCTACCAGATTGCCAAGCATATCGCCTCGCTTGGGCCGGTGTTTTACGGCAAGGTCGATGCCATATTGATCACAGGGGGAATAGCTTATTCCGACTATGTGATTTCACGTTTGAAGGAACGCATATCCTA
Organism: uncultured Muribaculaceae bacterium; assembly: GCA_910583675.1. Classification (GTDB taxonomy): domain Bacteria; phylum Bacteroidota; class Bacteroidia; order Bacteroidales; family Muribaculaceae; genus UBA7173. The sequence continues at coordinate 49,525 of CAJTYH010000003.1, forward strand.
TATGGCTCCGGTATACATATATCCTGGTGAAGATGAGCTGGAAGCGCTTGCGCTTAATGCATTGGGCGCACTTACCGGAGAACTGCCGGTGCAGGTGTATACGCAAAAAAAAGCTAAGCCCCTCCCTTGCATGGAACCGCAGCTCAACTGATGCCGCCACGATCGGGTGGAGGGGATATTTATAGAAAATATAACGTACGCCATGGAAGACTGCACCTTTGCATAGGGTATGTCTCCATTGGCGTATGTTGGTAACTATGTAGTTTGTAAAAATATGGCTCTCATACCACATCCTCAGCTTATAACACTTGTAGAGAAAATCGGCTGCACCAAGACATCGCTTGCGGTGGGGCGTTTGGCAGTATTGTCTGTCATGGCGGGTGCCTTCATTGCCTTGGGAGGAATATTGTCGGTTTTTGTCGGATTCGGTGTTCCCGGTATTGCTGATGCCAATCCTGGCATTCAAAAGCTTCTGAGCGGACTGATGTTCCCGATCGGGTTGTTTCTTATAGTCCTGTTCGGGGGGGAATTGTTTACGGGCAACAATGCCGTCTTGATGCCGGGCTGTATCAAAGGGCATTTCAGCACATTGACGGTGGTCAGACATTGGGCGCTTGTGTGGGGATTCAACTTCGTGGGTGCGCTGGCGTTTACCTATCTGTTCGTGTATATGAGCGGTCTTACCGCAAACGAGCCGTATCACACGGCTGTGATCGACATCGCTCAGGCCAAGGCTTCGTTGCCATGGGAAGTGTCATTCGTTAAGGGGATTGCCGCCAACTGGTGCGTATGCCTTGCCGTATGGCTCTGCCTTATGGTAGATAGCCTTCCATCCAAGATGCTTGCATGCTGGATTCCGGTAGGTGCTTTCGTAGTGTTGGGTTATGAGCATAGCATTGCCAACATGTTCTTTATTCCGGCAGGGATGCTTGAGGGTGCCGACGTGGATGTGGCCGGGTTGTTCAACAATCTGGTTCCTGTGACGCTTGGAAACATTGCCGGTGGTGCACTGCTTGTAGGAACCCTGTTCCACGGTCTGCACGGGCGTGGTGAAAAACAATGACTCACGGTAGCTATGTGACCAGAAATGCAGTGTGGTATGCTACTATCTCATGTTCAGCATCTTGTGTGTCTGTAGCGACAGCGTCCATGCCGGATGGAGCAATATATAGCTGATCGCAGTTTCGATTATGGCTCTGTTGCGTGCCATGTCTCCAACGTCGCATGGTTGCAATGAGCATGTTGCCCCAAGTCTTGAGGCAAGCCTTTCAAAATCAGCGAGCCTTCTTGTCTGCGTTTCTGGCAGTGGCAGGTATTCGGCCTCGAATACGACTTTCAACTCATCTATGCGCCTTAGTCTTAGAGGCGCGTTTTTAGGGGAACAGGTGATATGGTCGATAAGTCGGAGCGTGTCGTCGGGGAGATCTATTGATCCGTTTGTCTCGACCTGTATCTTTTTCCCGGCTTTCCTAAGCTTGCTCAGTAGGGACGGTGTGAGCTGCAATGTAGGTTCCCCTCCGGTGATGACTACATATTGTGCCGGATAACGGAGCGTCTCGCTGACGATCTCATCCTCTGTCATTTCCGTGAACGATTCGTGGCGAGTGTCGCAGAAACTGCATCTTAGGTTGCATCCCGACAAGCGAACGAAAATAGAGGGAGCGCCTGTGCGGCGTCCCTCTCCTTGAAGTGAGTAGAATATCTCGTTTATTTTCATGTATGTAAGTGAAAAGGTCGCGTTAGAGGGCAGATCCCGCAGCGATGTCGCCGGGAGTGGCGTTGTCTGATACGTAGAGCACGGAATTTCCTTCCGATTCCTGCACGGCTACCATGAAGCATCCCTGTATCTGGCCGCAGATCCATCGGGCGATGTTTTCTGCAGTGGGATTGAAGTTGAACAGTTCGTTGAAATTACCGTGATCCAGATGCCCGTGTATCCGCTCCTTTATAAGGGTGAAATCCGCTACCATGCCATCGGGGTTCAATTCAGCGTTCCGGCAATAGACTGTCACGATCCAGTTGTGTCCGTGCAGCCGGCTGCATTTGCTTTCATATGATAGTCGCAGGCTGTGGCATCCCGCTATCTCCATCCGTTTCTTTATATAGTACATCAGTGATTGTTTCTAAACGCATTTCAAGACTGCAAAAGTACGGAAAAATGCTGAGAAACGTTTAATCACGGGGATGTTCATTTTGTGTTGTCGGATTGATCCGGGATCTTTTCGACCGTGGGAGAGCTTGCCTTCTGGGGAACTGCTGCGTCAGAGGATGAGAACACGCGGCTGAGGTACCGTTCCTGGAAGTTCTGGAACAGTTCCCAGAAATTGGGCACGAACAAACATCCGATTACGGCGTTTACGGCCATTCCGAATACCACTGCCGTGCCAAGGCTGATACGGCTCTCCGCGCCCGCCCCGGTGGCAAACAGCATCGGCATGACACCGAAGACAAAAGCCATCGCCGTCATCATTATGGGGCGGAAACGGACTATGCCGCCTTGGCGTGCCGCCTCGCGCACGGGCATGCCGCTCTTTCGGAAATCAATGGCATATTCCACTATCAGGATGGCGTTCTTGGCCGCCAGTCCGAGCAGGAGGATGATGCCGATCTGTGTGTAGATGCTTATGCTCTGGTTAAGGAAAAAGCATCCGATGATCGTGCCGAGTATTGCTGTGGGCATCGCTATGACGACGGCAAGAGGGTCTGTCCAGCTTTCATATTGCGCGGCAAGCACGAGGATGGTCATTATTATGGCGAAAATCAGGACGATGCTTATGGTTGTGCCCGACTGTGTCTCCTGATATGCCTCCCCCGTCCATGCATAGCCGTAGTTGTTTCCGGCAGCCTCGTCCACGATCTCCTCCATGGCGGCTATGGCTTGAGAAGAGCTGACGCCTTTGGCGGGTGTGGCGGTAAGCGAAGCTGTCTGGTACATGTTGTATCTGTTGATGGAGGAGGATCCCATCACAGGCTCTATCTTTGCGAAAGAGGCGAACGGTACCATCTCGCCGTTGTTGTTGCGCACCGATAGATGGAGTATGTCGTCGGCATGGGTTCGTGCCCATCCCTCCGCGGCTATATTGACCTGATATACCTGGTTGAACTCTACGAAGTCGTTTACATACGACCCTCCTACAAATGAGGAGAGTGCCGAGTAGACTGCATCGAGGTTGATTCCCATGAGTTCTATTCTGTCACGATCCATCGTAACTTTGTATTGAGGGACATTTCCCTCGTAGAGCGATTGTACCGAGGATATTGCCGGATTCTTTTCGGCGGCTTCGCGAATGGCGTCGATGGCAGCCGTCATGTCGGAGGAACTCTGCGAGTTTATGTCAAGCAGCTGCATCTGCAGACCGGAAGTCATGCCAAGTCCCGGTATGGCTGGAGGATTAATTGCGAATACGATCCCATCCTGCAACTGTGCACATTTCTCATTTATGCGTTCCATTACAGCCCCTACGCTGTGCGATTTGCCTTTCCGTTCGTTCCATGGCTTCAGCACCACGAACATGGATCCGAGATTGCTTCCTGACCCTCCTTCCATGAAGGAGAACCCAGTGATCTCCAGGACGTCCTGGACTTCCGGCATGGAGGTGATCATGTCGCTGACCTGCGACACCACTTTGTCCGTCCGTTCAAGCGATGCACCGGTAGGCAGCTGCACCGATGTCATGAAGTAGCCCATGTCCTCCTCAGGTACATATGTTGTCGGCCAGCGGAGGAAGCCCCACAAGGCTGCCGCGCAGAGCAGGAGGTAGCATCCGATTGCCACGGCAGGATGACGGAGGCATTTGCCTATGGCCTTGGAATACAAGGCAAGTGTGGCTGCCCATCCGGTGTTGAACCATCTGTAGAGGAAAAACTTCGTCGGCTTGCTTTTGCGCAGGAACAGCGCACACATGGCCGGAGTGAAAGTAAGTGCGTTGAAACCGGAGAAAGCCGTGGATACGGCGATTGTAAGGGCAAATTGCTTGTAAAGTTCACCCGTTATGCCGGAGATGAATGCCGTGGGGATGAAAACGGACAGAAGTACAAGGACTTCACCAACTACCGGGCCTTGCAACTCGACCATGGCCTTTTCGGCAGCCTGACGCGGGGTCATCTTCCCCTCGTCCACAATGCGTGCGCAGTCCTCCACTACCACTATGGCATCATCCACGACTATGGCAATGGCGAGCACGAGTCCGAAAAGCGTCAGGGTGTTAAGTGTGAAACCGAGCAGTTTCATAACCGCAAAAGTCGCTATCAACGATACGGGAATGGTGATCATCGGTATGATCACCGCTCTCCAGCTTTGCAGGAAGAACAGTATGACGATCATCACGATCAGGGTGGTTTCCACGAATGTCACAAGCACTTCGTCTATGGATGCCGAGACGAAGTCGGTAGTGTTCATCAGCACGCGGTAGTGAACGCCGGGTGGGAGGTATGGCGCGAGGTTTTTCAGTTCCTTTTCCACTTCCGAGGCCACGCTAAGGGCGTTTGCGTCTGATCGCTGGTATACGCCGATCAGGCCGGCTTCCTTGCCGGATACACGTGAGATGCTTCCGTAGCTTTCGCTTCCAAGTTCCACTTTGGCGATGTCTCGCAGACGTAGCAGCCCGTTGTCGCCGTTGGATCTGATTATTATGTCGCCGAACTGTTCTGCGGTCACGAGACGTCCCGGAGATGAAAGTGTGAACTGGAATGATGCCGGATTCTTGACAGGCCGGCTGCCGACAGAACCGGCGGAAACCTCTATGTTCTGTGCTCGGATCGCCGACATTACGTCGGACGGTGTTACCTCGCGGGCACGCATAAGGTCTGGATTGAGCCATACGCGCATGCTGTATTCTCCCGCTCCGAAAGCGCTCACACCTCCTACCCCCTCCAGGCGCGACAGGGGATTGACAATATGGAGCTGTGCATAGTTGGTAAGGAAAAGAGAATTGTAACGTTCCGGATCGTCGCTTTCCAAGGCAACGAACAGGAGTATGTTGGTGCTCTCCGAATTGATGTTCACCCCTTGCTGGGTCACAGATGCCGGCAGACGTGAAGAGGCCTGATTGACGAGGTTCTGTACCTTTACGGTCGCATCGTCAAGGTTCACGTCGTTGTTGAATGTGATGGTGAGGCTGTATGATCCGTCATTGCCGGAGTTGGAGCTCATATACATCATTCCCTCCACTCCGTTGACGCTCTCCTCTATAGGTACCCCTATGGTTTCCGCCACGGTTTTGGCATCGGCACCGGGATAAACGGCGGACACTCGCACCGTTGGCGGCGAGATGTTAGGAAATTGGGCGATAGGGAGTGTCTTTACCGTTACCAATCCCACAATGATCATCAATATCGCCAGTACAGTAGCGAATATGGGGCGGTCTATGAAAAATCTTGAAAACATCCGTGGTCTAATTAGTAATGAGGAATTAGCAATGAGTAATTAGAGTCATTGGTAATTAGTAGTTGGTGATCTGTGTTCGGTAGTCAATTACTAATCATTAATTGTTAATTGCTAATTGAAATCGGTTTTACGGTCATTCCGTCGCGCACTTTCAGCAGGGCTTGCGTCACATACCGGTCTGTGGGATTGAGGCCTGAGTTCACTATCCTTAGGGTGTCATGGTAGATGTCGCCGGTTTCAATCGGTGTATATACGACCTTGTTCGAGTCATTTACCACGTATACGTATTTGCCGAGCTGGTCTGTGCCTATGGCGGCATCCTTTATCAGCATCGCACGTGGTTCGACTTCGTATGGGAGATCAACGTTGGCATACATGCCGCTTTTTAGTTCCCCTTCGTGATTGTCGACCAACAGACGGAGTGTGACTGTGCCTGTACCTTTCTGCACAGCGGGGGAGGCATAGTCAAGTTCGCCTGTATATGTGCCGATTATGCTGTCGCCGAACGATACGGGCACATGCTTGTAGTCGATAAGCCCCCTCTTCATGGCATCGGCGATCTGTATGTATCGTGAATCTTCCACCGATAAGATTGTGAGGATGGTTCTGTCGTCGTATATGGTGGTTACTTTGACCGGAGATCCCTCTCCGGCCACATAGTCTCCAACTACTACTTCAGGGGAAGAGATGCGACCCGTGAACGGAGCACGCACGGTACAGTATCCAAGCATCATGTCGGCGGTAGTGACGGCTGCCTGTGCGCTCTTTATTTCGGCCTCGCTTTGTCTGAGGTTGCTCTCGGCTTGTATTACATCCATCTTGGAGACGGCATCGCTTTCCAAGGCTTTTTTCATTGCCTCGAACTGCTTCTGGCAGTATTCGTGGTTTGCCTTGGCCGATTCCAACCGGGATTGTGCTTCAGCCAGTTGTGAACGGTATGTGGTGCTCTCTATGCTGAATAGAGGCGTACCCTCCTTTACGAGGGTTCCGTCCTCATAGTGCTTGGCTGTAATGTAACCTGTGACACGAGCCACTACTGCGGCATCCCGGTCGGCAAGGAGAAATGCCGGATATGTCTTGCTGAGCACGATTGAGTCTGTCTGCGGTTTGGCCACGTTTACGGTCATCTCGGGAGTATTAACGTTCTTTTCCTTTTTCCCGGAATCGCAGGAGGGGAATATTGCCAATGCCGCCAGCGACAGCGTTGCGACGGTATGGATGTGGGCTGATGCTTTCATTTCAAGTAATTGATTTTACATGTTGACTTCGAGGGTTTCAATGTCGAACCCTCCTCCAAGGGCTTCATACAGGTTTATTAGTGACTCCAGGGCTTGTCCTTGGGCGGCTATCTGTTCCTGCTCGGCTGCCAGGGCATTGAGTTGGGCGGTGACCACATCCAGCATAGGACTAAGGGAGTTCTTGTATCTGTCCATGGCCAGTTGAAGTGCTTCAGCGTTGGCATTGAGCACCTTCTCTATGTATCCGAGATAGATTATTGCGAAATGATAGCCGGCCAGGGCATTGTCCGTTTCCTGGAAGGCGTTAGCGACCACGAAGTTGTAGTTGTCCATGGCAGCCTGTAGCTGTTCGCGTGCCGTAGCCAGGGCATATTTGCGTGACATGCCGTCGAATATCGTCCATGACAGTGTCGGTGCGATGGTATATGTCAGGGAGTTGTGTTTGAACAGGTTGTCAATGTCGTGGGCCGCAGTTCCTATGGAGCCTTCAATCGCGAGCGTAGGTAGGAAATCCTTTTTGGCAATTCCGGCTTCTGCCGCATATTGCGCCATTTCCAGCTCGGCTTGTGCTATGTCGGGACGTCGCCGCAATATGTCGGCCGGGACTCCGGCGCTGATAAGCCGGTGGCAATCCGGAAGGGGAGCGGGGTTGGAGAGGACGTACCTCAGATTGTCGCTGAATGTTCCGGTGAGCACTTCAAGCGAGTTTATGGCCGCATGTATGGAATACCTCAGCTTGGGTATGGAAGCCAATGTGGAGTAGTACGTTTCCTCGGCTTGTGCCACATCCAGCTTTGAAGCGAGCGTGGCTTCAAACCGGGCGCGTGCGATGTTTACAGTCTTGAGTTGCGACTCGGAGTGTACTTCTGCCACGTATAGTTGCCCCTGTAGGGTGCGTAGTTGCAGGTATGTGTTTGCCACCTGGGCACATAGGCTTACCATTGCTCCAGCGAATTCTGCACGCGAGGCGTTGTATGCCGCTTTCTTGGCCTTTACGCCGGAGGCTATCTTTCCGAAGAGGTCTATCTCCCATTTCGCCGACAGGCCGGCATTGAATCCGCCTGCAACGCTTGCCGGGATTCCCGGTCCTGTCATAGCGCCACTTTGACGTTCCTTGTCCCATCCTGCGGACAGATTCAGTGAAGGATACCATCCTGCTTGAGCCTGTTTCATCATGTTGCGGGCTATTTCCGTTCGGTGGAGTGCCTGGGAGAGATTGTAATTGTAGTCAAGTGCGAGAGTGACAAGTGAGTCAAGCGTGGCATCCCCGAATGAACGCCACCATCCGTCGGTAGGGGAGGGTATCTCCTGGTGTAATTCCGGTGTGTATGTCCACCTTTCGGGGAGTGTGTCGTTGAGATGCCGTGTCAGATCCTCCTCATTGACAGGAGGAGCCGCAATGGATGCCAAACTGCAGGCCACCCCTATGGCAAAGTAAATAAAGCGTTGAAACATAATGGTAATTTGACAACTTACTTATTAAAAACAATTCTTAAAAATTTTTGGTTTACCCTATGTTTATGGATAAGATAAAAAAAGCCCCGGCTTTAGAAGCCGAGGCAGTGTATGGATTGCACAGTAAGATATCAATTACGATATACGATACAACTGCAAGTTGGATTCGTATTTTTTTTCTGAATTTATTCAGCTGTCGGCGCAAGTGATGAGGTTGAGAAATCAATGTCCACGTACATGAACATGCTCATTATGGCTCCACCTACTGTCTGTTCAGAAGTGAGCGTTCCGTCCTCGCCTACGGTGAATACGATGTCAGTCTTCGTCTCTTCCGGTACCAGTCCGTTTGTATATGTGGTTACCTGTGCAAGTGTCAGCGTATTGCCTTCAAGTGTGTACGGTACTGTGCTGTTGAGCACATCATATCCCATTCCGGTTACATGTAAGGTAGCGGTGTTATCCTCGTTGATCGTTAGGGTTGTCTCTGTTGGTGCCGGATTTCCGAATGCAAGCATGTTGGGTGTGCCGGTGTATTTCGGCGCCAGCGTTATTGTAGCTGAACTACCTTCTGGAGTGAGTGATGAGGTTGAGAAATCAATATCCACGTACATGAACATGCTCATTATGGCTCCACCTACTGTCTGTTCTGAAGTGAGTGATCCGTCCTCGCCTACGGTGAATACGATGTCAGTCTTCGTCTCTTCCGGCATCAGTCCGTTTGTATATGTGGTTACCTGTACAAGTGTCAGCGTATTGCCTTCAAGCGTGTATGGTACTGTGCTGTTGAGCACATCATATCCCATTCCGGTTACATGTAAGGTAGCGGTGTTATCCTCGTTGATCGTTAGGGTTGTCTCTGTTGGTGCCGGGTTTCCGAATGTCAGCATGCTTGGGGTTCCGGTGTATTTCGGCGCCAGCGTAACCGTAGGTGTCGGAGCAGGAGCGGTAAGGGTGTTGACGGTGCCGGTAAGCAGATATGAACCGTCGCGTCCGGTACCGTATACTCGGCTTTCTTCAGTATCGTCTATCCAAACAGACAACATGTCCTCGGAAACCTTTAGTATCAGATTTCTGCGTCCGGAATTTGTCGCCGAATATCCCATATACAGATTTGTAATGATTACCATTTTGGACTCGGCATTGTATATATAGTGTCCGGAGCTGCTTACCAGATCGTCTGTGCCGTTGCCGAAACCGTTGTTTCGAGCCACACTGAATCGCACTGAAGCAGTTCCAGGTTCGTCTTCTCCGGCAAAGTTTTTATCAAAGTCAATGCGCATGAAGTTGTCGCTGTTCTCGGTTGCCCCACGGAATGAACCGGTAGCCTCGTCGTTTGTATATTGCTTTTGCCCAGTCCATGTGTCGGCAACCATTTCAGTGTACTTGTTCGTGTCAGGATCAAGGACAAACAGGCGCGTAGTTTCTCCTATTGTCACATTTGCCAGTCCACCGGTGATGGTATAGCTGCCATTGGCATCGCCATATGTGCATGATCCGAAACCGTCAAGTGTTAGAAGATCGTCCACTCCTGTATATGTGCCATATTCAGCTCCACGGAAAGTAAAGACGGGATCATAGCCCTGGCCTTTATAGTCGTACTTGAGCAGCTTCTCTCCGTTGGCCAAGGCAAATGCAGTACAATTGCCACCTATGTTGTTGCCGAAACTGTATTCCATTACGACCTCTGTCGGAGTTGAATAGTAATCTACTATAAAATACCGTGTGATGCCCTCACCTATTGGCTTTGCCTGAAGCAGGAGATGATTGTTGAACTCGTCAGCCGAGGCGATAGTGAACTCGTATTCACCTTTGGCTGCAAAATAGTGCACACTTGTTTCAGGCTTGTCATTGAGAATGTCGTGGAAAGTCGCAAACAGGATTCCACCGTCGGCGAACTGTCCCGTAACTCCCGTCTTGACCTCAAGATCAATGGGGTTCACTGGACGCCCGGTATAAGGCACATATTCAAAAGTATTCTTAGCCTCGTCCCAGTCGAAAAGGTCAAGGAAGTCAAATTCGTAGTCGTCAGTGCTATTCATGACGTAGGTACCGTTTGCACGGAACTCCGCACTCAGGGTAGCCGGCATCTTGTGGACGATGCGGCTGTCACCGGGCGACATGATGAATCCTGTATAGTCCCCCAGGAATTCCCTATCCTTGTAAGTTTCGAGTTCCACGGATATAGCACTGATCTCAACAGGCTCGAAAGGCATGTCAAATGAATAAGAGTCTATCCCGAGCAGATTCATCTCGGCAGGACTCCAGAATATGAAGTTGGGATTATCAGTGTATACCTTTCCTGAATAAAGTCCTTTTACGGCGAACTCGGACGCGAACCCCTTATCGGTGTCTATAAGGAAATGAGGGTTCCTGTCGGGGGGACATCCCCGCCAGTCGGCCGGTTTGGTCGGATCTATTTGGGCCTCACCGTAATAATCGGTATTGTTGCGCCAGTCATATAGCACCACGCGTGCATTGGGGGCATCTGCCATTACAATCTCATTTGCCTTGTCATAGTCTACAGGAGTATACTTGATGTCGCTTATTTCAGAGATCATGCGGGTGCGCAAGCCGGTAGCCGTCTGTACGTTGACTGTACTGTAGCCATCCTGGCCGGGCGCATCCTTTCCTACTGTGATTTCCTCTATGTCATCTACCATCACGGAGACAAAGCTGCCTGCTTTGTCGAAAATGTCGATTCGGTCGCTTGCGGCGAATATGGCAAGCGTCGCGGCGCATGCCGCGCTTATGGTCGTCAATTGTTTTTTCATTTTCTTGCTGCTATTTTGTAAGCGACTCCGTTAACTTTTACTATCAATGCTCCGGAGGGTAGTGTGTCAAGGCCAAGAGTATATGTACCTGAAGCAACAGCCTCGCTCACAAGTGAGCCTGCAATTGTATATACTTCTATGCGCGAGCCGTCGGGCAGGTCGCCGAAGACCATGCTTCCGCCTGTAATGACCGGTTCATGACCGGAATCAGTCACCTCGTCAAGGCCGGATATCGCTTGGTCGGAAAAGATAAATGATTCGATCTGACTACGGAGAACTGATATGTCCTGATCCCCGGAAGTGATGAACAGGTTCTCGTTGTCGAATGTGGCCGACAAGTCATCGGCCAGATTGATCTCTACCTTGCTGCCGTCTTTTAGATTCACCGCTACGGACTTGAACGTCTGAGCTTGCGAAACAAGCCCCGAAGCAGCCAGCAGAGCGATCAGTGTGTAGATTTTCTTCATAATGATGATGAATAATCGATTATAGGCTCCTGATGTAATGATTGACTACAGACTTGTCTGTTTGGCACGCAGTCGGAAAGCGGCGCCTTTTTAACTTTCCGACCAGTTCCTGTTGCAAATCTAATTAAATTATCTATCAGAAACGATGTTTTTGTTGTTGGCGTTAACATATTTTATAGATGTTGGTGCAAAATGCAACCTATACATGGCGATAAGTTGTCATTGCGGTTGTTTCTGCTGTCATTTTGCCAGTATGTGATTGCGTTTTCAAGCATGTTAAAGGTGTTTTTGATTTATGGATATCATAATGCTATTGGGTGTTGATGTTGCAGATGCCGGGAATTGGCGTTAACTTTGTCGGAAAACAACAAAAGACTCCACGATGATCCATAACCTAACATTACCGGCATTGGTTGCGGCCATAATCTTAGCCTCGGCATATGACAGGTCGGCAGCGGCACCGCTTACTCCGCAGGAAGCGCTCGCAAGGGCACTTGATAGCAATGTGTCAATGAAATCTGTTTATGCAGCGTTGACGAATACAAAGGAACATGCAATAAAACTGTCATATACCGTGCGTATACCATCGTCGCAGCATAATGCACTGTACATATTCACCCCCGAAAGCGGAGGCTATCTGCTTGTCAGTGCAGACGATAAGGTTGTCCCTGTCCTTGGGTATTCAGACAACGGCCTCTTCAATCCGGACAATATTCCTCCTGCCATGAACTGGTGGCTTGGAGAGTATGCCGATCAGATAGGGCATTCGGCATCCTCAAGATCGTCCGCTATGGTCGAACGCCCCGACAGGGCACCAATCGAGCCGATGGTAACCACACGTTGGAACCAAGACAGCCCCTACAATGCACTTTGCCCGTCATATGACGGACACCGTTCAGTCACCGGATGCGTGGCAACCGCAATGGCACAGATCATGGCATACCATAAGTGGCCGGAGAAAGGGAAGGGACAACATGAGTACTACAACCGTAACGAGCTGATATCGCTTGACTTCTCGCAAATGACATATGATTGGGGCAATATGCTTGATTCATATGCGGACGGTGCAGGAACGGAGAGGCAGAAAATCGCAGTGGCGCAACTGATGTATTCCTGCGGTGTAAGCACTGACATGAATTATTCACCTTCACAAAGCGGTACGCCAGACGTTTTCGTCGCTTCCGCCCTTGTTGACTATTTCGACTATGATGCCGGTATCCGTTACGCCGAACGCGACTATTTCGGAATGCTTGAATGGGAGGAGTTCATCTACGGTCAGCTTCGCGACTATGGCCCCGTGCAATATTCCGGATCAAGCAGTGACGGTGGCCATTCATTCGTATGCGACGGCTACAGTTCCGATGGTTTCTTCCACATAAACTGGGGATGGGGTGGAATGAGCGACGGCTATTTTCGTCTTTCCGCTCTTGAGCCGGCCAATCACGGTATCGGAGGAGCATCATCCGGATTCAACTACGACCAGGCGGTAATCGCCAACATACGTAAGCCCAAAAGGAATTCCAGGATGTATCTTAACCTCATGATGGATCAGGGCTTTGGTGTCGTCCCATCGAAATCCGGAGTGGACACGCGCCCTGGAGACCAATTGCAGATAGGTGGTCGCATTTTAAATTTCTCCGTCACGACTGCAAACGGCTCACTTGGTGTCAAATTCACAAATAACGAAACCGGTGAGATAAAGTATGGTACCGCTCCCACACGCTTCTATCTACAGAAACTTGGTTTGTTGAACGGTTATACTTCAGAGATTCCGTCAACATTGCGTGCCGGCAGTTATACTGTCACACCGGTCATGTGCGGCACCGATGGTGTCTGGAAAGACGTACCTATCAAATTGTCAACTCCACAAAAGGTGCTAATGACTGTCAGAAACGGGATCTGCACATTCGAGGATGCATCTTCAGGGGAGGCCTCTGCGGAAGACGTTACGCTGCTTACACCGCTCTATCTTGGGAATCTGTTCAGGATGTCCGCCACGATCGTAAACCGAGGAGTTACTGAATATGTCGGAACAATCACCCCCACGCTTGCCACAGGCAACCAGCCGATTGCAAAGGCGTCGGCCATACCGGTAGACATACTTCCGGGAGAATCCATGCCGATTGAATATACCGGTATATTCAATCATTTCGCAACCACCGAGCTGCCCGATCCTGGTAAATATACATTATATCTGGTCGCGGAGGCTACCAACCGTATACTGTCTGATGGGTTGGAGGTGGATTTGAACGGAGTTCCAGAAGATACCTCGGTCACAGCAAGCGGTTTCAAGATCGCAGGCAATCCGGACAAGGCTGATCGAAACAAGCTGGAATTCCATGCCGACATAAGATGCGATGACGGATATTTTGGCCGTAACCTCACACTTGTCATATTCCCCTATACAGGGGGGCAGGTCAGCGCGCTTGCATCATTCGTCACAAACGACATTTTTGTCAGTGCCGGGGAAAGCGCTGAGGTAAGAGCCGCAGGAGCTTTTGCTGCCGGTGAGTCGGGCAAAACATATTTTGCGGTATTGTTCGATGGTCAGACTGCGGTAAGCCGTAAAGGGGAAGAGGTTGTCTTCACACTTGACGACGAGGCTGGGGTATGCCTGGTGACCGATGACCACAAAGACGCTTCTGGAACCGTCCGCGTGTTCACTTCCGGGGGCACACTCATCCGTGAAGCAGCTGTTGATGGAGACAGCCGGAAAACACTTGCCGGACTTCCGTCAGGGCTTTACATCATTGAACATATACACGAGACTGGGGAACGGACTGTTGAAAAAGCTGTCATCAAGTAATTTCGAGCAACCATTCTGACAGTCCCCCATTTGGACAGAAAAAGGCGCTGTGCCAATTTTGGCACAGCGCCTCTGCCTAAAACGTATCCAATTGCCTAAGTAGTTGTAAACTATTTAGAATTTGTCTTTATAGAGTATATTTTCAGGTTCTGGAGTTTCGCTTTCCCTTCTATTGCTCTCACAGACAGCTCCGTGTATGGCTTCTCGGGAAAGACAAGGTTTGTCATGGCGAACCGGCCGTCATTGCCGAAGACTTCGATGCTTGAGCGGTCAATGAATATCCTGAGACTGATCGTTCCGTTTTTCTCGAAAGTAGGGGACACTGTCACGGCGGGGAAGTCCTGACTGAAATCGACAATGCCGCTTGACGTGCGGTCAAATGAAAATGTATGCATTGACGGATCGTAGGTCATTGTCACTTTTTCATTGTCATCGTTTTTCAGAACCATCTCTATGGCTGACGCCCGTGTGCCGTCAAGATCAAACGTGATCTCGCATATGCCGTCGTTGGCCTTCGGTAGGGGAAACGATCGTGTCTTTTCTCCGATGCCGGTCTTGTTGACACGTAGTGTGAGCCGGTCTCTCAATGCAAGTAGTTCGGGGGATGGTTCAGATGCAGCGTATATTTGGCCGTCGTCTCCCTTGAAGAGCTTGATTTCACGTGGTAGCGTGTTGGCGCTTCTGTATTGCATGGTCGGCACTTCGGCGGCGTATTGCCAGTTGCTCATCCATCCTATGACGGTGCGCCGATTGTCCGGTGTGTTGCTCCAACTCACTGTAGCATAATGGTCTTTCCCATAGTCAAGCCATTTTGTGGGTACGTTCCCCTCTTGGTCTTTGTCGGGTGTGAATGTCTTTCCGTCAAAGTCGCCTATGAAATACTGTGTGGCGCTTCCTCCGAACGGCCCTCCCGGATTAAGGTTGCATAGGAGGATCCATTTCTTTTCGTCGGTTCCCGATACCGGCACCTGGAACATGTCCGGGCATTCCCATACGCCGTCCTGTGCTCCAAGACCTTTTCCGAAAGAGCTTTGCATAGTCCAGGTCTTCATGTCAGGTGATGTGAAGACAATCATCTCATGTTCGAGTGCATGGGCAAGCAACATCACCCATTGGCCGGTTGAATCGTCCCAGAACATGTTGGGATCCCTCGCTTCGCTCTCAAGTGTTATCACCGGATTGCCCGGATGGAAATGAAAGGTTTCCCCGTTGTCGGTGCTCCATACGAGGCTTTGCACCTGGCTCGCGTCGGCAGAGGTGTAGAGACCAACCACGGCATCAGCACCGTAACCGGCGCTGTTGTTGGTGTCTATGGCACAGCTTCCGCTGAATACCATCCCCAGACCGGTAGGTTCTAGGGGTACTCCATGGTTTTCCCAGTTGACAAGATCCCTTGACGTGGAGTGACCCCATGAAAGGTTCTGCCATTTGGATCCATAGGGGTTGTATTGGTAATAGAGGTGCCATATACCATCCTTGTAGAACATTCCGTTTGGATCGTTCATCCATCCGTACAAGGGGGTGTGGTGGTAGGCCGGACGGTATTTCTCCCTGTTGTAGGTGTCAAACTCGTCTGTCAGCGCAATGTTTTTCCAGCAAGCATCCTCCTTTGCCTCGCGCACGGTGGAACGCCCTTGTGTGGTGACAACGTTCATGGTGACCTCATGCCCGTCGTATGGGGTGAGGTCAAATGGTACGCAATAGTCCACTTTGGTCTTGGCAAGTCGCACGTTTATGGTTCTGTCCAGCTTGCCGTCCACCAGTACGTTGATCCTGGCATCATCGTTGCTTTCCTGCACCGGAAGCAGGATATACCGTTCGTTGCCGGTGATCCGTATTAACGTATTGTTTACTCCGAGATGGTCTATTTGTACCCCTTGTCCGCTTGTTGCGGCCTGTGTACCGGCAATTGCCAGGGAATACATGAGGGCTGAGACCGCTGCTGTTTTGAATGAGTTCATTGTGAGAGCTATGATATTATATTCAAGATGTCATACGCATGGACTGATGTGCCATGTATATTTGCCGCAAAGCTACTGCAATGCCGTTGTAAGGAGTATAAAAATAAGAGCGGCGACTATTAAAAAAGCGGATGTGCATGAATTTTGATATTCAACGCTTTGTTTTTTATGAATCCAATGTTAAATTTGCGGATATTGAACTGGGTATCTTTTCATTGTAGGAAATTCCGGTGCGCTATTATTTTTCATGCAACCGATATTAAAATTCGTGCCATGCAGAAATTTTAATAGTGGATGCATGAACTGTTGTATGCCTTTGCCGCATGTCGTTGATACCTTTGCATCAGCAATTTTAATTAAACCAATCGAGTAACATGAAAAAAACGATTCTCGGTGCGATAATGCTATTCCTTATGGCGATAGCCGCACAGGCACAGAATATAACTGTGCATGGGACTGTGCTCTCAAAGACTGATGACGAGCCTCTGATCGGAGCCTCCGTGCTTTGCGGAGCTACCAAGGCGGGTGCCGCGACAGACATTGACGGTAATTTTGAAATAGAGGTTCCGGCTGGAGCTGAATTGCAAGTTTCCTATGTAGGGTTCAATACCTTGAAAGTAAAGGCTGAGCTGCAGATGACGATAAGGCTTGAGGAAAATTCCGCCGTGCTTGATGAAATAGTGGTGGTGGGCTACTCTGCCGAAAAGAAGTCAGATCTGACTGGATCGGTTTCCGTTGTCAAGATGAAGGATGTGGCCGATACGCCTACCGGCAATGTGATCCAGTCGTTGCAAGGACGCGTGGCCGGCATGAACATTACCACAGACGGTACCCCGGGCGGTCTGAGTACGGGTACCTCCATCCGTGGGGCTTCATCTTTCCGAGGTGATGCAAACGGTCCCTTGTATGTGATCGACGGTGTCATGACCCGTGAGAATCCCGGTACGATTCTTAACAGCAACGACGTGGAGTCAATACAGGTGCTGAAGGACGCGGCATCTGCCTCGATCTACGGTGCCCAGGCGGCAAACGGCGTTATAATAATTACCACTAAACGAGCCAAGAAAGGGGAGTGCCGAGTGACATTCGATGCAACTCTGACACTTCAGACTTATCAGAGCGGGCTTGACATGCTCAACGCCGACCAGTGGGGTGAGGTATATTGGTCTGCATACAGATATTCTTATGGAACGACGCCCAATTCCGAGCTTTATGGAAACGGGGCTACTCCCAAATTGCAGCCGTATGCCAACCTGAACGGTGTATCGGTCAATCCTCAGAATACCGACTGGGAGAAAGAAATACACCGTACGGCTCTGATGCAAACTTACAGCGTCGGGCTTTCCAAGGGTGATGAGAACGGATCTTCGTCGCTTTCGTTGAGCTGGCTCGACCACGACGGTATCATCAAGGGGTCGGATTTCCAGAAGGCCAATGCAAGATTCAGCTCCGATTACGGTTTCCTGAACAATCGCTTGCGTGCGGGTGGCAATGTGACGGTCAACTGGTGGCGCCAGCACAACGCTCCCGAGGGTGTGGAGGAGAACGCCATCAAGATGCATCCTGCACGCACGGTCTATGATTCGGAAGGCAACTATAACGACCAGGTGGCTTTCGGTCTGAACGATACTCCGAACATAATGCGTCAGATCAAGGAAGAGGGCACCAACAAGCGCGAGTACTGGAGGGTTTTCGGCAACGCCTACCTCTCTGTGGAACCGGTGAAGAACCTCATAGTTAAGACGAACTTCGGCGTGAACTACCACAATGGCGCCGACAAGATCTTCACTCCTGCCAACCTGCGTGACAAGTCAAACAACCTTTATCAATACTCAAGCAAGACCGTAGACTGGGTATGGACGAATACCGCACAATATAACATAGACTTCGGCAAGAATTCGGTCATGGCGCTTGTAGGCATCGAGGCCAAGAGGAATCATTTCGAGGATATGTTCGGTGAGGGTAAGGGGCTTGAGATAGAGGATCCCAATTATCTTTATCTCGGCAACGTCACGGCAAACAAGAATGCCGGTTCCGGCGCTTCCAATTATTCGATGTTCTCGGGGTTTGGCAAGTTGAACTACACATGGGACGACAAATATCTCGTTTCCTTCACATTGCGGCGTGATGCGTCGTCGCGTCTTTCCAATGCGCACAATTATGACTGGTTCCCCTCGGTGTCAGCCGGATGGCGTATTTCACAGGAAAAATTCATGGAAGCGACAGGGGCATGGCTTACGGATCTCAAGATAAGGGGCGCATATGGCGTGAACGGCAACGACATTATCGCCAATGACGCATTCTATGCCAAGTATGCGATGGATCTCGATCGTGCGGGTTATGCCATCGCCGGGGGCAACAAACTTTCGCCCGGTGCCTTGCGCTCACGCAGCACCAATCCTGATCTTACCTGGGAAAAGACATATCAGACCAACGTGGGCTTTGATGCTTCCTTCCTAAACAACAGGCTGTCGTTGTCGTTTGACTATTTCCATAAGAAGACCAATGACATGCTTATGGAGAAACCATACATTGCCACTATCGGTGAAGGAGGCTACTGCTGGTACAACGGCGGCTCGATGGTAAACAAGGGAGTTGAGATCACGGCTGAATGGCGTCAGTCCCTTGGGAACGGTTTCAGCTATAATGTGGGGCTGAATGTGACAGCGATGAAAAACACCGTCACAGACCTGATGGAGGACATATATTATGACTGGGGTGGAGGCAACGGCATAGACAAGAGTATCGTAGGCCAATCCCTTGGATCATGGATGGGATATAAGACCGACGGAGTGTTCCGCACCCAGGAGGAGGTGGATGCCTACAAGGAGAAATACAAGATCAGTTTCGGCAGTCCTGCCGTAGGGCGACTTCGATATGTGGATACCAACAATGACGGTGAGATCAACAATCGCGACCGTACATGGCTCGGGTGCGATCTCCCCAAGGCACAGTTCGGTCTGAATCTCGGTGCCAACTGGAAAGGATTCGACCTAAGTCTCTTTTTCAACAGCATCATCAGGGATGCATGGAACAACTCCAAGTTCTATACAGACTTCTTCCCCTTATGGACGGGCAACCATGGCACGCAGCTGCTTGAGGCGGCAGCCGCATACGGCAAGTATCTTGAGACTGGCTATTACGGCTCAGATGTCCCCGCCCCTTCTGTAGACAATGCCAACAGTGAGAATGAGGGTTCGGATTACTACATAGAAAACGGATCCTTCCTGCGTCTGAAAACTCTTTCGCTCGGGTATACACTTCCTGAAAAAGTGCGCAATAACCTGCATCTTAAGAATGCACGCGTATATTTTCAGGCTCAGAACGTGTTCACGATCACTAAGTACAGCGGTGCCGATCCCGAGGGTCTCGGTTATCCGTATGCACTTCCACGGCAGTACACATTCGGCATTCAATTCGGTTTCTAATCACGATAATAATCTTAGACTTCAGATAACATGAAAATCAAAAATATATTCCTGATAGCGCTTGTGATTCTTGCATCAAGTGGCTGTAGCGATGACTTCCTTGAAAATGCGCCCCAAGGCCCATTGTCGGAAGCAAACATGAACGATCCCAAGGCGGTTGACCTCGTAGTTACCGGTGCATATGCCACTTTCGGATGCCGGTATGCAGACTCGAATGATCCCCACCTTTTTCCGGTGACAAACTGGAGCTATGGGGAAGTGCGTGCCGACAATGCATACAAAGGTGGTGGAGGCGAGACAGACCTTTGGGAAGTACATGACATGGAGACTGCCAAGATTCAGCCCAACAATGGTTTTCTGGACGGTAAGTGGTTCAATGTATATTGCGGCATTTCCCGTTGCAATTCGGCAATCAAGTCGTTAAGGAAGGTTGACGGCAACATCGTCCGTGAGAAGGATGCCCGTATAGCCGAAGTGCGAGTGATACGTGATCACTGGTATTTTGAATTGGTGCGTCTTTTCAACCGTATCCCGTATATGGATATAGATCTTCCTGAGAACGCCTACCAGTCGGTACGTAATGACGAATTTACCCGCGAGCAGCATCTGTCGCGTATCGCTGACGACCTGATGGAAGCGGCAAAGAGCCTTCCTGACCATCAGGAGGAGATCGGACGCATAAACCGGCGCACGGCTTTGGCCTATGCGGCAAAGGTGAAGCTTTATCAAGCCTATGAGCAGGATCCGGAGACAAACGCGGTGGTGAATGTGAACAAGAAACTTCTTCAGGAAGTCGTGGAGCTGATAGACGGCATACAGGGATATGACCTTCTTGACGATTTCCAGAAACTTGACCTCCTTGAATATGAGAACGGCCCGGAGTCTGTGTTCGCCATACAGTTTTCAAAGGATGATGGTTCCAGCGGTGTGGGGCGTGTGAACTGGAGTATGCTTCTCAATTCGATGACAGGCCCCGGATGTCCCTGGCAGGGTGACGGCTTCTTCCTCCCATCGCAGGATCTCATCAATGCATACCAGACAGATGCCGACGGTCTCCCCTTGTTCGACTATCAGAGCCGCCCTGATTATGGCACTGTCAAGTTCGATGGCAACGGCGGTTATGCCCTGGAGAATGTGGAGGGCAATGTGGATCCTCGTCTTGATTTCGTGACCGGTCGCCCGACCATCAGATATAAGACATATGCCGAGAAACCGTGCGGGCTGTGGGTGCGCAACAGCGACGCATACGGCTACAATAATACCAAGCGTTTCTGGCTTTCGCCGGAGTCTGACGATGCCACGCAGGGATGGCCATGGGGCGCATCCGCTCTGAACTGGCAGATAATCCGTTATGCCGACCTGCTGCTTTACAAGGCCGAGGCGCTCATAGAGATCGGTGGTGGCGGTCTGGAGCAGGCGCGTATCCTGATCAACCGTGTGCGTCAGCGTGCAATGGATAGCGACTATGTGAGCGATTTCAATGATCCGTCCAAGGATGCCGCCAATTATAAGATCGGCCTTTATCCGGCCGCCGGATGGAATCAGGAATATGCCCGCAAGGCTCTCCGCACGGAGATGCGCCTTGAGAAGGCCATGGAGGGTGAACGCTTCTTTGACCTCGTGCGCTGGGGTATAGCCAAGGAGACTATGAACAATTATTTCAATGCAGAGAAAGACAACAGGATCTATTACAACAATGCCTCCTTTGAAACCGGCGAGGAATATTTTCCCGTGCCTGTGGCGCAGTATAATTTCTCCGGCGGCATATATGTCCAGAATCCGGGGTATCCCAAATTCTAAGGTGTATATTCAGGTGTGCTCTGACGACTAGGTATAAGCAAGCGGCGTTGTAGTTGTATCAGAATTTGAAGTGTGCCCTAAAAGTTTGACAAAAAACTTTTAGGGCACACTTTAGTTTTGACGCAACGACATGTTTTTAATATCGGTGTTCCCTTTATCTCTGGAAAAAAAATGTTACCTTTGCATTTAGCCCCGGTCAGGTGGGGTGCAATATACCATTTCCAAGGGAAAGATAGATGAAACCAATGTTGAAATACAGGGGGGGGAAATCAAGGGAGATTCCTAATATCCTGCCCCATATACCTCGTTTCGAAGGGCGCTACGTAGAGCCGTTTTTCGGAGGGGGGGCGCTATTCTTCCATCTTGAGCCGGCACATGCGCTTATAAACGACATCAATGCCAAATTGGTTGACTTCTATGCCGGGGTAAGGAACGATTTCGAGGTGCTGCGGGAAGAGCTTGACCGTATGGAGAGGGTGTATACAGCCAACAGGGTGATCTTCGAGCAGAGGAAAGCCCTTGATCCGGATGCAAGGGCGGAGGATCCGAATGAGGCATTGTATTATCATATGCGTGCCATGTTCAACGATCTGGAGGAAAAGGAGTTTTCCGATGCCGCGTTGTATTATTTCATAAACAAGACGGCATATTCCGGCATGATAAGATATAATTCGCGCGGGGAGTTCAATGTGCCTTTCGGACGTTATCGCAATCTTAATACAGATTGTGTGACTGAGGCTCATAGCCGATTGTTGAATGAAGCCGAATTGCTCAATGGCGACTATGCGGATGTGTTTGATCTCTGTGAACCGGATGATTTCGTATTCCTTGATCCGCCATATGACTGCACGTTTTCGGATTACGGCAATGACGAGTATCGCGATGGTTTCAATGAGGAAAATCACAGACGCCTCGCGCAGGATTTCATGAACCTGCCTTGCCGGGCTTTGATGGTTATAGGGCATACTCCCCTTACCAATGAACTGTACAATGGATATATTGCGGGGGAATATCACAAGGCATATGCGGTGAACATACGCAATAGATTCAGATCTGCTGCTAACCATATTCTTGTGGCTAACTATCCTCTTGAAGGGATCGTGCCTCAACAGCCGCAAGCGGTTGCACGCCGTCGGTTCGAGGTTGCCGCCCGTCCTCCTCGTCAGTATGTACTTTTTGAACCGGATGCTCCCTATGGCCACGATTAACAGCCGCCTGCTATTCGTCACGACCTCGCCTCGCACTCCCGAAAAGATCATACCTGAAATAAAGTTGCTGGCAGATAATTTTTCCGGACAGGTCTGGAATTATGACACGCAGACGCGGTTCATGGAGTTGCTCCGGGATGAGAATTCTTTTCATGGAGAAGGGTTCAGGAACCCTGATTTCAGTGCGCGTGATCGCATAAACAGGGCACCGAAAAGTCTTGGGTTCGTAAGGCTGAAGCCTGATATAGCTCTTACTGAAGCCGGTGAGGAATTGTTGTCGGCAGCAGATAAGGCGGATGTTTTTCTCAGACAATTGCTGAAATTCCAGTTGCCATCTCCCTATCACAGGTTGTCAAAGGATGCCGCATGTTTTAATGTAAAGCCGTTTCTGGAGATTCTGAGGCTCGTGCGCGTATTGGGAATACTTCGTTTTGACGAATTGCGTGCCATAGGGTTGCAATTGACGGATTGGAGAGACTTTCCACAGATCGTAGGACGCATAGAAAAATTCAGGGAAGAAAAAGGGTCTACTCTGTTGCCTTATAAGAAATTTTATGGCAGCTTCCTTAAGGAGGAACTAAAACATGTTTATGCCGGTCGTATATCCAAAGGGAAAATAAAGACACGCGAGAACCGGAAGGAAGTCTCCCTGGAGAACTTTCTGGAGACGCAAATGCGCAATACGCGTGACAATGCCGATGCATTGTTCCGTTATCTGCGTGCTACCGGTCTTGTGCAGGTTTCGCATCGTGGCAAATCCATATCAATTGTTCCCGAAAGGATAAGGGAGGTGGACTATATCCTTGAAAACGTAGATAGGAACCCGGAATATTTTGAGGATGATGAGGGCTATCTTTCTTATCTCAGTGATCCCTCTGCCGTGAGATTGCTTACTGATGATAGGGGCTATCTGAGGGAGCGTTTGGAGGAATCTTTCCCCGAAGTGAGCGTAGATGATGGCATGACAGCCGAATACCTGCGCGGGACTCTTGCCGCTCGCTTGCAGGAGCGTAAGGAACTGAATCTGAGAAAGCAGGTAAAGCGCATAAAAGAGAGGGAGCTGTATGATGACATACAGGAGACCTTTGATCTTGTGCGAGGCGACCGATTGTATGACGCTCCGTTGATATTCGAGTGGAATGTATGGCGTGCCATGACAATGATGGACGGTGGGGAGATAACGGCCAACCTGAAATTCGATGATTTCGGAAATCCTATGTCTACCGCGTCCGGAAATATGGCCGATATAGTTTGCGATTACGGTGATTTCATGGTTTGTGTGGAGGTGACGTTGCAGAGCGGTCAGCGTCAGTATGAGAGCGAGGGGGAACCGGTAAGCCGGCATTTGGGGAAACTGAAAAAGCTGTCGGGAAAACCGTGCTATTCGCTTTTTGTCGCGCCAAAGATCAATGAAGCGTGTGTGGCGCATTTTTTCACCTTGCACCGATTGGACATATCATATTACGGAGGAAGTTCGGTTATAGTGCCTGTGCCGCTCATGCTGTTCAGGGAGATGCTGCGGCACAGCAATCGTGTTGCCGCACGTCCCAAACCTTCGGATATAAGGAGATTGTTTGAATGTTCGGCGCAATTGTCAATGGAGTGCAGCAGCGAGACTGAGTGGTACGAAGGAGTGAAACGTATGGTCGAGAGATGGCCGGATTGATTGTTTGACGCATGAAGACAATAGACAGGGAAACAGTACAGAGGATCATAGATACCGCCGACATAGTGGAGGTGGTAAGCGATTTCGTGCACTTGCGACGCAGGGGTGCGAACTATATAGGATTGTGCCCGTTTCATAACGAGCGTACACCCTCGTTTTCCGTTTCGCGTGCCAAGGGCATCTGCAAATGCTTCAGTTGCGGCAAGGGGGGCAGTCCGGTCAACTTCATCATGGAGCATGAGCAACTGAGCTACTGGGATGCTCTCAGGTACCTGGCAAAGAAATACCATATAGAGATTCAGGAACATGAGGTGACCGATGCCGAGCGTCAGGCCATGAGCGAGCGTCAGTCGCTAATGGAGGCCAACGATTTCGCCATGAAGCATTTCGAGCATAACATGCTTGATACTCCCGACGGACGCAATATCGGTCTCGCTTATTTCCGTGAGAGAGGCATCAATGAGGCGATGGTCAAGCGTTTCCATCTGGGATACTCCCTTGACCGTCGTGACGATCTTCTGTCTGCGGCGCGTAAAAACGGCTACAGTGACGATGCTCTCGTAAAGACGGGATTGTGCGTGCGCACAGATCGCGGCGATCTTTACGACCGTTTCAAGGCGCGTGTCATGTATCCGGTGTTTTCCATTTCGGGAAAAGTTGTGGCGTTCGGTGGCCGCACCCTCCGCTCCGACAAGACTATGGCCAAATATGTGAACTCGCCGGAGAGCGTCATATATAAGAAGAGCCGTGAACTTTACGGGCTTTATCAGGCAAAGCAAGCCATCGTGCGCAAGGACAAGTGCATCCTTGTGGAGGGCTACATGGATGTGATTTCCATGCATCAGCAGGGGGTGGAGAATGTGGTGGCTTCGTCAGGAACCTCGCTAACCCAAGGGCAGATACGCCTGATACACCGTTTTACCGAGAATGTCACGGTGATATATGACAGCGACCCAGCCGGCATAAAGGCGTCGCTGAGGGGGATTGATCTGCTGCTTGCCGAGGGGTTGAACATAAAGGTGCTCCTTCTGCCTGACGGGGACGACCCCGACTCGTTTGCCCAAAGCCATTCCGCTTCCGAAGTGGAGGCGTATCTTGAGGCTAACGAGGTGGATTTCATACGCTTTAAGACTGATGTGCTTCTGAGCGACGCTGCATCCGATCCCCTTAAGCGCTCTGAGGTAGTGAGCGGCATACTGCTCTCAATAGCTCATATCCCGGAGGAGATAAAACGCAACGTATATATTCAGGAATGCTCCATGCGTTTCGGGATGGATGAGCGTATGCTTTTGCGGCAGGTCAATGTATTTATCACGAAACTTGCCGAGCAGAACGCGCGTCAGACAGCCAGGGATGCGGCCATGGAGACGGTGGAGGAGAAAAATCAATCCCTACAGACCGGGAATGAGCCTTCTACGTATGCAGTGAATGATCGTGAGGATCAGGAAACGTCCTCCAATGTCGCCGGTGTAACTGCTGCAAATCTTGCGGATGCGGCGGCTCCCAAGGTGGAGATGAGAATGGAGACATCCTTGCAGGATGCTCTGGCGCGAAGCGCTGATCCGTTTGCAAAGGCTCTTGAACCGCAGGAGCGTGCTTTGATGCGTCTGGTGCTCAAATACGGGATGCTCGACCTCGGAGAGGAATTCGGCCTTTATGACGACGGTGGGCATGTGAAAGTGATAGACTACATCCGGGAAGACCTGGAGGTGGACAACATGAAGTTCCGCAATCTGTTGTACCGGCGCATGTTCGATGAGGCGCTTGCCATGCGCGAACAGGACTGGGATGCCGACTTCTCAAATCATGCCGCCATGGCGCTTGCCAGGATGGAGGAACTTGAACGGGCAGGTCTGGAGGAGATCAAGCAGACGGCATCCACGCTTGCGGAGATAAACATGGCAGAGACCAAATTGAAGGACAACTGCCGCGAGGCATACGAGAATGACATACGCGACTTCTGTCAGTCGTATTTTGAAAAGATATTCATATCGCATCCAGACGATGAGGTGCGCCGTGCCGCTTCAGATCTTGTGGTGGAGCGGCATCAGCTAAGTAAGATATATTTTCGTCAGGGGACGAAAATCGAAACCGAGATAGAGAGGCTGGACGACCTCGTACCCCGCGCCCTTGTAGCTCTGAAATACTACATGGGGCGTTGCAAGTTCCATGAGCTGACCAGTCGCATCAGTCAGGTACAGTCCACGCCAGGATACGACATGGCGGAGATTTTCTCCTTGATGGAACAGCAGAAGAAATGGCATGATTTCTGCACACAGCTCGCCACGCAGATAGGGGAGCGCGTATATGAACCTCTCCGCTGACAGATCGGCAGATATCCGGTTTTCTGCGGCTGACATAAAAATAATGTTAAAATGCTGATAATACATTATTAATTCGTAAATTTGCCATTATGGAAGGCGCGACATTGCCCGCAGAGGCATGGCGTGTCCGGCCGCACAAGCGGCGATTACCTATATACCATGTAAATAACCCAAACTTTTTTATAACCTATCATGGCAGATAATAAAGAAAAACTGTTCACTCAGTTTCCGCCTGTAAGCTATGAGACATGGCGAGCAAAGGTTGATGCCGATCTTAAAGGTGTTCCCTTTGACAAGAAACTTGTCTGGCGCACAAACGAGGGCTTCAATGTGCAGCCCATGTACCAGCGTCAGGACATAGAAGATCTACCCACGGTAAATTCACTCCCCGGCGAATATCCGTTCGTGCGTGGTACCCGCAATGACAATGACTGGCTCACACGTCAGGAAATACTTCCGACCGATCCGAAGGAAGCAAACAAGATCGCACTTGACGTGCTTGGCAAAGGTGTGAACTCACTCGGCTTTACCGTAAAGGAACCTACGATAGAGACGCTTGCCGCTCTTCTTGAAGGTGTGGATCTGGAGAAAGTTGAAGTGAATTTCGCCACATGTCCACGCAAGGCTGTGGAGCTGGCTCGCGCACTCGCTGCTTTCCTCAAGGAAAAAGGTGTTGCCGAGACTTTCCACGGTTCGATAGATTACAATCCCCTCAAACGTGCATTCCGTCATGGCACTGAAGTGGACACTGCAGCCATTGCGGCAGAGGCCAAAGAAATGTTGGAGGCGCTTGAAGGCGTGCCCGGCGTGCGTTGTCTCAGTGTCAATTCCGACATCTTCTGCAATGCCGGCGCATACATTTTCCAGGAACTGGGATATGCCCTCGCATGGGGAGCGGGGTGGCTTACACTCCTTACCGATGCCGGTGTGGAGGCTGCTAAGGTGGCCTGCCGCGTGAAGTTCAACATGGGTGTCTCCAGCAACTACTTCATGGAGCTTGCCAAGTTCCGTGCCGCACGCATGATGTGGGCTCAGATTGTGGAGCAGTATAAGCCGGCATGCAGGTGCGCCTGCAAGATGATGGCTCACGCTACAACATCGCGCTTCAACCAGACTATATATGATGCACATGTCAATCTGCTTCGCAGCCAGACGGAAGCCATGTCGGCGGCCCTGGCCGGTGTGGATTCGATCACGGTGACACCTTTTGATACACCTTACAAGACACCAGACGAATTCTCGGAGCGTATCGCACGCAACCAACAGCTCCTGCTTAAGGAGGAGAGCCATCTTGACAAGGTGGTTGATCCCGCCGGCGGTTCTTATTACGTAGAGACGCTTACGGTATCCATCGCCAATGAGGCTTGGAAACTCTTCCTCGAAGTGGAGGAGAATGGTGGTTTCGCCGCTTGCGTCAATTCCGGCGATGTTCAGGCAGCCGTCAATGCATCCGGAGTGAAGCGTCATCAGGACATGGCACGTCGCAAGGAGGTGCTTCTGGGCACCAACCAGTTCCCAAACTTCAACGAATTCGCGGCACAGAAGATTGAAAACGGTGCCGATCCTTGCGCCAAGCATGACGGCGAAGGATGCGGATGCGCCGCAGGAGGCGACAAGGCCAAGGCTCTCAACAGCGAGCGTCAGGCAAGCGACTTCGAGGCTCTCCGTCTCGCCACCGAGCATGCCGCTAACCGTCCGAAGGCATTTATGCTTACCATAGGCAATCTTGCCATGCGTCTGGCTCGTGCCCAGTTCTCATCCAACTTCTTCGGTTGCGCCGGTTACGAGATACTTGACAATATCGGTTTCAGCACCGTTCAGGAGGGTCTGGATGCAGCCATGGAGAAGGGTGCCGACATAGTGGTGCTCTGCTCGTCGGACGATGAATATGCGACGTATGCTCCCGAAGCATTCAAACTCCTTGGAGGTCGTGCCGAATTTGTTGTGGCCGGTGCTCCCGCTTGCGCAGAGGAGCTTAAGGCACAGGGTATAGAGCATTTCATCCATGTGCGCTCCAATGTGCTCGAAACACTTCAGGAATTCAACAAGCGTCTCCTTAAACCAAATGAGAAGTAAGCCATGAAACCCGATTTCAAAAACATGAATATCATAGCCGACGCTTTCGGTGCGCCGGCAGCTGCTCCTGTTGCAGCCGGTGAGGATTGGCTCACTCCCGAGCTTATCCCCGTAAAACCAGTATATACAAAGGCCGATCTCGAGGGTATGGAACACCTCGACTATGTGGCCGGTCTGCCCCCCTTCCTGCGTGGGCCTTACAGTGGCATGTATGCCATACGTCCCTGGACTATTCGCCAGTATGCAGGTTTCTCTACGGCGGCTGAATCCAATGCTTTCTATCGCCGCAACCTTGCGTCCGGTCAGAAGGGGCTTTCGGTGGCGTTTGACCTTGCCACGCACAGAGGATACGATGCCGACCACTCGCGTGTGGTAGGCGATGTCGGCAAGGCCGGCGTGAGCATCTGCTCTGTGGAGGACATGAAGGTGCTGTTCGATGGCATACCCCTGAACAAGATGTCTGTGTCAATGACCATGAACGGTGCGGTGCTTCCCGTGCTCGCGTTCTACATCAACGCAGGTCTGGAGCAGGGTGCCAAGCTCGAGGAGATGGCAGGTACCATCCAGAATGACATACTCAAGGAGTTCATGGTGCGAAACACATATATCTATCCACCTGAATTCTCAATGCGTATAATCGCCGACATATTCGAGTATACCTCGCAGAATATGCCCAAGTTCAATTCCATCTCCATCTCCGGCTACCATATGCAGGAGGCGGGAGCTACTTGCGACATAGAGTTGGCTTATACTCTTGCCGACGGTCTGGAGTATCTTCGCGCAGGTGTGAATGCCGGCATGGACATTGACTCGTTCGCTCCACGCCTGTCCTTCTTCTGGGCTATCGGCATGAACTTCTTCATGGAGATTGCCAAGATGCGTGCCGCTCGCATGCTGTGGGCAAAGATCGTGAGCCAGTTCAATCCGAAGAATCCCAAGTCGCTCGCACTCCGCACACACTCGCAGACATCCGGATGGTCGCTCACGGAGCAGGATCCCTTCAACAACGTTGGCCGTACCTGTATAGAGGCTATGGGCGCTGCTCTCGGCCACACTCAGAGCTTGCATACCAACGCTCTTGACGAGGCTATCGCGCTTCCTACTGATTTCTCGGCACGTATCGCCCGCAATACACAGATCTACATTCAGGAAGAAACTTACGTATGCAAGGAGATCGACCCGTGGGCAGGTTCATACTATGTAGAGTCGCTTACAAACGAGATCGCACACCGTGCGTGGGAGCACATCCAGGAGATCGAAAAGCTCGGTGGCATGGCAAAGGCCATAGAGACCGGTCTTCCCAAGCTCCGCATTGAGGAGGCTGCAGCCCGCACTCAGGCTCGCATCGATTCTGGCCGTCAGACAATCGTGGGCATCAACAAGTATCGCCTCGACCATGAAGATCCCATTGACATACTTGAGATTGACAATACCGAAGTGCGCAACGAGCAGTGCGCCCGCCTTGAGGATCTCCGCAAGGAGCGCGACGAGGAAGCTGTCAAGAAGGCTCTTGAGGCCATTACCGAATGTGTGCGCACCAAGAAGGGCAACCTCCTTGATCTGGCTGTGAAAGCTGCCGGTCTGCGTGCGTCGCTCGGTGAGATTTCCGATGCCTGCGAAGAGGTCGTAGGTCGTTATAAGGCTGTAATCAGAACTATTTCAGGCGTGTATTCAAGCGAGACAAAGAATGATCCCGATTTCCTCCGCGCTCAGAAGATGACCGAGGAATTCGCAAAACGTGAGGGACGTCAGCCCCGTATTATGATTGCCAAGATGGGTCAGGACGGACATGACCGCGGTGCCAAGGTGGTTGCCACAGGTTATGCCGACTGCGGATTCGACGTGGACATGGGGCCGCTGTTCCAGACACCTGCCGAAGCCGCCCGTCAGGCTGTAGAAAACGACGTGCATATCCTCGGGGTAAGCTCGCTGGCTGCCGGTCACAAGACGCTGATTCCGCAGGTTATCGAAGAGCTGAAGAAGCTCGGTCGTGAGGATATAATGGTTACTGCCGGCGGTGTGATACCCGCTCAGGACTACGACTTCCTCTACAAGGCGGGAGTAGCGGCCATCTTCGGCCCCGGCACGCGCATTCCGGTGTCGGCTATCCGCATGCTCGAAATCCTGAATGGAGAGGAGGAATAAACCTTTTTCCGTTCCTGAAATTCAATAATGGTTGCCCGGTCGCTCCCTGTGCAAGGGGAGCGTGCTGGACAACTATATTTGTGTATTGCTGTCTACTTAATTGGAATTCAACTCGCTCGCATACGCGCTGTTTCTCGCCATTGTGACAGCGCTCTATTTCTCCCCGTTGATGACGAAGTCTGCGGGCAGACAAAATATGCTTGTGCTTGCAGTCAGCTATCTCTTTTACGGAGTGTGGGACTGGCGGTTTCTATCCCTGATAATACTGACTACTTTGACCACTTATGGCACCGGTCTGCTCATAGAGCGTCGCCGGAGTGCCGTATGGCCGATTGCCAATGTTGCACTTAATCTTGCGGTATTGGCCATGTTCAAGTATTTTGACTTTTTCAGCGAGAATGTCAGGGGGTTGATGCGGATGTTCGGGTGGGAGATGGATTGGTTCACACTTGATGTACTTCTTCCTGTAGGCATATCATTCTATACGTTTCAGGCAATAGGATATACCATGGACGTATGGCGTGGTGAAATCCGGGCTACGCGCAATCCTATACTGTTTGCCACATTCATAACATATTTCCCGCAACTTGTCGCGGGGCCTATAGAGCGGGCATCAGCCTTGATGCCGCAGCTTGACCGCGTCAACAGGTGGCAATGGCATGAAGGGGTTGCCGGGCTTAGGCTGATCCTCTGGGGACTGTTCAAGAAAGTCGCTGTGGCCGATCCCTGTGGATACCTCGTGGATGGTTATTATGGGCAGTGTGCCTCCGAGTCTGACGGATTGAGATGCTACATGGCGGCAATTCTTTTTGCAGTGCAACTTTACTGTGACTTTTCAGGTTATTGCGATATAGCCGCAGGATCCGCAAGGATGCTCGGAGTAAGGCTCACACAGAATTTCAATCGCCCCTACATATCGCGTAATTTCGTTGAGTTCTGGCAGCGTTGGCACATGTCACTTACACGATGGTTTACTGATTACCTGTATATTCCACTCGGTGGATCGCGCAAAGGCATTCGGCGGCATTTCCTGAATGTTATGGTCGTTTTCCTCGTTTCCGGATTATGGCATGGTGCCGGTTGGGGATTCATTATCTGGGGAGGTGCCTGTGGCTTTTTCTACTGGTTTCAGAAACGTCTCGGGTATGACAGTTATAGGGGCAAATCACAACCACGGTTACCCGATTTGCCTCGGATATTTGCTACCTTTTCCCTGTATGCGGTGCTGCTTGTTCCATTCCGGCTGAATGGCGATATTTACATGGCCTTGGAATTATGTTGGCGTTATATTGTGCCTATATCCATGATCGCCGTGCTCGTTTTCAAGGTTCTATTCACAATAGTGCGATTGATGGCGCATGCTGTGGCCTCATTCCAGATTGAGGTGGTGTCGCGTCGAACCTTCTTTTTCGGCGGCGCATGTACGGCATTCCTGATTCTTGCGTGGTTTTATCCCAGAGTGGCATGGTATCATCTTTATCTGGCGCTTGCATTGGTTGCGTATGGCTTTGAGTGGGTCACTCGTGGGGTGATAGGGTGGAGTAGCCCGTTTCCACTTCCATCCCGCCGCATGCCGCGCATGTGTCTGTATATGTGTCTTTATCTATTCATATTAACCTACGGATTGCTCCGTCTGCCTCCGGTGAGCGATGATACGACGTTCCTCTACTTCCAGTTCTGAGTCTGCCGATAGGACGCTCAGGCGTTTCCTGTTGTGTGCGGGAGCGATGGCTGCCGCGCCTCTGATATTGTTTCTGGCAGCCTATATGGCTATGGATCCGTTCAAGGTGCTGCGATGGCATGAGGCTCCGTTTGAGGATAGACTGGGGCTGAATAAGGGGATGCTGTCGGTTCAGGCATATGAACGGGGAGGTGGCGCTTCCGGTTATGATTCGTTTATAATGGGTTCTTCGGTTTCCTGTGCCTATTCTGTGGAGGAATGGAAGAGCTTTCTTCCCGATGGGGCGAGGCCGCTACATATGGACAGTTCAAGTCAGACCGTTTCTACCTTGCGAAAGTTTCTTGAATATCTTGAAAGGGATGGCGCTTCGTTGCGCAATGTATTGGTCGTGTTCGCTCCGGAGGTCTTCGGAATGGAGTATGACGGGGATAATCTTTCCCAACTTGTGCCGCCGGTAGTGGAAAACGGAGGGCTTTCATATGACATTTCGTTTCATTGCGCTTATTTCATGGGATTTGCAAACTATCGCTACTTGTCACCATTTCTTGAATACAAGTTCATGGGAAGCCGTGAGGAGACCACGGAGGTGCCGGTCTTCAGTCCTCAACCGATAGTCTATGATGCAAGTTTTAACGAGGAAAGCATGCCGGATTGGGACAGTATCCTTGATTCGGATCCGGCATTGCTGCATGGCGATGGGATGACGATATTGCCGCCTGATGCATCGTACAGGGTCATTGATCCACAGATAGATGCGGTAGAACGGGCTGATCTTGAGGCGATAGCCGAAATTTTGTCGCGCAACGGCGCTGATTATCGTGTGCTTCTGGCACCGACCCCTAAACTGCACCTACTTTCAAGCGCGGATGAACGTGTGCTTTTTGAGACCTTTGGAGAACGTTTCGTAAATCTCGCACGTGATTTTCGTGCGGAACAGTCCGATCCATCCAATTTTTACGATACCATACATTACCGTCCGCGGCTTGCAAGCCGGTATATGCGTGCAGCTTATGACCGTTGAGGTCGGCGACTGCTTATTTGCCGAGCCGCGAGAAGAATTCCTCGCAACGTGATTCCGCAATCGGAATATATGTCTTGCCGAAGACGATGCGTTTGCGCTCCACGATCTCTATGTTCTTGAGGTTGACGATGTACGACCGATGCACGCGCATGAACTTGTCGGCGGGGAGCAGTTCTTCCAGCTCGCTTAAGCTCATGAACGAACTCAGCGGTTCCCCTTCTGTGCGATAGAATATCACGCGGTCTTTCCGTACTTCCACATACAGGATGGTATCGGTTTTCAGTTGTATGATTCGATGATCCGCCTTTATGGTAAATAGTTCGGGAGAGCTTTTGGATGCGTTCTCGAACCTGTCACGCATGGCGCACCATTCCACGGCTTTCCCTACGGCTTTCATGAATTCCGGGTAGCTTACCGGCTTAAGGAGGTAATCAAGCGCATTTACCTTGAATCCCTGGATAGCGTACCTTTCATATGCGGTGATGTATACTATCCTGGTGCGTGGCGGGATTACCTCTGCAAAATCGATGCCGTTGATCATGGGCATCTCTATGTCAAGAAACACAACGTCCGCATCTCCTGCCACAACGCTTTTCACTGCTTCCGCCGCCGATTCATAACATCCGTTCAGCGTCAGGCCGGGAGTTTTTTCGACATAGCTTTTTATCAGCTCTCGTGCCAGAGGCTCATCGTCTATGACTATGCATTTCAGTCCTTGGTTCATTGTCGTGGGTGGTGTTGATTCTGTTTGCCGACTTATTTGCAAAGTTAATCCACTCGGATGAATGGGCATTGATCATTGCGTATTATTTTTCAATGCATTCAATGATACCGCTATTCTGGCGGTGTATATCCCGCCGTTGCTGTCAAGCGTAAGGATATGTTTCCCGGGATATAGTATGCCGAGCTGTCGTTTCACGTTTTGCAATCCGATGCCGGTTCCATCTGTCTGACTGTCCCTGGAGGTGGAAGTGCCTTTGTCGTTGAAGGTGTTTTTTACCTCGCATATGAGATAACCGTCCTTTTCGGTTATGCGGATGCTTATGAACTGGCATTCTCCGTTGGATGCGAAATGCTTGAACCCGTTTTCGACGATTGTCAGGAAGAGCAGTGGAGCGATGTAGGTGTCGTTGTCGGGATTTGGGATGGTCTCGAAATGCATATCCACGGAGGAGCTAAGCCTCAGACGCATCAGTTCCACATAATCCTTGATCAGTTGCAGCTCCTTTGATACGGGGACATATGCCGAGGCAGAATCGTAGATCATGTACCTTAGCATGCTGCTGAGGTCGTGCAGAGCCTGTTGTGCCCTTTCCGGAGCGATACCGATCAGGGCATAGATGTTGTTGAGCGTATTGAACAGGAAATGAGGATTCAGCTGAGCTTTCAGGCTCTTAAGCTCT
The DNA here is from genome assembly GCA_910583675.1 of uncultured Muribaculaceae bacterium. Lineage (GTDB taxonomy): Bacteria > Bacteroidota > Bacteroidia > Bacteroidales > Muribaculaceae > UBA7173. Next base: position 84,361 of record CAJTYH010000003.1, read on the forward strand.
ATATGCCTTTTCTCGGCATTGAGTTCCAGTTGCCTCCGGCGCATGCTTTCATGTTCTTTTGAGATGCGCAGCGCATATGCAAGGGCTGCTGACAGCACCATCATGATCCCGTCGCGGATAAGAAACCTGACATATCCGATAAGATATTGCCCGAGGGACAACTCCGCTCTCATTGACTTCTGCGGGTGCGGTAGCCCTCCATGAGCCTCAAACCATATGGGAATCAGGCTGCAAATGGAGATTATGAGAATGAAATTGGCCAGGAAGTACAGCGGCTTGCGGTCGGTGTGGATGAGCGTTGCGGGAATCAGCCAGAAGTAGTTTATGCAGAATACCGCCGTGTAGAACGTAGCCATCACCACATGCATGACGATCCATTCCGTCGGTTCCCCTTCACGGCTGAATATGGCCAGCACGGAGGGGAAATAGAATAGCAGGAAGGATAGAAGTGCCACTGTGGTCGTTCCTGCGAATCGGCTATGGTGTATACGGTCATTCATATCTGATAGCTTCTATGGGATCAAGGTTGGATGCCTTTGCCGCCGGATAGAAACCGAAGATGATGCCTATGGCGGTGCATACCACAAAGGACAATATCACAGAACCGGCATCTATCTGTACAGGCCAGTGTGCGAAGAATGAGATCATCCACGTGGCTATTGCTCCGGTAAGTATGCCGAGTATGCCACCTGTGACGGAGATTATGACGGCTTCGATGAGGAACTGCATCATTATGTCGCGTCCGGTGGCACCGATGCTCATTCGAAGTCCTATCTCGCGTGTGCGTTCGGTAACACTGACGATCATTATGTTCATGATGCCGATGCCTCCTACAAGGAGCGAAATTCCGGCTACAGCTGCCAACAGCACGGTCATCATGGAGGAGGTAGAGGAGATCATTTCAGCCAGTTCCTGCATGGATCTTATGGTGAAGTTGTTCTCGTCTGTATCTTTCAGCCTGTGCTGGGTGCGTAGTATATCGGTAATTTCGTCTATGGTCGCGTCGGTGTTGTTCTCGTCTATGGCTGATGCCTGTATGCCCTGTAGGTAATCAGTGGCCAACACGCGTTTCATTACGGTAGTGTAAGGCACAAGTGCAAGATCGTCCTGATCCTGTCCCATGGTGTTGTATCCCTTCTCTTCAAGCACACCTACTATGGTCATAGGTATCTTGCCGAAACGCACTACCTTGCCGAGAGGGTCGGAGCAGTCGGGAAACAGGTTGTCTACGAGCGTTTTTCCAAGCACGCATACCTTTGCGGCATTTTTCACGTCTTCCTCGGTAAACATCTCTCCTTTGCCGATCTTGCGTTGCCTTATGTCAAGATACTGGGTGTTCACGCCCTGTGCCTGAGAAGGATAGTTGTTGTTGCCGTAGATCCATTGTCCCTGTCCGTTGACTGTGGGAGTGATGTATGATATTCCTGTCGCCTGGGTCAGCAATGCATCATAGTCTGATGGTTTCAGGGTTTGCATGTCATCGCTGCTCTGACGCACGCCTCCGCGGTTCTCCGCTCCCGGGAAAATCATGATCATATTGCTTCCCATTTCGGAGATCTGTGCCTTTATCGAATTCTTCGAGCCTTGTCCGATGGCGAGCATGGCTATTACGGCACCCACACCGATGATTACTCCCAACATCGTCAGGAAGCATCGCATCTTGTTGTTGTTTAGCGCCTTCAACGCTATCTTCAGTAGGTTTTTGATATTCATGTCTTTATCGGGTGTCAGTCGTTGTCTACCGGTAGGTTTTTGTATACTTCCTCTGCCGAGTGTATGTCGCGGTTGTATTCGTCGCTTACAATATGGCCGTCGCGCAAAGTGATGTTTCTGGAGGAATACAATGCGATCTCGGGGTTATGGGTTACAAAGATAATTGTTTTTCCCTCCTTGTGCAGTTTCTGGAAGAGGGTCAGGATGGAAAATGATGTACGGGTGTCAAGGTTGCCTGTCGCCTCGTCGGCAAGTATTATTACAGGGTCGTTGACGAGGGCGCGGGCTATGGCCACACGTTGCTGCTGTCCGCCCGACATCTGATTGCTTTTGTGGTAGATACGGTCTTCCAGCCCTACCTCCTTTAGGCATTGTTCCGCTTTTTTTGCTCTTTCTCCGGCGCTTACATTGGAATTGTACAGTAGTGGCAGTTCCACATTCTCTATGGCCGTTGTCTTTGGCAGAAGGTTGTAGTTCTGGAATATGAACCCGATTTTTCGGTTGCGGATGCGTGCGCGTTCGTTCTTGCCCATGCCGCGCACGGGTATGCCGTCAAGCAGATATTCTCCGGAGGTAGGGGTGTCAAGGCATCCCAGGGTGTTGAGCAATGTGGATTTTCCGGAACCGGAAGTGCCCATTATGGTGACGAATTCCCCTTCATATATGGTGAAAGAGATGCCGCGCAGGGCTTTCACCGTCTCCTCCCCGACCTTGAAATATCGTTTGAGGTTCTCTATCCTTATGATCTCTTTTGGCATGTCTGTAAGATTAGTTGGCCGGCTTAAGTCGGTTTATTTCTTTTTGCTGCCCGGCGGTTTGGGCATGAACGGATTTTCCTCGCGGTTTTCCATCTGTGGGTTGGCCATGACGGTATTGTATTGCAATGCGACTTTGTCGCCTGCCTTTAGTCCATCTGTTACTTGCTGATATACACCGTTGGATGCTCCGAGGCCGACGGGTGTCTCAAACAGTTTGCCATCACGCAACACCCATACCGATGCCTTTGCCGGAGTGTCTGATGATATGGCCTCCGGGAGCTGGTCGTCTCCGTTTCCTTCACGTGGATGGAATTTAAGAGCCTTTAGCGGTACGGCGGTGACATTTTCCAGTTCAAGGGTGTATATGGTGAGATTGGCGGTGAGCCCCGGGATCAGCTTGTGATCCGGATTGGGAGCTTCCACTATTACTTCGTATGTCACTACGTTGGAGGTTGTCGTTGGGTTCAGGCGCACCTGGGTGACGGTGCCGGAGAATACGTCATCGGAATAGGCATCTACGGTAAAAGTGACGCGTTGTCCCACTTTTACCTGGCCTATGTCGGCCTCATCCACGTTTCCGACTACCTGCATGTTGTCCAAGTCGGCTATCACATACAGGTTCGCAACGTTCATGCTTGATACCACGGTCTGGCCTACCTCTACCTCGCGTGATATTATGATGCCGTCTATCGGCGAGTAGATCTCTGCATAGTTCAGGTTCTTGGCAGCCCTTACGCGGTCGGCCTGGCTTTTTTCGTAGCTCAGACGTGCCACGTCGTAGTCTCGTTGCGAAGTCTGAAACTCATAGTCCGATATGAGCTGTTCGGCGTGCAGCGTCTTGTCGCGCTCGTAGTTGGCCTTGGCATAGTCGAAACTTGCCTTGGCGGAGGCCATGTTGGCATCGGCGCTTTTCAGTTCGCTGTCAAGCAGTGTCTTTTCAAGTTCGGCGAGTAGCTGTCCTTTGGTTACCTGGTCGTTGTAGTCGGCATATAGCTTGTCGATTATGCCGGTGACCTGTGTGCCCACATCCACTTGAGTGACGGATTCCATGGTGCCGGTGGCTGTCACTACCTCGGAAATGTCCGTTGGCTCTACAGTGTATGTCTCCAGTTCTGTCTTCGGCTTTTCCGAACATGAAAGGGCGGAAAGCGCCAGTGCGGCGAATGGCAATAATTTGCTGTATATTTTCATGCTTTCGTTTTTTAGGGGATGGATACTTGTGTCGTTGCGTAGAAATTGATGGTCTTGTTGGCCAATACCGCCATGAATTTGTTTTGCAGCAGTTCAAGCCGGGCATTAAGCAGGTTGTTGTGTGCGGTAAGCAGTTCCAAGGGATTGACTAATCCGAGGTCGAATTGGCGATCCACAAGTTCGGCAGTCATCTCCACCGCTTCCAGTTGTTTTAGTCCTGAGGTGTATTTCGCTTGCGAATTCGTGGCATCTATATAGAGACTTTCGATGGTTTGCGACAAGTCGTCCATCAATTGGGTGCGGTTAAGGTCATACTCCATTGAGGCGAGGTTGGCTTTGGCCACGGCTCTGCGTGTGGCGTTCCCGTCATAGATGGGGATTGACAGGGTGACACCCACATTTTCGTTGAAGCTGCCTTTCATCTGCGATCCCCAAGCCAGACCGTTGCCTGAGACATATCCTGTGCCGACTGATCCCTGCAGGGAGATGGTGGGCATGTAGCCGGCTTTTGCGATTTTTATGTCGTTGGAATATATCTCCTTGTTCAGTTCGTTGCTTTTAAACTCGGGAAGCCATGAGGCGGCAAAGGTGTAGACCTGATCCATCGGCGGGAGGGGAGAGGTGACATCGTTGTCGGAGAATGCGATATCCGCGATTTGGAAATCATAGTCAAGACCCAAGGTAAGTATTTTCTTGAGGCTCATCTTTGCCGTGGCGTAATTGCTTTCCGCCTGTACGAGGTTGTAGCGGTCTTGTGCGGACTGGCTTTCGATCTGGGCGAAATCAACCTTCGATGTGCGCCCTGATTCCATGAGGCGGCGTGCGCGTTCGGTTTGTGATTCGCTGACTTCAAGGGTCTTGGCCGCTATTTCAACGGCTTCTTTGGCATACATGATGTTCAGGTATGCTTGAAGGATGTTCAGTTTCAGATCCTTGACAAGGTCGTCGCCGTCAAGTTGCGTGCGTTGGCGCAATATCTTTGCAGATTCCAGTTTGTATTTGCGGATATTTCCTTCCCATACCGTCCATGAGGCATTTATGCCGTAGGAGCTGCCATAGGTGTTGGAACGTTCATTCTCGGGAGAAGGATAGTTTGTGAAGCTGTGGTTGGTCGAGAATCCGACAGACGGGAGCCATGCGTCCTTTGCTGTACCGATCTCTTCGTCGGCCTGAAGGATGGAAAGCAACGTCTTCCGCACGTCGGTATTGTTCTCCACTGCCCAGTTCACGCAATCATCAAAAGTCCAGAGTGTAGGCATCTGTATGGAAGGTGGGGCGATGACCTCGTTTTTTGAGACCTCGGCAAAACGGTCTGTTGTTTCCGCGACAGACGTAAATTCCAAGGAAAGGATCACTATGGGGATGGTGATTTTTCTCATTCTCATTGTCATTGTTCTGCTATTATTTTACGGATGCAAAATTATGGCAGAACTGAAGCAATGGCAACTAAAATCGGCATATAGCCGTGACAGGGGGATGGAAAGTGTTTTTTGCCGTATGAAACGGCGGATGAATCCGGCAATTGTTAATGAATGTTTCCATCGGCTATTTCCCCCACCGCTGTCTTTGCAGTTCTGCAGCCCTTGCTTCGGCGGGATTGTCTGCCGGGTGCCAGTAACGGGCACCGTCGATGGCATCGGGAAGGAACTGCTGGCGCACGAAATGACCCGGGTAATCGTGGGCATACTTGTAGTCGGCACCGTATCCCATCTCTTTCATCAGCGATGTGGGAGCGTTGCGGATATGCAACGGGACGGGGAGATTGCCTGTCTGACGCACTGCGGCCAATGCTGCGTCTATGGCCATGTATGCGGAGTTGCTTTTTGCCGAGGTGGCGAGGTAGATGGTGCATTCGGCCAATGGGATGCGTCCCTCAGGCATACCGATCTTCTTTATTACGTCGAAAGTGGCGTTGGCAAGCAGGATGGCGTTGGGATTGGCAAGCCCTATATCTTCCCCGGCAAGGATTACAAGCCGTCGGGCTATGAATTCCGGATCTTCCCCTCCCTCTATCATACGGGCAAGCCAGTAGATTGCAGCGTCTGGATCGCTGCCGCGAACGCTTTTTATGAAAGCCGAGATGATGTCGTAGTGCATCTCCCCCTGCTTGTCGTATGCCATCGGATTTTCCTGCAGACGTTCGGTGACGATCCGGTCGTTTATTGTCATGGGCTGTCCGATGGAGGTAGACTGTTGCAGGAGATCCAGAATGTTCAGCAACTTGCGGGCATCCCCTCCCGAGAAGCGGAACAGGGCGTCGGTTTCCTCTATCCTTACATCGGCATCTTTCAGTATGGCATCCGTGCTTACGGCTCGTTCGAGCAGTTCGGTCAGTTCAGGCGCTTCAAGAGGCTTAAGGGTGTAGACCTGGGCACGTGATAACAACGGCCTTATCACCTCGAAGGATGGATTTTCCGTAGTAGCTCCGATGAGGGTGACGGTGCCGTTTTCAACGGCACCGAGCAGACTGTCCTGCTGCGACTTGCTGAATCGGTGGATCTCATCAATGAACAGGATGGGACGGCCGGTAGAGAACATGCTCTGTGCGTCGGCCTTGCAACGCTCTATCACGTCGCGCACGTCCTTTACCCCGGCGCTTACGGCGCTTAGGGTGTAGAATGGCGATTTGGTAGTATTTGCAATGATGCGTGCCAGAGTGGTCTTTCCCACTCCGGGAGGTCCCCAGAGTATGAACGAGCTTACGTTGCCTGTATCTATCATACTGCGCAGTACACTCCCTTCCCCGACCAGATGTCTCTGGCCGATGTAATCGTCAAGGGTTTGCGGGCGGAGTCTTTCAGCTAATGGAGCGAGCATGGGAGGGATTGGGAAAATAGAAATTAAGAAAAGAAGAAATTGAGAAATAGGATGTAGCGTGCTTCCTTGGAACCATCCGGCCTTTCGCTTGTAGTTATTAGCAGTTGTTATTTGACTCGTGCAAGGGGATTGAGACGGGCGCCGCGCATGAAGGCATCTGCGGTCATGCGTTTCTTTCCGGCCGGCTGAAGCTCAAGTATCCTCAGCAGGTGTCCGTCGCCGCAGCACACTTTCATATCGTTGTTGTCAATGAAAAGTTCGCCGGGGAGTGAGGTTTCGGGACATATGCCACAAAGCTCTGTGGTGAAGATCTTTACCGGTAGTGCTTCTGTGGTTTCCTCTGAATGGATCTCGCTCCACGCTGCGGGGTAGGGGGAGAGACCTCTAACGAGATTGTGCACCTCAAGTGCGCTTTTGCTCCAGTCTATGCGGCATGTCTCCTTGAAGATCTTCGGTGCCGGTGTGGCAGTTTCCCCATTAAGCAGTTTTTCCTGCGGAATGGGATTAACATTGCCTTCTACGATGGCATCTACAGTCTTTAATGTGAGTTTCGCGCCAAGTTCCATCAGTTTGTCATGCACATCCCCAACGTTGTCGGTTGGCAGGATGGCGATACGTTCCTGATCAATGATGTCGCCGGTGTCAATTTCGTGCTTCAGGAAGAATGTGGTTACGCCGGTTTCGGTGTCACCGTTTATCACAGCCCAGTTTATCGGGGCTGCCCCACGGTAGCGGGGGAGGAGGGAGGCATGCAGGTTGAATGTCCCGAGGCTCGGCATAGTCCATACCACTTCGGGAAGCATGCGGAATGCTATCACGATGAACAGATCTGCTTCAAGTGCACGCAGGTCGTTTACAAACGTCTCGTCTTTAAGGCGCACGGGTTGCAGCAACGGTATGTCGTGGGCTACGGCATATTCCTTTACCGGCGAATGGTACATCTTATGCCCGCGTCCGGCGGGTTTGTCGGGCATCGTCACCGCAGCGACGATATTGTATCCGGCAGTAACGAGGGTGTCAAGGCTCGCCACGGCAAACTCGGGGGTTCCGAAGAATACTATCCTTAAATCTTTTTTCTCCATCTTCTGTTCCTGTTTAGGTGGTGGGTGTCGTTGATGTTTGTCCGGCTGCCTGTTCCATCGCTTTCCATAGCGGATCCTCCGGGACGGGGGCGGTAAGGTCTATCTGTTGTTTGCTCACAGGATGAATGAATCTGATGTTGCGTGCCATAAGCGAGATGGAACCGTCGGGGTTGGAACGCTTGTCGCCATATTTGAGGTCGCCTTTTATCGGGCACCCGATAGCTGAAAGCTGCACCCTGATCTGGTGTTTCCTACCGGTCATAAGTTCAACTTCTATGAGGTGGTAACGCTCCGAGGAACCTGCGACGCGATAGCGTAGACGCGCTTCCTTGGCATCCTTCCGGGGTTGGAGCGATGCATATGACTTGTTGTTCTTCTCTGTGGAGGTGATGAAATGCCGTAGTTCGGCTTCCGGTTTTTCCGGCATGTTGCGGCTTATCGCCCAGTATGTCTTATGGATTTCGCCGTTGCGGAACATCTCATTCATGCGCGCAAGCGCCTTTGATGTCTTGGCGAATACGACAAGGCCTCCCACCGGTCTGTCAAGCCTGTGCACTACACCGCAGAATACATTGCCCGGTTTCGCATATTTTTCCTTGATGTGCCTTTTCAGGGCTTCCACCAACGGTTCATCGCCGGTCTTGTCCCCTTGCACTATCTCTCTGGGAAGTTTGTTTACCACGATTATGTGGTTGTCTTCGTAGATTATCCGGTCGGCGAGTGGTTGCATAGGTTGGTTGTTAGAGTGTTCAAATACCGGACACAGATATTTTCCTTATCTCTGTATCCGGTATTTGACGATGTATTATTCTGTTGTTGACGGTAGTTATCGTTGTTAGATGCCGAGTTCCTTCTTGATTACGTCAATTTTGGCGATAGCGGCATCGGTGGCTGCATGGTACTCGTTCTTGTCGGCCATCTTACCATGTACTTCGATGTAGAATTTGATCTTAGGCTCGGTGCCTGACGGACGGATGGAGACCTTTGTGCCATCAGCTGTGAAGAACTGGAGCACGTTGGAGGTCGTTGGGAAGTCCATTTTCTCTACCTTTCCGTTGCGCAGGTCGGTCATGTTCAGGTCGGAGTAGTCCTTCTTTACGATCACGGGGCTGCCGCCGAGTTCCTTGGGAGGATTGGCGCGGAATCCTTTCATCATGGCCACGATCTCTTCGGCACCTGTCTTGCCCGGACGTACCACGGAGATGCCCTCCTCACGTGAGAAACCGTATTTCACATAGATGTCCTGCAACATCTCCATGAAGCTCATGCCCTTGTCTTTTGCCCATGCCAGACATTCCGCCATGAGTGAGATGGCTGACACGGAGTCTTTGTCGCGTGCGAATTCCTCTGCCAGGAAGCCGTAGCTCTCCTCGCCGCCGCCGAGATAGCGGTTCACGCCTTCGTTGTCGCGGATTACGGCTGCGATCCATTTGAATCCGGTATAGCAGTCATACATGCGGATGTTGTTGGCATCGGCAATGCTCTTGATGGTTTCCGTGGTGACGATGGTTTTTACAATGTATTCCTTGCCTGTAAGGCGTCCGAGTTCGGCATTGCGGTTCATCAGATAGTTCAGGAGAATCATTACTATCTGGTTGCCGTTCACGAGCACGTACTCTCCGTCGGTGTCGCGTATAACGCAACCGATACGGTCTGCATCAGGGTCTGAGGCTACAACGAGGTCTGCTTCCACCTCCTTGGCCTTGGCAACGGCCATGGCCATTGCTGAAGCGTTTTCAGGGTTGGGGGAATCAACGGTGGGGAAATCGCCGGAAGGGATGTCCTGTTCCGGAACATGGATTATGTTGGTGAATCCGTAGTTCTTGAGCGATTCCGGAATCAGTTTTACTCCTGTACCGTGGATGGGGGTGTAGACGATCTTGAGGTCGCTGTATTTCTTGTTGATCTCGGGACTGAGCGAAAGGGTCTTGATGGCATCCAGGTAGTCTTTGTCCATCTTGTCGCCTATTATCTCAATTAGGTCGGGATTACCCTTGAACTTGATTTCGCCTACGTTCTTGATCTTTTCGACGTGGTTGATGATGTTCACGTCATGCGGGGCGATGATCTGTGCGCCGTCAGCCCAATATGCTTTGTAGCCGTTGTACTCTTTGGGGTTGTGGGATGCGGTGATGTTCACGCCGCTCTGGCAACCGAGATGGCGTATGGCGAACGAAAGTTCAGGAGTGGGACGGAAACTGTCGAAGAGATATGCCTTGATGCCGTTGGCCGAGAAGATGTTGGCTACTATCTCAGCGAATTTGCGTGAATTGTTGCGCACGTCGTGTCCTACTACCACTGAGATCTGGGGCATGTCGGTGAAAGCCTCCTTGAGGTAATTGGCCAGACCTTGGGTAGCGGCTCCTACGGTGTAGATGTTCATGCGGTTGGTGCCGGCTCCCATGATGCCGCGCAGACCGCCTGTGCCGAATTCAAGATCCTTGTAGAACGATTCGATAAGAAGGGTGGGATCCTCGGCATCAAGCATCTGTTTGACTTCTGCACGGGTAGCTTCGTCATATTGGTCGGTAAGCCATACGAGGGCTTTCTCTTTTACGCTTTTAAGCAGTTCCTGATTGTCCATTATAATATATGGGATTAAGTTGTTTCAGAATATTGTTCGTTCCGGAGTCGTGCGACTTTCCGTAAGTATTCACGCAAAGTTATTGAATAATAGTAGAATCTCCAAATGTTTTAGGTTAATTGTATTAAAACCGTTAAAGGTGCTATTGCATTGACAGGGCGTGGGATTGCTTCCGGTACGATGATGAAACATTTACAGTGCCCCGGAAGTTCAATCTGAAATATCCGGGGCACTGTTAAATATGATTTATATATCAGCTGTCTTTAGCGGCAAGCCCATATGCCGGCCACCGCGCTTTCGCGGTAGGCCATTAGACCCTCCTGGCTTAGTTCCACGTTGGAGTATGTGCCGTCGGCATTGATCATGTTTACGTGGGTGTCGTCAACGAATGTCATGAATTTCACTGTGCGGTCGTTGGCGGTCACGCTCCAGCTTTTTTCTTCCTGGTCAAAGTCAAGGCGCACTACAGTGCCGTCGTTCTTTGAGGTGATCGTATATCCTTTTCCGTCGCAATCTACAAGGTATTCACCGTCATGACCTTTGATCACCTTTGTACCCATTGCCACAGGATTGCTGCCGCTCCAGAACTCCACCGAGTTAAGGACGAGAAGGTCGGCCACGGATGTGACTTCATATACCGGTATGACCCAGAATGCGAAGAACACCAGTTCGTTAAGGAACTTGTTGCCGATCTGGTTGTTCCAGGACAGCAACTTGTTTGTCAAGGCAAAGCTGCCGATGCACGAAGTGAACATCATGGAGCCGGCGAGCGCTATCGCCACTCCCACTGAAAGATATTTTTTTCTCATATCCAAAGTTTTGAAACGTTTTTCCCTTTAGGGACTATTTGATTGTGATATTTTTAAGATATTTGATTCCCGGTGGCAAGCTGTCGGTCAAGGCCTAAGTCTGGGGGATCTTTTGCTTCAGTTTGTCATAGAACGACATGACGTTGCGCACATATGCCACGGTCTCTCGTCCTCGGAAATACCCCGCACGGCATACCGGATCCGAATAATATTCGGGGTTTGCCTTCATCAGCAACGCTTGTTCCACATTGCCGCTCCAGACTTGTGGATTTTTGCCATATTTCTTTGCAAGGGCTATGGCATCGTAGATGTGCGCTATGCCGGAGTTGTAGGCGGCGACTACGAATTTCAGCCGTTCTTGAGGATCGCTTACACGTTTTGAGAGAGATTTGTCAAGGTCGGCAAGTATGCGCCCCGCCGTCTCTATGTTTGCTTTCGGGTTTGACATTTTTGAAGTGGGAAGTCCGTAGGCGCGTGCTGTACGTGGCATTATCTGCATTATGCCGCGTGCACCTGCCCATGACACGCTCGTGCTGTCGAAATGGCTCTCATGGAATCCCTGTGCGGCCATAAGTCTCCAGTCCATGCCCGATTTCTTGCCTGATTCACGGAAGAGGTTATCAAACGGCGAGACATATCCCTTTGAAATGTCAAGCGTGAAAGTACCGTCATCGTTTTTGGCCCTTTCGAAATAGCGTTTGAGAAGTTCTGCCTGTTTGCGGCGCGGTGTCTCCTGGGCGAAATAGTTGTCGATGCTGTCCGCAAGCCATCTGTTGCCCAAGGCGACTGCCCATCGTGATTGCTGCGGGAAGCTGAGCGGTAGGGATATGTCAAGGTCGCGATGGTAGGTCTTGTTGATGCGGGCAATGTCGTCATCCACCACTGTGAGCGGTATCTGGCCTTCCGACACCATGTCTATGAGATCTTCCGTGATTAGGGTGTCGCGGTCTATGACGTGGATGTGGATGCCTCCTCCGAGTTCCTCGTTCAGGTTTTCAAGGCGATACTGGTACTTCGATTCTGCCTCTACGTATATGTGTTCGCCTACGAGGTCGGTAACGTCGGTGATAAGGCGCCTTTTCCCTTTCTTTGGCTGCACCAGTACCTGGTGGGTGAAATTCTCGGGGCCGCAATGCAGCACTTTCTTGCGGAATTCCGCCGTTACAGGCACCTCATATGCAAGAAGGTCAACAACTCCCGAGTCAAGCATCTCGATCATTTTCTGTAGCGATGGCGCGACAACCAGTTGCACCTCCATCCCTTTATCGGCAGCCATTTGCTTGAGCAAGGAGTAGTCGTATCCCATCGGCTCATCTCGGTATATGAAATATGAAGTGGGACTGTAGAGTGTGGCCACACGGATGGTATCAGGCATTGGATACTCCTTTGCAGTTTCCGAGGTTTGCGGTTTCTTTCCCTGACAGGCTGCTATGCAGATCACGACAAGCAGACAAAGCATGACCGGCAGCCATGCCTGATGCCCCGGAGTGGGGATCTCTTGTCTCGTTGTGTCGTGATCCAGATTCAAGCGAAAGAATTTATCAAGAAAAAACGACGCAACCCCGCGTCTTCCCCTATAACAACTGAAGGCACGGGGTTGGTTCAGTCCTCTTGTAGATCAATACGTGAATTTGCCATACTCGGAGGTTATCGTGAGGCGGTTGCTCTCACTGTCCTCCACTCGTCCGATCACCCTGGCATCTATGCCGAAGCTGCGGGATATGTCAATCGCTTGCTGTGCCTTTGATGCCGGAAGGTAGATCTCCATGCGGTGTCCCATGTTGAATACCTTGTACATCTCTGCCCAGTCCGTGCCGGATTGTTCGCGAATAAGGCGGAAGAGGGGGGGTATGGGGAACATGTTGTCCTTTATCACATGCTTATTTTCCACGAAGTGCATCACCTTGGTCTGTGCCCCTCCGGTGCAATGTACCATGCCATGGATCTCGGGGCGCATTTCCTCAAGCAGCTTTTTTATTACCGGGGCATAGGTGCGCGTAGGGGAAAGCACGAGCTTTCCTGCGGTGAGCGGGGCATCTTCCACGGTGTCGGTCAATCCTTTTGCTCCACTGTAGATGAGTTCGCGTGGGATTGCCGCGTCAAATGTCTCAGGATATTTGTCGGCTACGGTGCGGTTGAACACGTCATGGCGTGCCGAGGTAAGCCCGTTGCTACCCATCCCACCGTTGTATTCGGTCTCGTATGTGGCTTGCCCGAATGAAGCCAGACCTACAATGACATCGCCGTCGGATATGTCGGCATTGTTTATTACGTCTGCACGGCGCATGCGGGTAGTGACGGTGGAGTCCACGATTATCGTGCGGACGAGGTCGCCGACATCGGCTGTTTCGCCGCCGGTGCCATAGATCTCTACCCCGTATCCGCGCATGGTTTCAAGCAGTTCCTCCGTACCGTTGATTATGGCGGCTATGACTTCGCCGGGTATCAGGCGTTTGTTGCGGCCTATGGTGGAAGACACGAGCATGCGGCTCGTGGCACCCACGCACAGGAGATCGTCCACATTCATTATCAGAGCGTCCTGTGCGATCCCTTTCCAGACTCCCAGGTCGCCGGTCTCTTTCCAATATGCATAGGCGAGCGACGATTTTGTACCGGCGCCATCGGCATGCATTATGTTGCACCACTCGGGATCTCCTCCCAGTATGTCGGGTATGATCTTGCAGAAAGCCTTCGGGAAAATGCCTTTGTCGACATTCTTTATTGCCGCGTGTACATCTTCTTTGGCAGCGGATACTCCGCGCAGGTCGTAACGTTGTGATGATGCCATTGGAATTTATGTAAGTATGTGATTGTTTATGCTGTATGAAAAGAGGTGACAGGTGTTAGATCAGGCCTTTTGGTCAACCGAACCAGTTGACGCCTACTAGATATAACAATAGTGCCGGGGTGACGAGTAGGAGGGAATCTATGCGGTCGAGGATCCCCCCGTGCCCGGGAAGCAGGCTGCCTGAATCCTTAACCCCGAGAGAGCGTTTGATAAGGGATTCGACCAGATCTCCCCATGTGCCGAATACGCACACTACGGCTCCCATGCCCAGAAGTTGCCACAGGTTCAGGTAGCCGAATACTCCGTTTCCGTAGAAGTAGAAGAAAGCCGATGCTGCGAGGCAGAAGAGGAGGCCGCCGAAAAATCCTTCCCATGATTTTTTCGGTGATATGCGTTCGAACAGTTTATGCCGTCCCATAAGGGAACCTACACAGAATGCTCCCGTGTCGCTTAGCCATATGAGGATGAACATGGCCAGGAGTACGTACATTCCATAGCGGGAATACATGTAGCTTAGCAATCCAAGCGGCATGATTACATATATCTGTCCCATCAGCGAATGCGCAAGGTGCGTAAGCGGATTTCCGTCTTGGACATACAGCTGGCTTACGAAACGCAATATGAAGTATGCCAGATATAAGACAAGAAAAAATACTGTGGAGGAGGCGTATGCCATATATGCGGCCGGAACAGGAGACATGGCTGTAAGGAACATGGCTCCTCCGATGAGATCAAGAAGACGGGTGGTATTTGAAACGAAGTTCTTGTTTGATATACGTATGAATTCATTCAGACCGAGAATGCCGAACAGCATGGTAAGGCCCCAGAAGAACCATCCTCCCATGAGCACCGCACCTACGATCACCGCTACATACAGTACGCCGGTGATCAGGCGCGTAAGTACATTTTTCATATGCGAAAAAGTTTGGATATTAATGCTTTGAAACGTGTATGGAGTGATCACGCAAGGAGATCCTGTGCCGTACGCTCCTTTGAGATAACAAATTTAGGCATTTATTTCCAATCACATGCAAGGTTTGGGTAAAAATCAGCGGATGGCCACTTTTGCGGAATGTGGGTGTCCTTGACTGTCGGTTATGGAAATCAGATATATGCCAGAAGGGAATCCTGTGCAGTCGGCGGTCGCATCGGGGTGACCGGGATGTTGTTCAATGAGCATCCGTCCGTCGGTTGATATTATCCTCAGTGTCATTATGTTTGAGGACAACAGGCTTGCATGGATCATGTGCCCGTGCACTTTGACAGAAAGCTCTTCTTCCTGTGTGGAGACTGCACTGTCCATTCCGGCGAGTTTACGTGCCATTTCCAGGCCTGCTGCAGCATCAAGGATGCCGTGTCCCCATTGCGGGTTGTGGGAATCCTGATCCGGCGAAACGGCTGTCGCCAAGGCAATATCCCTGATCTGCTTTCCGTTCAGGGTGGGATTTGCCTGTAGCCACAAAGCTGTCACCCCGGCTGCAAAAGGACTGGACATTGATGTGCCTTGCATCGGCCCCCAATAATTCGTGTCTCCGTCGTTTTCATGGCTTATGGTGGCGAGAGCGAGGGGATAATCCGGATGCTCCTTGCAATATTCCCTTGAAAGTGAGGAGACGAGCTGTGCGCCGGGCGCACATATGTCGGGAAGGACTTTTCCGGTGCCGAGTGTGCCGTAGGAACTGAAATAGCTTACGCCTCCGATATTAAGGCGGGGAAAGTCTATTGATGAACCGGTAAGGGATGTGAAATGATTCTGGGAATCCAGCGATCCTACGCAGATAGGCCCTTCTCCTGCACAAAAATCGTTGACGGTGCGGGCGGAAGTAGGCATGGCGGCGCTATTATCCTTATGCTTTGTGAAAAATATTCCTGAGGTGGAGTAGAACTCTATGGTTGTGCCGGCAACGGTAGGCTCTACCTCTACTCCGAAAAGCGCATGCGCCTTATAAGGATCGGTGGTCGTGGTGTCAATATATGAGCAGCGGAGTGCGACGTTGTAGCGGTTGTTTTCGGGATTCAGTTCGCCGGCCACATGTATGTAGCCATCCATGAAGTCCGGCATGTCGGCAAACGGTACGTTTCCGAGGTTGTCCTGGAATTTTTTTGAGCACAACACCCATTCGTTGATCCCGTTTTTAGGATCAAGGCTTACGGGTATGCGTTGTACCTCTCCGGTGTTCATGTCCTGGGTAAGCAATGTGACTTTGAATTGCTTGTCGCTGTCAGACCATATGTCTACCGTACCGTTTAGCCTCAACGGTGAAAGGTGTGGATATTCCCGAAAGTATATGTGCACGGATGGCTGTTCTGCCGATGTCGTCCCAGTCGTGAATCCGGTGCGTACGCCGTCGTTGGCAGCCGAGATGCATACGGTGGCATCCTCGGTGATGCTCTCCATGTATCGGTTGAACAGGGTTGTGCCGTCGTGGGGGCCGATGTCGGATGAAATCGAGATGTTGATGACTGCCGGTTTGTCTTGTGCGGCGGCATATTCTATAATCTCTTCGCATCCGGCCAGAAGCAGCGCATCGTATAGTGGCGAGGTGGTGGCTACGATATCCGCTCCGGGAGCGATTCCCTGCATGTTGTCTGCTGCATAGCTTCCGGACAGGATGCCGGCAACATGGGTCGCATGGGTTTCGTCCGCGTTGTCTGTTGTCCAGGAGGAGATCTCTTCCGGATCTTCAAGTATCTGGGGAAGGGGTGAGTCGAATGTATAGTTCACCAGCTTTTTTACTCTCGGGTTGCCGTCAGGGTCAAGGAAATTGAGATGATTCGGATCAAAACCCGTGTCGGCAAAGCCCACTACCACTCCGGTGCCGTCCAGGGCTACGGGAAAAAGCGGATTGCTTGCCAACGCCTCGGGCAAACAGCAGAAATCGCGTGCCGAGGCCATCTGCGGGGCAGCGGCTGCAAAGGCTTCCAGACGGTGGATGCCTTTGCTTGAAGCCAGTTCGCCCAGTCTTTCTTCGGGCACAGTCGCCAACACTATGGTACCTCTCCTGTGCAATTCAGTTGCGAAATCGGGCAGCGGTGTATTTTCGGTTGCCACTCTGAGCATTATAGGCATGTATGTGGTCTGTCCGTCAGATGTAGCTTTTGTCAATTTTCCGACGTGCACGGTGTGTTGTCCTCTCATTGTGGACAGGAACCTCGCCGTGGGATTGACGGATGCGTTTCCGGCATTTGATATGAAGGGGAACGACAGCATTATGGCTGCAGAGATGGCTGTCAGACAGCGGTAGAACGAACCGGTTTCATGTTTCGGAATGCGTGCTGCGGCAATAGTCGGTTTCATTGGCGGCAAGATGGCTTTGTAGTGTCATGAAATATCGCAAAGATACGCAAAAGCGTGATAACGTCCTGCTCCATGCATCCTTTTCAAGGCTTATATATGAACTTTTATGTATTTTTTCGTTAACGGCTGCTGCTGTCTTGTGGTGATACCGGTCGGTAAGGATGAGGGTTGCCAGGTATTTTTGCCGTTAGTGAAAAATGATGTAACTTTGTAGGCTGAAAAGCGTGTATGAGTGCGCTTTTGATTGTCCCCTAAAATCCGCACCGGCCGACATGTTACTGAAAAGGCTATATAGATTTATGCTCAGGAGTTTCCTGCCTCTGTTTCTGATGACATTCTTCATCTGCCTCTTCATCGTGCTCATGCAGTTCCTCTGGAGATACATAGACGAGCTTGTGGGAAAGGGGCTTGAAGTGCATGTGATAGGCGAGCTATTCTTTTATGCGGCGCTGACCATGGTGCCGATGGCTCTTCCGTTGGCCATCCTTCTCGCGTCGCTGATGACTTTCGGCAACCTCGGGGAAAGATTCGAACTTACTGCGATAAAGGCTTCAGGCATTTCGCTTATGAAGGCCATGCGTCCGTTGATAGTTTTTATCTCCCTGGTGGCAATAGGGGCTTTCTTTTTTCAGAACTATGTGCTTCCATACGCTCAGGTGAAGATGTGGACGCTGCTGTATTCCGTAAGGCAGAAATCGCCGGAACTCGAGATCCCGGAAGGTGTTTTCTACGACCAGATAGCCGGTTATAACTTTTATGTGGAGCATAAGAACCGCGAGACAGGCACACTCTATGACATGATGATCTATGATGTGTCTCGTGGCTTTGACAACTCCCGCATCATTCTGGCTGATTCGGGGCACCTGAAACTTGCCGACGACAAGGAGCATCTGTTCCTTCAGCTGTATGATGGTGAACAGTTCGAGAACCTCAAGGAGAATACCAACGGCGCTCCTGCCAGCGGCAATCAGCCATACAGGCGGGAGTCATTCAAACTCAAGGAGATACTTCTGGCTTTCGATGCCAATTTCAACCGCATGGATGAGAGCGGCATGCGCAACCAATATGTGGGGAAGAACATCAAGGAGCTGAGGGCTACCATTGATTCGGTTACCGGAAGGGTAGATTCCATAGGGGCGGAATATGCGAAGCTGCTAAGAAGCACACCGTATATTCGCGTGCAGCCGACTGAAAGGCGCATGGTGGACGGGGAGATGGCCGAGGTGCCGAATCCTCCTGTAAGGCTTGACAGGCCGATAGACATAGATTCGTTGTTCTATATAGTGCGTCCCGAAAAGACACCTACATATCTGGCCGAAGCACTCATGAAAGTGCAGCGTGTCAAGCAGGAGTATGAGTTCAAGAGCTATGCGATGGAGGATGACCGCAAGACTATCCGCCGCCATGATATAGAGATGCAGAAGAAATTCACCCTTTCCATAGCCTGTCTGATATTCTTCTTCATAGGTGCTCCTTTGGGTGCGATCATCCGCAAGGGTGGCCTTGGTGCGCCGCTTGTAATATCGGTGATTCTCTTCATTATCTATTACATCATAGATAATACCGGATACAAGATGGCTCGCGACGGCAAGATAGAGGTGTGGCAAGGGATGTGGCTAAGTTCCGCCATATTGCTTCCACTCGGCATATTCTTCACTTACAAGGCTGTAAAGGATTCCGCCGTGTTTGACATGGATGCGTATAAGAACATGGTGCGCCGCCTTACGGGATCGCTGCATCGCGAGCTGGAAGTCAAGGAATTCGTGATGCAGGAGGTGGAGCCACAGGAGGCGCTACGGTTGCTCGGCGAACTATGCGCCGCTTGTGAGGTGTTCCGCCGTACCTATGAGGAATTGCCGGTTATGAAGAAGATATATTATTTCTTCAAGAAATTCCCGCAGAGAGAGGGAGCACAGACTGTATTGAACGATACGGTTGACTATCTATCCAATTCCAGGGACAAGAGGGTGATAGGCACAGTCAACAAGTTCCCGTTCCAATTGACCACGCGTACCGTGGAGGGCACGTTGGCGACAGCCCGTGAACTGGAACGGTTGTTGCAGGGTTAAGATAAATGACAACAAAAACTCACAAAATCAAACGATAAAAGTGAAACTTGATTCGATCGAAAGCGCCATCGACGATTTCCGCGAAGGCAAAATGGTGATAGTGGTTGATGATGAAGACCGCGAAAATGAGGGCGATATAATCGTCGCCGCTGAAAAGATCACCCCCGAGCAGGTGAATTTCATGCTCAAGAATGCCCGTGGGGTGTTATGCGCTCCATTGTCTATAACACGTTGCAAGGAGTTGAGGCTTGAGCCACAGACCACGGACAACACTTCGATGCTCGGCACACCCTTTACCATTACGGTGGACAAGCTTGAGGGGTGCACCACCGGAGTGTCTGCCGAAGATCGCTGTGCCACGATTCGTGCGCTTGCCGATCCCGATTCTACTCCCGAGACATTCGGACGTCCCGGTCATATCAACCCGCTATATGCCCAGGATCAGGGTGTTCTCAGACGAAGCGGCCACACCGAGGCTGCTGTGGATCTGGCACGGCTTGCCGGATTGTATCCTGCTGCGGCATTGATGGAAATCATGTCGGATGACGGATCCATGGCTCGTCTGCCTGAACTGCGTCGCCTTGCCGACCAGTGGGGGATGAAACTTGTGAGCATCGCTGATCTGATTGCCTACCGCCTTAAGAAAGAGTCGCTTGTGGAGCAAGGTGTGGAGGTGGATCTGCCTACCTGCTACGGACACTTTCGCCTTATCCCTTTCCGTCAGAAAAGCAACGGACTGGAGCATGTGGCTATCTTCAAGGGTGACCTCCATACCGATGATCCGGTGTTGGTAAGGGTGCATTCCTCATGTGCCACCGGCGATATTTTCGGCTCTATGCGTTGCGACTGCGGCGAGCAGCTACATCAGGCATTGCGCATGGTGGAGAAGGAAGGCCGGGGGGCTGTTATTTATCTCAGTCAGGAAGGTCGCGGAATAGGTCTGATGGACAAGATCCGTGCCTATAAGCTTCAGGAAGAGGGGATGGACACTGTGGAGGCCAATCTGCATCTCGGACATAAGGCCGACGAACGCGACTATGGAGTGGGTGCCCAGATACTGCATGCACTCGGCATAAAGAAGATGCGCCTGATGACCAACAACCCCATAAAGCGCGTAGGTCTGGAAGGATATGGGCTGGAGGTAGTAGAGAATGTGCCGATAGAGATAGAGCCGAATGAATACGATCGCTTCTACATGTCAACCAAGAAGCACCGTATGGGGCATGATCTCCGTAAGGTGGACTGACCGCGTGCCTTGGTGCATATTTCGGTCGTGTTGTGACCGTCGGGGCTCATTTTGCCGTCGGTAGGCTGAATGTGAACCTTAGTCCCCCCGTTGGGACGTTTTCGACCGTTATGTTTCCTCCGAGTGCGACGATTATCCTTTTTATGAGTGGCATCCCGAGTCCTGCACCCCCGTTCTTGCGGGAGCGTCCATTGTCTACCCGGTAGAACAAGTCGAAGAGGCGTGGAAGGTCTTCTTCCTTGACCCCTTTCCCGTTGTCGGCGAATGAAAATACGTGCATGCCGTTTTCTTTCCTTAGCCAAATGAGTGAAATCTCTGTTCCGCCGGAATGTTGTGCGGCGTTGTAAATGAGGTTAAGCAACGCGTTGTTAAGCAGGGATTCGTGTCCGAGGACACGGCAGTCATAGGGGATGTCGCAGATGAATGTCATGTTGTCGGCGATGTGACCTTGCTTTACGTCCTGTGCCAGCATGACGGCCAAGTCGTGGAAATTGATCTCCCTTCGTTCAATTCCGGCACCGTTCTCCTGCAGACGCATTACCGTGGTCATGTCTCCTACAAGATTGGCCAGACGGTCTATGTTCTGCTGTGCACGCAGCAGGAACTTCTGCTTTTGTGTGTGCGGAATGCCGTTGTCGCCCAATACGGTGTCAAGGTAGCCTTTTACAATACCTACGGGTGTGTTTAGTTCATGGCTGATGTTCAAGCCGATCTGACGTTCATGATACATTTTTTCATGTTCGGCTCTTATTTTGTCGCGATATAAGGTGAGCAGGTTGCGGGATACTTCACCCAGTTCGTCCTTGGAGAACTGTCCCGGATCTATATTGTCGGGCAGACTGTCGGTGGAAATGGCCTGTGCGAGATCCTGAAGGGCGTACACGTTCCGGCAAATGGTTCTGGATCCAAGATATGCCAGTAACAGTGACAATACTCCGAGGATTATGACAACGACCCATATCATCGGATCGATCCGTAGGAAAGTGAGCACTTCGTCGTCATACGGTAGCGCGGCAAACGAATGTATGCGTCCGTCGCTGCTTGTCATAGAGTTTATCATGCATTTTCTGTTGTCGTATGACATGTTGCTCACTTTGGCATGCCCTCCGCTGTTCCAGAGTTTTTCAAGCTCCGGATTGATGTTGCCGTCATCGTCGTATAGGAGGATGGTGGCCTCTGCATTGTCCGCTACCATATTCCTGTTGTCGTTATACACGGTGACATGCAGCGGGTCAAGTGTGGTCTTGGCCGTGAAAAGCCTTATGAAGTCAACTGTTTTCTGTAAGTCTACTCCATGTTCGTAGGCATCGATTACGGTATAATTGACATTCAACAGGCGATTTTCAAGATTAGTCTTCTGTCGTTGCTCTTCATGTCTGACGAAATATATTATCGTGATGCCGATTATAAGCCAAGAGATCCCGACAAAGGGGAAAAACAGCTTCCAATGGAGTCGTAAGATATGATTGCGTTTCATGCGTCACATGATAAATTCCGGGGTATCCCGAATGTGATAATCACCCATACATGGTAACACTTTATCTCATTGAAATGTTCTCTCAAATTGATCAATTTCGGTGAGATGCAGAAAGGCGGCATGCCTGATTCAGACACACCGCCAGTATATTATGAGTGCGATTGTGTTATCTGGTGGCTGCGGATAGATTCGGGCGAGGCTTGCCGTAGGCGGATGCGCCGATTATCCATTTGCTGCCCGGGAGGAAGGAGATCACACGGGCTGTCAGGTAGCAGCAGATGAAGGTGGTTACTGCGATAGCGGGAATGGCTGCCACGGTGGGGAGCGGATAGTCTATCTTGAATACCGATACCCAAAAACCGAGCCAGAAGATATGCATCAGATAGATGCCGTAGCTCAGCTGTGAGGTGCGGGTTATGATCGCGGGTGCCTCTTTCTGTGTGATGCATGTAAACAGGAGGAATGCTCCGGCTGTGAGGACTACGCAATTGATGGTGCAGAATGCCCATCCGATCTCAAGCACCGGTGTGACAAGCAGTTGACCCGGTATGGCTTGAACGTAGAAGGAGTAGATGGTGGCGGCAGCTCCGAAGATGAGCATTGCGGCACCCGCCCATAGGCGTGTGGTGCGGCTCCATGTGAGATGCATGCGGATATAGTGGGCGAGCACGAGGTAGCCGAGATAGCCGGAGAAGTACCATAGCAGATGGTAGCCGTTCCAGAAGCATTCACCCCAAACTTCTCCCCACAGGCGGTTCATGTATGGCATGCAGGTGGATATGAGGAACAGAAGGATGAAGAAACGCTCCTCCTTGGCTGATGCCTTCTCAAGCCATGGCGACACGATAGGGATGAAGAGGTAGATGCTGATCAAGGGGTACATGAACCAGAGGTGCCCGGCTGTGGTGGGGAAGTTCAGGAGTATACGGGAGAGGTCGCGGAGGGATGTGGCGCTGTCTATCTGTCCCCAAAGCACCGGCACGGTGCTATACAGCACCATGAAGATGAAGAAAGGGGGAAGAATATGTGTGAATCTCCTTTTGTAGAATTGGCCGCTTGTCATCTTTGGCGACATGGGGACAAGGAGATAGGCCGATACGATGAAGAACAGGGGCACTGCCATGCGGGAGAATCCGTCGTAGACGGAGACCCAAAGGCGATCAGCTTCGTTCTGGAGCATCGCCATGGGGCCTGCCATGTCTGATTCTCCTCCGGCTCCGTAGAAGTTTTCGCTGGCGTGCACGAGTACTACCAGAAAGCAGGCAAATACGCGCAGCCAGTCAAGAAATACGATACGATCTTTCATTGCTGTAATGGATTGGCTTGATAATTTGGTTAATGTAACAGAAGGGGCACGATACATGATGAAAGCGTGTCCCTTCTGATCAGAATTTCAAGGTATGTTTTAAGAGTTCGTCTATAAATTTTTTCAAATAAAAATCCGCGGATTTTTAGTCTCTTTTTGACGTATTTTGAATTTTTCATCGGTCACGATGCCCGCATCGCTCCCTCTTCAAAACTCAAAATCCACTCAAAAACATCCCTGAAAATCTTTTGGAAAAAACTTTAGACAAACTCTAAGAGCTAGAAGTCAAAATGACTTCTTCGTCTAAAATCCTTTTTGGAAAGATTTCTGACAAGTTTTTATAAGGCGAGGAGTTCCTCGATTTTGGCCTTGAAGGTTTCACGTGACTGTGACCCTGCGAGGCGGATTGCAGTCTTCTCTCCGTTTTTGAAGAAGAGGAAGGTGGGTATGGACATGATACGGTACTCTGCGGCAAGGTCTCCCTCCTCGTCTACGTTGTATTTCCCTATTACTACGCGACCCTCATATTCTTTGGCAAGGTCGTCTACGATAGGGCTCATTGCCATGCATGGGCCGCACCATGTCGCCCAAAAGTCAATGATAACAGGCTTGCCTGAGGCAATGAGTTCTTTCGCATTAGCGTCTGTGATGGTAAGTGCCATTGTTTTAGTTTGTTTGGTTATTATGTAACGGTTATATAGTCTTTTCTAAATGCATTGATGCATCAGTCTGTTTCGATTTCGGCTATTTCCTCATTTACATCCACGGTATCCTCATGCAGGTCGTCATATCTGGTAGCTCCGGTGAAGGCCTGGTTGCGCTTGAATTCGTAGCGCAAGTTGTAGGAGTCTATAATGTTCATGAGGTCGCGGTTAAGCGGGATGCTTACCCCGGCAACGAGTTTGACGGAGCGTCCGATCTGTGGATCATATATCTGTACGTTGAAGAATCCCTTCCCCGTGCCGGTGGATCCTTGATGTTCCTGTAGGACTTTTACCAGTGTAGGTGAGATCTCGGCCGGGTCAAGGAGCAGCGTCACTCCTTCGAGCAGCTGTCCTCGGGCTTCCTCAAGCAGCCGGATGCGTTCCACTTCAAAGGAGATCTCACCATTGTAGCGTGTCTGGAAGCGTCCGTTGACCATTATGGGCGTACCCGGCTTGCCATATTTCTCGAAATCTACATATTTCTGGCCGAACAGGCGTATTCGTGTGGTGCCTGTGTAGTCTTCCATATAAATGGATCCCCAATAACCGCCACGTTTTGCAGGGGCGGATTCGAATTTGGTGACCATTCCTCCGAAGCATATCTCCGTTCCGTCGGCAGGAGTGGTGTCGTTGAACTGCTTGATGGTGCGCAATCCATGGTTCAGTTCCATGTAATACGGGTCAAGCGGATGGGCGGACAGGTACATGCCAACCAGTTCGCGTTCCTTTTCAAGTTTTACGGCATCCACCCATGGAACGGCTGATTTGTATTGTGGACGGCCTGCGGTGCGCAGGTCGGTGTCGAAATCCCCGAAAAGCGAGGCGCTCTGTTCGCGTTCGGCATTCTGGAACTGCTGTCCGTAGCGCACAAGCTGTTCGGTGAAAGTCTCGTCTTTGTTGTTCTTTTCAAAATAATCCTCGCGTTTTATTTCGGGATACCAGTCGAAAGCTCCCGAAAGCACGAGATTGTCGAATGTCCGGCGGTTTATGATACCGGCGGGTACACGTTCCACGAAGTCGAACGGGCTTTCGAAACGTCCACCATCCTCACGTGCCTTGATGATGGCGGCCACCACATTGTCGCCTACACCTTTTATAGCCGCAAGCCCGAAACGTATGTCGCCTTGCTTGTTGACACCGAACTCACGGAACGATTCGTTGACATCTGGGCCTTTTACCGTTATGCGCATGGCCTTGCATTCGTCCATGAACGTGGTGAGTTTGGTTATATCCGAGCGGTTGCGTGACAGCACAGCGGCCATGTATTCGGCTGGATAGTTTGCTTTGAGGTATGCGGTCTGGAAAGCCACCCATGAATAGCATGTGGCGTGGCTCTTGTTGAACGCGTAAGAGGCGAATTTCTCCCAGTCTGCCCAGATTTTTTCAAGCACTTCCGGATCGTGTCCATTTGCTTGGCCCCCTTCAAGGAATTTACCCTTAAGATGATTCATCTTATCTATGAGCTTCTTGCCCATGGCCTTTCGGAGGGTGTCGCTCTCGCCGCGTGTGAAGTTGGCAAGCAGACGCGACAGGAGCATGACCTGTTCCTGATATACGGTGACACCGTAAGTATCCTTGAGATACTGCTCCATCACCGGTATATCGTATACGATCGGGGTTTTGCCATGCTTGCGGGATATGAACTCCGGGATGTAATCCATAGGTCCGGGGCGGTAAAGGGCATTCATGGCTATGAGATCCTCGAAGGTGGATGGCTGAAGCTCACGCAGGTATTTTTGCATGCCTGCCGACTCGAACTGGAATGTGCCGATGGTGCGCCCCTCGCAATACAGCTTGTATGTGGCCGGGTCGTCGATCGGGATCTTTTCCATGTCCACGTCTATGCCGTGTGTGAGCTTTATGTTCTTTACGGCATCCATTATGATCGAGAGCGTTTTCAACCCGAGGAAGTCCATCTTTATTAGGCCGGTCTCCTCTATGACGCGCCCCTCGTACTGTGTGACGAGCAGTTTACCTTCAAGCTTGTCCACGGCGGTGCTCACAGGCACCCAGTCTGAGATCTTGTCGCGGCAGATGATTACTCCGCATGCATGCACTCCGGTGCCGCGCACGTTGCCCTCGAGTTTTTCCGCGTATTTGAGTGTTTCCCTTACCAGCGGATTCGGACTGTTAAGCTCCGTCTTGAAATCGTTAAGGAGGTTGAAGCAGTTGGTAAGGTTCATTTTAGCCTCCTTGCCATTGACTTCGGGCATATGCCTCGGCAACAGTTTCACGATGCGATCGCTTTCCGGGATCGGAAGCCCTTCCACGCGTGCCACGTCCTTTAATGCCATTTTTGTGGCCATGGTGCCGTATGTGATGATATGGGCGACGTTTTCAGCCCCGTATTTTTCTGTCACGTATTGCAGCACACGGGCGCGTCCGTCATCGTCGAAGTCCACATCTATATCGGGGAGTGAGATACGGTCCGGGTTGAGGAAACGTTCGAAAAGCAGGTCGTATTTGATGGGGTCTATCTGTGTTATGCCCAAACAGTATGCCACGCAGGATCCTGCAGCAGAACCACGTCCGGGCCCTACGCTCACTCCGAGGCGTTCACGCGATACGTTGATGAAATCCTGCACGATAAGGAAGTATCCCGGGAACCCCATCGTCTTCATTATGTGAAGCTCAAACTTGACGCGTTCCTTGATCTCGTCTGACAGCGGGGAGCCATACCGGCGTTCCGCCCCCTCATAGGCGAGTTTGGCAAGGTAGTCGGCCTCGAACTTTATGCGGTAGAGTTTGTCGTAGCCTCCGAGTTTCTTGATCTTTTTCTCGGCTTCCTCTTGTGACAGTACCACATTGCCGTTCTCGTCGCGGGTGAATTCGTCAAAAAGCTCCTGCTCCGTGATTCGCGAGCGGTATTCCTCCTCCGTGCCGAACTCCTCGGGTATGGCATAGAAAGGCATGATGGGGGCGTGGTCTATGTCGTAGAACTCAACCTTGTCGGCAATCTCTATGGTATTGGCAAGCGCTTCCGGAAGGTCCGAAAACACCTGCGACATTTCCTCGGTGGTTTTCAGCCATTCCTGCTTGCTGTATAGCATGCGGTTTTCATCGGAGATCTTCTTTCCTGTGGAAAGGCATATCAGACGCTCATGTGCTTCGGCATCATCCTCGTTGACGAAGTGTGAGTCGTTGGTGCATATTATCTTTATGTCGAATTTTTCCGCCATGCGCAGCAGTTCGGCATTGACCTTCTGCTGTAGCGGGTAGGTCTCGTGATTGGCACGTGGCACGGTGGCTTTGTGTCGCTGCAGTTCAAGGTAGTAATCTTCGCCGAAGGTGTCTTTCCACCATTTAACGCGCTTTTCGGCCTCTTCTATCTGATCCTGTAGTATGAGGCGGGGGATTTCGCCTCCCAGGCATGCAGAGCAGACGATCAGTCCTTCCTTGTGTGCTTCTATGTCGGCCTTGTCCGTACGTGGGTGAGAATAGAACCCCTCTGTCCAGGCTCTTGACACGATTTTTACAAGGTTGTGGTATCCTTTTTCGTTTTTTGCCAGCAGTATCAGATGGCGCCCGGTGTCATGCTTGTCGGTATGTATGTCAAGCGTCTCGTTAGCCACATAGACTTCGCATCCGAGGATCGGCTTGAAGATCTTTTCCCTCAATTTTTCTGCCTCGGCATTTTTTTCTGCCGCAAGAGTGGTGTCTCCCGCAGTCTCTGCTTCCTTCGCAGCTTTCTCGGCATCCTTTATTGCTCCTTTCGTCTTGGAATTCTTTTTTGCCACGTAGTTGTAAAACTCCTTGATGGCAAACATGTTGCCGTGGTCTGTGATGGCGAGCGCCGGCATGCCGTCGGCCATGGCCTTGTCAACCAATGCCTGTACGGATGCCTGCCCGTCAAGGATGGAGTATTGGGTGTGTACGTGGAGATGAACGAATTTGCTCATTTGTGGATGCGGGTTATGGATGAAATGCCTTATCCCGGTGTGGGACGAAGCATTGTCAAAGGTAGTTATTTTTTTTGTGATATGCCATACTGTAATTATGTGGATGGCGTTAAAGGGGTCAGTCTCACATTCTTGAAGAAGTGTTAAATTAAAGTTGTGTGAAAATTGGCTCAACCCCTTGGCGGCGATGTTTGTCCAAACGAAAATAAATGGCTAACTTTGCAGTCATAAGCGGGAATACGCAGGTTATTCGTCCGGAATAATGCGCAAAGACCCGTTTGAACAAGCCAGTATTCCATCAAAGTTCCTATGCGACAGACACGTCAAGCCGTCCTGATGCTTGAAGACGGCACTTGCTTCACAGGGAAATCGTTCGGCTACGAAGCTCCCACTGCCGGGGAGGTGGTTTTCAATACCGCCATGACCGGATATCCAGAAAGCCTTACCGACCCTTCTTACGAAGGTCAGATCCTCGTCACCACATATCCTATTCTTGGGAACTACGGTGTTCCCCCGGAAACAGTAAAGGATGATGTAAGCGAATACCTTGAAAGTTCACGCATACATTGCCGTGCGATCATCGCGCAGGATTATTCCTGGGAGCCGAGCCATTGGCTCGCCAGCCGCTCCCTGCATCAGTGGCTTCAGGATGAGAAGATTCCCGGTCTATATGGCATAGACACTCGTGCTCTCACAAAGCATCTTCGCGAAAAAGGATCGATGCTCGGCAAGATATATTTCACATCTCCCGAAGAAGTGGAATTCAGCGATCCCAACACCGAGAACCTAATCGCAAAGGTAAGCTGCCCCGCCCCTGAAACTCACGGGGAAGGTGAAAAAACCGTGGTGTTGGTTGACTGCGGGACTAAGTTCAACATCATACGTTGTCTTACACGCCGTGGAGTGAAGGTGATACGTGTCCCCTGGGACTATGATTTCAATGGTCTTGAATTTGACGGCCTGTTTATTTCCAATGGCCCCGGAAATCCTGATTTCGCCGAGGAGACAGTAGGAAATATCCGTAAGTTCATGGACACTGGCAAGCCGATCTGTGGCATTTGCATGGGTAACCAGCTTCTTGCAAAGGCTGCCGGGGCATGCACCTACAAGCTCAAGTACGGGCATCGCAGCCATAATCAGCCGGTGCGCATGACCGGTACGGAAACATGCTATATCACCTCGCAAAACCATGGGTTTGCAGTGGACGATTCGAAACTTCCACCCGAGTGGGAGCCGCTGTTCGTAAACATGAACGACGGAACCAACGAGGGTATCCACCACAAGGAGAAACCCTGGTTCTCGGCACAGTTCCACCCGGAGGCATCATCAGGCCCGCGTGACACGGAGTTTATTTTTGACAAGTTCATAAGTATGCTTTGATTTGAATTGCGGGCATTCCCTTATCCAGGCAATAAGCTAAAGATACTATCAATCCATCACATCATATCGTCCATTTTTCATCAGGCATGGAAAAGATTAAAAAAGTTCTTCTTCTTGGTAGCGGCGCACTGAAAATAGGTGAGGCCGGCGAATTTGACTACTCCGGCTCACAGGCTCTAAAGGCCATGAAAGAGGAGGGCATCGAGACCGTGCTCATCAACCCCAACATAGCCACCGTGCAGACTTCCGACGGTTTCGCGGATAAGATATATTTCCTGCCTGTCACTCCCTATTTCGTGGAGCGTGTGATAGAGAAGGAGCGTCCTGACGGCATATTGCTTTCGTTTGGCGGCCAGACTGCATTGAACTGCGGGGTAGAGCTTTGCGAAAGCGGAGTCCTTGACAAGTACGACGTTAAAGTACTCGGCACTCCTGTGCAGGCCATCAAGGATACCGAAGACCGTGAGCTGTTCGTCAGGAAACTTGATGAGATAGATGTAAAGACCATCAAGAGCGAGGCTGTAGAGAGCATAGATGAGGCTCTTTTGGCTGCCGACAGGCTCGGTTATCCCGTGATCGTGCGTGCGGCATATGCCCTGGGCGGACTCGGGAGCGGTTTCTGTGACAATGCGGAGGAGCTGAAGGCTTTGACTGAAAAAGCGTTCTCGTTTTCTCCTCAGGTGCTTGTGGAAAAATCGCTCAAAGGTTGGAAAGAGGTTGAATACGAGGTGGTGCGCGACCGCTATGACAACTGCATCACCGTCTGCAACATGGAGAACTTCGATCCTCTCGGCATCCATACCGGGGAGAGCATCGTTGTAGCTCCTTCGCAGACACTTTCAAATGACGATTATCATTATCTGCGTGAACTGGCCATAAAGATAATCAGGCATATCGGTATCGTGGGCGAGTGCAATGTGCAATATGCATACGATCCAGATTCCATGGACTACCGTGTGATCGAGGTCAATGCCCGCCTGAGCCGTTCTTCTGCTCTCGCATCCAAGGCCACGGGCTATCCCCTCGCTTTCGTAGCGGCCAAGCTCGGTCTCGGATACGGACTTTTCGAGCTTAAAAATTCCGTTACGAAGGATACCTCTGCTTTCTTTGAGCCGGCGTTGGACTATATCGTATGCAAGATCCCGAGGTGGGATCTTGGTAAATTCCATGGCGTGCGCAGGGAGATAGGTTCCTCCATGAAGTCCGTCGGTGAGGTTATGGCTATCGGCCGTACATTCGAGGAGGTGATACAGAAAGGCCTCCGTATGATTGGACAAGGCATGCATGGTTTCGTGGGAAACCGCGAAATCAAGATAGATGATATGGATCATGCGTTGAAGGAACCTACCGACAAACGCATATTCGTCATCTCCAAGGCTCTTCAGGAGGGCTATACCGTGGAACGCATCCACGAGTTGACCAAGATTGACCGTTGGTTCCTTCAGAAACTCAAGCATATCATAGATACCGAGGCCGAGTTGAAGCGGATAAGCGAGATAGAGGCCATCCCGGAAGATCTCCTTCGCACTGCCAAGCAGCAGGGTTTCAGCGATTTCCAGATCGCCCGTGCCATAAAGGGGGAGAAACTTGACGTGACCGGAGCAGACAATGCCACAGTAAGGGCATATCGCAAGAAGCTGGGGATCGTGCCGGTTGTGAAGCAGATCGATACGCTTGCTGCCGAATATCCCGCTATGACTAACTATCTGTACCTGACTTACAACGGCAGCTTCAATGACGTGAAGTATCTCCATGACCATAAGTCGGTGGTGGTGCTCGGTTCTGGAGCCTATCGCATCGGCAGCTCCGTGGAATTTGACTGGTGTTCGGTCAATGCGTTGCTTACGGTAAAGGAGCAGGGGTGGCGTTCGGTAATGATAAACTACAATCCGGAGACAGTGTCCACCGACTACGACATGTGTGATCGTCTTTACTTTGACGAGCTTACTTTCGAGCGTGTGATGGACATCCTGGAGCTTGAATCCCCCCATGGCGTCATATTGTCAGTGGGTGGCCAGATTCCTAACAATCTGGCGACACGGCTTGACGATGCGGGCGTAAACATCCTCGGCACTTCGGCCACTTCAATTGACAATGCGGAGGATCGTCATAAGTTCTCTGCGATGCTTGACCGTCTGGGCATAGATCAGCCCCGTTGGCGTGAGCTAACGAGCTTTGCGGATATAGACGACTTCATACGTGAGGTCGGGTATCCGGTGCTTGTGCGACCCAGCTACGTGCTCTCCGGTGCTGCCATGAACGTGTGCAGCAACGAGGAGGAACTTCACCGTTTCCTGATGCTTGCTGCAAATGTCTCCAAACAGCATCCTGTCGTGGTTACTGAGTTTATTCAGAATGCCAAGGAGATAGAGATGGATGCCGTGGCGCAGGAGGGTGAGATAAAGCTTTACGCCATATCGGAGCATATAGAATTTGCCGGTGTGCACTCCGGAGACGCGACCATCCAGTTCCCGCCGCAGAAGCTGTATGTGGAGACGATGCGTCGCATAAAGAAAGTTTCGGCTCAGATTGCCAAGGCATTGAAGATCTCGGGGCCTTTCAACATACAGTTCCTTGCCAAGAACAATGATATAAAGGTCATTGAGTGCAACCTTCGCGCGTCGCGCAGTTTCCCGTTTGTCAGCAAGGTGCTTAAGATGAACTTCATTGATGCGGCCACCCGCGTAATGCTTGGGCTGAAGGTAGATAAGCCTTCAAAGACGCTGTTCGACTTGGACTACGTGGGTATAAAGGCTTCCCAGTTCAGTTTCTCGCGTCTGCAGGGCGCAGATCCTGTGTTGGGTGTGGATATGTCCTCCACAGGCGAGGTGGGTTGCATAGGCGACGATACTAACGAAGCTGTGCTCAAGTCCATGCTTTCGGTCGGTCACCGCGTGCCGAAGCGCTCGGTGCTCCTGAGCACTGGTACTCCGCGTCAGAAAGCCGACATGCTTGAGGCCGCGCAGTTGCTTGATAAGGCAGGATTGAAGATATATGCCACGGAAGGCACGTATAAATATCTGACTGAAAACGGTATCCCTGCTGTCAGGGCATATTGGCCGACCGATGGCGATGCTCATCCTCAGGCATTGGATCTGCTTCATCACAAACTGGTGGATATGGTCGTCAACCTGCCCAAGAACCTTTCGAGTGCCGAGCTGTCCAATGGATACAAGGTGCGTCGTGCGGCTATTGACCTAAATATACCGTTGCTCACCAATGCGCGGCTTGCTTCAGCTTTCATCAAGGCATTCACTTCCATGAGCCTTGACGACATAGAGATCAAAGCATGGGATGAATATTAATTAAACGTATATTGAAATCCATCCGGAAATCGCACATGCCGAAGGCTTGCAATTCCCGGATGGATTCTTTTTTTGAAGCCATGGCAGAACACAACAGGCTTGGTGAATGGGGAGAAGAACTCGTATGTCAGCATTTGATTAAGGAGGGGCATGCCATTGTCGAACGCAATTGGCGTATGGATCATCTTGAACTTGACATAGTTGCGGAGAAGGATGAGTGGATAGCCTTCGTGGAGGTAAAGACACGCCGCGTGGAGGGTGAGAGATTGTCGGATGTGATTACGCCTCGCAAGATAAGTCGCATAGTCCGTGCCGCCAACGGCTACCTCACGTCGCATAGGATTGAGCTGAAACCTCGCTTCGATGTCGCCTTTATTTTCGGCACTCCCTCGTCATACAAACTCGAATACATCCCGGATGCCTTCCTCCCCAAGCTCCGCACTTACCGCTGAAATCATGCGATATTATAAGGGCCGCTTTTATGGATTGTTGAATAAAAAGACGGCGTCGAGGGCAGTGATCCGCGACGCCGTCATGTTTTACAACCTAACTTAACACACTAAAAATCCTTAAATACCTACTTTATTGTCGGTAGATGTGCAAATTTTGGATTGGTATGATTGTGTAGAACAGATTGGATAATTCTCTTCTTGATTATGTCATTGGATTGAATAGACCGATCATCTTTGCCCACGGTTCTTTCTTTCTGGACGAGAGCCACGATCCATATTCTGTCTCATGTTGTCTCCCTGACGCTTGTCATGTTTCTGCATCATGCGGTCGAACATTTTCTTTTCTATGTCGTTGACACGCATGATCTGCTTTTGTGTAAGGAACTTGCTGTATTCGCCGTAGTATTTGTCGCGTATGTCAAGTACCTTGCGTTGGTGCTCCAGACGCGCTTTGTTCATTTCCTTGGCTTGTTCCTCGGTCATTTCAGAGGATTTGGTGCGATTGAAGCCCGGCCGTCCTAAAGCCCACATGTCTTTCTGGCAATCAAGGTATGTCTCGGTGAATTTCTTTGTGAGATCCTCGTTAAGCTCAAGTTTTTTTGCAATTTCAGTGGCCTGTGCTTTGGCGAAAGCCTCGCGTTTTGCAGGATCAGGACGCTTGTTTTGTTGAGCGAAAGTTGTTGCCGGTACGATAGCGAGCATGGCTATCACAAGCATTTTTACTAATGTTTTCATGCTGATAATATGTTTATGAAATTTATTGTCGTTCTACTTCAAGGAGATATGCCTCAAGCATCCGGTCGTTGTCGTAGCAGTCAAGGAGATAGTCCTGATCGCTTGAGGAAAGGTTTGCAAATGCCTGATCTGGCGTAAGCGGTTCTGCTGGGACGGTATTGTATATGCCGATGCCTATGGCAGTCGCAACGGCGACTGCGGCTGCCGACGAGAGGCCTATGCGTATGAACCGTGACAACGGATTTAGTTTCCGTGGAGTAGATGCTGCGTTGTTTGGCGCATCAACGGTCTTTGCAAGTATGTCTTTTTCGAGGCTTTCGAAAAACCTCTCCGGGACAGTGTATGGGGTCTGGCGCGTGGCTTTGTCCAAGTTGAAATTTGTCTTGCTCATATCTCTTGTGCCATTGTTTCTTTCTTTGTTTGTATCCTTGTTTGTCAACTCTGCTGATTTTTAAGATCAGAAGTTTTTGTTCATGTGGTCTATGACTTTTTGTTTGGCGATGTTATAGTTGACTTTCACGCTTTGTGGTGAAGATTCAAGTATGTCGGCTATCTCATCGTAGTTCAGGTCGTCGTAGTACCTGAGGTTGAAGGCTGCCTGTTGTTTAGGTGGCAGGGTGTGTATCGCCTTCTGCAACCTCACGGCTTCAAGGTCGGAGTAGTCAATGTATTCGTCTGCTGCCAATGACAGGGCTTCCGCGCTTGCGGAGTCGTCAAGTGGGATGTGACGCTCACGGTTCCGTTGCATGAATCTGAGTGCCTCGTTTGTGGCGATGCGCATCAGCCATGACGGCAGGGATTTGACATCGCGTAAACTGTCTATCGAACGGTATGCTTTGATGAAAGTTTCCTGGGTTATGTCCTGGGCATCGGCATGTACTTCGACCAGACGGCGCACATGGTGATATATCGGTTCCATGAAAGAGTTCACAAGCATGCGAAATCCCTCATCTGGGTGTTTCTTGAGCTGTCTTGATATTTCTTCTGTGCTGTGTCTCATCGTTGGTTGTGTCGTACATTATTAGGATACCAAAAATATGTGGAGGTAAAATTTATCATATAAAAGATTTTATGTTTGGGATCAAAACACAGGATTTGCTATGATGTATGAGAATGCGTTGCATGCCAACGACTTAATAGATTATATAGATTATGGAAAGTCAGATGATATATTTCTTGCAACGAAATAGGATTGCAAATTGTTGTTAATTGATGGAAACTTGCAGTAACTTTGCACCGATTTATGTAATAATCAGTTTAAGCACCCGCTTGTTTAAACTCATAATGTTAATGTATCGTCCAATATGACTGGAAGCATGAAAATGAATGAGCCGTGTCTTAACGACCGCGATGTTGTCAGGAGTGCCAGGCGTGTCACCTGGCTTGGCTTCTGGATAAACGCCGTATTGGGAATAGGAAAAGTCCTTGCCGGTATTTTTGGTCGGTCGTCGGCGATGCTTGCCGACGGCATACACTCGTTTTCAGACTTTATAACTGATATTATAGTCATAGTTTTTGTAGGGGTGGCTCGCCGTAAGGCAAACGAAAAATACCAGTATGGCCACGGAAAGTATGAGACGTTTGCGACTATGCTTGTCGCGTTGATACTCGGTATCGTGGGGGTGATGTTTCTGGTTGACGGGGCGGAAAAGACTTGGGATTCATTTCATGGGCATCATCTCGAAAGTCCCACATGGTTGGCACTTGTCATGGCAGTGATATCGATCGCTTCCAAGGAGTGGCTTTATCGTTATACGCGCATGGTAGGTGAACGGATACAGTCTGCAGTGGTCGTGGCCAACGCGTGGCATCACCGTAGCGATGCCTTGTCGTCGCTTGCTACATTGGCTGGTATTGCAGGAGCCATGTTCCTTGGGCCTGCATGGAGAGTGCTTGATCCCATTGCAGCAATGGTTGTGAGTGTATTCATCATAATTGTGTCGTTCCAGATCGGCACTCCGGCTGTAAAAGAACTTCTTGAAGCGTCTCTTCCGGCGGATATCGTGCAGGGTATGTACCATGTCATAGGACAGACACCCGGAGTTGAGGCGTTTCATCATTTCGCCTCGCGGCGCAACGGCAATCGGATGATTCTTGACTTTCACATAAAAGTCAATCCTCATATAACTGTCGATCACGGGCACCATATCGCTTCCGAGGTGGAAGAGAGGCTGAGGGATGCCTATGGCGACGGTATGATGGTGAATATTCATGTAGAACCATATCTTGGGCAGCCAGTTGATCGGAACAATATGTGTGAATGAATGTTATATTGGTAGCATATCTCTTTATTCACGACATGCTATAATTAAAGAATGTGATTCTATCCGATATGAAACTTGATTTAAGCTTTGCAGGACGCATATTGGTTGCCCGGCGGCGCATATGCCGTCTGGGGCTTTTGATAGTAACAGTGCTTATGGTGATGTTGCAGTCATGCACCAAGGGGCACGAACGTCTGGAGCCGCTCGTAAAACTGGTGCCTGATAATGCCGTGGTGGTAAGGAGTGTGAATCTCAGTCGGCTTATGACCGAAGCCGGGTGTCCTACGCCGGTACGTGGGGGAGAGCTGTTACCGGATGCCGCAAAAGTGCTTTCCCTTGTAGCCGAGCCTGACTACCGGGATGCGTTGATTGCGTTGTTGGCATCGGGCAATGGTGTGGATGTCACGCGCATGATCTATTATACCACATCGGAAGGCCGGGATGTGATACTCTTTCATGTAATTGATGATGGATCCTTGAATAAAGCATTGGAAAGTGTGTCTGAAACCGGGAAAATGGAGGAGTCGGACGGCATCAGTTTCTGCAACATCGGGGGAGTCGTGGCTGTCGTTGACGGGGGCGTTTGTTTCATAGGCCCTGATCTGGTTACTGTCCTTTCCTCTACGGCTATGGCAAGGAATAATCATTTTGGAACTTTCATCGGTATTCACGAATTTTTGGAGCGTCCGTTTGCGGCAAATCTGGCTATTAATTGTGGAAATTCCATGCTCGGATATATCGGGGGAAAGAACAAGTGGCTGTGCGTTTCGTTCAATGTCACACGGCAGTCGGTATCCGTGGTAGGGGAGGTGATGGATCGTGACGGAAAGACAGACTCCATCGGCGGTAATTTCGAAGAGATAAATACTGATTTCCTAAGGTATACCCCTGAGAGATCGTCGGTAGTTCTGGCGTTTGGAAAATTCAAGGGTAATGTGCGGGGGCTAAGCATGTTGCTTGGGCGTTTTGCTCCGCTTTACCTGTCGCAGGCGGATGGCACTACCTCCTTGTGCGCCATGCCGGTATCCGGTAATCCGTCGGCAGTGAGGGAACAGACTCCCGGTTCATGGGCTGTAGAGACCATGGTGCATGTGCCGGAAGACCAGATTGCCATAGGAATTGAGCAATATAAGGCCAGAGCCGGGGAAAGAGTTGAGAAGGTAGGCGATAATCAGTGGGAGTATTTTACAGATACCGATAATTATTATTTTGGCACGTATGACGGTTGCCTGATGTTCTCCTCGAATCGTGAGATTTCGGGGGAATACAATAACGGGTTTAATGACGATTTTCTGGGTAAACGTGCCGTCATGGTAGTGGATATTCCTAATGAGAGTGTCCTTGCCAAGGCATGGGGGCTTCCATATGGGTTGGTTTTCAAGGTCTCCGTCGAAGCAATGGAGTGGAATGCGAGAATCTCATTCAATGGCACCGGGATGCCGGCATTCAAGGCCTTGTTGAATATGCCCCAGTTGCCGGATCTTCATGCACGTTATCACCGCATGGCAGGATTATAGGTTCCATTGTGGATCGCTGATATTTGTGGGACTGCTTTTCATGTTGTAATTTTGCATTCAGGAAATGGGCATTTGCAATTCTCTGATGGTAAGAAGCTTTGTTTTTGTTGTGATAGTAAACCTATTGGTGTGTGGTGTGGGTGGAAATATGCTTGTTTCCGCTCAGACGCCAAATATCGTTGAGACAGACAGCATAGCTGATCATGCGCTTGGGGAGGTTGTAGTTACTGGTAGGGCTGTGCGTGACCGTATGTCTGCTGTCCAGGTTGGAGTCGAACGGCTGGAGCTTTCCAGGCTTGCCGATGCGCCGTCCATGTTTGGTGAGAATGACATTGTAAAATCCATTTCCCTATTGCCGGGGGTGCATGCCGAGGGGGAGGGCGCAGGTGGATTTGAAGTGCGTGGCGGTACTGCCTCACAGAACCTCGTAATGCTGAATGGAGCCACACTTTATAATCCGACACATGTTTTAGGCATATTTTCTTCCTTCAATGACGATGCCATCGGGAGAGCGACACTTTTCAAAGGCCCTTTCCCCGCATCATATGGCGATGCTACGTCTGCCATTTTGGAAACGTCCCTTGTTCCAGGCGACATGGAGGCATACCACGGTTCTGCCACAGTGGGCATTCTTGCCGCAAAAATAAAGGCAGAGGGGCCGGTGGTGAGGGACAGGCTTTCCTTTGCTGTAACGGCAAGGCGTTCGTATGTTGACATGTTCCTTAAGATGATCCCCAAATATCGCGATACGGAGATGAATTTTTATGATGTCACGGCAAGCCTGCGCTGGATCCCTCGCAGCGGTGAAATGGTGGATGTATCTTTCATCGGTGGACGCGATAATATGGGTATAACCGACCTTATGGATATGAGATGGGGCAATCTGGGTGGCTCTGTATCCTGGCATGTGAACCGAAGTGACAGGTGGCGATTCTCTACCGTTGCGGCAGCTACGAATTATACTACCACTATGGGAATGGATCTGATGCGCATGAACCAGTCGTTGCGTGAGTTCATACGGGATTTTTCCCTCTCTGAGAAGATCTCTTGCGCGCTGTCAGACATGCACTCGATCGAGATGGGGGCGAGATCGGAGTTTTTCAAGGTTCAGTCGGGAGAATTCGAGTTTAACGGTTCGCGTAAGCGCGACATACGCTCGTTGTGGGAGAATGCGATATGGATGGGATATAAGGGCGTTTTTCGCAGGATCAATGTTGAAGGGGGAGTACGTGCCGTAGTCGCCACCTCCTTGGCAGGTAGGGCATTCAATACTTTTGATGATTTGATAGAACCGACCCCTGATTTTTCCGGTAAGACATATTTTAACTTGGAGCCTCGTTTGAGTGTGAAGTATGATTTCTCCGTCAACCATGGCATTAAGGCTGGGGTGGGGGTTGCCACGCAGAATATCCATTCTGTTCGTTCAAGTGCGACGAGCTTCCCGTTTGACAGGTATGCATTGGTTTCGGCTCAGGTTTCCCCGGCTCGTGTCACGCAGTATGGGGTCTCTTATACGGGAATGTCGCGGGAGGGGATGCTGGATTGGTCTGCGGAGGTGTACTACAAGGATATGGATCATATATATGACTATATGGACGGATGCACCATGTTCTCAAAATTGAATCTGGAAAGTATAATTCTGGGCGGTAAAGGCCGTAGTTACGGGCTTGAGCTGATGATGAGGAAGAACACCGGTCGTTTGACAGGGTGGATTGCTTACACCCTTTCAAGGACGCTTTCCAGGATACCCGGCATAAATGGCGGACGTTGGTATGATGCTGCGAATGACCGCAGGCATGTCGCTTCTGTAGTCGGGATGTTTGCCATTGACCGCTGTTGGCAGCTTTCGGCATCCTGGACATATTCCTCCGGGAATCCTATAACGGCGCCCGACCTGAAATACGAACTTGATGGAGCTACGTGCTATTATTACTCTGGTAGGAACGGTTATCGCACGCCGGCGTCGCATAGGCTTGACTTGTCGGCTAAATATACCCATATTGGTAGCAAGTTCACATATATGTGGGCATTCGGGATCTATAATGCATATTGTCATTATAGCCCCTATATCATTTATTTTGAAGATGATCCTTCTAAACCGTCGGGAACTCGTGCGGTTCAACGTTCCCTCTACGGTTTGATTCCTTCCGTTTCGTATACCTTGAAATTTTGAGAGGATTTGGCCATGATGCGTTTGAATATTATGATAATGGCGATGTTCGCCCTGGTGCTTGTGTCCTGTGAGAAAGAGTTGGATTTCAGTTATAGGGATATTGATCCGATACCCGTTATTGAAGGTGTGCTTACCGAGGATGGTTGCAGGGTGACGATAACTCTGACTACACCTATGGATGAACCAATGGATCAGAAGCATGTGACAGACGCTGTGGTGATGCTAAAGGATCTTTCTGCGGAAATAGAGACGTTGTTGACTCCTGATGGGGAGGGGTGCTTCGTGTGTGAGGCCGGTGGGATTCCAGGTCGTAAGTATCTCCTTAGTGTGGAGTATGATGGCAATGCCTACGAAAGTGAGACGGAGATGTTGCCATCGGTGGAGGTTACCGCCGTTGAATTTGAATGGGTTAAGATGCCATATGATTATGTGGCTGTGCTTCAGGTGTCATTTCGTGATGATCCCTTTGAGGCTGACGAACGGTACTGGGTGAGGGTATATCGCAATGGCGAGCCTTATAAATGGCTTACTGCAAGCGACGGCGGAATTACAGATGGTGTTCTTGACGTGGCAATGCTTACATCAAGAAAGGATCTTGATGAAGAGGATGAGGAAGATGCCTTGCACGATGGTGATATTGTTACGGTTTCCGTTTCGGCGATTGACAAGGATATGTGCGGCTATCTTGATGCCTTGATGGCGGGAGGGAGCAACGGGTTGCCGCAGTTCAGTGGGGGTGAATGCCTGGGATATTTCCAGGCATCGACTCCCGGAGAAATGTCTGTGGTCTTTGAGGCCGAATAGTGTTCGCCTATTTATGCGGGTGTCTGTTCTTGGACTCTCCGACCCACTTTCTGCAGGCATCGTTCTATGATCTCCTCGCTTACGCCTTCCTCTTGCAGGCACTCGACCAATCTGTCCGTTGTGTCCTCCTTCTTGCGGGCGCTGAAAAGAAGTGATGCTTGCTGGCGCATGGCTTTGGACAGTCGTTTTATGCCATCTTCCGTATTTACGTCTATACCGCCGAAAGTGGAACGGTCTTTGTGCAGTACCATATAATATATGCCTGCGATGGATAATGCAGCTATGGCCACTATGTCGATTCCGCTTCCCTCGAAAAATTGTTCGTATTTCCCTATTATATGGTTGCAATCTATTTCTCGTAGGTTTGCGGTGCGTTCGGTGATTGTTGTACCTTCGCTTATTTCCCACCTTAGCAACTCGGTCATTATGGCATCCTCAATGAGATTTCTCAATAGTTTCTCCATGGCATCTCCATAGCCGGTTTCCGTATAGAGGTTCCCGTTTATCCCGCGTAGAAGGTCGCTTATCCAATAGTCGAATTTTTTCACGAAAGTGTCATAGAATTCGTCCAGATTCTTATATCGGTTATAAAAGACGATAGGTTCTATTTTGGCACGTTTTACGATGTCGGTGACTAAAGCCATCGAAAATCCTTTCTTTTTGATCTGGACAATTGCGGCTCGCATTATAGCGGATTCTATGTCTGCTTTTGATCTGCGCGGGCGACGTGTCTTGGTCTCATTCATAGTTTCCATTGAAAAAAACTTTGTTGTGCCAATTTTTTTGATTGCCTGGTAAATGGATTTTGGTAAAGGCAGTGCCATGCCGTAATCTGCTTTTGTGCGTAGATCTGGCAGGAGCGTCTGTCTTACCGCTGTCGTGTTTATTTTAGGTGGATATGCAAAGGTATTGTTTTTTTTGAAAACTGATGCATAATTATGCGTGTTTTTGCATATCAAATGTTCTGTGCAGTGTAGTTTGATTTACGGTGCGGTGATTGCTGCTTTTATGAATCGTAATTGCTTGCAGGGAGTTTTAATTGGCATTGCTTGTTGGCTATCGGCTGATATTTAGCGTATTATTGGTTTTATGGTGCCTGATACGGTTGACTGGTCTTTATTTTGTAAAATTGGTTCTGTTTGTTTTTGAAGATAAGTAGTGGAGCAATTGTCTACTAATGATGCGGTATCGTATGGCTTGGCGTTACGATAGGTTGGACTTGATCTGAACTTGTGGTTCGAATGATTATGGCGATTATTATTTGGATGATCAAGGGTTATATAATTTGATGAAGGGCTATTATAATAATGTGTGAATGTGTTTTTGGGGTGGTTGTGTGTGAATGGATGTTAAATCTATATTATAAAACAAACTTTTCTGGCATAATATTTGGAAGTTTTGTGGGGAGTTCCTAC
>CAJTYH010000004.1 GCA_910583675.1 uncultured Muribaculaceae bacterium
CGATGCTGCTAAATCGGCTCCCGAATATTAACATTCATTATTAAACACCCTCTTAGTATCATAGATGTAGATTATGAGAGCGAATTACAGAATTAACTGGAAAAGTGGGATGAGACTTTCAGATGCCGTCTTTAATGCATCTGACGAATTCCATTTGTCTCAATTCCAACCGCTTTATGCACTTATGCTAAAGGGCGGTTACGGACATATTTCGCAACCTCGCTTCCGCAGCGAGGTAGACAACAACGAGATGTCAGTCATTGAAATGAATGTCACGGCACTTACGCCTGATGGAAAACTGATCTGCGTTCAGTTCGATCATAATGAACGGGACATGTTCCAAAAAATTCCAATGCCTGATTCCTACGATACGTTCATTGTATACCTTGAACAATCACCAGCCGATTTCGACACGTTTGAAGACAAGGGAATACCATACAAGGCCAACAAAACGAATCTGGTCTTCAAGCCGGAAAACATAAACTATTCCAATCCTGACGCAGTTGCAATAGCACGATTCGAGTATAAGCATTGCTGGGTGATGGACAACTCATTCATTCCTCCTTGCATTACACTCAAGTCCAATGCAGACCTTTGGAATATGGGACATTCCTATTCCAAGTCGCTTACGGAACTATCATCTTCACTTCTGCAGAAAGTATCTTCAGAGATGGGCGTATACGTTGTTTCCCTGATCCCTGTGGTCACGATTCTTGCAACCGAGATTCGCAAGGAAATGGACGAATTGTCCCCAAAGCATCTGATAACGACCATGCAGCAGATCATCGGAAGTATCATCTCCGTCTTCAAGTCCCGATCAGCTGATATGATTCCTGAATATGAAACATGCGTAGCCTATGTGGAGGCCGAATATATATCCAATCGTATAGAACCGCTTGTAAAGGAAGGTATACGTCTTACACAGCTTCTTTCACAAATGATCACAGGCTTGCGCCAGGAGAGTCCTGTTGAGCAAAAGCCTACCTATCAACCGGCTCCGAGTATTGTCCGTCAACCCCGCACACTTGACACGTCAAGTGAAAGAAAATCATTCAAGTCCCGCAAACAACTATAGTCATGCTCTACAGCAGTTCACCCGTTTCTTTTAAGCGAGAGGAATCCAACCGCTCCTTACAGATGAGCCGTTGCATCTCAGACCCGATTGACGTAATAGACAATTGGGTAGATACGATCGTGTTTACCGCCATAAGAAGATTCAAGGCAGACGAGGATTTTGGCTTCAGTTTCTGGGACAATGAGTTCATAGCCATGAACCTTAACGATTTCAACAATGGGGTCGACTACAAGATCGTCGCATCAAAAGATAGGGCAGAACGCAAACAGCAGATGTCCAGTGCCGGTATCCGCGTCTGTGAACAAAGCATAGTAAACAGCCTAAGATACTATATCCCCTATCTCAAGGATGTCAACGTGACTGTATCGCTCAGTTATGAGCGTGATCAGCTCACCATGGCAGGACGCGGAGAAAATAGCAAGTATGTCGTCCGTGTCCATGTCCGCGGGCGAACTGTCTTCAATGAGTTTTCCGGCACACGAGATGGAGAATACAGGAAAGATGCTACGTTTTTTATGGATCCATTCTTAAAATAATTAATAACGAGTATGGATATTTCAGTAACCAACAGAGTCAACGACATACTGCAACAGCTTGACAGCGAAAGCCTCGCCATATCAATGGCCGATCCGGTCGCCAAGATGATGCTCGTCGCCCTGGCACACGAAGCAGACACTATAGATCGTCACATTGACAGCTCTATTGAAAGGCTATCGGAACGTTTCGTCAACAAAGTGCTGACAAACAACGGCTTGTCACCCATGCCGGCCATAAGCCTTCTGAAAATCAACAACGGCAAGGAATACTCACCTTATACTGTTGATGAGAAAGTCTACTTTACCCACAAAGCATCAAAGTGCAACTTCCGTCCATTGTTACCAACAAGGATCATCCCCGGAACATTGGTCGCATATTATGCCAACGGAGCGCTACATTTCCCATACCGTAAAGCAATCGGCATCCAACATGGTGAATTGGTGCATTCCGGTGAGCTTTGGATCGCTTACAACGCCGCCGGAGAACCTGATACATTGGCCGGCTTGACTATCGCTGTAAACCATCCTTTGGACAATCCGGGAAAGTTGACCGCCCGGGTCGGCAAAAGGTCATTTGATTTACGTCCGGTAATGGACGAATCATTTTTTCCCATAGTCGATGATCCAATGATTATTGAATATTGGAAAAGACATCTGATATTCCATCGTTTATGGCTATATCGTTTTACTCAGGACGATTGCGATATGCCATTGACGACCTCTGGAATGCCGGATTGGTTTTATGACATGTACGATGCCGAAACTTTGGCACCTCTCACATCCAGCAGACTTATGTGGATAAGGGTCTGCAATGGAGGCGACCTGAATGTACCAGCTGATTCCCATATCGAATTCAATTGTCTTCCCGTCGCCAATTTTGACATTGATACAGTAAAGCTCTCTTACACCGAACCTATAAAACCTGTGGATAATCCTAAGAATAATTCACAGTT
Organism: uncultured Muribaculaceae bacterium; assembly: GCA_910583675.1. Lineage (GTDB taxonomy): Bacteria > Bacteroidota > Bacteroidia > Bacteroidales > Muribaculaceae > UBA7173. The sequence goes on from CAJTYH010000004.1 coordinate 2,565, forward strand.
CTGCACCGTTGTTCCTGACAGCGAACTTGTGAATGAATTCTTTGTACGGGACTTTGATGTAGAACAATACGACAATGCTCGTATTGCTGATGACATTCAGAACCTGTATCGCCATTACACCAACGATTACTTTGCTTTCATAGACAACAATTCCCTTACGGATGGAGTGGCACTTCGTAATTTGCGAATGTCAATGTTGCAGCTAATGGATTCGCTGGCGGATGTGAAGATGTCATCAAAACCATACGCCGGAAATTATATTATCAGAACACCAAGAAACAACAACCGCCCTATTGCAGTAAGCTATATCACTACCCAAGGTATGAGGGGCAATATGCTGAGATCAGGTGACAAGCTCGCAAGTTCACTCGCGGCAACAGGCGAAATCATATCCATTATTGATGCTCACGGGGGCAGGGATAAAATCACAGGAAGCATCGGTAAGCGAGAATTGGCACGCCTTATTGTCAACTCCGACAGCCGCATATATACCGAGATGGATCTCATACAGTTCTGTAAGGTGGAACTCATCCGCGCCTTCGGTGACGATGCCCTGCGCTATTGCGAGATCTCTTTGGAACATAAGGCAGTTCCTGTTGACAACCATATTGAAAAAATTTTGATGATAAGTATAGCAATTTCAAGCAACCGATTATATGAACAGATCTGTTCTATGAATTTCAATGATTATTTATCAACACACCTTTCATTACGTCATAGCGGAGGTCTCAATATCATAGTCAAACTAACATCCATATAACAACAATGATATCTCAATCAAGCGGACTAAGCATACAGAACACATCGTTATTTGATAATATCTGTGATACTATTGTGACAGCATCAAAAGCTGTTACATCAATTAAACTTGAGGATTTGCCAAAGCTATGGGAATCTATACTTAACGGCCTTAAAGAACTCGGCAAAACCCTAATTCAGCAAGTTAAGGATTTCTTTTTCAAAGATTTTCCAGGTCTTATAATTGATGTCGGGATGATTGTTGTCAGTCTGGTGAACAGGGACATGGAAAAGGTGTCGCAGAAAGCAAAGTCGGCATTAAACCACCTAATGAAAGTTCTTGAAATTCTTTCGCTGATTCCTCTTTTTGCGTTAGTTTGTTCAATTCTTTTGGCTGCCATCTATTTATGTCAACAAGATTGGCTTAACGCCGTATGTGCCCTTATTTAAATACAAATTATGGGAGCCTTAAAGACTATAAAAATATTAGGAAAAGACTTGCCATCAGTAAAGCAGATTGTCTTGGCCTTGGATGAGCAAGTAGCCCATCTAAAAAAAATGATACCCAACGCAAGAGAGAAAAATATCAAGGAAATGGCCATCCAGGCAAAAAACAAAAAAAGCAATGCTCAAATATATAGAGAAAGCGATAAAGAGATTGAATCTCTTATCAAACAACAGAATGACATCAAAAAATCGTACAATCCGGCACAAGGACGCACTGATCTTACTGATTATACTCCTGACAATTTAAATTTTAGCGCATTGGAAAAGGATGTGGCACAAATGCAAAAGAAAGGAGGGCATATTATTGAAGAAGGTGTTAAGGCCAGAGGTGGCAATACTGGCAATGGAATGTGTGGCGGAAATATAAATCTTGGAGGCGGTTTAGGCCCTCTATGGAAATGATTTCAAAATCATAAGTTATGAGTATGAATTGTAAGACATGTGGCTATCCGGTGATAGAGCAGATGCACAGTTGTCCTAACTGTGGAACTGTGATAGCCAATAACGATATAGAGCTGATAACCTGTCCTTCCTGTGGGGCAGAAGTTGATGCCCGTGAGGACTATTGTCCTGAATGCGGCGAACCTCTTTATGATGATGTGGGGCAGACAGACAAGGCCCCGATTGTCACTGAAGAGGTTATACCGATATGTACTCTGAGGCCGCTTACGCTTGAGGGAGAGCGACGTGCTGCTACGAAGACCTATCAGGACGAAGGGGATGGCGTATCCTTGTCAAGGGACAATACGATGCCGACAGACATATCCATTGACGAAGAACTACAAGCTCATCTTTTCTTCTACGAGGGTCAGTGGTTCATAGAGGAAGGATGCGAAGACCGCAGATCTACATTCGTGCATGCCGGAAAAGGCATAAAACTCGCCCCCGGTGATATTATACGGCTCGGCGACAGAGAATTTGAATTTAACATCAAAGCAAAATAATAAACTCATGATAGATTTCTTGGAACTGACACTTGCTAAAAAGACAGCTGATGCCACCAAGCAGACAACATACATCCCGTCTGAAATAGAGCAGAAGAATTTCCATATGGATAATGTCGTGCTTCAGCGGATAGACTTGTTAAAGACGCAGTTTGACACACTTGATAACATAGATGATAATGAAAAATCTGTGATTGCCATGCATATCACTTATTCTCGTATGAAGAATGAGAATTTCAACAATCCATTTCTGGCAAATCATATCCGTAGCTTTAAATCCGAGGGATCCTTTGTCGGATATTATAAAGAAAAATTAGGGCTTAATGGCCTTGATATAATCTCATAATTATTATGGCGCAAGCAAAAAGAGTTGATTTCCGCCTACATGACTGGATAGACGGAAAATATAAAGTTGAACGTGTGCTTGGTCATAGTCGGCACGACAGCAAGTTCAAAGTCGTTGATCGTCAGGGAAATCAGTATATGCTAAAACTCTTGAATCTATGGCAGATGGAAACAGCCATACAAACAAAAGCCGGCATAAAGACCGAAAGCGAGATCATGAGTTGTACCATTCCGAGCAACTATCTTACCCAGATAGTCGGCAATGGATCTGTCATGGGAAATCCGTACCTGATCACACAGTTCTATCCATCGGTGAACTTGTCCAACGGATATCGCACAGAAAGCATAGCCGGCATCATTGCCAATGTATTGTATGGCTTGAAAGACCTACACCGGAATGGGAAAATTCATACCAATCTTACGGCTGAGAACGTGCTTATAACTGAGGACGGAAAGATATTGCTTACCAACTATGTCATATTGGGAAACAGAAATCAAGCAGCGATAGACTACCGACAAAGCAGTAACAAGAAGTGTGATATATCTTTGGCCTATGTCGCACCCGAACGATTCAACATAGAAAAGAGTGCGACGCTACTGCCAACGTCCGACATGTATTCCATCGGAGTTATGACTTATTGCCTATTGACAGGCAGGTATCCATACGGAGCCATAAACAATATGGATGCCTACCTGCAACGCAGCAACACCGGACAGTGGAATCGGAGTTTTCTGGGTCGTGAAAACTCCAGATGGGAAATCTTCCTTGACAAGACCCTATCTCCTGATCCCGGAATGCGACCACAGTCTGCGGATGAAGCATTGGAATTACTCCCTGATAGACCAGAAACTGAATATGTAAAGAGCGACAGGATAGATGTCAATAAAGATCCAAGGAATGGCCTAATGCTTCGTCTGCTTCAAGGTGAGGAATTCGGCAAGGTATATAGGATCAGTGAGCTATTCTCGAATGGAACAAGGAGAATACTCACACTTGGGCGCCAGGATAACGATGCGTTCAATCAGATACAGATAAAGGAATCCGGAACAACGTTCGTATCTCGTCGCCACTCTACCATCGAATTGGATAACGAAACCGGCAAAGTGTATATCAGGGACGGACAATGGGACAAAGAGGCCAAGAGCAACTGGACGAGTTCCTTGAACGGGACTTATGTCAACTCGTCGGAAGTAACAAACGAAGGTATCGAATTGAATCCGGGCGACATAATATCAATTGGTGATGTAAAACTCAGAGTTGAAGGATACTAATGAAAATAATACGTTTACAAGGGCCTGCTGAGAAACGTTCAGGCATATTCTATGAATACGATGCAGACTCCAAGCCTTTGGGCGAAGGAGGTATGGGACGCGTCTTCAAGGGATTTCGCGTAAATGAGAGAACCGGTGAAAGAATGCCGGTAGCCATAAAGGCCATATATGAGAATATCCCGGAACGAATCGTAGAAAGGGCGCGACGCGAAGCTGAGATACAAGTCGACCACGGCAATCTCATACGGATGTATGGATTCGTGGAAAACATGTCTGTCGAAACAGGCAAGATGCACTACCATGTAGTGATGGAGTTGCTCGTTGGTGTTACCTTGGAGAATATGCTGAAAGGGGTTACGCAAAACAAAGACGGTGTGCAGATTCCGTTTGCCGCTGAGATACATTGCCAGTATCTGAATAACCGTGTAGCAGCATCGATCCGCATAATGAAGGCTCTTCTGTCCGGATTGATGACCCTACATGACCGAGGTATAATACACCGCGACATTGACCCATCGAACATCATGCTCACACTTGACAACAAGATCAAGCTGATCGATTTTGGCATATGCAAACAGATTGTCAATCTGGCAAGCCAAGACAAGGGGCTGACAGCGTCGGGCGTATTCATGGGCAAGGTAAATTATGCCGCTCCCGAACTTGTATTAGGTGACGTGAGAAACCAGAACTATATTACCGATATCTATGCATTGGGAATCATATTATATCAGTTGATAACCGGTCATCTTCCTTTTACCGGTACCGATCAGGATATTCTAACGTCAAATTTGCGGGAAAACATTCCCATGGGAGATGTAAAGCATTCCGACATAAAGAAAATAATCAAAAAAGCCACAGAAAAGACGCAGAGCAAGCGTTATCAGTCAGTTGCCGAAATGAGGGTTGACCTGGAACATGTCAACCCTATGAAGAAAAACCATCCTCTAAACATCCGGACTGCCGGCATCGCAGCCGGTATTCTTGCCGTGCTTGGCATAGCCCTTGGCATGTTTCTATTTCATGACGGAGTATCCAACGACAATAACGTTGAAATTGCCCAAACTGATACAATAAAGCCCGCTTACATGCCCGATTCGGGAGAACTCATGACTCATGCTATCACATACCTGAGGATGGATGCTGTAGACTCGCTTGAAAAAGCCCAAACCATACTTATGACATTGGCTTCGGATAGCGCATACAGCCCCGCAATGCTTGAATATGGCATCAATTACGCAAAACCGACAGCTGCATTTCCCGAACTTGCCGCCCGTCAAGAAAAATTAAAGATAAAACCGGATCTTGATGAATCCAACAAATGGCTTGACAAAGTACTTGAGCAGAATCCCACTGATTACAAAGCCGCTTACTGGATATACAACAATCTCATGACTAAGGTGGAAAACGAAAATATCTCTCAAAAGGAGAAACAGCATCTTGCATCCACATTCACACTATTCAAGCAGTTGGTTTCTGTCTCCACCGACTCCGACGCATCGCGTTATCGTGAAGCCATGGAAAAGGCTGACGATGAAAATACCCTCCGGGCATGGGCAATCATAAACTAATCATACAATATGAATCGAAAAATATTTATAATCCTATTGATCTTCTGCTCGTTTTTGTCTGCATCTGCACAAAGTGGCAAATATGACGAAAAGGTAAATGTAGGCAACGGGCTTTACAAAGTCAAGACTCATGACCGTTGGGGTATTGTGGACGACAATGACAAATTAATGTTGTCCGTTGAATACAACGAGCCGCTCTTCATGAATGGCAAAGCCGTAATAACCATTTTTGGAACAAGACAACTCGCAGGAGTTATTGATTCCGTCGGAAATTTCACACAATACCCTCCTTATTTTATAGATGCCTCATATCCATTCGTATGTGATGACATGCTGGCTGTCAGAAAAAACGCATCCGGAAACTGGGGTTTTCTCAATACAAAAACCGGAGAGCTGCTGAAAGTGGAGATCGACCGTATAAAGAATAAAAACATCAAACAGCTGAAGAAACTTGGCATTACAGGCTACGGAACTAAAGGCACATTCATCTTTGAATTTGTAGCACCGTTTGTTGAAGGAATAGCAGCAGTTTATACGCCCAAAACCGGATGGCATCATATTGACAGTGCCGGACAAGAAAGATTCTCAAGTACTGCTCCTGCCCTGTTCCGCTCATCTCTTCACAATGGAGAATGTGTCATTTTCGGAGACAAAGGCATTGTCGTATGCAAAGAAACCCCGGATTATCGTGCCGGTGTGATAAACTACCTCGAAAACGACTACGAGTTAAAACTTTATCACGAGAAGCTGTCCTATCCCTACGCAATTCAAACCAACAATTCAAGATTAACACTCAACTCAAAGCTCCAAGCCGACAAATTCGAAAATTTTTCTCGCGGAGACTCTGTGATACTGATAGAGCGTCCAAAGATCGTTCCTCCAAAAATAGAGGTGAAAAAAGATAGCTTCAACATGGCAAGGGACATAAGAGTGGAATTGTCAAAGAATGCCGTTTCCGCATCATCAAAGGGAACTGCTCCTGTCACCATAAGCATCACCAATACCGGCGAATTTGAATCTGCCCCCTTGGAAATCGTAATAACTATCAAAGGAACGAAAAAGGAATGGCAGGGAATCATTGCAGCTGGAGAAACACAAGAAGTCACACTCCATATTCCCGCCAAATTTTCGGCCTCTTCAATTACAAGGGCTGTATCCTGGGTATTGAAAGATCACAATGACGAATTGTCAGGTGAGGAAACCATAACCATACGGCGATATCGGCCATCAAGAAGATAAACATCCAGACACCAAACGACAGCTAATCACACCACCTCCAGTGAGGGATGCAACCACTTGGCATATTTGCTAAAAGGCGCTGCATTTCTCATTGGAGCTTTTAATTTATGAGAATGGAGCTTGTCAAAGGTGCGCCATCACTCTGTCATATCAAACAATACTGATGACGCGTTTGTTATAAGGACGACTAATCACAACAATAATCATCACATATTTTAATGGACGACATTCTGATAATAATCTGTCTGATATTACTTAACGGTATTTTTTCCATGTCGGAAGTAGCTCTTATATCAGCCCGGAAATCCAAGCTTTCCGCTGATGCGCGACATGGAAGTCGCAAGGCTGCGATAGCATTGGATCTTGCTGAACGACCCGATCGCTTTTTGTCAACGATACAAATAGGTATCACACTCATAGGCATTCTTACAGGTCTGTTCTCGGGAGCTACGATCGCAAATGATGTGGGAGACTATCTTACGACCTTTGGACTGACTGAGAATACAGCCCACAACCTGGCTAAAATCGCCATAGTATCAATCGTTACCTACCTCTCCATAGTTGTTGGCGAACTTGTGCCGAAACGCATGGGTATCGGACGTCCGGAAGGAATTGCAAAAGCTGTGGCAGCTCCCATGAAACTGCTTTCATCAATAGCGTTTCCTCTTGTCTGGTTGCTTTCAGTTTCTACGAGAGCGATAACACGCCTCCTGCACCTTGACGACAAGTCCTCCAAGGTCACCGAAGAGGAGATAAAATCATTGATACAGGAAGGGACTGATGCCGGAGAAGTAAAAGAAGTTGAACAGAACATCATGGAACGTGCCTTGGTGCTGGGAGACTGCCGCATCGCTTCCATCATGACAAGCCGCAAGGATGTGGCAAGCCTGAAAATAGGGATGAATGCAGCTGAAATACGTGACATACTTGCGGAAGAACTCCACTCCACTTATCCTGTATTTGACGAAAGCAAGGAATCAATATGCGGCATAGTATCCCTAAAGCAATTGATACTGATGCTCGGAAAGAAGGATTTCCATCTTGACTCCCAACTGTCCCAGGGGCTTTTCCTGCCTGAAAGCATGACGGTATATGATGCTCTGGACACATTTAAACGCACGCGGGAACATTGCGCCCTCGTCTGCGACGAATATGGTTGTTTTCAAGGTATAGTCACACTCATGGACATACTGGACGGGCTTGTAGGAGCAATCACGTCGGATGACAGCGAGCCGATGATCGCCAAACGACCCGACAAAGATGAGTGGCTCATTGACGGTCAATGTCCCGTATACGACTTTCTTTCATACTTCGACCGAGCGGATCTGTACTCACCGTCACCATATACCACGATCGGCGGTCTGCTTCTGGAAAACCTCCGGCGAATGCCGTCGGTCGGAGATACGTTGGCTTGGCATTGTTTCAATATAGAAGTCGTAGACATGGATCATACGCGAATAGACAAAGTTGCAGTATCGATCCAACCGATTGATTGACCTATTCCCTGAAATGCTCCTTGAAGAATATATCCATGGAGTCAAAAGGTATGACATCCATTCTGTCATAGAGATCCGTATGGCTTGCACCCGTTATTACCATTAAGACTTTATTGTTTGGAGTTCCGGGACACCAATTCTCGACCAGTTTCCTGTAGGTATCTATACTGAAATATAACGAATGTGCTTTTTCTCCATGAATGAGCATGACGGCACTACGTATCTCGCCGGCATAAGCCATCAATGGCATATTAAGGAACGACAGCGCGGACGTCTTATTCCAACCACCATTCGAATTCAACGAACGAGGATGATAACCGCGCTTGGTTTTATAGTAGTCATAATAATCCTGAACGAAGGCAGGAGCGTCTGCCGGAAGAGGATCCGCCACTCCTCCCCCCAATGCATACTGGCCTTTGCTTACATCTTCTAACCGCTGCAAATTCAGTTGGCGGCGAAGCTCATAACGCGTAGGTTCATCCGACGAATCAAAATAACCAGACCCGGTCACACGGCTCATATCATACATGGTTGAAGCAACAACGGCCTTGATGCGTGTATCGCTAGCCACAGCATTTACAGCCATTCCTCCCCACCCACAGATGCCAATGACGCCTATCTGTTCCTGATTGACATCATCTCTTGATAGCAGGCAATCAACAGCCGCACTGAAATCTTCCGTATTGATATCTGGAGATGCCACATAACGGGGTACACCCCCACTTTCACCGGTAAATGACGGATCAAAAGCAATCGTCAGATAACCACGTGCAGCCATCTCCTGAGCATATATACCGGCAGCCTGTTCCTTAACAGCGCCAAAAGGCCCACATACAGCAATCGCGGGCAATTTCCCGGCCATACAGATAGGTTTGTAAAGATCGGCAGCAAGCGTTATGCCATATCTGTTAACAAAGGTTACCTTGGAATGATCAACACGACCATCACGCGGAAACGTCTTATCCCAATCAGTAACAAGTTTTAATTCCTCAATCTTTATTTTATCGCCATTTGACATATACATAGAATAGATATTAATTATAATTTAGCATATTTTTCCCACGCGAACTCAGTTTATTCATTGCAAAATTACAACTCGGGGGTTAATGAACCGCTACCAATTTTACATGGAATACTACCCCGATGTCCGGACAGTCCTATCACTGTCTAATCAAGCTGGCAATTTTGACAATTAATGAAATTATTACTTCCTTTGCAATTGATATTCCGATTCATGAAGCTCACAATTCAATGGCGTTATGACAAAGATACGATTTGGTGTAGTCGGTACGAACTTTATAACCGACTGGATGATAGCCGGTGCACGGCAAGACAACCGTTTTGATCTCAAGGCGGTGTGCTCCCGTAAACAGACCACAGCCGATGCATTTGCCAGTAAGCACGGCATTCCCCATACCTTCACCTCATTGGAGCAGATGGCCGCTTCCCCGTTGATTGACGCCGTATACATCGCATCTCCCAATTTCCTGCACGCCGCCCAAAGTATCCTTTGTATGCGACATGGCAAACATGTGCTTTGCGAAAAGCCTATTGCCTCAAATGCCCGTGAGGCGAGGATGATGACAGATGCCTCCACCAGATATGGCGTCACTCTGATGGAGGCAATGAAACCTACGTTAAGCCCAAATTTCAAGGTCGTACAACAGAATATTGACAAAATCGGCAAGATACGAAGGTATTTCGCCTCATTCTGTCAATATTCCTCAAGATATGACCAATTCAAAAACGGGCTCTTACCCAATGCCTTCAATACCGAATATTCCAATGGAGCCATAATGGACATAGGAATATACACCATATATCCCATGGTAGTCCTGTTTGGAATGCCAAGGAAACTTTCCGCCTCTGCCACCATACTGTCATCGGGGGCAGACGGACAGGGATCCGTCATATTCAAATACGACGACATGGATGCGGTAATAATCTACTCAAAAATCGCAGATTCACAACTTCCTACAGAAATACAAGGTGAAAAGGGCTGCATAAGGATTGATCGGATAAACCAGCCCGAAGAGGTTGTCTACACACCACATGGGATTAATACAGGCGGTCTCTCACTCAATACCACGCAACCTATCGTTCTGACAGCAGAAAACACCAACGATCCATACTATCATGAAATGAAGGAGTTTCTGGATCTCATAGAGACCGGCAAACGGCAATCTGACATAAACAGTCACGCCAACTCGCTTAATACTATGCTACTGCTTGATGAGATACGCAGGCAGCTTGGAATAGTTTTCCCTGCAGACACCATCTCCGCCCCTTAGAGACACGCAGTATTTAATGTCCTGAGTAACGATGCCTCCTCTCAAGCACATATTTCAATGATATTTCCTTCTATTCCGACTATTTGACTTTCATAGTAGCCGTCACCTGTAATTCTTGGACCACTTGCAATTGCATAGCCCTTCTTTTCAAGCAGATGGGTAATCCTGTCTACCTCCCCGTTACTCCCTACCTTGAACGCCAGATGTATGTAGCCGGTACGCATCTGTGTGTCATTCTGCGTCAACAGCTCCGGGCGCGTCATGACTTCAAGCCTTGTACCTCCGTCAAAGCGAAGAAAATATGATTTGAAATTTGTCCTTGGATTGTGATATAGGGCAGATGGGACGGCATCGAAAAATTCAACGAAAAAGTCTTTTATCCCTTCCAGATCGCACACATACAGCGCCACGTGTTCTAAATGCATCATACTTGTTTTTTACATGTTATTTGTTGGTTTCCAACCATTTTGTCCTCACTGCATCGGGGAGATGCTTGACAGAAAAATCCGAGAAAACAACCTCAAAGCCATCTCCGTCGGGACAAGCCCCCATCAAGCCCACCTTTACCGGTCTATTTGCCTCCATCCAAGCATTACGCATAAGCGTATACTTCTCGTCGTCAAACGAGTAAAAGATTTCAACCGCATCCAGCCTACGCACAGCTTTGATCCATATTGATTCTACCGGGTTATCCAACGCGATTACGCTCCAATCCGATGTATGATGGGTTACCACCGTACTTAGATTATACTTTCCGTCAACATATTCTATTCCCGCTTTTATATAGTTTTCATGGTCTATCCGTATCATCATTCCCGCTTGGTCGAAACGGACTTTGTAATCGCCCGACACCTTTACCTTTGCCTCAAACTCACCGCCATATTCGCCATAATAAAACGGCGCATCATCAACCGTGAACCCATAGTGGGATATGCGCCAATAGTCGCTTTTGGGAGTTACCGTCATTGACAATCGGTTATCAGAAATGCCCCAGTGTTCCGGTTCATTGAACCAGTTCATCTTATCAAGGCTCTGGGCTGCCAACGGCATACCAAGCCCAATAGAATACAAGCAGATCAACATCTTAATTCTCATATCGTAATTGTCTCAATATTTTTGTTATTCCACAAAGAAGTCCACCATATTCTTGATGGTGTAATCCTGTTTAGTTATTAACTTTGCAAAGTTAAAATACTACCGGACAACCGGCAATGGCTATATATAACCATTTTGACATGAGCAACAGACCCAAACTTGACAGAACCCTGAAAGAACAGTCGTTAAAATCAGGATTCACCGATCTGCAGAATATACTTCACTATGCCGAGAGCATATCAAAAATAGAGAATGTAATAGCTGTTGTCAGTGACATAAAAAACAATATAAGTAAAATATATTCCGGTCGATTTGGCACAGCTTTAGGAATTGGGAACTATACACATGAGAATTCCATTTGGGAAAGATCTCTTCTTGATCTCATGAGCGACGACGAACAAGAAGAAAAATATCTTGCAGAACTGCTATTCTTCCATTATTTGCAACGCACTCCCCGTAATAGCCGTTCAAATTACTATCTGGCATCAAAACTGCGCATAAAGACTGCAAGAGGGGAGTCACTCAATATACTGCATCGTCTATATTACATCTATTCCCCTGATTCCGACGCAATTTGCTATGCACTCTGCCTCTATGGAGCTTTGGTTTTCGATTTCGCTGGCAAAAGTCTTGTTATAAACTCCCTTACAGGAGCAACTGAAGAGCTTGCGTCGGCAAAAGACATTTCAATATTAAGCAAACGGGAGCAACAAGTCTTAAAACTCATTGCTTCCGGTAAAACAAGTGCGGAGATTGCGGATATATTAACCATCAGCAAGAATACAGTCAACCGCCATCGGCAAGAAATCCTGGCAAAACTTCAAGTGAAAAACTCCATGGAGGCCTGCAAGAGGGCATCAATGATGAGAATAATTTAACATTACATAGCAATCCTGATTGTTCCAATCACCGAAAATGTCACGAGCAACATTATCTGGATTTATATATTCTGAATCCTCCAGCCACTCATGATGAAGGATCTTGGAAGCAGATCAAGGTATAAAAATATGGTGCAACCCGTTGGATCGCACCATATTTTGACTATTTTTGATTGTTGGATTTATTTCACTTCCTCAAAATCCACATCGGTTACGTGGTCGTCTCCGCCGGGATTTGAAGTACCACCTGCGGCACCACCCTGGAAGGGATTTGCACCGGGCTGGCCGGCAGCGCCTTGAGCCTGTGCCTGAGCATTGAGGATATCCTGCTGAGCGGCACCGAACGTTGTTTCAATCTCCTTGATAGCGGCATCAATACCGGCTATGTCCTGAGACTTGTGGGCATCCTTCAGTTTTGCAACCGCAGCCTCTATGGCAGCCTTCTTGTCAGCCGGAATCTTGTCACCCAGTTCACTTAACTGCTTCTCGGTCTGGAAGATTATAGCATCGGCATGGTTCAGCTTGTCAATGCGCTCTTTCTCCTGTGCATCAGCAGCGGCATTCGCTGCTGCTTCATCTTTCATTCGCTTGATCTCCTGATCGGTAAGACCGGAAGAAGCCTCGATGCGGATGCTCTGTTCCTTTCCGGTGGCCTTGTCTTTTGCCGACACGTTAAGGATACCGTTGGCATCAATCTCAAAAGTAACCTCAATCTGAGGAATGCCACGAGGCGCAGGAGCAATGCCATCAAGATGGAATTTGCCGAGCGTCTTGTCGTCCTTTGCCATAGGACGCTCGCCCTGAAGCACATGGATCTCTACCGAAGGCTGATTGTCGGCAGCGGTGGAGAATGTTTCGCTCTTACGGGTAGGAATGGTTGTGTTGGCTTCAATAAGCTTTGTCATTACGCCGCCAAGAGTTTCTATACCAACCGACAGAGGCACTACGTCAAGGAGAAGGACATCTTTCACATCACCGGAGAGCACACCACCCTGAATGGCAGCGCCTACAGCAACCACTTCATCGGGGTTCACCCCTTTTGAGGGAGCCTTGCCGAAGAATTTCTCTACGATGGCCTGAATGGCAGGAATACGGGTGGAACCACCTACAAGGATAACTTCGTCAATATCGGAAGCCTTCAATCCTGCATCCTTTAGAGCCTGCTCGCATGGAGCCATGGTGGCATTGATCAGTCTGTCTGCAAGCTGCTCGAATTTCGCACGTGTCAATGTCTTGACCAAGTGCTTGGGAATACCGTTGACCGGCATTATATAAGGAAGGTTGATCTCCGTGGAAGTCGTGGATGACAACTCTATCTTTGCCTTCTCGGCAGCTTCCTTAAGACGCTGAAGAGCCATGGGATCCTGACGGAGGTCTACACCCTCATCCTTAAGGAACTCGTCAGCAAGCCAGTCAATAATCACATGGTCGAAGTCGTCACCACCGAGGTGGGTGTCTCCGTTTGTAGATTTGACCTCGAACACTCCATCGCCAAGTTCAAGGATGGAAATATCGAACGTACCGCCACCAAGGTCGAAAACTGCAATCTTCTGATCCTTGTTGCTCTTGTCAAGGCCATATGCCAGAGCAGCAGCAGTAGGCTCGTTCACGATACGTCGCACAGTAAGACCGGCAATCTCTCCCGCCTCCTTTGTAGCCTGACGCTGTGAATCGTTGAAGTATGCCGGAACGGTGATAACCGCTTCCTTTACTTCCTGTCCCAGATAGTCTTCCGCGGTCTTCTTCATTTTCTGAAGTATCATGGCGGAAATTTCCTGAGGAGTATACTGACGGCCGTCAATATCCACCCTTGGAGTATTGTTGTCGGCGCGCACAACTTTATAAGGCACGCGTTCGATCTCTTTTGCTACCTGATCATAGGTCTCACCCATGAAACGCTTTATCGAATATATCGTACGTCCAGGATTCGTGATGGCCTGACGTTTGGCGGGATCGCCAACCTTTCGTTCACCACCGTCCACGAATGCCACAACGGAAGGAGTCGTATTGCGTCCCTCGCTGTTAGGTATCACAACAGGATCCTTACCTTCAAGAACAGCGACACATGAATTGGTCGTTCCCAAGTCGATACCGATTATTTTTCCCATAATGTCTTATAGTTTTTATATTAGTTTTTCTTGTGTTACATTCTCGTCAGGGATGTTCATTATGACAAGTCCCTGTTATGGCATGTTCCGGATTCGATGGATATGCACCTCACTCATCCGGTGTCACTTTCAATAAGAAAACAAATGTTGTGCCAAAAAGGTTGAAAAGCATTCATGCGGGGCGAAATTTTTCATTCAAATACCTGCAACGAAAACCTTGCTGACAATTTTGTCATAAATTCCCATACTTGCGTGACAAAAAAGTCACATACAATAAAGGACGCAACAGCCACACGAGATCAATCCATGCAATCAAGACATTTAATGGCGCCATGTCAATATTTGCAGTTAAATTTGACATGGCGCCACACTTCAAAAGAAAGATTTGCAGCTAAATTGAAATGTATGTAAGACCTAATAGAAAAGTAGAATAGTCAATCTCTGAAATCAGACAAATAAAGTCTGACCAACAAACAATCCTTACCTTAGAAAATGCCCCACTGGCATTCCATAATCTCGTTAAAACAATTATAAAATCACATCCCTTAAAGACAGATACTACTTATGGCTTTAATCCACCCATCCCACCATTATATCTGGTATATATGGGTCAACGGTAATCCTTCAGCATCTCCTGCAACCTCTTGCGTGCAAAGAATATGCGACTCTTCACCGTACCAAGAGGAAGATCCATTTTTTCGGCAATCTCATTGTATTTGTAACCGGCAACATGCATTGAAAACGGGATTCTGTATTCATCACTGAAAGAATTTATTGCAGCCGTTATCTCGGAAGCGGCAATGGAGCCTTCGGGAGTATCCAGTCCGGATTCCTGAGGCAGATTCAGATGATAAAGATCCTCCGTCTGGTCGATGACAGTCGCCGAGCGTACCACCTTGCGGTAATTATTGATAAATATATTACGCATGATGGTGAACACCCACCCCTTGAAGTTCACATTGTCCACATACTTATCCTCGTTATCGAGAGCCTTGAGGGTGGTATCCTGAAGCAAGTCATAGGCGTCATCACGATTGGATGTAAGCATGTAGGCAAAGTTCAGAAGGTTACTCTGGAGACTTAAAAGTTTTGATTGGAAATTCTGCGAACTCATAATAGATAGTTTTTAGGTGATCAGATATTTTGTTTTCATGGCCTTCGACATGGAAGACCGAATCTCTTATGGCTACATATGCGTAACAAGTTTGTAACTACATTGCAAATGTATGAACTATTTTTGAAGTGGCAAAATTTTTCGACACTTTTTTGTAACATTTTTGTAAATAAAATCTCATAAAGCGAATAACTCTTTGACACAAAGAGAATTGTATAAATGTTAAAATTTCACACAATGTTACACTGCATAAAATAACGAAATAAATACGCACCTGACACAAGGCAATGTGAATTACAAGACCGCTTTACAGTACATGTTACATTATCACGAAATCATTGTAACACTACCACTACATAATCCATAAACCCACGATTCGACCATTGAGATTATTTTCCACGATGGCAACAAATAACCGCGAAATTCCAATGCTTGACACAAAATTTATTGTAACTTTGGTCTACCTTAAACTCTAACAACGCCAAACGTATGATTTGGCATATATCATTTCACAAATGAAATCAAAATTTTCAATCATCCTCCTTGCGACTTCTCTATGCACAGGAGGGATCAGTGCACAGACACTCACATTCCCGACGGCGAAATTCAAGGCCGGTGACTCTCAAGAATGGAAAAACTCCGATTACGATGACGCGTCCTGGCAGACGTTGGATGTCAGCCGCACATGGGACAGCCAAGGTGTGCCTTCCGACACGCATTTCGGATGGTACAGGTTTCACGTACGTCCGACTAAAGCCATGCTTGACAATTCCGATCTCAAGGAGTTCGTGGAATTTGACCTTGGCACGATAGACGACGTGGATGAGGCATACCTCAACGGTGTACTTATCGGCAAAACAGGCCATATGCCTGGCGACAAAGGAGAATACAGCGCACTATTCAATGTGCCGCGCAAATACACCGTAAAGGCCAACGACAAAAATATACGATGGGATCAGGACAATGTGCTGGCCGTACGTTGCTACAGTGGAAACGCTCCCGGGGGTATGTTCGGCGGACATGTCAGCATAAGCGTACCCGACAGAATAGACGGAGGCTCAATAAGTTTCACTCAGGAAAACTTTGACAAGCTGCCCACATATACGGTCTCGCTTAATGACACATTCAAAACCCCGCTATCAGGAACCCTGTCCATAGAGGTAACGGACATGGAAACCGGGAAGGTGACGGACAACATTACAAAAAAAGTTTCCGCCACCCAGAACAAACCTGCCAAAGTGACACTCCCCTACGACAAATTCGACTGCCTGAGGGTAAAGGCCACCTTCACCGACAAAAAGAGCGGAAAACAGATCACAGCATCTTACACACCGAAATATATCCTCACGCCCCCCGCACCGGAGGCACCGCGCTTCAATACCACACCGTTATATGGAGTACGCCCCGGATCACCGATCCATTTCAGGTTCGGAGTATCGGGAGAACGCCCCATGACCATAACATCGTCAGACCTTCCTGCCGGGCTTAAAATCAATCCTGAAAACGGAGCACTAAGCGGCAAACTTGACAAAGCCGGAGATTATACGTTCACCGTAACCGCCAAAAACAGCAAGGGGGAAGCCACCCAGAAATTTACAATCAAGGTCGGTAGCCGCATCGCCCTCACTCCCCCGATGGGATGGAACAGCTGGAACTGCTGGGGACTGAGCGTCTCTCAGGACAAAGTGGTATCAAGCGCAAAAGCACTTCTGGAAAAAGGTCTCGCCGACTATGGATACGCTTATATAAACATTGATGACGCATGGGAAGCCCCGGGACGCAATCCCGACGGAACAATAGCAGTAAACGACAAATTCCCCGACATGAAAGGACTTGGCGACTGGCTCCACGACGAAGGACTAAAGTTCGGCATCTACTCCTCTCCCGGCGACCTCACATGCGGAAACTATCTTGGTTCGCTTGACCATGAGCAACAAGATGCGGAAACATACAACTCATGGGGTATTGACTATCTCAAATACGACTGGTGCGGATACTGGCGCAAACATGCACAGGAACCCGACAAAGAGACCCTCGCATCATACATCCGCCCATATCTGCTGATGGAGGGATTCCTGCGCGAACAGCCCCGTGACATATTCTACAGCCTCTGCCAATATGGCATGCAGGACGTTTGGAAATGGGGAGAGTGCGTGGATGCCAATTCATGGCGCACGACCGGCGACATAACTGACACATGGGAATCCCTATATGACATCGGCTTCGTTCAGCAGGCAGATCTCCATCCCTACTCACGTCCCGGCGCATGGAACGATCCCGACATGCTCATAGTAGGCAAGGTAGGATGGAGCGACAACCTTCGCGACTCGCGTCTCACACCCGACGAGCAGTATACCCACATCACACTCTGGACACTCCTTGCCGCAAACATGCTCATAGGCTGCGACCTTGCGCAGCTTGACGATTTCACTATAAACCTCCTATGCAACAATGAGGTCAACGCCGTGAATCAAGACACACTCGGCAAACAGGCCAAGCGCGACGTGCTTGACGGCGACATACAGATATGGAGCCGTCCGTTGAGCGATGGTAGCCGTGCAATAGGCATCTTCAACGTAGGTACCGAAGAACAAAACGTCGACTTCAACAAGTATAAGAAAGCACTCGGTCTCGGACACATCAGCAACATACGTGACCTCTGGCGTCAGAAAGACATCTCTACGACTGACACCAACTATCTGATAGCTCCCCACGGAGTTCGATACATAAAAGTAACGGAATAACAGACACCTTACTCATAACGGATCCCCTTCCGAAGAGACATATTCAATGTCATCTTGGGAAGGGGATTATTCATACTCCGACCGTCAATCCGCTTATTTCTTCAGGTCTTTCAACAGGTCGGCCACAATGAAAGTACTCCCCCCGATAAAAATAGAAGCCGGGGAAGCAGCCAACGCCTCTTCATAGGCATCGCTCACACCCGCCACCGCGCGGCCTTGGAATCCCTCACGGGCGGCAGTTGCCGCAAGCTCAACCGCCGGCAATGCCCGAGGAATATCCGCATTTGTAAATATATATGTGGCATCCTTAGGCAGCATTGGAAAAATGTGCGACGTGTCCTTATCACTTACAAAACCCAGCACTATCGTCAACGGGCGCGGCAGCCTTTCAAGCTGCGGGGCAAGATATTCCCAACCGCCCTCATTGTGCCCGGTATCGCAAATTGTCAACGGACTATCTGAGATCCGCATCCAACGCCCCATCAAGCCGGTATAGTCACACACATGCCTGAATCCATCTACAACTGAACAATCCGGGACTTTCCAACCCAGACGCTTAAGCTCCCTGAGCGCCCCGAGCACGGTAATGGAATTCTCCATCTGGCAATCCCCGGTCAACTGGTACTCCAGGTCACCGAACTCCGTCCCGCATATCTTTAGCATTCCTTCGCCAGTACGACCGAATGTGGCATCAGGAAACAAGTCCACCGTCAAACGTGGGATAGCCCCGCATTTGCAAGCCTGCCCCTTGAGAAATTCCCGTATATGCCCCTTTGGTTCGCCGATTACCACAGGAATTCCCGCCCGCATTATGCCAGCCTTCTCGGTAGCTATCGCCTCCAGCGTATTTCCAAGCTGAGCCATATGGTCAAAAGAGATATTCGTGATCACAGACAACATTGGATCCACAATATTGGTAGAGTCAAGACGACCACCCAACCCGACCTCTATGACAGCGACATCCACCTTGCTCCGACTGAACCAGTCAAAAGCCATCACGGTTGTAAGTTCAAAGAAAGACGGATGGAAATTCTCTCCGAATCCAGATTCCACATACTCCTCCACGAAACGCGCCACATCGTCGCACGGTATCATTTTGCCGTTTACTCTCATCCGTTCACGGAAATCCACAAGATGCGGAGATGTGTACAACCCGACCTTGTAGCCGGCAGATTGCAGCACTGCAGCTATTGTATGGGAAGTCGAACCCTTTCCGTTGGTTCCGGCCACATGCACCACAGGGTAATCCAAATGAGGATTGCCGAAAGCATGAGCCAGTTCGGTAACGGTCTGCAATCCGGGCTTGTAAGCCGCAGCCCCGATGGATTGAAACTGGGGCGTCTGAAGATACAGGAATTCCACCGCCTCGTCATATGTCATACGCATAAGTAGATCGTCAATAATATATTATAAAACCTGCCAGACCTGAAAGCAATATCACCAATATGGGGTGTATTCTGGTGAAAAGCACCATTGCCAAAGCAGCACACGCAATGACAACTGAAATTATGATTTCTCCGGTCCCCGTACCGAAATTAGCCCCGTTCATCAGCAAGAGGGCCGCTGAAGCGATCAGACCTATGACCACCGGGCGCAACCCCATGAAAATGCCACGTACAACCACACTTTCCTTATGCCTCTTGATGAAATGGCTTGTATAAGCCACCAGAAGAAAAGACGGAAGTACTACAACCAAGGTACATATTACGGAACCGAGTACTCCCCACAACGGACTGTCAAAACCGGCATGAAGCGGAGCCGCATAACCTATATAAGTAGCGGAATTTATGCCGATAGGTCCCGGAGTCATCTGGGATATGGCCACGATATCAGTAAACATCTTATCAGTGATCCAGCCAGGGCCTACTATCTCGCGTTCGATAAGAGACAGCATCGCATACCCACCGCCGAAACCGAAAAGACCGATTTTCAGATAACTCCAGATAAGTTTTAGGTATATCATTAACTTGCCAATTAAAACTGATCAATTGATATAAACAACCGTAACCATTCAGGCTCACTTTTCACCCGTCAACCCATCATCCTCATCCTCCAGTTTCTTGATCTGCGCGTCAGTCAAAAGACGTTCCTGATGTTTCAGCCACATATATCCCGCAACGCCCCCTAAAACGATGAACATTATGGGATTAGAGACATACGGTATGCCTGACCATATCAGCAATGCCACCAACACAGGTATCCATACCGTTTTCCATCCGATATGGGAAGCCTTGGCCGTAGTTATTACAGGAGCGATAATCAGGGCAACGACAGCCGGACGTATACCACGGAAGATCGAACTCACCACATGGTTGTTCTGGATCAGATCAGGGGTAAGAAACATAGCTATCCCCAATATGATCAGGAAACATGGCATTATAGTACCAAAGGCGGCAGCAATGCTCCCCTTCATGCCACGCAACCTGTCACCTACTGCCACGGATATGTTTACCGCCAGGATTCCCGGAAGCGATTGAGCCACTGCAAGAAGGTCAAGAAACTCCTCCCGCTCGATCCACCGGCGGTTTTCCACCACCTCCCGCTCGATCAAGGATATCATTGCCCATCCTCCTCCGAAAGTAAACGCCCCTATACGCACGAACGAAGAAAACAATTGAACGTACAGATTGCCTGTTTTCATCGGACAAGACACCAAGATTATTCAACGGTAACCGACTTCGCAAGATTGCGCGGCATATCCACATTGCACCCCTTCTTTATGGCAATGTGATAAGCCAGCAATTGCAACGGAACGGAAACTATCACCGGCGACACGCATTCGGGAACTTTCGGTATCTCGAGCACATGATCGGCAATTTCCTTGATCGTGGTATCACCCTTGGTGACAACTGCGATTACAGAACCTCCACGGGCTTTGACCTGCTGGATGTTGGAAATGATCTTCTCATGCATCTCGTCGTCGGGTGCTATGACCACTGTGGGAAGTTCATGATCTATCAGCGCTATAGGGCCGTGTTTCATTTCTGCGGCAGGATACCCCTCTGCATGTATGTAGCTGATCTCCTTGAGCTTCAAAGCGCCTTCAAGAGCGCTCGGATAATTGTATCCCCTACCGAGATACAGGAAATTATGCACATATGTATATATGCCTGACAGTTTTTCGATACTGTCATTGAGCTTGAGCGTCTGTCTTATAAGCGACGGAAGCGCCCTGATCGCGTCGGCGATTTGCAAACGGGTTTCCTTGGAAATGGTATTTTTGAGAGTGCCGATCGCCAGTGCGAGCATCGTCAAAACCGTCACCTGGCCTGTAAATGCCTTCGTAGAGGCCACACCTATCTCCGGGCCGACATGGATATAAGTACCTGAATCCGTAGCACGCGCGATCGAAGAACCCACCACATTACAGATGCCATATACGAATGCGCCACACCTGCGAGCCATCTGTATGGCAGCCAAGGTGTCGGCGGTTTCACCGGATTGTGATATGGCTATGACAATGTCATCGGAGGTAAGAACCGGATTGCTGTATCTGAATTCGCTCGCATATTCCACTTCGACAGGTATACGCGCTATTTCCTGAAGAAGACGCTTACCTATAAGACCAGCATGCCAGGATGTACCACACGCCACTATGACCACACGGTGAGCATTGAGAAAGCGCTCCTTGTGCTCGGTCACACCCGACAGCAGAACTTCGTCGCCGGATGCAGCCACACGTCCGCGGATGCAGTCATGGATCGTGCGCGGCTGCTCAAAGATCTCCTTAAGCATGAAATGAGGATACCCTCCCTTTTCAAGTTGGGACACGGACATCCGCAATGTCTTTATGTCAATGGCAGACGGCACATTGTCTGAATTTACGATCTGCAAGGGTTCTCCCCTTCGGATGATCGCGATCTCGTCGTCGTTCAGGTATACTACCTTGTCAGTAAATTCTATTATCGGAGTTGCATCGGATGCCAGAAAAGTCTCCCCCTCCCCTATACCGATCACCAACGGCGAACTCTTGCGTGCGCCGATCACCATATCAGGTTCATTCGTATCCACCACCGCTATGGCATAAGCGCCTACGACCTCCTTCAACGCACCGCGCACTGCATCCACCAACGAACAATCGTTCTTTTCCTTGATGTATTCTATCAACTGCACCAGCACTTCCGTATCTGTCTCGCTCTTGAAAGTGCAGCCTTCAAGTTCCAGAGCCTCCTTAAGCACATGATAGTTCTCGATAGTCCCGTTATGCACAAGGGCGATATTACCGCTACGGCTTATATGGGGATGGGCGTTCGTATCATTAGGTTCACCATGTGTAGCCCAACGGGTATGAGCAATACCGATGGTTCCATGAACGTCCTTTTCACCACAAAACCGCTCAAGATCGGCAACCTTGCCACGGGTCTTATACACATTCAATTTGTTGCCAGGAGCCATAAGGGCTACTCCGGACGAGTCATAACCACGGTATTCCAGACGATGAAGACCCTTTATCAAAATTTCATACGCAGGCTTATCACCTAAATAACCTACAATTCCACACATAATATGTACCTGTTTTTGATGAACCTAAATGCTGATTGAAGTAAAATTTCCAGATACGGCATAATATCGCAATACCTGTGACACAAATAAAAACACTTTCGGCAACAGACAGTCTGTCACCGAAAACAGCTTTTTGCGATGCAAAGTTAGTAATTCTCCTCCGTTCTCAATCAAAAAGAAAAAAATTTCTTAAAGACGGGCGGATAAAAAATTTCGTCCGTCCCCTTTCCGGCAAGAAAAGACTGTATTATATCAATCACCACTCAGATCATATATCCCTCTTGGCACTTCAGTTATACCCGATTTACGAGCATGCTCCATCAGAGCAATATTGCGGGGATCGTTATCCTTGGAGTTTTCCTTATGAAAAAGATGGTACTCTATCGCCCCGAACTTCACGAACCCCTTTTTCAGCCCTGAATTTATCATCCTGTAGGAAAGCTCGGAGTCCTCGCGCCCCCAACCCTGAATCTCTTCATTGTACCCGTTCACATTCAGAAGGTCTTCCCTCCAGAAAGCCATATTGCAACCCCGCACATAACCCCCGTCACCACTCTTATACCTGCGCATCATATGCATGAGCCAAGGCATGCGTCTGCCATTGGGATTATTGTGTTCAGGTGCTCCCTCGGGAAGTTCAACAATTTTCCTTGACAACATCTCCCCGGTTGTGGCGGCAGAAAGTATCACACGGCTTCCGGAATGGAACCAACCCCTACGAGCCATTGACACATGGTCAAGGACAAACGACGGATGCAGCACTATATCACCATCTATCTGTATTACGTAGTCACCATCCGCAGATGCTATAGCCTTGTTTCTTATTGCTCCCAAACGAAACCCCTCGTCGGGATGCCATACATGCCGCAACGGCACAAAAGCCTCAGCCGCCATCTCCTCCACCAATGCACGCGTATCCTCCCCGGAACCGTCGTCTGCGATCAACACCTCATCCGGAAGACGCCTTTGGTTCATCACACTCTTCAGCGTCAGGTACAGGAACTCCGGATTCTCATAGGTCGACACTATCAACGAAACCCTCATTTTTCTTTTGTCAATCATACAGCAACTTCTCTTTCCTGTTACCGGCAAACACAAACAGCCTTTCCAGTCTCATCTTTATACGGAACCATACCGGATTCCTGAGCATGGACTCATATCTCCCACGGACTTTTGATGAAAGCACACCGCGACAAGAGCCGAAATAAGCCTTGCTGTCAGAAACGATGCCGGCAATCAGATGGTCTACCATGGCACTGTCCCCGCAACTCCGTGCAATAGACTTCGCTGTTCCTACCGCACTTGCTACAACCGCTCCACCAATCTCGGCATCGGTCATCCGATGCTTTTCAAATGCAAGGCTTGATATGTAACGCGCCCTTTCAAGGTCTGCATGAAACTTTGCCATCCGCTTCTCCACACTGAATCCGTTTGTCACCCCCGATCTCCTCATCCTGTAATGGTACATAGGCTCCGGTACGACAACCCACTTCCGCACCTTTGCATACCATCCGAGCATCGTGGCATGGTCTTCAAAATAGCGCTGCGAGGGATATCCGTCGCTGACTATCTCTCTCCGGAATATCTTGTCACAGGATATACTCTGGACTTTCCTGTCAAGATATCCCTCACGCATAAGTTCGCTGCCGTCATATGTCCCCGCTTCGGGTAACGGTGCCTTGACCTTTTGCAATCCCTTGAAGTCAAGATAATAGCCACATAACGCCATATCAGCGTCCGCCATCAAGGCTGCCTCCATCAGCCTGGCATACATGTATGGTTCTATCCAGTCGTCACTGTCCACAAACCCTACATAACGTCCACGAGCCATTGCCAATGCGTCGTTGCGTGCAGCGCCCTGACCGCCGTTCTCCTTGTGTATCACCTTTATACGCCAGTCATTGTCGGCATATTCGTCGCATATGGCGGGGCATCCGTCAGTGGAGCCGTCATCAACAAGCAGAAGCTCCCAGTCGGCATATGTCTGTGACATCACAGATTCGATCGCCTCGCGCAGATAGCGTTCCACATTGTAAACCGGCATTATTATGCTCAAAGCCGGCATCGCGTCCTTTCCCATAAGACCTACACGGGGATTACGATCATCGGTATGTCTGCCCTGAACAAGACCCTATGGGCAAGCGACGGATTGAACACACGAAGGAAAACGCTCTTTCGCTTATTTGGCATGCATAACAGGTCATAATCCATCTTACCGTCAGGGGCGCGGAATTGCTCTTCACTGATCGGCAACTCAACGGAACCCAAAGTGAAGCTGTAATTTGCAAAATGCTCACGGCAATATTTGAGCAGGTTGTCAGCAGTCTGTCTTGCCGGAACTATGGACTTTCTAAAGCTGCGACGGGGCACATTGAAAAGAGTGACATCAAGGTGCATGTCTGGGAAAAACCTATACAATGCATCCAAGGCGAGCATGTCCTCCTGATCAAGATTGCAGAAAAAGGCTACCTTTTTCATATTGCCCAAGCCAAATGAATCCACAGTTTCCGGAACGGTAAAAGCAGGGACGCGACATCCGTCCAACACCTCCGCCGTAACACTCCCGATAAGCTCCGACTCCTTCTTCTGCGCGGCACGTGTACCCATTACGACCATCACGGGCTTGTTCTCACGGGTATATTCCAATATCACCTCTTCAGGCAAGCCCTCAGTCACGACAGTGCCAAACTTAACAACCGGTATACGCCCCTCCTTCATGACCTCTCTGATTCGTTCTGCGAAGCGTGACATAAGACTTTCAGCCTCAGTCTGCAACATATGGGATGCCTCCACATCGGCCATCTCATAATCGTACACATCCGACAATTGCACATCCTCCCTTCCTACAGGGGTAATATAGGAATAGATGAAGTCTATCTCGCACTTAAGCCTGGCCGCAATGCGAATGGCCGGCATCGCCGCATTGAACGAACATTCTGAAAAATCCGTCGGAACAAGTATCTTCCTCTTCTCGGAAATGACATCCGTATCGGGAACGGCGAAAATCTCAAAATTCTCCACGATTCTGAGTGCAAGGGGGAGATCAGCCTCAAGCACACGGATCCGCACACCGGCCGACACTACCGGCGACGCAAGGTTCACATTGTTCAATTCCACATGAAGTCCCTCCCTTTCCAGGAGATTCTTTATCGGCAAAGCTTTTTCATACGTATGTATGGCTAAGGTAATAAGTCGGTTCGGCGTCATATTATAATAGTTTACATCTGATTTCAACAGAAAACCGCGCCTTAAGGTGCCGCCATAAAAGCCGGCTCATAAAGCGCGATTGTTTTGGGGTCGGGAGGGATGTATGCCTTTCGGCTTTATTGCTCCTTGCTCTGCTCCTCTTCTTCGAGGATAGCCACAGCCATATCATAGATCGTGGTGTCGTCAAGAACCACTATGCCCCCGTCGGGACCCGGCTCTATGTGGACACCACAGTTCTTTCCAAACTCATAGTTGGAACCGCCGAAATAGTTGCGGACGGTCTGAGCGGTAATGTTTAGCTTGTCAGCAATGCGGCTTGTCGCTCCATCGGGCAGACTGTCCTTCAGGCGACGCAGGTCGTTGAAAGTGATGGTCTTTGTCATGTTCTTTTATTTTTGGAGGGTTAATAGTTTTTTATCAATGCTCACACCACTGCAATATCGTCAAATCAAGCCTGATCACCGGTAGTTGCTTGGGTGGAGTTCAAATTTAAATAACATATTTCTCTTTTCCAAATCAATTTGGCATGTTCTATAACATACTTTCAACCGTCACCCCGCTAATGGTTACGCAATCAAACAATTATAGGAATACAAGCAGCAAATTTTCTTGGTTTGGCGAAATTTGGCTCATATGCGTTCCACCTCTGCGGCTTTTATCCACGCTCTCTCGCCATGGCCGACTTTTACCTCGTACCATACCCCTTCAGCAGTACCGCTCACCGAATCAACGATCTCGACCTTTGTCCCTTCATGCAGGAGAAACGCCTCTTCCGACTGGGTGCGAGCTTCACGCGGAGATGTGGAAAGCTGGGCCGACGGAGAAAGGATTATGGCGAACCGGTCATTCTCTACGCGATTGGCTGCCGCAAAAGACACAATCACTGCTCCCGCACAAAGGAAAAATACGATTATGCCGCCAAAGAAACTTACCTTCTTAACCATCACAACCGATGAGAACAGGTAGGTGCATGCCCCGGCGAGGAAGATTGCGAAAAGCACTATCGCTATCCATGCCCATGTATCGGCCTTGAAAAAACCTGTTATGCCGTCCCAGACCCTTGTCATTATCGAACCGCTGTCTATCTGGCGATCAGTGATCTTTGTCTTTACAAACTCAAGGTTTACACGCGCATCTTCCATTGTGGGGTCAAGTTTCAATGCACGCTCGTAATTAACAAGAGACATACCAAGATTTCCCTGACGGTAATAGGCATTCCCGAGGTTGTAAAAGAGCGCAGCCGAAGTGCCCTCTGCCTCCATTGCTGCCTTATAAAGCTGTTCGGCAAGAACGAAATTATCTGCCGCATAGGCCGAATCAGCCTTTTCGGCAAGCACCTCGCCGGACACAGCATTTATAGGCGAGTGCTGGTCGGAAACCGTGTTTTCCGTCAGGACTTCGGCTTCAGGATGCCCGTCGGGAGCCCCATCGTTACCGGCATTCTGTGCCTTGAGCGATACAGGCGAACAAAGCATGAATGCGGATAATATTGTGATTGAAAAAAACTTCTTCATGTCTGTGGTTATTTTTTTGCTATCCGGCTCTTTTCCATTGAATTGATGGCATCGGTCGCCTCATTGTAGAGCGCTTCTACCGAGGAGTCCAGGGACGAGTCCGGGGTATAACGTGCCATCTCGCAATCATCCAGGATCTTTATCACCTTCTCGGAAATCTCCTGGGAAACCCCGCGCTGCGAGAGCGTGTCTACGATGTTCTGCCTTGTAAGCTGTGATGCCGGCATATTCAGCTTGTCGCTGAGGTATCCCCACATGGCTTTCAGCATCTCTTCATAGAATTGCTCGCTTTTATGTGCATGCATGAACTTCTCGGCAGCCTTCAGGCGTTTGCGCGCTACCTTGTTCGCCTGCGACGTGCGACGCCCGACTACATCGGCCTCAAGTTTCATATGTCGCCCGTAAGCCCATGTCGCAACAATCATGATAAGCAGAAGCAAACCGAATATGGCCCAATACCACCAGAAACGAATCACCGGGGTGTGATTGGCACTGGGATACTTGTTCCCCAACTTTATGTGAAGTATGTCCAGATTCTTGGCCTCTATGTCGCGCTGATCCACCGATGAGGTTGTCCCGGAGCCTTTGGCTACCTTAAGGGAATAGCCGGGAGCGGAAAGCGTCACATACTCCTTTTTCCCGGGATCAAAATAGCTGAATTCCTGAGCCGGAATACGGAATTCTCCCACACTCTGCGGCACTATGGTATATTCCGCCGTTACCGTACCGGTCATTGTATTTCCGGTCACGCGGCTATTCTCCTCGATCTTGGGTGTATATTGCTCGAACTCATTCGGGATTGCCGGCTTGGGAGCCTTGAGATACTTTATGTTTCCGGTACCGGTTATAATATATTCCAATGAGGCGGCCTCACCCGTGCGAAGCTCGGTGGAACTCATCCGGCTCTCGAATGTAAACCTGCCGACAGCCCCTGAAAAACTTGCAGGAGCACCCTGGGGCAGCGGTGAGATCTCTACGGTCTGGCTGAACGGTTGAAGCTGCACCGACCTCTCTACGGGACGTGCCGAGATGAAAAACCCGTTGGAGACTCTCTCGAGCTGAACCACGCTAAGGTCGTATTTGCCGGAATTTATAGTGAGCTTTCCTGATTTCTGAGGATATATTATGCATTTCTTTAGCACAGCGGTGATATAATTCTGGCCGTTGTAATGCTCTACCTCATTAAGGGATGCCTGTGTGTCAAGTTCCTCTATAAGGAAACCATCATAGGTAGGAGGAGAAGTGACCATGAAGGAATTGATCCGTTCGAACTTGGTATACAGTTTCAACGTGCACTCTATGGCCTCACCTTCGTATGCATGGCTCTTGTTGAGGATGACGCGCACAAATATATCATTCTTTCCTATCGACGCGTTATCCTGGCTCGACGGATTGTCTATCGTGGGAGCAGGATACCCGAAACCGCCTCCCTGAGCCTGTTGCCGGGCTGCATTGCGGTCCGGAGGAAGCACCTTGAACTGTGCCTGCTTGCTTTGGTAAGTCTTGCCGTTTGACTGTATCGAAGCAGCCGGAATTGTATATGTGCCTTCCTTCTCGGCACGGTAAGTATAGGTATAGTCTTCTGTCGTGCTCGATGTCTGATGACCGTTAATGATCTCCACCGATTGCATAGTGCTTACGCCAGGGCGCGGGCTCAGGAGCTTGCAACCAGCCACGGCAGGCGCATCGATTCCGCTGCCGTTGCCGTTGGTGAGACGATAAGTAACATAAAACGTATTGCCGGCAATCACATTGCGGGGTGGGATCACCTGAAACGATGTCTGGGCAAAAAGCCCCAACACCGTGGCCATCACCACGCCCAATGTCAATAACACCTTCTTTTTCATATGTCGATTCAAGTAAGTCTTAGAATAGCTTATATATGGCAGCAAACGTCGCCGTGATTTTCCATTGTCAAGTCAGCCATAATATCACCAAGGCTTGGCCGTGGTACGGCGGTTGGCACGCTTCTCTTCATTTTGCTTCATAAGTTCCACCTTCTGACGCGTGCCGTTTTCCTTGTCCTCCATCGCTTTCAGGATCTGCTGGGCGCTTGCATCGCTGAGACCTCCTTGTTGCTGCTTCTGTTCCTTCTCTTTCTGGTCTTGCTTGTCCTGCTTGTCCTGCTGATTCTCCTGTTCATCCTTGTTTTGATCCTGATCTTGGTTCTGATCCTGATCCTGATTCTGATCTTGGTTCTGGTTCTTGTCCTGATTCTGATCCTTGTCTTGATCCTGATCTTTATTTTCGTCCTTGTCCTGATCCTGGTTTTGCTGATCCTGTTCCTGTTTCTTCAATTGAGCCAGTCGGAGATTTTCACGAGCCTGATTGTTCTCGGGATTACGACGCAGTGCATTCTTGTACATCTCTATCGCCGATGCATAGTCCTCACCCTTGTATGCCACGTTGCCACGGTCATAAAAGGATGGTTCCGCCAACTCTGGAGCCTCTGCCAGACGGGCAAGCATCCCGTCTGCGGTACGCACAAGCGAGTCACCCTTGTTTGCCAGATCCTCGCCACGCTGTTTCAGGTAGGAGGATGCAAGATTGAACTGGGCCACTGCGTTATCCGGATTCTCCTCAAGGGCTTTCTTGTACGCTAC
The DNA here is from genome assembly GCA_910583675.1 of uncultured Muribaculaceae bacterium. Taxonomy (GTDB): domain Bacteria; phylum Bacteroidota; class Bacteroidia; order Bacteroidales; family Muribaculaceae; genus UBA7173. The sequence goes on from CAJTYH010000004.1 coordinate 32,731, forward strand.
CTCGGCCTCGGCATACCGTTTCTGCTCATAAAGTTCGTTTCCGTCCTTTATTGAATTTCTTTCGCGCTTTGTGGAAACCGCAGGAGCGCTACCATCCTCGGAAGCGTCGCTGCACGCGCACACAACGCCACTTGACGCCAATGCCAGTGCGACATTTAGTAATATGCAGATTGACTTGTTCATTGTCTCCTTTGGTTATTTTTTACTTTTCAGACTTATGGAAGAATGTAAAGCGTTTCAGCCACCCTATCTTACGGGGCATTGTGAACGCATCTACCACAAGCAATATCACTGCGATCCACACGAAGACAGGGAACTGCTCGGCACTTGCCTTGTACGTCACATGTTGCAAATCGCTTTTCTTGATCTGGTCAAGACTCTCCACAAGCTGATCCACCGCCTTCGAGCCGCTGCCGTTGATATATACGCCCCCACCGGCTGATGCTATCTCCTTGGCCATGCTTTCGTTCAAGTATGTGGTAACGGGAGCACCGGCTTCATCCTTAAGGAACTCCCCGCGACGACCGTCAAGCGGTATGGGAGCACCTTTCAATGATCCGACACCGATCACGTCTACCTCGATTCCGAGACCTTCGGCATATTTGGCCATCTCAAGTGCATCACCCTCATGGTTCTCCCCGTCGGTTATCACTATTATGGCCTTGTTTACCTCCTCGTCAGGGGAGAAAGAATGAATGCACATATTGATCGCAGTCCCGATGGCAGTACCCTGAGTAGGCACCATATCGGTTGAGATCTCGTCCAGATACATGCGTGCTGAAAGGAAATCGGTCGTTATCGGTAGCTGGGTATACGCCTCACCGGCAAAGACAATAAGACCCACCTTGTCATTGTCAAGCTTGTCCATAAGCCGGTTTAGGATATATTTGGCACGCTGAAGACGTGATACTCCGTTGGGATCGTCCGTTGCAGAAGCAAGCATCGAACGTGACACGTCAAAGGCTATCATCACCTCTATGCCGGAAGTGTTTTCCACCTCCTCCTTCTCACCAGCCCGGGGTCTGGCCACGGCCACGATCAGGAAGGCAAGCGCCAACAGCTCCAGGGCGATTTTAACCGCAGGCATATATTTGGATGCCTCCGGCATAAGATGCTGCAGATGCTCAAGCTGACCGTATCGGCGCAACTTTGCGCGCCTGGCGGTACGTGCCCAATACCACAATCCAAAGATGACTGGTACGAGCAACAACAGATATAGCAGGTATGGATATGCAAACGTCATTTTATACAGTTTATGTTTATCCGTTTATAGTCAATCAGGCTATGCTCACCGTCAAGGAATGGTGCGCAGCCATGTATGTCGGAGTATCAGCTCCAAAAGGAATAGACCCAGTGCGGCAAGCGCCCATGGCAGATAATTGTCTTCCGTATGGGAGAAATTCCGCACATCAAGTTCCGTCTTCTCAAGTTTGTCTATCTCGTCAAAGATCTCACTCAACACCTTGTTGTTGGTGGCGCGATAATATTTGCCCCCTGTAATGGAAGCTATCTGCTTGAGTGTTTCCTCATCAATCACTACCGGTGTCGGCACGTATTCTATGCGACCGAACATGTTCACCTGCGGATAAGGCGCGGTGCCATTGGTTCCTACTCCAATGGTATACACCTTTATACCCATCTTGTGAGCTATCTCGGCTGCTGTAAGTGGAGCGACTATGCCGGTGTTGTTCGAACCGTCGGTAAGCAATATCACACTCTTGCTTTTTGCCTTTCCGTCCTTGATTCGATTTATGGATGTGGCAAGTCCGTCACCGATAGCGGTACCGTCCTCAAGCATCTCGCGGCTAAGGGCTGTCACGTAGTTGGTCAGGGCTGCACGGTCTGTGGTCATTGGCACTCCGGTAAAAGCCTCACCGGCGAATACCACAAGCCCCATGTTGTCGCTTTCACGTCCGTTTATGAATTTTGCAGCTATCTTCTTCGCAGCCTCAAGCCTGTCTGGCTTGAAGTCCCTCGCAAGCATGCTCGACGAGATGTCAAGTGCTATGATCATGTCTGTGCCTTCGGTGCGCGATTTCTGCCAGGCATCCCGGGTCTGCGGACGGGCAAGAACCACGATCAGGCATCCTATCGCCAGAAGTCTCAATGCGAACAACAGGTGCTGCATATACTGCTTCATGGGACGCTTCATGCGTGCGAACGGCTGCACGGTAGATACTTCAAGGGCGGCATGTGCCGTACGGTGCTTCCATATGTACCATCCAATCATAGGTACATACAGCAGGAACAGCCATAATACGCCAGGATGTGCCAAATGAATCATCTCTTATCCTTTCCTTTTAAAGGTTCCACATCTCCCTGAGAGCCTTCGGTTTCTTCCGGTTCTGCGGGTTCGGTCGGTTTTGTATCCTCCACGAACTGCAACGCGTTCTGCCATGAACGCACATTGTCGTCCGGCATCGGGCGCACTTTCGCGAATTTTACATAATCGGCAATCTCCACTACTCGCTCCATATATTTCTGCGGCATACGCGTCTCCTCATTGGAACGCAATGCCTTGAGAATCTGAGAAGAAGTCATCTCCATGGCGTTTATGCCGAAACGCTCCTGCAAGTACTCTCGGAGGATGTCTATAAGGCGGGTATAATACTCCTTCTCCTGCCCTTTCTCCCACAACTGAGCGTCCTTCAGCTCGTTCAAGCGCGTCAATGCTACCTGATCCGGCGGCAGACGCTTCTTCTGTGGCAGAATGGCCACCGTCATCTTCTTGGTGAATATCAGATACCCGCAGATACCGCCTGCTATCACAAGCAGCCCAAGCAGATACCATACCCAGTATTCTGTAATCCAGTCCGGCAGCCAGTCGTACCACTTGCTATGGAACGAAGCCGGGGGAGCCAGCGGATTTATATCCGACATGGAACTCACGTCAACAGGGTTGACCTTCAACGTCAACGCCTTGGAACGGACGGTATCAGGCCCGTTTACCAGAAGAAACGGAGGAATTGTATATACACCGGAGTCAAACGGTTGCACGACAAGCGCTCGTTTGATCTCCACCATGCCGTTACCAAGGTCGGCGGTGTCTCCATCCACCCAGTCCACGATCTCGACTTCAGAAGGGAAAACGGACTTGTCAACTACCAGTTGTGCCGGAGAACCGGCTTTGTCAACCACGTCGACCTTGATCGCCGTACGGTATCCCATCGTGATCTGGCTTGAGTCAATGGCAGCCGTAACAGAAGGCCGTGGAACTGCATCCACTGCAAAAGCGCCATGCCACAACGCTGTGGCAAGCACCAAAGCACATATGCCGGATTTTAAAATGCTCATATATATGTTTTCTTCCGATTCTATTCTTAAAAACCGTCGGAGGAGATGATCAGCCTCGACGTTTGAAAAGCCCCATAAGGGATGACACATAATCCTCGTCCGTGGCGATCGAAGCTATGTTCACCCCGCATCGCTTCAGAGTATCGCTCATCACCTGCTGGCGTTCATACCACCAGCGGCCATATTCGTTACGCGCTTTCTTGGAGGAGGTATCCACCCACAGCTCACGCCCGGTCTCGAGATCCCCCACGCGCATCAATCCTACATCAGGCAACTGCGAATCGCGCTTGTCATACACCTGTATCCCATATACGTCATGTTTGTTGGACGCAATGGAAAGAGCCTTGTAATAATCCTTGTCGTCAATGAAATCCGAAATCAGGAAAGTGGTGCATCTTTTTTTCAACGCGTCTGAAAAATATTTCAACACCATACCGATATCGGTACCCTTGCTCTCCGGAGTAAAGTCTATCAGTTCCCTGATTATGAAAAGTATGTGTTTCCTGCCTTTCTTGGGTGGAATGAATTTCTCGATCTTGTCGGAAAAGAAAATGACACCGATCTTGTCATTGTTCTGTATCGCGGAAAATGCCAACGTGGCAGCTATTTCCGCTATCATTTCACGCTTCTCCTCCCCGACGGCACCGAAAAGACGGGAACCGCTCACATCCACGAGGAGCATCACCGTAAGCTCTCGTTCCTCCTCATAGACCTTGATGTACGGATGATTATGACGGGCTGTCACATTCCAGTCAATGTCACGTATGTCATCGCCATACTGATATTCGCGCACCTCCGAAAAGGTCATGCCGCGACCTTTGAAAGCAGAATGATATTCACCCGCGAATATGTTCTGTGAAAGTCCGCGGGTCTTTATCTCTATGCGTCTTACCTTTTTTAGTAGTTCGTTTGCGTCCATCAGCGATTAGATAATTGAACTTGGCATGATGTAGTTATGTTACGGCGGCGGGCATCACAGACGACCGCCGCCTATTTCACAGGCTGAGACAACCTGCCATCAAGGCACCTCTACCTTGTCAAGGATTTCCGAAATAATCTCGTCGGCAGTGATGTTGTTGGCCTCAGCCTCGTAGGTAAGCCCGATGCGATGACGAAGCACATCATGGCAAACGGCACGGACATCTTCCGGAATCACGTAGCCGCGCTGATGCAGGAAGGCATACGAACGGGCTGCACGTGCCAACGAAATGGAGGCACGGGGAGACGCTCCGAACGATATGATGCTTCCAAGATCCTTGAGACCGTATTCTGCCGGTACGCGCGTGGCAAATACAATATCCACGATGTAGCGCTCAATCTTTTCGTCTATATAGATTTTTTCAACAATCTTCTGAACCTCAAGGATCTCCTCCGGTCTCAGCAAAGGACGCACGGTCTTTTTCTCGTTGGTAATGTTCTGACGGATAATCAGCTTCTCCTCCTCGCGAGTAGGATATCCTATGACCACCTTCAGAAGGAAACGGTCTACCTGAGCTTCGGGAAGAGGATAGGTTCCCTCCTGCTCGATGGGGTTCTGGGTAGCCATTACGAGGAACGGTTCATCAAGCGGGAAAGTATGGTCTCCGATGGTCACCTGACGTTCCTGCATGGCCTCAAGGAGAGCTGATTGCACCTTGGCCGGAGCACGGTTTATCTCATCGGCAAGCACGAAGTTTGCGAAAACAGGGCCTTTCTTCACTTGGAACTGCTCTGATTTAACGCTATACACCATAGTACCGAGAACATCGGCTGGAAGCAAGTCGGGGGTAAACTGTATGCGGCTGTACTTGGCATCTATAAGCTGGGCAAGCGTTTTTATGGCCAATGTCTTTGCAAGACCTGGAACGCCTTCAAGGAGAACATGGCCATTTGACAGCAACGCTATCAGCAACGACTCCACGAGGTGTTTCTGACCCACGATGGTCTGATCCATGCCCCGCGTGATGAGATTGACAAAATCATTTTTACTCGCCACGAGGTCGTTAAGCTCGCGAATATTTACCGTTTCACTCATAATTGTTTATCAGTTAGTCTTTTTATTTTCTTTCAAATTTCCCGCTCCCGCCCCAAGTGATATATGCGAAAGCATATATCCAATTATGATATATTGCACATATTCACAACGTGAGTGCAAAAATATAAAATCGTAGCTCCAAACTGTGAAACAAGAGTGTTAATTTTTTCTTAATTGCGTTTAACTCTATTAAGAGTTATCAATTTTTAGAATAACGGCTCATGATCTCCACGGCTTTTCTCTCGGCATCCTGCTCGCTTGCTTTGTTTCCGGGTTGGATCCCGTATTTTTCAGCAGGAGGGACGGTGACGACGGTCATCGGAGGAATGAGATCCGGATCACCAAGTTTGTCGCTGTTTTCCAAGTATATATATACCCAGAATTTCTTCTTTCCATAATGCCTCTGCGCCATGGTGGTAAGGAAGCGTCCCGAACGCACTGTATCTGTCACTACAGCCCCAGTCTTCGCGCCATTGATCCCGTCCCCGCTATCGGCATGATTTTCTGTAACCGGTATTTCCGGAGTAGAGACAGGTGCGACTGCAACCGGCAGCGAATCAGCTTCAACCGCCTCGATTTCGACCACATCTTTGACTGCATGATAAACCTGTACGTCATCAGCTGATATGTTAACACTTTTCACCCCGTGTAAGTTTAACTTATCGTATGCGAAAAAACCTATCAGCAAACCAGCCAACAATGAAAGGAAGGCTGTCAGCACTATATTCATCGTATGACGGCTACTGTTTTCAACCACACGTTCTTTCTCTATGATACGCTCGTATGTCACATTGGGCGCTTCACGACGTCTCTCCGCCATTTTCTCGTTAATTGACGGTTGACGGCAACGCGTTCCTACGTTCGGCCCCCCTTCATCAGGTTTCCGTTCATCCTGCGCATTTTCCTGTTGTTCCTGCGGCTTCTGCTGCACATTCTCCTTTTGGACAACAGACGTATCAGGATTTTTTTCGGTCACATCCTCCTTGTCAACGAGACGAGTTGCCTCTTCGTCAGGCATTTCATTGGCATCCACTACCATCCCGCTCAGGTGAATATCCATTTTTTGAGGCATCACGGAAGTCTCGGCCTCAGCTTCTTCCGCGACTGCATCCAGCATCTCAGACGTGACATCATCATCAAGCTCTACCGGCTCAAACATCGTAAAGGGCAGATTGACAGCCTCGGCAAGAGAAGGATCCGGACAGAACTCCACGGTGGGAGCCTCCCCGACGTCTATCCTCTGAAAAGTACCGATACCCTTTACTTCGGCAAAACCGCATTCCGCAAGTTCCGCCCCAATCAGGTCGGCGAACTCCACAAGAAAAGCCTTTGCCAACTCCTCTGTGCATCCGTTTATCTTTGTCAGCTGCGCCACAATCACGGGCAAAGGAAGTATGCTCATCCCTTACCTCCTTTCACTCTCTTTCTCAACATGCCTCCTGCGGCGAATCGCACCTCTATTGAAGGGGGCAGGAGCATACGTTTCCCGGAAACAAGATCCGTTGTTATCTCCTCGTCATGCTTTACCCCTTCAAACGTGCCGAATCCGGGAATCGCCACGCGATTCTCCTCACCACATTGTTCACGGAGTATCATACCGAATCCGTCTATCAATCTTGCCGCTGTCGCCGCATCACATCCGAGTCTTTGCGCAAGACTTCCGACAAAGCTTCTGTTATCCATGGCACTACCTATGATTTTTCCCTTTTGTTTTTCTTCTTTATTCCGCAATCTTGCGTACAACCCGCACAACCGCACCCACACGAGTCCGACTCCCCGTATTTCACCCTATTACGGAATCTGATTATTTTTCTCGCTACCAGAATCAGGGCTATCATTACAATAACTCCAACTACTATCCATTGAATCAAATCATTAAAACTCATTGCCCTATTCATGAATATGTTATCCAACCGTTTCCCGCACACAATCCCACATGCGTGGTCACGACTTGAACTTTTTCCTTATTGCAGATGCAAGTTTCGTCGGGGTAAGGTCTGCCCCGAATTCCTCGAAAGGCAATTTCAGACCGCACCCTGTAGCGTATCTCGAACAGCCATATGCCTGACGACCTTTCAATATATGCCCGATGCCACAAAGCGGACATACGATCTGCTCCAACGACTTTATGGCAGGTGCACGCTTGCGAGCCGGCTTTTTAGCACCGTCTCCATCCTGTGTCCGCCCCCCTTTAGATTTGGCCGAATCCTCATCGGCCACTTCTATGCGTTTCATTGAATTGTCGGTCATAACATTATGCACGATCTCCCCTATCATGGACTTCAACTCCTCAATGAATTCAGAGGCGCTGTATGTCCCGTTCTCTATCTGCCGCAGCTTGTTTTCCCATATTCCGGTGAGTTTGGCGCTTTTGAGGAGCTCCTCGTCAATGGTGTCAATGAGGTCGATTCCGGCCTGTGTGACCATAATGTTCTTACGCTGCCGATAGATATAACGACGTTTTACCAATGTCTCGATTATGGCTGCACGTGTGGACGGACGTCCTATGCCATTCATCTTCATGGCCTCGCGGAGTTCCTCGTCATCCACCGTCTTGCCGGCCGTCTCCATCGCCCTCAAAAGCGTGGCATCGCTGTAATACTTGGGGGGCTGTGTGGTCTTTTTCACCACTGACGGCTCATGCGACCCGCTCTCCCCTACAGTGAACGGAGGCAGGATGCGGTCGTCCGAGGAGCCATCCCCCTCCTGCCGTTGCTCCTTCCCGAAAACATCACGCCATCCGGCCTTAACTATCACCTTGCCCAAAGCCTTGAACTTTATCCCGTCGGTTTCAGCCATTACGGTCGTGGACATGAACTCGCAATCGGGATAGAACGTCGCGATGAATCTCTGGGCTATCATGTGATACATAAGCTTCTCATTGCCGGCCAGAATTGACGGAGACTGTCCCGTGGGTATTATGGCATGGTGGTCTGTCACCTTTGAGTTGTCGAACACCTTCTTGCTCTTGGGAAGTTTGCCCTGTGCGAGAAGCGGTGTAGTGAGTGCCGCATACGGAGTCATCCGGCGCAATATGTCGGGAACCTTTGCATATATGGCATCGTTCAAGTAGGTGGTGTCCACACGCGGATAAGTGGTCACCTTCTTTTCATAGAGCGTCTGAATGAGCTTTAAAGTCTCGTCGGCAGACCATCCCCATCTCTTGTTGCACTCGACCTGCAACGAAGTAAGGTCGAACAGCCTTGGAGGAGCCTCCTTACCCTTCTTTTCCGTGACATCCGTTATGACAATCGGCACACTGCTTATGCGCTCAGACACTTCCGCCGCACTCTCCTCCGAGTTGAAACGCCCGGCGGTGGCATTGAAGGTCACACCACGGTAAACCGTCTTCAATTCCCAGAAATCCTCCGGTTTGAAGTCCGCGATCTCCTTATGGCGCTGCACAAGCATTGCCAGCGTCGGAGTCTGCACACGACCTATGGACAGCACCTTGCCCGGCTCGGAATATTTAAGGGAATAAAGCCTTGTGGCATTCATGCCGAGCAACCAGTCGCCTATGGCACGTGAAAGCCCGGCAAGATACAGGTTGTCCTTATCGGAAGATGGGATGAGATTGCCAAACCCTTCACGTATGGATGCATCCGTAAGGTCATTGATCCAAAGACGTTTTACAGGGCAATGTACGTCGGCTTTCTGCATCACCCAGCGTTGTATAAGCTCCCCTTCCTGACCGGCATCACCGCAATTTATCACCTCGTCGGCTTCCGCTATCAATGACTTTATGACATTGAACTGATGCTCATACCGGGCTTCGGGAATCAGTTTTATACCGAAACGGGGAGGCACCATTGGAAGCGAACCGAGCGACCAACGCTTCCACCATTCGGTATAGTCGGCAGGTTCCTTAAGGCAACAAAGATGCCCGTATGTCCACGTCACCTTATATCCGTTGCCCTCGATATATCCGTCACGCGACATAGTGGCTCCAACCACGGCAGCTATGTCACGTGCCACACTCGGTTTCTCAGTTACGCAAACTATCATTCCTTTTTTCGATACACAGGGAGAGACCCGCTCACTGGCGTGCAGGGGATTCTATGTCGCCGTTCACCGTATGGAACAGCAATGTAGCATTCTTTGGCAATGCACCCTTGAAGGGAAAATCCACCTCTATGGTGATAACACCCTCATCCTCAAACTGAAAATAGCGCTTGAAATCCACCCCGTCAATGTCATTGGCCGGATACGTTTTCTTGTCTACCCTCAAGTCAACGCTGTCTATCCTTTGCGAGGTATGAGGAATGCCTATTAGGCAGAGCGACACACGGATTCCGTCATCGGTCTTAATCACTTTGTCGGGTATGACATTGATGTCCGCGTCCAGTTGATTCACCTGTCCAGAAGCTCTCTGAGGCAATACGAAGGCAGTGCATGCTGTGAGCGAAGCCACTGCCAGTATGATATTTCTAAAAATTCTCATATCTGTCAATTATTTACGCTGTTAATTATAATTGGACTGCAAAAGTGGGTAAATGTCAAAACGGTCATTTGACTCTTTTACTCTCCTGCCACAATGCCTCCATCTCATCAAGCGTCATGTCATTGAGCCTGCGTCCCTGTTCCTTTGCCTTCCCCTCAAGGTAGTTGAAACGGGAAATGAACTTCTTGTTTGTCCGCTCCAACGCATTATCCGGACTGATCCCGTATAGACGCGCCGCATTTACAAGCGAGAACAACAGGTCTCCCATCTCTTCCTCCATACGGGCATGTTGTGAAGTGCTCATGGCATCCTTCCCCGGAAAGCCTTCCGCCTCTGATGCAAACTCTGCGATCTCCTCACGCACCTTTTCCCACACATCCGACGGTTTTTCCCAGTCAAATCCTGCATTCGCAGCCTTTTCCTGAATTCTGAAAGCCTTTATAAGAGCGGGAAGAGCCGACGGCACACCCGCAAGTATGCTGCGATTGCCATCCCGTTCCTTCAACTTGATGATCTCCCAGTTCTGTTCCACCTGATGCGCATCATCGGCATGCACATTGCCGTATATGTGCGGATGACGGAATATCAGCTTGTTTGCAAGAGCGTCGCATACATCGGCCACATCAAACTTTCCTTTCTCTTCCCCGATCTTCGAGTAAAAGAACACATGCAGCAACACATCTCCGAGTTCCTTTTTTATCTCGGCATCATCCTCGCGCACCAATGCGTCGCACAGCTCAAACACCTCCTCTATCGTATTTGGCCGAAGGCTATCGTTGGTCTGCTTGGCATCCCAGGGACATTTCACACGTAACGTGTCAAGCACATCAAGAACACGACCGAGCGCCTCAAGTTTTTCCTGACGTGTATGTCTTTCCATCATAAATATCTGATAGTTGAATTATTGTTCTGAATATCTTTCAAGGCCGGAATTAAGCCATTCCACAAATTTTGTCACATTCTCGTCATAGTATGCGGGGGCCACCAAAGCCTTCCCTTCATTGTCAAGAATAATATAGTAAGGCTGAGAATTGGCCGAGAACTTGACTCTCTGGAGATAGCTCCACTTGTCGCCTACCGTCTCCAACGTAAGCACCTGACCGTTCTCCTCAACCTTCATCGGTTCCGGAAGCGCCTTCTTTTCGTCGACCATCAGCTTTATAAGCACGAAATTCTCCTTGATGATGCCTGTCACCACAGGGGTATCGAATACGGCACCCTCCATCTTCCGGCAATTGACACATCCGTGGCCGGAGAAATCGATCAATACCGGTCGATGGTTCTCAGCCGCATAGCGCATCCCTTCGTCGTAGTCATCGAATTCCTCAAACATCCCTCCCGTATACAGACTGAAATCCTGAGTGTACAACGGAGGCACGAATGCGCTTACACCCTTCAACGGAGCGCCCCATAATCCGGGAATAAGATAAACCGCAAACGACAATGAAGCGAGCGACATGAAGAAACGAGGGATGGACACATGATCCAACGGAACGTCATGACTGAACCGGATCTTGCCCAACAGATAGAAACCGAGCATTGCGAATATCACCACCCAGAGGCATATGAACACCTCACGGTCAAGTAAACCCCAGCCGTAGGCCAAGTCAGCCACAGACAGAAACTTGAGCGACAACGCAAGCTCAAGGAATCCCAATACTACTTTCACAGAATTCATCCAGCTCCCCGAACGTGGCACCTCCTTGAGCCACGACGGGAAAATGGCAAACAGTGTGAACGGCAATGCCAGAGCCACGGCGAAACCGCCCATTCCGGCTGCAGGGCCGGCGAAATTTCCCATCGTTGCCGCCTCCACAAGCAGCGTCCCGATGATCGGGCCTGTACAAGAGAATGATACCAGCGCAAGCGTAAAGGCCATGAAAAATATGCTCAAAAGCCCTGTAGCCCTTTCAGCGCGTGCATCGGCGCCATTACGCCATTTCTCCGGAAGCTGAATGTCGAATCCTCCGAAAAAGCTAACTGCAAATGCCACCAGCAACAGGAAGAAAGCCAGGTTGAACCATGCATTGGTAGACAACTCGTTCAGTTTCCCCGCGCCGAAAATTCCGGTTATGATCAACCCCAGAGTGAGATATATCACCACGATGCTGACACCGTAGATTATGGCATCACCCACCTGCCTGCGACGGCTACCGCTTTTTTTCAGGAAAAAGCTTACTGTCATAGGTATGAGTGGCCACACACAAGGGGTAAGCAGCGCGATAAGGCCACCTCCGAACCCCCATATGAAGATTACCCACAATGGACTTGACGATACGTTTTCCGAAGGTACGTCTGATGCTGTGATATCCACTGGAGCCCACCAGTCTGCCTGATTGCCATCCTTTACGGCCTGTGCAGCAGGCTTGGAAACAGTTTTTGCGACATCACCGGTCTCATCACCCTCCTTGACAATCTCCCCGGTACCGACCTTCAATGTAAACGGTATCTTCTGGGGGCTTATGCATGTCTGGTCATTGCATCCCTGAAAGAATATCTGTCCTGAAATCTCATGCGACATGCCGTCAGAAATCTTCAGATTCCTGGTAAAGACCACGTCCGTATCCCACCAAGACAGTTTGAGTGAGAAAACCGGATCGAATTTTTCAACCGGCGCACGATCCGCCACGAAATCCCCTTCCGCAGTCACACCCTCCGGAAGCTCCAGTTTTATTGAAGTCGAGTTCGGTCCGTCTTCAGGCAAGTCAAATCCATACAGGTGCCATCCTTTCTGAATCCTTGCGGCAAAGCGCAAGGTGGCCTCCGTAGCGGAATTGTTCTCTACGGAAGTTTCCCAGGTTATAGGCTCCAATTTCTGAGCCGGCAACTGCATCGCAAAAAACAGCAGTAGAAGCGTCAGGAGAAATTTTCGGTATGTCATCACTTTGATTATTTTGCTTGATTGATTTTGACAGTCAGTGTCTTGGTCTGCGGGGGAAGGCAAGTTTCATCATTACATCCCATAAAACGCACAACACACTTCAGCTGTTTGCCGTCCGGACTGTTTTTCACCTTAAAATGCCGCGTGAATGTAACCTTTGCGCCGTCCCAGTACTCCAGCTCGGCACCGAACATATCATCATATTTTCTTACGGCAGTACGATTTACAGTAAGTTTGCCTGTTGCTTCCACACCTGCGGGGAATTCAAACCTTATCTGTGTCGGTTGAGGCCCTCCATCCGGCATTTTCATCCCGTATAGATGCCATCCATCCTCAAGCGTGGCCGTCACAGTCACAACACCCTCCGTGGCCGATAACATATGCGATTCCGCCTGCCATCCTATAGGCGAGGCCACAGACGGCACAGAGATTCCAAAACTCCTTGCCGCTGTCTGCGCCACACATATCCCGAAGAAGGAAAACATAGCCGCGATCATACATACTGTAACGCCGATGCGCCTAATCCTCATGATATTGTCACAATTCATTCATTATAATTTTTCGTTGTCATCCGCATACTGCAGACGAACTCTAATTTGCAAAGTTAGTTATTTTTTTCAAAACGCCCCTCATCAAACCTCCATGGAAAATTTCACATGGAAAATTTCCCGGAAAACCGAAATACACCAAAAACATTCCACCTCAAAAAGCCACGGAAAATTGCACGAAGTTTGAGCGGAAGTTAGTAACTTTGCAAGCTACTAACAGTCACACCAAAATGTCAACCGAACATACCGATACACATACGGGACATTATTCCTCGGAAAAGCAGGAGACAATAGACCGCAGATACCTCCGCATGGCACGTATCTGGGCTGAGAATTCTTACTGCGAACGCCGTAAGGTAGGAGCCATCATAGTAAAGAACTCCATGATAATATCCGATGGGTTCAATGGCACACCATCCGGATTCGAGAACGTCTGTGAAGATGAGTCCGGCATTACCAAACCATACGTATTGCATGCCGAGGCCAACGCGATCAGCAAAGTGGCACGCAGCAACAATTCCTCAGCCGGCGCGACACTTTATATCACCGCATCCCCCTGCCTTGAATGCGCGAAACTCATAATACAGGCCGGAATCGAACGGGTAGTGTTCAACGAACTTTATCGCATCACCGACGGTGTCGATCTTCTAAGGCGTGCCGGGGTAAAATGCGAACAGATTACCGATCTTGAACCTGAACGCCCCTGAACACGTTGAATTATCCATGACGATTGCGCGGGGCTTCACCTACACGACTGTCTTACAACCTACACAACGACCACTTCACCATACATCTGCTTTGTGAATAATTTGAAGAAAACATCCACTTGGGTGCCTCTCATCGTAGCCTTTGCCTTCATTGCGGGTCTGTTTGCAGACAACCTGCTCAACCATCATGCCGGCCCGACACCCACACAAAAGAAATTCCAGACCATACTCAATCTCATACGAAACGACTATGTTGACAAGGTGAACCTTGACAGCGTACTGGAAAATACCATACCCGGACTTCTTTCAAACCTTGATCCCCATTCCGCTTACATTCCCGCCTCCGAACTTCAGGCGGTAAACGACGAGCTTGATGGATCGTTCTGTGGCATCGGCGTGCAGTTCATGATCAACAACGACACCATCACTGTAGTGGAGGTGGTATCCGGGGGACCCTCGGAAAAAATCGGAATAAAGGCCGGCGACAGGATCGTGAAAGTTGACGGAGAGGATGTGGCCGGCATAGGGATCACAAACGAGCAAGTGCTGAAAAAGCTACGTGGAGAGTGTGAAACACCGGTCAAGCTCGGCATAAAACGCCATACATCCAAGAAAATACTGCAATTCGATGTCATACGCGGCGAACTGCCGAACACATCGGTAGATGCCGGATACATGCTTACCCCAGAGATAGGTTATCTTCGCGTCAACAAGTTCGGGCGCACCACATACGATGAATTTTTCCAGACTCTCAACGATCTAAAAAGGGAAGGAGCCACGGACTTTGTGATCGACCTGCGCGGCAACTCGGGAGGATTCATGGAAATCGCATTCCTGATGGCCAACGAGTTCCTTGAACGAGGACAGACCATAGCCACCACCCGCGGACGCGACTACTACTCCCCTTCCGGAGTACAGGCCGACGGCAACGGCAACTTCAAGGACAGCCGCGTGGTAGTGCTCATAGACGAATTCTCGGCCTCCTCTTCCGAAATTTTTGCAGGAGCGCTGCAGGACAATGACCGCGCCCTCATCGTAGGACGGCGATCATTCGGCAAGGGGTTGATCCAACGCCAGTCGGTACTGCCTGACAGCAGCGCCATACGCCTCACCATAGGTCGTTACTATACACCGTCCGGTCGCTGCATACAGAAAGACTATTCCAACAGCGCCCTGTACGGACATGACATACTCGACCGCTACAACCGTGGGGAAATGTTCAGCGAAGACTCAATAAAACTTGATACCGAGCTTAAGTTCACCACCCTCCACGGTCGCACCGTGTATGGAGGAGGGGGTATCATGCCCGATATTTTCGTACCCAACGACACCTCCGGCATCACCTCATATTATCTCAATGTGGCCAACGCCGGTCTGCTTCAGAAGTTCGCTTTTGATTACGTAGACAAAAATCGGGATAAACTCGAGGAAGCTGACAACGTTGAGGAATTGCTAAAGCGCCTTCCCGCCGACGACTCACTTCTCCGGCTGTTCGTGAACTTCGCAACACGCAATGGAGTGCAGGCAAGATGGTATTACATCAACATTTCACACGATTTGATTGTTAATCAACTGAAAGCGCTGATTGCACGCGATGTATTGGGATACAACGCCTATTTCTCTCTGATCAACCGTATCGACCCGAATGTAAACCGTGCGGTAAGGGAGATTCAGGAGGAAGGAGCAAATATCCCGGTCACCAATGACCGCTATGATACATCCGGAAACAACGCTGGAAAGAATACAGACAAACCGTCCGTATCAGCAAATAAATAGCCAACGCTCACCCCGGAAAACATAATCGTCATGGATAAAAACGATATAAGAAACCAAGTAAAGACCCGTAAAAGCCTCCTGTCACAGGCCGAAAAGGCATATGCGGCAAAATGCGTGTTCGACCGCCTTGAACAATCGGCAGCTTTCCTGCTGGCAGAAAACGTGCTTCTATATCATTCCTTACCCGACGAGCTTTCCACCCGTGAGTTTCTTGAAAAATGGGGCGCACGCAAGCATTTCTTCCTTCCAAGGGTCAACGGCGTGAACCTTGACATACTTCCGTATGAAAAATCCAAGATGGCTCTCGGAGCTTTCCATATAGAAGAACCAACGGGCGACAACGCCGTAGACATAAGCGCCATAGAGCTTATCATAGTACCCGGCATCGCATACGATCGTCGCGGAAACCGGATCGGACGCGGAAAAGGATATTACGACAGGCTTCTCGGATCCACATCCGCCACCAAGATAGGGGTCGGATATGACTTCCAACTGATCGGAGAGGACATACCGGCTGAAGACCACGATGTGGCCATGGACATTGTCATAACAGACCGGCGACGCCTTGTCATACACCACCGCAAGAAGAAGCCCTCCCATAAACAACAATCCGATTTTTAATACACATTTCACCACATACGGCTGTGATAGCTATACAGAACCTAAAAGTAGAATTCAGTGCAAAATCTCTCTTTGACAATGTAAGCTATGTGATAAATCCGCGCGACCGCATCGCCCTTGTAGGCAAAAACGGAGCCGGGAAATCCACGATGCTGAAAATAATAGCAGGGCTGCAGCTTCCTACCTCAGGAGGAGTTGCGGTACCTTCAGGTGTAACAATCGGTTACCTCCCGCAACAGATGAAACTTGCCGACGAGACAACCCTGCTTCAAGAAGTACGCAAGACGTTCAGCCACATTGATGACATGCAAAAAAGGCTTGACTGTTTGAACACACAACTTTCCGAACGCACCGATTACGAGTCCGACGCATACCGCCGCATTATAGATGAAGTATCCCTGCTCACCGAAAATCTCGCGATGGAACAGAGCGAGAATCATGAGGCCGAGATGGAGCGCACACTTATAGGATTGGGATTCCTGCGTTCCGACTTCAACAGACCCACTGCAGAGTTTTCGGGAGGATGGCGCATGCGTGTGGAAATAGCGAAACTACTACTGAGGCATCCCGATCTCCTGCTGCTTGACGAACCGACCAACCACCTTGACATAGAATCCATACAGTGGCTCGAACAATTCCTTGCCACCAAAGCGAAAGCTGTGGTGCTCGTCAGCCATGACCGCGCGTTCATAGACAATGTGACTAACCGCACCATAGAGATCTCATGCGGGAAAATATATGACTACGCAGTCAACTATTCCAAATTCGTGGAACTGCGTCGTGAAAGAATCGAGCAGCAGACGCGCGCCTATCTAAACCAGCAGAAGGAGATAGCCGATACGGAAGCTTTCATCGAACGATTCCGATACAAGGCCACAAAAGCCGTTCAAGTTCAGAGCCGCATGAAGCAGCTCGCAAAGATAGAACGGATTGAAATAGACGAAGTAGACAATTCCCGCCTGTCGCTTCGGTTTCCTCCGGCTCCCCGGTCGGGCGATTATCCTGTGATAGCGGACAATGTCGGGAAGGCATACGGCGACCATCAGGTATTCGCCAATGCCACGTTCACTATACGACGCGGGGAGAAAGTGGCATTCGTGGGCAAGAACGGTGAGGGAAAATCCACTCTTGTGAAATGCATCATGGGTGAAATACCCTTCACAGGGGTATTGAAGATCGGACATAATGTGCAGATCGGATATTTCGCTCAGAACCAGGCACAGATGCTTGACGAGTCGCTCACGGTATTCGACACCATCGACCATGTGGCTACGGGCGACATACGCACAAAGATCCGCGACCTGCTCGGTGCCTTCATGTTCGGAGGAGAAGCATCCGACAAGAAGGTGAAAGTGCTCTCGGGAGGTGAGAAGACACGTCTGGCCATGATAAAGCTTTTGCTGCAACCGGTAAACCTCCTCATACTCGACGAACCTACCAACCACCTTGACATGAGAACCAAGGACATACTGAAACAGGCCATAAAGGATTTCAACGGTACGGTGATCGTAGTGAGCCACGACCGTGAGTTCCTGGACGGGCTCGTGGAGAAAGTCTATGAATTCGGTGGCGGTAAAGTGCGCGAATGCCTCGGTGGCATATATGAATTCCTCGAAAAGAAGAAAATCAGTTCCCTGCAGGAGCTGGAGCTAAGCAAATCGCCGGGAGGAGGAGACCGTCTCGTAGAGAAAACACCGAAAAGCCCCTCCGGGAACGCACCAGTTACAGATCGCTCCTCGGAAGAACAACAAAAGAATGCTCCGACCCTATCGTATGCCGAACAACGCGAACGCGATAAAATGCTGAAACGCGCCGCGAAAAAAGTACAGGAGGCAGAGGCAGCAGTCGCAAAGGCTGAAGAAGATATCGCTCAGATAGAACAACGAATCGCCAACGGAGAAGCCGACGGCGACATATTCGAGCTGCACCAGGCAAAGACCAGGGCATTGGAGACTGCAATGTCGCTATGGGAACTCGCGGAGCAGGAACACTCCGATCTTAAAGCCCGTTTCGGTAAACAATAGCACACATACCATCCAACTATATCCCCCATGAATTGTGCCGTGTTTTGACAAAAATCAAGACACGGCACCGTTGATTAATATGCCCAGAATTAACCTGAGGCACAATACAATGCTGCCTGATACAGGCTCGCACAAAAATTTCAAGATAATTTCACCGTCTGCTCAACCTTTTGTTAAATGCAAATGTTAATAGAATAAAAGCAGAGATAATGAAGAAAACAAAAAACCTCTAACAACTATTTAGATATGAAAAAAGCTCTTTTATTGATCGCAGTCATGGTAGGATGCATGACGGCATCAGCACAGAAAATCGACAAGAACGAGTTGCGTCAGCTGCAGCAGTTCCTTTCACTCCCCGGTGAAAAGCACGCCACAAATGCCGAAGCTCTCAAAATCTCCGATCTCAAGAATCCTTCCTCATGGGAAGGTGTGACAGTAGAGAACGGCCGTGTCACAGCCATCGAATGGAGCGACAAACATCTGGCCGGCTCACTTAACCTCTCAGGCTTTACAGCACTTACCAAACTGAACGTTTCACGAAACGCCATTACGTCGCTTGATCTTAAGGGCGCAACATCAATCACCCGCATTGATGCACAGCGCAACAAGATTACCTCTTTCGACTTTACCGGATGCTCCGCACTGAATACACTCAACATCTACAAGAACCGCATTACGGATCTTGACATCTCAGAGACACCGATGCTCGAAACTGTCAACATCAGTAACAACCGACTTGCAGAACTCAATGTTGCCAATTCCACAACCCTCAAGACCCTGAATTGCCAGGGCAACCACCTTGAAGAGCTGAACATCCAGTATTGTACCAACCTGAAAAATCTATATTGCGGTTACAACAAGCTCACCGGCCTTACACTCGTCGGAGTAGAGAAACTTCAGAACCTCAACATAGATGACAACCAGATCTCATCGATCATCGTCAGCGGCCTGCCATCGCTCTCCACATTCATCTGTTCCGACAACAACATGACGACACTCGGAATGCGCAACTGCCCGGTACTTCTTGACCTCGTTTGCTCATACAACGACCTCACTTCGCTCCAAGTGGATGATTGCCCGCAGCTCGTCTTCGTAGACTGCTCATACAATGATCTCACAAGCCTGACATTGAGCAACCAGACATACCTGCAGCGTCTTCTCTGCGACCACAACCAGCTCAACACGCTTGATGTTTCGTTCGACCAGGCTCTTACATACATCAACTGCCGTTTCAACCAGCTCGTTGACCTCCGCACTATCGGATGCAGCAGCCTGCAGATGGTCGCTTCCCAGTGGAATCCTTGATAAGATCAGTTAATCCCCAGAGGAACTGACAGCCCCTTAAATGAATAATCACAACCCGGGCGGATCATTGAAAAACGATCCGCCCGGGTTTTCTGTCTTGGTCATTCATTTGCAGTATGCAGCACGTGATCATGGACAATTTGTCCTGTAAATACCTGACGACACTGCCATATACCCCAGCGCCTCACGAGCGTTTATCGGGATTCCCCTCATAATAGTTTATAAAGGACAGGTTTACAAGCCTGTTGCCGCCGGGAGTGGGATAATCACCTGAAAAATACCAATCCCCCGGACATGACGGCACAGCCTTATGAAGACCGTCAATGCTCTGATAGATAATCTCTATGTCAGCATCCGTACCTTCCGGTGTCAGCATCTCAACCATCTTGCGTGATATTTCCTCCTGCGTAAAAGGCGCATAGATCCCTTTTACGGCATTCGTCTGCTTTTCTGCAGGAAGAGCCATCTGATGGCGGCAATTTTCATATACATCCTTTATGACGTTTTCCATGCCACGCTCCTTCAACAGTTCAATGGATGCCCGAAAAGCGATGAATTCGCTCATTCGCGACATGTCTATGCCGTAATAGTCAGGATAACGCACCTGGGGAGAGGAGCTGACTATGACGATCTTTTTCGGCTTAAGACGGTCAAGCATCCCGATTATGGACTGTCGCAGAGTGGTACCGCGCACAATTGAATCGTCTATCACCACCAGATAGTCCTTGCCATCCTCCACGCAACCATACGTTACATCGTATACGTGCGCGGCCAGGTCGTTGCGTGAATTGCCCTCGGCAATGAAGGTGCGTAATTTTATATCCTTTATGGCCACTTTCTCCACCCGCAATTTGCGGTCAAGCACCTTGGAAACATTCTCTGGTGTCATATTTCCTTCTGCCTGCATTCTAAGCAGCGCTCCCGCCTTGAGATCGTTAAGGTAACTGTTGAAACCCTCCACAAGCCCAATAAAAGCCACCTCTGCCGTATTGGGGATGAACGACAAGACCGTATGATCCAGATCGCCGTCAACGGCACGCACAATATCCGGTACAAGCCGACGTCCAAGTTCTTTGCGCTCGCGATATATATCGGCATCACTGCCACGGGAAAAATAGATCCTCTCGAACGAGCAACGCCGGTTCAACCCCATGCCCAAAATGTCTGAGATCTCGACCTTTCCCTGCTTGCTTACCATAAGCGCACTCCCGGGATCCAGTTCATGCACCGACGCACGCGGCACATTGAACACCGTCTGGATTACAGGACGCTCGGATGCCACCACCACGACCTCCTCGTCAATATAGTAGAATGCAGGCCTGATGCCGTTGCGATCGCGAAGCACAAACATGTCGCCCGAGCCGGTTGCCCCACAGATCACAAAACCGCCGTCCCAGTCACCTGCTGCACCTTTGAGCACATTGGTCATGTCAATATTGTCCTCTATCATCAATCCCAATGCCGGATCATCCAAAGTATCGCGGAATTTCCGGTAGACCCTATGGTTCTCCTTGTCAAGGGCGTATCCGAGTTGTTCGAGAAGCACCACCGTATCGCTGTAGATACGCGGATGTTGCCCCTTGGAAACAATGGAACTGAACACCTCGTCCACATTGGTCATATTGAAATTCCCACACATCAGCAGATTGCGCGAACGCCAGTTGTTGCGCCTAAGGAACGGATGCACATACGAAATGCCACTCTTCCCTGTCGTCGAATAACGGAGATGCCCCATGTATATTTCCCCTACGAAGGGCGAAAGACGCTCTACCTCCTCAGGGCACAACCCATCCGTGCCATCGTGTTCAAACTGGGGCAATATGTTGGAGAATATCTCGGTAATGGCATTCGCCCCCAGCGCACGCTCACGAAATACATACTCATGACCCGGTTCCGAATGAAGTTTCACCACTCCTACCCCGGCTCCTTCCTGACCACGGTTGTGCTGCTTCTCCATCAGGAGATACAGCTTGTTAAGCGCATATGAATATGACCCGTATTTACGACGATAATATTCCAGGGGCTTGCGGAGACGGATCATCGCCACTCCGCATTCATGCTTGAGTTGTTCCATTCCGGTTAAGCATTATTGGAAAGCAAGACCGGCAGACGATCAACCTTGAGGCTGCGTTGCCGGTCTTGCGGATGGTAATTATCTTATGAATAGCATTTCGCGGTATTTCGGGAGAGGCCACATCTCATTGTCGACCATAAGCTCCAGCTTGTCTATGTGGTAGCGGATACGTTCCATGGCCGGAACCACATTGTCGTGATAGGCGATCGCCTTCTCACGCTCGTTTTCAATCTTGTTGGCACTCTTGCGGGCATTGACCATGCGCTCGGTCTCTTCCTTGATGACACACATGTGCTCAGACAGGCGCTCTATCGTGGAGAGGTCGCGCGCGGTAAGCTCATTGCCCTTTGCAACCGGGAAAAGTGTCTTCAGTTTTACGAGATTGTCCACAAGCATGGACTGGTAGCGCGTGGCCACCGGGAGGATATGATTAAGCGCAAGGTCTCCCAATACACGGGCTTCAATCTGGATCTTCTTTGTGTATGTCTCCCATTTGACCTCGTTGCGGGCGTGCAGCTCGAATTCAGTGAACACACCCGTGTCACCGAACATCTTTACCGACTCCGGACGCAGATAGGCATCAAAGATCTTCGGAACCGAAGTCTCGCAGTCAAGTCCGCGAGCCTCTGCCTCGGCTTTCCACTCATCGCTATAACCGTTGCCGTCGAAATGGATAGGCTTGGACTCTATGACCAGTTTCTTCACCTCTTCAAGGATGGCATGGTAAAGCGATTCCTCACGTTCCACTCGGGCATCCACACGAGCCTTGAACTGTTTGAGCTGATCGGCAACAGCGGCATTCAGCGCAATCATTGCCGATGCACAGTTCGCCGAGGATCCTACTGCACGGAACTCGAAGCGGTTTCCGGTGAAGGCAAAGGGGGAGGTGCGATTGCGGTCGGTATTGTCCATCATGATCTCGGGGATCTGAGCCACACCCATGTCTATGCCCTCTTTGCCACCGAGAGTGATAAGTTCATCCTCAGTACTCGTTTCCAACTTCGACAGTATGTCTGCGATCTGCTTGCCGGTAAATATAGAGATTATGGCCGGGGGCGCTTCATTGGCTCCAAGGCGATGGGCATTGGTCGCAGATGAGATAGAGGCCTTGAGCAAGCCGTTATGATGGTATACGGCAGCCATGACATTCGCCACGAACGTGATGAAGCGGAGATTCTCGCGGGGTGTCTTGCCGGGAGCGAACAGAAGGGTGCCTGTGTCAGTTCCAAGGCTCCAGTTGTTGTGCTTGCCTGATCCGTTGATACCGGCAAAAGGCTTCTCATGAAGCAGGACGCGGAAATTATGGCGACGTGCCACCTCGTTCATCACCGACATGAGGAGCAGGTTGTGGTCATTGGCCAGATTGGTCTCCTCGAAAATCGGTGCCAACTCGAACTGATTTGGAGCGACCTCGTTATGACGCGTACGAGCCGGTATGCCAAGGCGGTGGCATTCTATCTCCAGGTCAAGCATGAAAGCCGCCACACGCGACGGAATGGCTCCGAAATAATGATCCTCAAGCTGCTGGTTCTTGGCACTCTCATGCCCCATAAGGGTACGTCCGGTCAGCACCAGGTCAGGACGGGCGTTGTAGAGAGCCTCATCCACAAGAAAATATTCCTGCTCCCATCCAAGATATGAATTCACATGCTTCACATTCTTGTCGAAGTAACGTGCCACATCGGCTGCAGCTTCATCGACTGCGTTTAGCGCACGAAGCAACGGTGTCTTGAAGTCCAAGGCTTCCCCGGTATATGAAATGAAGATCGTGGGGATGCACAGAGTATTGTTCACTATGAACACCGGGGAGGATATGTCCCACGCGGAGTAGCCGCGAGCCTCGAAGGTGTTGCGTATGCCGCCGTTTGGAAAACTGGAGGCATCAGGTTCCTGCTGCACGAGTAGCTTTCCGTCGAATTCCTCTACCACTCCCCCTTTTCCATCATGCTCGATGAAGCTGTCATGCTTCTCTGCCGTTCCACCTGTCAGAGGATGAAACCAGTGGGTATAATGGCGCGCACCATTGTCAATGGCCCATTTCTGCATGCCGGCTGCCACGCTGTCTGCAAGTTCGCGCGAGATGGGTTGCTTGTTGTCAATAGCGTAGACCAGTTGGTCGTAAGTCTTCTTAGGCAGGTATTCAAACATCTTCTCACGGTTGAACACTGCCTTACCGTAATAACGCTCCGGACGTTCGGAGGGAATCTCTACATGCACCGGTTTGCGATCCGATGCTTCCTTTACAACCTTAAATCTGAGTAACGACATAAAGTTAAATGAATTGAATATTGAATAAATGGATGGTTAGCCATCTTTTTCCATAATCACAAGAAGGGAGAGGTCTATAGCGACGGAGGCTCCTGAGGCAGGCGCCCCGGGAGCCTCCGTTAGAGGATCAGGTGAAATCCGCGGCGGTGATGCGTTTGACCGCTTCCAATGTGTTCTCGTAAGTGTTGAAAGCCGTAAGCCGGAGATAACCTTCACCGGCGGGGCCGAAGCCACTGCCTGGCGTACCAGCCACGTTGCATCGCTCAAGAAGCATGTCAAAGAAGCGCCACGAATCCATGTCGCCGGGAGTCTTTATCCACACATACGGGGCGTTCTTCCCGCCGAACACCTCAAGCCCGGCAGCCATAAGCCCTTCACGCATCACGGCGGCATTGCGCAGATAATAATCTATCGTCTCACGGGTCTGAGCCTTCCCTTCCGGGGTATATATGGCTGCGGCGGCACGCTGAGATACATAGCTCGCACCGTTGAACTTCGTGCACTGGCGACGA
The DNA here is from genome assembly GCA_910583675.1 of uncultured Muribaculaceae bacterium. Taxonomy (GTDB): domain Bacteria; phylum Bacteroidota; class Bacteroidia; order Bacteroidales; family Muribaculaceae; genus UBA7173. The sequence goes on from CAJTYH010000004.1 coordinate 57,196, forward strand.
TTCCAAAGATGATTCATCGAAACCTCCTTGCCGTCGGACGCATGCCCCTTCAGTTCCTTGGGCACTACGGTATATGCACAACGCACACCGGTGAATCCGGCCGTCTTGGAAAAGCTGCGGAACTCTATGGCCACCTCGCGGGCGCCCGGTATCTCATATATGCTGTGGGGCACATCCTCATCGCGGATGAATGCCTCGTAAGCCGAGTCGTAAAGTATCAGAGAACCATGCTCGCGTGCATAATCAACCCATACCTTCAACTGAGCGCGTGTCAACGTCGTGCCGGTCGGATTGTTCGGATAACACAGATATATCACATCGGCGACTTCCGACGGAAGAGCGGGCACGAAACCGTTTTCTGCCGTCACCGGAAGATACAGTATGCGGCTCCAGCTGCCGTCTATCATTTCACCGGCGCGGCCTCCCATCACATTCGTATCCACATATACAGGATAAACCGGATCGGTGACTGCCACACGGTTGGCCTTTGCAAGTATATCGCCGATGTTTCCGGTATCGCTCTTGGCACCGTCGCTCACGAAAATCTCGTCCGGAGCTATCTCTACGCCACGGGCGCGATAGTCATTCTCGGCAATGGCGTCACGCAGGAAAGCATATCCCTGCTCGGGGCCGTAACCATGGAACGAAGCGGAATTCGCCTCATCGTCCACGGCAGCATGCATTGCCTTTATCGCCGCATCGCAGATAGGGCGTGTCACATCACCTATGCCCATGCGTATGATCTGCGCATCGGGATGCGATTCCTTGAAAGCATTGATACGCCGTGCCACCTCGGAAAAAAGATAGCTGTCGGCAAGCCTGCAAAAGTTGTCGTTTATATGAAACATAGTCTCAAAAAATAGTCCTGAAAAGAATTCCCTCTTATTGCCACCGCCACTGATCAGTGGCCACATATGACGACAATCCTGACATCATTGTCGGAACTGCAAGGCCACCTCCCCCTCAAAAACGGTAGTAGCCCCTCCGGTCATGAATACATGTCCACTCTCACCATCCCATCTTATCAAGAGGTCGCCTCCAAGCAGACGCACTGTAACCTCCCGTTGGGAAGTACGCCCTGTGAGCATCGCAGCCACCGCCGTGGCACAGGCACCGGTGCCACATGCCATCGTCTCCCCGCTGCCACGTTCCCATACGCGCATCTCTATGACATTGTCGCCGATCATACGAGCAAATTCAATGTTTGCACGGTCTGGCCATATGGGATGCACCTCAAGCTCGCGCCCGATGCCGTGAACAAGCTCATCGGTTATCTCGTCAACGAAAATCACTCCATGCGGATTGCCCATGGAAACTGCGGTGAGCACGAAATCATTTCCTCCCGAAGATAGTGCGACATGACTTGCATCGCATCCGTCAGTGACTACCACGGGTATATTGTCTGGTTCAAAAACGGGAGAACCCATGTCTACCGTCACACTGTCTACCAGACCGTCAGTTCCTGTATGAAGCGTCAAATATTTAACGCCCGAAGCGGTTTCGAGCGTTATTTCCTTCTTATCGGTGAAATGGTTGTCAAAAACATACTTGCCGATGCAGCGAGTGGCATTTCCACACATGCGGCCTTCGGAACCGTCGGCATTGAACATCCGCATCCTGAAATCGGCCTCATCGGAAGGTAAGATCAGTATGATGCCGTCGGCACCGACACCGAAGTGCCTGTGGCTAAGGCGCTCCGAGATTTTCCCCATAAGGGAAATGTCTTCAAGAACCGAACTGTCGTCGCCTCCAAACGTCCCATCCAGACAATTGATATAGATGTAGTCGTTTCCGGCGCCGTGCATCTTAGTGAATTTCATAACTGAAATATCTCTGATTTTTGACGCCGCAAAGGTAAGAAATTTTCCCTGAATAAATAGTTCCCGACATGAAAATTTTTTATGGCAGAAATGAACTAATATGACTTGTGAACCATTACCGGAAGCATGGGTCAATCGTGTCAACGCTTCGTATTATAGTAATCCTCCACCGCCTCAAGCATGACAGCGTAATCCTTTTCTACAGCTTTTTTGCGTTTCTTGTCAGCTTTGAACCATGCTTCTATGTGATTTACAAGCTCTGGACGGGTTTTCCCAAGTTCCTTCTTCATATAATTTAGATTGAAACCGCCACTCATGTTAAAGAAATATCGATGGGCGATTGTGTCGTTCTCCACCTGTAGGCATGTCCAAGTCGTTACTACCCATTCATTGCGTGTTACTCTCGTCACATTTACCCTGACATTCGGTACGACAATCCGGGCATGCGCTGAGCGTTTGCCGTCGGCTGCTATCCAACGTTCTGTAGCGCCTTTTTTACCAAACAGCTTGATAGCAGGAAATTGATAAACCCGCCATACTTTCAGAAGACTGTCGGCGCGTAGAGGAAAAATGATCAAGTCCAAATCCTCGGATTTTATCTTGACCTCGGCGTTGTCGTTATCCATGAATGTAAATTCCTTATTGTACGCGCCTCCATGGTTCGCAGTCCAATATTTCTTCATCACACCGTTCAAAACCGTGCCATCATTGAGAGTAACCTGAACGGTATTAAAGGCTTTTTCCTCCTCCTTGGACAATTTCTTAGCTGAAATGCAGAATGCCATCAGTCCGAAGACAAAAACGACAAGGAATATGATCGGCTTTTTCATGGAAAATGATTTAAGTTAGTGTCATTCGCGAATTTACACAAATATCTTGAAACAAACAATTTTTCTGTATCGTATTATTTATTCAATGCGGATATCACCGATCATTGCGCCATCTCATTGCTTAAAGCAAAAAATCATATTGGCAAGGTAATAGAAACATTGTTTTCACGTTTATTAATCAAGGATTATCATAACGCAGGGAAGCCAAAAGCACTTTCTTGTGTTCATCAACATACCTACTTATAGATGACATTTCATATACATAATGCATATGGACGGCTTGTTTGTGAACGGCTTGCTGCGTTCGCGACAATGTGCGTCCTCGTTGCGGGATGCCATATGTTCCAACTCAAGGCACAAGACGGATCAAATGCGTACAACTACCTTAATATCACCTCTTCATCACGTATCTACGGCCTTGGAGGCATAAACATCACCGCAATTGAAGACGAACTTAGCGTTACCGACCAGAACCCCGCTCTGCTTGGCCCGGAGATGGACAACCAGATACTCATAGACTACATGCGTTATCTGGGAGAATCCAACTTTGCCGGTGTGCGCTATGCCCGTGCGGCCGGCGAACGTGCCGCATGGAGCGCCGGCATAAGATATTTCGGCTACGGGAAAATGAATTCCACCGACGAGATGGGAAATGTAAACGGCTCCTTCTCGCCTTCCGACATCAATTTCAACGGTTCGTTCTCATACGACATCACAGACCGTCTGCGCGGTGGCATCACCTTGAAAATGCTATATAGCAGCTATGAGGCATACTCCGCATTTGCCATAGGCACAGACCTCGGCATAAACTACTACGATCCGGACAACGACGTTTCGCTCTCGGCTGTCATAGCCAATCTCGGAGGCCAGATCAAGCGATTCAACCAATCGTATGACCGACTGCCGATAGACCTGCGTCTCGGTATTGCCAAGATGTTCTCCGGGTTGCCTATACGTTTCTCCATCACAGCCTGGAACCTTACAAAATGGCATCTTCCATTTTACGAGACCGGCGACGGCACATCCGACGAACCATTCGTGAAAAAAGACAAATTCATGTCGAATATTTTTCGGCACCTTGTATTCGGAGTGGATTTCATACCCAATGACCGCTTCTACATAGCGCTCGGCTACAACTACAAGACACGCACAGACATGAGCACATATGCCCGTAGTTTCGTCTCCGGCTTCTCACTCGCTGCCGGAATGAACCTGCGACGCTTCAATGTCGGAGTCGCCCTTGCTCAACCGCATTCCGGTGCCACGACCCTGATGCTGAACCTCAACTTGAACCTCAACGACATTCTATATTGAAAAAAGAACGGGGGAAGGGAAAAACAATGGATAAAAACGACAAGAAAATAATCATCGCCATCGACGGATATTCCTCGTCGGGCAAAAGTACAATGGCAAAATCACTTGCCAAGGCCATAGGATACAAGTATGTGGATACCGGTGCAATGTATCGTGCCGTCACCCTCTATGCCATGCGCCACGGCATGATCGGCAAAGACCATGTCGCAAATGCCCAAGCCATAGAGGCGGCACTTCCGGATATAAACATCACCTTCATGCTGATGCCGGACGGCACCCAGCACACCATGCTCAACGGAGAGGATGTGGAGACGCTCATACGCCGGATGGACGTATCAGACAACGTGTCGCCCGTGTCCGCCATACCCGCCGTGCGCCGCAATCTGGTGAGCAAGCAACAGGCATTCGGAACCGAACGCGGCATTGTGATGGACGGCCGCGACATCGGCACGACCGTATTCCCCGACGCCGAACTCAAGATTTTCGTAAACGCCCCGGCTGCCACCCGTGCCATGCGTCGCGTAAAGGAACTTCAGGAGAAAGGCATCCCGGCATCCTACGACGAAGTGCTTGCCAACGTGGAAAGCCGCGACCATCAGGACGAGACAAGAGCAGAAAGCCCGTTGCGCCGTGCCGAGGATGCCGTGGATCTTGACAATTCCGACCTCACTCTGGAGGAACAGGATGCCATCCTCGTCAGGCTTTACAAGGAGCGTATATCCCGTTGATGCCATACCACAGTTCCCTATCTCCTACTGCACAATCTCAACTTTCCATCATAATCACAGACACCTCATATGCGAGTTGAAATAGACAAGGATTCAGGCTTCTGCTTCGGTGTTGTCACAGCCATAACCAAGGCGGAAGAAGAACTTGAAAAGTCGGGTACACTCTTTTGCCTGGGCGACATAGTGCACAACAGCGACGAGGTGCAACGCCTCGCCCAAAAGGGACTGACCGTAATAACCCATTCCGATCTGAAAAACCTGCACAACGTGAAAGTGCTGCTGCGTGCCCATGGCGAACCTCCATCCACATATGATACGGCACGCAAGAACGGAGTTGAAATAATAGATGCCACCTGTCCGGTGGTACTACGTCTGCAGCAACGGATCAAGAAGAGTTTCAGTGCCGACGAGACCGAACGGCCACAGATCGTGATCTACGGTAAGAAAGGCCATGCGGAGGTAAACGGACTGGTAGGACAGACCTGCGGAGAAGCCATAGTGGTGGAAAGCATTGACGAGCTTGACAAGATAGACTTCACGCGGCCTATAGCTCTATATTCCCAGACGACCAAATCACTTGACGGTTTCCGTCAAGTGATAGAGCGCATAAAGGAGCGCATGACACCGGGAGTGAAATTCGAGAGCTTCGACACCATCTGTCGCCAAGTTGCGAACAGGGTGGATAAAATACGTCGGTTCGCAAGCAGCCACAATGTAGTACTGTTCGTAGCCGGCAAGAAAAGCAGCAACGGAAAAGTGCTGTATGCAAACTGCCTTGAGGAGAATCCAAGGACATATCTGATAAGCAATGCATCCGAGATCGATCCTGCCTGGCTTTCAGGCGCAGAAACCGTAGGCATCTGCGGTGCCACCTCCACCCCACGCTGGCTTATGGAGGAGGTGCGGGACAGGATAGAGGACATGCACATTGAAAATACCCCAGATTGATACCGGGATGGACAACTTTGTAGCAATCGACGTAGAAACGGCCAACAACCACCCAGAGAGCATCTGTGCCATAGGGGCAGTGAAAGTGGTTTCAGGAACGATCGCAGACAGGTTCTATGAACTCGTAAAACCGGAACCCGAATACTATTTCCGTCATTTTACCGAAAACATCCATGGTATCAGCCGTCAGATGACCGAAGACTCCCCTACGTTCGACGTGGTGTGGCACCGCTTAAGCCCCATGATCGGCAAACTCCCGTTGGTCGCCCACAACAAGGCTTTTGACGAGAAATGCATAAGAGCCGCCCACAGGGTATACCGCATGGACTACCCCGATTATCCTTTCCTGTGCACGCTGATGACTGCACGCCGCACCATACCGCGCACCCTATGCCCGTCATTCTCCCTTCCGTGCCTCTGCGACTTTCTGGGCATACCCTTCTATAATCATCATAATGCGCTCGCCGACGCAGAGGCATGCGCGAAAATAGCAATGGCACTAATAAAATGATACTACCATACCACCACATATCGGCCAAAACGCTGCTGATAGCCGGCATATTATCACTATACATGGCCTCCATCGGATGCTCCGACAACAGGGAGACAAAGGAAAACATCGACGGAGCATCCCGTATGGGACATGAACGCGCACTTGAACTGAAAGCCACTACCACGCTTGACACCTTGCGGATAGAGTCAATTTTGATCGACGTGCGCGAGCGTGAGCACCGGCTCCGAGCAAAAGGCCATGATCGCATAGCCGACGCTTACATAAAAGCCTTCCTCTCAACACTTGACTCCGTAAATCCATCCCTTGCCGCAGAACTTCGATAAGCAACGACAGGACATCCTCACCTCGCATTTTTTTGATCAGAATAATCCTATCCTTTTATTCCATATGACCGTAAACCTGAGAATACATATGATAAGCGCACTTGCATGCCTACCCCTCATGGCATGCAACAACGACATTTTTGTCGAAGACAGCTCTCCATCGCAGAATGAAGTGGAAATAGAGGGGGACGGAGGCACATGCTCCATCGAAATAAAAACCAAAGCGCTCAAAGACATATATGTAAGTTCCGGCGACAGCTACAATACGCAGACAACCTACTATGACCGGCAAGGCAACCCCTTGGAGGACAACTACACTATAACCGAATTGGGAAGCATCAACTACAGTTCCATGTGGGTGTTGTTGGATGTAGACATAGATGGCAACAGGCTTACCATCCGTTCCACCGAGAACTCGTCGCGAACCGAACAGAATATCTACATATCCCTTGATTACGGACATGTGGTCGAGAACATCAAGGTGAACATGCTACCTGGCAAACCCATGGAAACCGAATATCTGATTTTCGCCGAAAATCACCTTAATGTGACACCAATCTCAAAGATAGAAAGCACTGCCCAAAGCATGCACAACAACACCTCAATCACCCAAAGAATTGAATTCCACCCATATCTCGAAAAAGAAGGAATCGCCCTCCTTGATCACGAAAACCCACAGATAAACAGCCTTGAGGTAAAGACTTCACTGCCTACATACATCAACGGAAGGTGGATAATGGACGACGGTGAGCAACATGCCATGTCCCTAGGCCAAAGCCACCGCTATTTCCCGAAAGGACTTCAACGAGACCTTACGGTATCAGTGGAAGTAGCGCCATACACAAATCTACGAGCCGTATGCGGAGTAGAATATTCTTCAATTACGGTACCTTTCTTTGCAAGTTTCATCAATCCGGTATCAGGTCGTACATTTCTCGAAACCGGCGTATGCACCGTTTCCGAACCTGTAGGATACAGAATACATACCGAAGAATATGAATAACACGATTTTGAGGCTCGTTTCCGTGACAGCCCTTTTACTTGCCATATTCACGGCCAAACCTGGCACCATTCCGGATGCCTTTTCCGGTAGGTTGCAATGGCGTGCAAGGGTCTCCATGTCCCCTGCATACGTCCCGGGGACCAACACTTTCCTCAAGGGAGAAAACCCCAACCGGAAAGCCATCCACGGCAACCTATCCGCAAACATGTCTTGCGATTTCAGTTTTAATCCGGAATCCCGCGAAGGGATGTTGTATCCCGGTCTCTACCAAGGACTCGGCATAGGCGTAAATTCGTTCTTCGCAGAAAAGCTACTGGGCACACCAGTATCCCTATTCCTGTATCAGGGAGCGCCAATAATTCATTTCACCAGGAATTTCTGGCTCGGATACGAATGGGAATTCGGTGCCGCCATGGGCTGGAAACATGAAAATGAAGTCATCCCCATATACAACTTTGCCGTAAGCACCTCCGTAACAGCTCACATCAGAGCGGCATTCAAACTGCATTACCGCCTGTCAGACCGGCTGACCATGTCTGCCGGAATTGCTGCTACACACTTCTCAAACGGCAATACCTCATGGCCCAACAAAGGTGTGAATACGATAGGGGCGACACTGTCACTCGCCTACATGTTCAATCCATACGACGACTACAGCAAGCCATCCGAGGAACTGACAGAGGAGGCCGACCGTGGAAAATGGTTCTACGACATAACCGCTTACGGCGCATGGAGGAAACGCGCCGTCAATATAAACGACGAACGCCAGATGTGTCCCGGACGCTTCGGAGTGGCAGGATTACAATTCGCTCCTATGCGCAAACTCAACAGATGGGTCGCTGTAGGCCCTTCGCTTGACCTGCAATTCGATGAAAGCGCCGGATTGGAACCATATTGGGTACAATGGACGACCGGGGAGGATATCAAGTTCTACAGGCCACCATTCAGAAAACAGATAAGCATGGGAATTTCTGCGCACGCTGAGCTCACGATGCCTATTTTCGCCGTAAATGCCGGATTAGGATACGAATTCATCAGCCCGGTAGGAAACCAAAGATTCTACCAGTCGTTGACATTGAAGACATTCATAATGCGCAATCTTTACCTCAATGTCGGATACCGCTTAGGCGACTTCAAGCGTCCCCAGAACCTCATGCTCGGTCTTGGCATACGGCTCTGAAAACAGTGATGAGGCGTGTCAATGGTTTCATCATATGGCACACCTCATCACAAATCTTTTTTATCCTTGTCAGCGTACTGCAATCACTTCGATCTCAACAAGCACCTGCTTGGGAAGTTCACGCACAGCCACTGCCGAACGCGCAGGGAAAGGTGCCGTAAAAACCTCGGCATACACCTCATTCATAGGTGCGAAGTTTGCCATGTCTGAAAGGAAAACAGTGGTTTTCACAACGTTATCCACACTGAGACCAGCCTCGGCAAGTATAGCTTTTACATTGGCAAGCGATTGTGCCGTCTGCGCGGTTATCCCCTCAGGAATTTCACCGGTTGCCGGATTTACGGGAATCTGCCCGGAAACGAATACAAAAGAACCTGTGTCAATGGCCTGACTGTAAGGGCCGATAGCTCCGGGAGCCTTCGTTGTAGCGATTTGAGTTTTCATCTCTATGGTTTTAAAATAATTTATGATTGGTCTTGGAACCTATTTTCAATTTGGACAGAAGAATCTTTGAACCGGCCGCGATGCACTCCTCACGCATCTCCACCACGGCATCGCTCAATTCCTGGAAGCGGTCGTTGAACTGCGGAATAAAGTTGGCCGACCCGATGGATCCCAGGCGCTCAAGCACCATGCCTATGGTAATCTTTGACGGGTCGATTGCCGGTGCCAGTCCGGCCTCATCCTCGTTGTGGGTTACCACCACCTTCTGTAGCAATCCTGCATCTATCAGCTTATGCGCCGCATCGTTCACCAAAGTTATCGGCAGACCATATTCCACGGCCATCTGATGCGGCGTAAGAGGCGGTTTCTCGTCATTGAACCGGTCTACCGCCACTGTCATCACAGCCAACGTCAGACGCCATTTGTAGTTCGCCGAAATGCGGTTTACTTCATTCGTGAAACTGAATTCGAATATGTTTTGTGACGAGAAACACAACACGGCTCCCGCAAGGGTTATAAGCCACACGAATTGAAGCCATATAAGAAGCAAAGGAAGGAAAGCAAACGAGCCATAGATGGCATTGTAGCGTGTAACATAAATCTGTCCTGACAGGAACAGCCACTGGAGAATGGAATACGCGGTTCCTGCCATTATACCGGCGATAAATGCATTCTTGAACTTCACCTTAGTATTGGGGATCAGCATATAAGTACCGGTAAAAAACAACCAGACAAGCACGAGCGACGCAAAGTCAAGCAAAAGCTTTATCACAGGAGACAGGAATCCATACGGCAGTATGGCCTCTATGGTACTCGACATGAACACGAGTATACCGCTCGAACATATCATCAGAATAGGCAGAATCAGCACTATAGCCGAATAATCCGTGAGCTTGCGCCATATGCTGCGTCCCTGTTTGATGCCCCATATGGTATTGAAGCAATCCTCCACATTTCCGATAAGCGAAATGAGCGTCCAGAGAAGGAAGACAATGCCGATGCCCACGAAAATGCCCTCCGAAGACTGTGCCAGATACGAATCCACGAAAGTAAAAGCCTTGGACAACGCTTCCTTTTGAGCAGGAAAACTATTGAACAACTGGGACTGCAAGATGTTCTGAAAACCAAATCCGCGTCCTATCGCGAACACAAGCGCCAAAGCAGGTACTATCGCCAACAAAGTCTGATAAGTCAGGTAGCCTGCACGCATCTGCAGATCCGAGTTAAAGAAAGACCTTACCGAAAGATTGAGTGTCTTGACGACATCCACCTTGAACGACCGGCGGGTATCGCTCCAGACGCCGTCTATCATATACCTGTACCATCTCATTCCCTTGGCTATCATGCGGCTGAGGAATGAGATCCTTATCCCATCCCCTTTCGCTCCTGTCTCAGGCGTCCGGCTTTCATTCTTAGAATTGCTCTTCCTCATATTCAGTACGTGGCATATGCCATGCCCCCAGCCATGGCAAAGTTAGTAAAATGTCATCAAACCACCTCTTCCCTTGTATCATTTTTAATCCTTTGTCAATCTCACCTATTATCGAAAACGCTTCGTTCCCTTTGTAAGTTCGATCAGATACGACTTACAAAGGGAACGAAAATCCTCTTTCCGATATTTATAAAATCAGCGTGAACGCAGGATATAACTGCGATAGGGGGCGGCAATGCCGGTCAGCCGGCCATTCCTTACACGGAATTCCTTGCCATAGACCCCGTCGGCATAGATACCTGACGGGAGGGAAGTCGGAAGATCCACGAAATTAGCCTGGCGCGATATGTTTACTACCGCAGCACCCTTTTTACCACGGTTAACGACCAACACCTGGCCATTCTCACTCTTCTGCAAGTCCTCCTTCTCACCGGCCATCGCCTTACGGAACATGTTTACCGCCGAAACCTCAGGATGGAAGAACTCATCATTGCCACGCGCGCCGAGCACATTGTCGCCCCAGTAATTATCACGTGTGGATCCCATCGGGCGGCTGAAAAATAGGGGAACCCCGTTTTGGCGAGCTGTGAGGAAAACCCATCCCACACGGATCTGGTCGTCGGTCAGCCCCGCACTTTCATGCGCATTGCAGTATGTGTCATGGCTCTCCACCCAGGTAGTAAGGTATTCGGGAGCCGACTGGTGACGCCAATCTGTGAGATCAATCCCCGACGCGCTTTCCTTGGCAAGGGCATCACGCAACACATGGCCGTATCCGGAAGCCGTCTGCCCGAAATAGTCGGCATATTCAGCCTCCGGCACGTTGCGATCCTGAAGCACCTCCCCATAGACAAACAGACTGTCATACGGCACAGCGAGCCTAACACCTTTCACACTCTTGCGACCCGTCGCCACGTCCCAAAAATCATTTTCCTTGACACCGGAAGCCGTATCCACAGGATCCGAGTGCACCCCTATGTGCTTTGCCGTATCGTAGCGGAATCCCCGCACACCCATGGCCAGAAGATCGTTAACGAACTGCATGTAATATTTCTGGAAATCAGGATTCTCTGTGTTCACATCAGGGAGAGCACCCGAACCCCACAGGGTGCACTCCATCCGGTCGTTATAATCACTTACAGGAGTCAACCCCTGGGAATGATAGAGCTTATGGCGCCCCCCTACGGCACGAACCATGTCGTCGCCTACGGCATCCACATCAAAAGCCGTGTGATTGGGGAGCACATCCACTATCACACGTATATCATATTTGGCAGCAGAATCCATCATCTCCTTCATCTGCTCACGACTGCCAAGTATCTGGTTTCCGATCTTCCAGTCCGTAGGCTGATAGTAATAGTACCAGAATCCCTCTCTCCCCGACTCGTCAAACAGTTTCTTCGATCCTCCATCTGGATTGAAACATTGCTGCACGGGGGATGTCTGGATCATCGTAAACCCCGCATCGGCGATCTTTTTCATATTTTCCGCCATCGTAGGAAAATTCCAGCTCCATGCATGAAGGATGGTTTCGGTATTGGTGAAATCCGGATCATGGGTCACACGATCCTTGGCATATGCACCCACGCAAACAGCCACCGATAAAGCGGTACACAACAGTTTTCTCATGTCTTTTAGATGAATAGTAAGATTTATTCCGCAAAAATATGAAAATTATTTCCTCCCTCCAAAATATTTTGACGAGCCCCTCGTTAAACATAGAGATACTAACCAACTTTCAACTATGAACTTGTTTAAAAACATGATTCCTGCAATCATCCTGTCAGCAGGAATGATCGCATCAACTCCCTTCGCATCTGCAAAAGGCAATTGGGACAATTACAACGTAGGGAAAATAATTTTCCATGACAAATCCCCCGAAACCAAAGGATCGCAGATATACCATAACATCATAACAGAGCCAGAAACATACATCACAAGACAAGCCCACGATGTATTGGCTACGTTGTATTTTTCACCGAAAGACAGCATAGTCCCAGTCAACAGCCTCCACTACACACTGGAAGATGTAGACGGCATTTCGGCGAAAAGCGGCGGCAATGGCAACATTGCCGTGTTTTATAGCACACGCCATATCGAAAATTCTTTCGTAAACAACGACACTGCCAAAGTGTTGTTTGAAACCCGCGGAGTACTGCTTCATGAACTCACACATGCTTTCCAGCTTGAACCCCAAGGAATAGGCAATTACGGAAACAGCCGCGTAGTATGGGCTTTCATAGAAGGGATGGCTGATGCCGTGCGAGTGGCAAACGGGGGATTCGTCCCGGCAGACCGACCGCGTGGAGGGCACTATACACAGGGCTACCGCCACGCCGGCTTCTTCTTCAACTGGCTTCGTGAGAACAAGGACAAGGACTTCCTCCGCAAATTCAACCGTTCAACCCTGGAAGTAGTGCCCTGGTCATTCGACGGCGGCATAAAATATGCACTTGGACCTGATGCTGAAATAGAAACCCTCTGGAACGAATACCAGATTGCCATGGGCGACAAGGCAGAATAACACCACCACTACCCAAATCATAAACAGCCCCCGAAAGTTTCCTATGCGACTTTCGGGGGCTGTATTGTTTGTAGATCACATCATCTCAAGCTTGCTTCTCCGGCTCCGGGGCAATGAGCTTGTATCCCTTTCCATGGATATTAATGATCTCGATCGAAGGATCTGCCTTGAGATGCTTGCGCAGTTTGGTGATATAGACATCCATCGAACGTGCGTTGAAATAGTTGTCATCAATCCAGATGGTCTTCAACGCGTAGTTACGTTCGAGTATCTCGTTGACATGGGCGCAAAGCAGACTCAGCAGTTCCGACTCCTTTGTGGTAAGTTTAGTTACCTTGTCATCAATCATCAGGACTTGCTTCTGGGTATCGAAAGTGAAACGTCCGATCTTGTACATTGTCACTTCCTTGCCCTTCTTTCCCTTAACGCGACGAAGTATCGCCTCGATACGGAATACCAGCTCCTCCATTGAGAAGGGTTTGGTGATATAGTCGTCAGCACCGATCTTGAACCCTTCAAGTATGTCTTCCTTGATAGTCTTGGCTGTCAGGAATATGATGGGTACCTCGCCATTCACGGCGCGTATCTCCTGGGCAAGCGTGAAACCGTCTTTCTTGGGCATCATGACATCCAGCACACAGATGTCATATTTTCCTTTCAGGAATGCCTTGTATCCGGCTTCCCCATCGGCATACAGGTCGGCATTGAAGCCTTTCGCCTGCAGATATTCTCTTAGGAGCATTCCTAAGTTTTCATCGTCCTCACAGAGGAGGATTCTCATACGATCATCCATAGTCTAAAGCGTTTGTTATATTTATATAATTATTAATTTTTCTAAATTGTTCATTTAACCGTTAATTTTTTATTATCGCCACCTTCCGGCTGTCACTTGACGGAATCACCGGGGACAACGGCAGTATCATCCTCGTCATCAGAAGGAGTAGCCAACAACGGCAATATTATTACGAAACGGGACCCCTTGCCAAGCTCGCTTTCCGCCTTTATTTCTCCTCCCATCAGATGTATCATCTTGTACACATAGGCCAGGCCGAGACCGAACCCCTTTACATCATGCCTGTTGCCGGTAGACACACGATAGAATTTCTCGAATATCTTCTTTAGATTCTCCTTGCTTATGCCTATGCCGTTGTCACCGACCACAATCTCCAGCTTGTCCTGTGGCAGGTTACGGGTAGTGACCTTAAGCACCGGAGGAACATCCTCCTTGCGATACTTCAATGCATTGTCAAGCAAATTGAAAATCACATTTGTGAAATGCATCTCATCCACATTCACTATGGCATCCTCGGCATCGAAACGGGCATCGATCTTTCCTCCAAACTTCTCTACCTTTAACCTGAAAGTATTGACCACATTGCTTATCACCGCATTCGCATCAGCGTCCTGCATGCGCAACGTACCGGTCTTCTTGTCGAACATTGACATCTGCAATACCTTCTCAACCTGAAAACGAAGCCGCTTGGTTTCATCGTTTATGACAGTGGAGATATGCTGCAGCATCGGTGCCGACTTGCGCACCGAAGGGTCGTTAAGCATCTGCGCGGCCAAGGATATGGTAGATATGGGCGTCTTGAATTCATGGGTCATGTTGTTTATGAAATCGTTTTTCATCTCCGTCAGCTTCTTCTGGCGGAAAGCTATGATGATAGTGTAGATGAACACTATCAGAAGTATGAAAGTGAAGATGAACGACGGTATCATGAATTTCAGCGAACTCAATATGTATTTCGTCTTTGAGGGGAAATACACCTTGAGATAGTTCTTCTTCGAAGCCGGATCGTTGCGGAACAGCGACTGCACGAACATGCTGTTCTCAAGCGTGGCTGGATTCACATTCGCGAAACCCTGCGACTGATAGAATACCTTGCCGTTGCGGTTTACAACTGCGAATTCAAAGGGAAGCTCAAGGCCGTTGTTCTCAAGCTCGCGGCTAAGATAACGACGCACAGATATCGAATCTGCACGCTCCTCTATAGGACGGTCGCCTGCCTTGTTCATGATGTTTATTATCACATCGTCAATGACCCCTTTCTGGTAAAGATACTGCCCCTTAAGCTCCTCCCGCATGCTGTTGTAGCTGTTGGCGAGATTGTTGTCATTCTGGATCTTGTATATCTTCTCGGCATCCCCCTTCAAAGTAACATCCCCCTCCAGGCCGCTGTGAGTCGTAAAACTGTATCTCAGACCTCCGAGATGTGGTGCCCCACCATACTGGGCATATATGGACGAGGACTCCACCTGTGCCACATCCTCCTCGAGGAAATATTTCGTCTCATCCTGTTCCAGAAGTGACGAGACTGCATAAAGAGAACGCCGCACCCCCTCGGTGAACTGGTCATCGCGCATACGTATCATGCTTTCCATATACATTATCTGTATATAGAGCAAGCCTATAACGGTCATGGCCATAAGGACTGTGAGCAACCATATGGTTGATTTTTTCATTCTTTCCTGTCTTCTGTTGAGTTTATCTAAATTCCTGTATGAATCACAAAACGGAGAGAAAACGACATCCGACATCTCCGGATATACACATTAATCTGCCGGTTTAATAAACTTATATAAGATTAACAATCATGCGTCATATAAGTTTTAAGCACGCGTTGCAAGCGCCGTAGGGTACAATGTCAAAAAGCGGGATGCCATTAACACCCCGCCACAAAATTAACATAAATACGTTAAAGCCGCAACACATTTCGATGGAAAATATCTCCTAATAATGCCAAAAAAACTATATCATTATGTTAAATGCCTCGCACGTGTATCCCCCTGCCTCACGAAATATGGATCAGAGACAACGGCAATGAAGCGTTAGATAGGGACATGGGACGCACTACAAGCATATGGCATCCAGATCCACCCTCCATATCAGTGCTCTTTTTCGATATATCTACCCTATGACAGGAGGAATCCTGTGGGCAGATTGCCGCCCTTATCATATTGTATGTACGTGGGCTCACATTTATGGAATCAACAAGTTTCATGAGTTTTTCTCTCCGGTTCCGGTCATCCACCGAACTGAACAGGCTATGCTGGACTTCTCCTGACGGCACTATGTCGGTAATATGAACGCCGGCACGACGATAGAGCAATCCCGGCCTATAAATAGAGTGAAGCGCCTCAACCGCTTCCTTTATGAGGGTAAGAGAATCTGCGGTTGGCTCCGGAATGCGTCTGTAAGCGGAGTTGGCATACTGCTCCAGTTCCGTGCGATACTGGTTTGTCTGTATGAACACCGAAATTCCTGCCGCACAGGATTTCTGTTTCCTGAGCTTGCGGGCGGCTATGGACATGAATGAGGCGATCGCCTCCTCTATTGGTTTCAAATCCGTATGGCAAGGAGAGAAAGTTCGCGTAGTGCTTATCTGCTTGTGGTGCACGTTGCTCTCCTGTTCAGACTCTATGCACGGACAACCGTTAAGCTCTTTCCAGGTACGGTATCCTGCAATGTTGACTATGGTTCGCACCTGCGATTCAGGCATATCTGCAAAATCCAACGCTCTTATAAGGCCGTAACGGTTCAGACGCTTGGCCAACTTTCGCCCGATCCCCCAGACCGCCTCTATATCAGTAAGCGCCAATGCTTTGCGTCTTTTTTCTTCATTATCAATGGAGCATACGCTCCTGTAGTTGGGATATTTCTTGGCAAAATGAGCCGCCACCTTTGCAAGTGTGCGTGTAGGAGCTATCCCGCACGAGACAGGAATGCCTGTCCACCTGCGCACACGACACACTATTTCCCGTGCCATGGCTTCCCTGTCTGCATCATTCAAATCCGGAAAACGCATGAACGCCTCGTCTATGGAATATATCTCCACATTTCCGATCACGCTTTCTATCGTGCTCATTACACGCGTGGATATGTCGCCATACAACCTGTGATTGCCCGATAGCGTAGCCACGCCATAGCGACGAACTATATCCCTGACCTCGAACATCGGCTTCCCACGAGTTATGCCGAGCATCTTTGCCTCGTTCGACATAGCCACTGCACACCCGTCGTTGTTGCTCATCACAACCACAGGTTTCCCAACAAGGTCTGGACGGAAAAGCCGTTCACACGACACAAAGAAATTATTACAATCTATCAGTCCGAACACGGCAATTGCAAGGATTAATATTTTCGTCAACGACTATAGCGCAGAATTGCCGTGGCACTATTTGTTAAGTTACCAATGGCACCACGGCAAAACGATGTCTCTCGGACGGGCATCACCCCTGATGCTGGGGACGAAGCAGGTCGTTGACCGTCTTTACGGGATTGAAGGTACTTACAGGCACTTCCACGAATGCGGTATTCCAGTCGCTCATGGCTCCGTTCCACAATCCGGGAAGCTCAAGAGCCTTCAAGTTGCGGCCATGCAACGATTTCGACGAGATGAAACCGGTCTGATGGTCAACATAGCGGGTAAGATCGAACTTGTGTCCTTCAACGTCTCTTATGCAGCATACCAGATCCACCGGATTGAAATGCGTGGCCTTTGCCATCATTTCACGGTTATCTTCCTTAGTAAGGTCTATCTGGGTAGATTCAAGTATCTGCAACGAACGGGAACCGTCGGCATTGTAGGCGATATATGGGCCCCCGCCCGGTTCACCCTCGTTTCTCACCATGCCGCATACACGCAAAGGACGATCCATCTTGGCACGCAGGTATGTGGCAAGATCCTCTCCGTGGAGCGACGTGAGTTCCGGAGCATCGAAGCTGAATGCCGAGCGCATGAATGCACACACCTCTTCAAGCTGCTTCTCATCATAGGTGCGGTTGTCTATCATGGCCACATATCCCATGATGGCATCGCGCAACTCCATAAGGTAACCGGCAATGACCTTCTTGTATCTCAACGTATCGCCACGGAGCTTGTCCGGCACTACATTGTCTATGTTCTTGATGAACACTACTTCCGAGTCAATGTCGTTCAGGTTCTGTATGAGCGCTCCATGGCCGCCGGGACGGAATACCATTTCACCGTTCTCACGGAAGAGTGAGTTGTCCTCGTTTACGGCAACGGTATCGGTAGATGCCTTCTGCTCGGACATGCCGACATTGATCTTCACGTTCATCCTCTTCTCTATGGCCGGAGTCACTTCGGCGATCTTTTTGGCAAACGCCTCGCGATGCGATGCGGAAACGGTAAGATGCATGTTCACAGTACCGTCTGCCTGACGTGCAGATTGCGCCCCCTCCATAAGTTGTTCCTCTACAGGAGTGCGTGTCCCGTCATCGGAATGGTGGAAGGTCAATAACCCTTTCGGGAGGTTGCCATAGTTCATGCCGTCTGGCTTGATGATAGCGGAAACGATCTCCTTTTCGCGTCCCTCAGCAAGCAAGGCATCCACCTCCTTGCCATATTTGCCAACAAGCAGATCGTTAAGTTCTTCATAAAAAGCCACATGATGAATGCCTGCAAGAAGCTGTTTCACATCCGAGCCTTCCTCAGGATGCTCCTTTTCACCATCTACGAAAGCGAAAAGCGCCTTGAACATACGGGAAGCGGCTCCCGAAGCCGGAACGAATTTCGTGACCTTTCCACCGTCGGCAAGGTACTTGTCCCAACGCTCGACAGCATTGGCCTGTTCCGCATCATCAAGCACCGTTATCCCCTCTCCGGGGCGTGCCGAGTCATATATCTTCAAATATGGGAAACCTGTAACGAAGCGCTCCACCTGTGCCTGTAACTGCTCTGCAGAAATGCCACGGGAGGCAAGCGTCTTCATGTCTGAATCTGTCAACATTTATCGTAAAAGTTAGGGTAAAAATATAATATTTGATTGTTGCGTTTCTTAAACCTGAATAAACCGGAAAAACAGTTCATCAATGCATGCGCTTGATTAGATTGTATGAGGGCACCACGCCCAATTCTCCCGCCTTGGAAAGGTTGGAGACACCTTTATCCTGGTCGCCAAGCTGGAAATACACATATCCACGATTGTAATATGCCTCGCCGAAATCCGGCTTCATCTCTATCGCCTTGTTATAAGCCATGAGAGCTGAAGTGAAATCGCCAAGTTCGGCAAGCACATTCCCCTTGTTGTAATAGGCGAAAGCCATGCGCGGGGACAGCTCTATCGCCTTGTCGAAATCTGAGATCACTGCGCGAACGTCCATTTGATGCTCTGCCGCCGAACCGTTTCCGGTCTGCATGGACTTGTATCTTGCCACACCTCGTTCGAAGTACCCGAGTGCGAAATCAGGCGTAAGCTGAAGTGCGCGGTTCAGGTCTTCCACTGCGGACGCATAATCCCTGAGCACCACAAAGTCCATTGCGCGACCGAAGTAGTCTATGGCACGTGGAGTATGGGTGGACAGGAAGGAGTTATAATATTCCACCGACCGGAAATGGCGGTTTATGTCCGCCTCATCCGAAGGAGCTATGTCTGTATTGGTCAATTGCACCAGGAAACGTAGCATCCGCGTGGAGTTCACATCGTCTATCTCCTTCAGATAATATGCCGAAGGACGCAGTTCAGTCGGGGAGGTATAATAGCTGAGGGCAAACAAAGGTTCAAGCTCCACACGCCTCGAACGATCCTGCACACGTCCACGTATGCTCTTGTTGTTGAATTCTTCCTCCATCTCAATGGGGCTTTCCACAGTGCGCAATGCAGCAAACCGGCGAGCGACTGCCTCGGGGGTGAGTTTCTGCTCCTCTGTCCGTGATTCGCTCTTCCCTTCCGCACCAGCACCATCACCGGCAGGAACCGTTACAGGCTTGCCACCCACAGAGGGAGATTTCCCGGGATCACCACCGGCAGGAAGTTTCTTAGAGAGCGCGAGCGCACGATTGTAGTCCTTCTCGGCAACAGTCATGTTTCCGGCCATGCGCTGTAGATTGCTTCGCATGTAATAAGCCTCCGGGAGTTCGGGGAATGCCTGCAACAACCTGTTTACATCAGCCATGGCGGAAGCGATGTCGCGCTTTTCAGAATAGAGATAAGCACGATTGTAGAGCGAACGGTAGTCCTCAGGATCCAGTTCAAGCGCACGCGTGAAATCAATTATCGCGTTGTCGTTGTCGCGCACTTCCATGCGCAAAAGGCCACGGTTGAAGATGGCCGCCACGTTAAGAGGGTCAAGCTGAAGGGCATAGTCATAATCCTCCATGGCTCCATTGTAGTCATCGAGATTGTAACGCAGGAAAGCCCTGTTTATATACAGTCCCGGCTCACGGGGCTGCAAGCGGATAGCCTCAGTCATGTCAGTCGCGGCGCTCTCAAAATCGCGAGCCGAATTGATGGCTATGTCGGCACGCAACAGGTACCCGTTGGCCAGATTCTTGTTAAGCTCCAACGCCCGGTCTATGTCGCCGCGTGCCGCTACCGTGTCTCCCTGCTGGAGATACAGCCGCGCACGACCTATATATCCGTTTTCAAAATTAGGGAATTCCCGAAGCAGATTATTAAAAGAAACCATGGCACTGTCGGCAAGGTTGAGTTCCTGTTGTGCCAGAGCCTTGTTGAACAGCAATCCGCGACTTTTGGCAACAATTCGCAAGGCGCTGTCGTAATCTGTGATCGCATCCGCAAGTTTACCACGGTTCTGACGTGCCACCCCCCTCACCTCGTAAGCGTCGGCAATAAACGGATTACGCTCTATGGCGGCCGTTGCATCCTCCTCGGCTCCGAGGAAGTCGTCGAGATTCAATTTCGCAATAGCCCTGAAGAAATACGGCTTGGCAAGATATGGTTTCGCATTTATTGCCAGATTGAAATACTGGATGGACAGCATGTAGTCCTCGAAATACAAGGAATTCTGCCCCACGCGCATCACTTGCTCTGCATTGATCTGTGCGACACCGCGTAACGGCATCGAAAAACCTAAAAGCAATAAACAAAAATGGAATATGTATTTTAACCGGCTGAATTTCTTCATAATAGCAATGTGCTGAACAACGGCCTTGTCACAGGCTGCTGTTCAGCACACAAATATACGATAATCTTTGCTCCTCAGCAAATAAGAGATGCTAACTTTACTTAAGCTTGCTTATTAAGCACAGCGCTTTCGCATCAGTCCAGCTTTAGCACTGCGAGGAATGCCTTCTGGGGCACCTGCACCGAGCCGATCTGTTTCATTCGCTTCTTGCCGGCTTTCTGCTTCTCAAGGAGTTTGCGTTTACGCGACACGTCGCCGCCGTAGCACTTTGCTGTCACATCCTTGCGCACGGCCTTGATGGTTTCACGCGCTATTATCTTTGCCCCGATGGCAGCCTGCACGGCAATGTCGAACTGATGGCGCGGAATCAGCTCCTTCAACTTCTCGCACATCTTCCTGCCGAAGGCCACTGCATTGTCGGCATGTGTCAGGGTGGAGAGTGCATCCACGCTCTCTCCGTTTAGAAGCATGTCAAGTTTCACAAGTTTCGAATCACGGAAATCATGCAGATGGTAGTCAAACGAGGCGTAACCCTTCGATATGGATTTCAGTTTGTCATAGAAGTCTATGACGATCTCCCCGAGGGGGATGTCGAAAGTAAGCTCCACACGATTGCCGGAAATGAATTCCTGCTTTATGAGTTCACCGCGTTTCCCGAGGCACAACGTCATTATAGGCCCGATGAAATCGGTGGTGGTGATTATGGACGAACGTATATACGGCTCCTCTATATGGTCTATCAGCGTCACCTCCGGCAAGCCTGACGGATTGTGCACCTCGGCAACGCCCCCTTTTTTGTCATATACCTTGTAGGACACGTTGGGCACCGTAGTGATCACCTCCATATTGAACTCGCGGCTAAGACGCTCCTGTATGATCTCCATATGCAGCAATCCAAGGAAACCGCATCGAAAACCGAAGCCAAGAGCCATGGAAGATTCCGGCTGGAATGTCAGCGAGGCATCGTTCAGCTGTAGCTTCTCAAGCGACGAACGCAGATTCTCGAAATCCTCGGCCTCAATGGGATAAACCCCGGCAAACACCATGGGTTTCACCTCCTCGAAACCGGCGATAGCCGGGGCGGGACGACTTACATGGGTTATCGTATCGCCTACTTTCACCTCCTTGGAGGTCTTGATGCCTGAAATTATGTATCCCACATTGCCGGCAGACAGTTCCTGACGTGGCATAAGGTCAAGTTTCAGAACTCCTATCTCATCAGCATGGTATTCCTTTCCGGTCGACACGAATTTAACGAAATCATCCTTGCGTATCGTGCCGTTCACGATCTTGAAATATGCGATTATGCCACGGAACGGATTGAACACGGAGTCAAATATCAACGCCTGGAGAGGAGCCTCGGGATCACCCTGTGGAGCCGGCACACGTTCTATGATAGCCTTCAATATCTCTTCCACACCCTCGCCGGTCTTGCCTGAGGCACGGATTATCTCCTCGCGCTTGCAACCGAGAAGATCCACGATCTGATCCTCCACCTCGTCGGGCTTGGCACTCTCCAGATCCACCTTGTTTATGACCGGGATTATCTCAAGATCCGAGTCTATGGCCATGTAAAGGTTGGAGATGGTCTGAGCCTGTATGCCCTGTGTCGCATCCACGATAAGGAGAGCGCCTTCGCACGCCGCTATCGAACGCGACACTTCATACGAGAAGTCCACATGCCCCGGAGTATCAATGAGATTGAGCACATAATGCTCGCCATCAAGCGCGTAATCCATCTGTATGGCATGGCTCTTGATGGTAATGCCTCGCTCTCGCTCCAGATCCATGTCGTCAAGCACCTGTGCCTGCAGATCCTTGCCGGCAACCGTCTTGGTGTATTCCAGCAGACGGTCTGCAAGTGTGCTCTTACCGTGGTCGATATGTGCTATGATGCAGAAATTCCTTATATTTTTCATCCGGGGATTCTCTATGATTTACTTACATAAACAATTGTCCGATGCAAATCGGCCTATTTTCAGCAGTGCAAAGTTACGAAAAAAACCGGAAACCACATGGCATCCGGTTCTTGCAAGTATTTCATTATGCGCCTTTGCGGCGGATTATCCTGTCTGGAACGGCTCAGAATGGTAAATCGTCGGTAGCTGCCGGCTCAGACACGCCGGGGAAAGCTGCTGGTGCGGCAGGTGCGGCCATAGGAGTGGGGAAAGCGCCTGCGGGCTGCATGTCAGCCGGCATTCCTGCTGCAGCGGGTTCCGATTTCCATCCACGAATGCTTGTATACCAACGTCCGTTGAACTCACGGCTCTCTATGTCAAAGCTTAGCTTGATCACATCCCCTACGTTCAGAGGGAACTGGTCGGCGCGGTCGCCGAAGAAGTCAAAATGCACTTTCTTGGGATAGGTCTCCTGTGTCTCAAGTACATATTCGCGTTTTTTCCAGGCATTTCCGGCCTTGGATGTACCTGACATCTCGGGGAGAGCCAGTATGATTTTTCCGGTGATTTCCATTATCGTTTTCTTTCTTTCGTTTTGAGAACACAAATTTAGCAATTATCCACCGCTTGCCAAAATTTTCCCGCCAAAAGTTCAAAGTGTTTTGGGTTGTATAACACGACTGCACCGCGGTCAGTTAATCCACGGTGCAGTCTTTTCAATCAAGATTTTCAATGCGCCCGCAAAGCACGCACATTCCCGTATTACGCTCATTTATAAAAAAGAGATAAGGTCTATTGAATTCAACTACAGGCACTTTTATTTCTGAATCATCGGGGCCAGACCCCTCAGACGGCCAAAAACTCCAAGACACCGATGCGCCCTCGCTTCCTTTCTCGCCAAACTCTACAGCAGACTTTTGGAAAAACTGAACACCACCATATATGAGATCAAAAACCGTCATGTACCCACCATCGAAAATCCGTTTTATTCCAAGATCCGCCAATACATGCGACACATCCTTACCGTCAGATTGGAGTTTGCATTTAGGCAGATACAAATCAACATTTCTCGCCAGACGAGGACATGACATTAGACTCACATAATCAAGTTCATCCACTAAGTCGTTAAGATCCTTGTCGCAATCAGGAAGCACAAAAGTCGCAGTATAATCCCCATTTCCCATATCGATCATCACAG
This sequence comes from uncultured Muribaculaceae bacterium, assembly GCA_910583675.1. Classification (GTDB taxonomy): domain Bacteria; phylum Bacteroidota; class Bacteroidia; order Bacteroidales; family Muribaculaceae; genus UBA7173. The sequence goes on from CAJTYH010000004.1 coordinate 81,246, forward strand.
CCTCATAGTCCTTTCCGACCCAATAATTCTGCAGCCCCATGCAATGCATCATTTTTATTGAAGTCTCACCACAAGAACCATGAAATATACTTTCAGAAGTCTCTTTCTCATCGAAAGGATTTATCCATTTTCCACTAAAATACAAGGCATTAGCCATTACAAGATCCACATTCGGAGGGAATGAGCCAATCATATTCGGAATAAGCCCCCGCGTCTTCTCACGACACCACTGATTCACGCTCTCCACAGACTGTGGCGAATCGAAGTCCATTGGAAATATGGATCCGTCATATGTCTCGAAAAATTCGCGACTAAATGCCATGTCGGGAGAAAGAGTCTGTGAATGCCACATGGCATTAGCCAACGCCACATCAACATTTTTATCCACTGCTGCAAAACGTTTGAGAGTTTTGCCATGGAAACTTTTAAGATCTTTCAAATCTGCGCAACCAACACCCCGTACTATCTCGTCAGCTGAGACTTCGTCAACAGCCAACGCTGTCATCCCCAAAAGCATTTGCATACTCAGCGGAGAGATCACCACATTCCCGTCACCCTCTTTGCAAACCGATTTGAAGAAAGAGTAATCAAAATGCGCCATCTCACGAGCGACTTCTTTCTCCACATCAGTATAATCAATGCTTGTGTCCGCCGATGGTGCACCCGGTTCAAGGACGCTATCGTCTGATGAACACGCGGCAAGCAATCCCAATAACAGGATGCCTAAAACAACATTTATGTACTTCATAACAACCCAACATCAGTTAAATTAAACATTATTACAACATCTTCAACGATTCAAGGCGCAAGAATGCGATAAAAATCTGTCCAATAACCATAGTTCACATTTCCTCCAGGCGCAAACGACATGTCCAGAAAATAGCCATCCTTCTCACCATTTTCGTATCCCCAACAAAAATGATTATAAGTCTCCTTTTTAGACCATGTTGGTCCTCCACCATCCGGAACCCACGTTAAACCATTGTCTTTTGTAATATATCTATAGCCGGTTATTGTCAATTCCTTCATACCGTCACAGATCCAATTGTGAGCAACACCCCTACCTGTATCTATACCATACATAAACAATATAGTGTTTCGTTTTATGCTTTCGGGAATCACGTTGTCATCACAAACCTGAAACAGGTCACTTTTTAGTCCTAACGCCTTGATAGCATTTATCCCCCCTTCTTCAGGAGTTTTAGTTGTTGAATTATGTTCTCCATTGCCACTTAAATATATTGAACCAGCTAATTCACCTATCTGACGCAGAAGCTGTGCAATAACCATGTGATTTTCATCCGGATAATGACATTTGCATGCAAATTTCTTGGTCATGAATTGCATATTGTGCCTTGAGATCTCCGGCCAGTCTAAGGATATTGTTGGAGAACCATCCTTATATGTAAGACTTAATTCATTCGGATAATAGAACGCTGAAAGCATCATGGCAATTGCAACGTTAGTACACCCTGCTACCCCATTGATGCACTCGGCACCAAAGATCCCTCTTTGCCACCATTTAACATACACCTGCGGTGATACATACTGTGTAATAAGAGTGTCTATCACAGACTTTTCACCACCGGGCTGATAGGGAGGCCGGATACCTGTCCCATCACCGGATAATTGATTCAGGAAACATTCGGCAGTGGCAAGATATGCGTCAAAGCCAGGATTCTCACCAATTGATGATGGATCAAAATTACCGACCTCAGAAACAGCTATAACATGAGGCGCATCTACATTCGCAGGAACAATAGCGAAACCTTCATTTTCGGAAAAGTTAACTACATACATCAACGGGGTTGATAAATTCCGACTTTTATCACCGGACGAATATATCATCTTAGTCTGCCTGACATCTACCGTTCTTCCACTACCTCTTGAGACAGCCTCCCCATCCAACAGTCTTTGAGCTGCAGAAACAGCAATGGCCTCTGCTTCGGCTTGAGACCTAAGATTGTCGCAATCCTCAATAAGCAAAGAGGGATTTTCTACCAACGTATCTCTCTCATCACAGCCGACAAGAACAACGCACAAGACAAACAACACAAAAAAAACACTTTTTCTCATAGCAAACACAAAAAAAATTAAACAACAGCAAATATACAATATTTTTTGACACTTCAAAAACATCAAACAATCAACGCAGACATTGCTTACGCCTAAGGGCTGAGTGATCCTTACCTCGAATCCACGTGAATATGCAATAGCTCTTTTATGTTGATAAATTCATTATATGTGAGAAATATACGAATACGGATCTACCATTAAATACCCTATATTCAAGGTAAAATTAAGAGGACAACGCTTAGGATTAAAAGTCATATCCAAATAATATCCATTTCCTGCCGTGATACACCAATTATAGTGATTATAGTACTCACTGGCAGTATAAAATTCTGTTTCACCATCCCATTCCCATGATGCGCCTTTATTATTTGTAATATATCTTCGCCCTCTTCTTTTGACTTCTTTATACCCATCACAAAGCCAAATATGCTCCCCACGCGTTTCATCTTTACCATACATAAACAACACACCAAACTGTTCAACATTATGTACCGCAAATTCTTTAGTCACGTCTCTGTCATCTATTTCGTATAGATGGAAGCTGCGCAGTGCTGATTTGAAAGAACCTACAGAAGATGTTGGAAAGTCCTTGCTGTAATCTGTCGCAGATCTATATCCAATTTCCCTTACAACTTGTGCAATTCTAAGATGAATTGAATCATTTGGATACTTTGCATCACAGTCATCAAGACGAAAATGACCGTCAACCAACTTACCTGCATCTGAATGATATTTAAATTTATCCCAATCTACAATAATGCTTCCACCACCTTTATATGTCAATTCAATAGAACCATAATATTTATATGCATATAAAAATGTTGTAAGTGCAATGTCACCCATACTACATACATAATTCGGGCATTCTGCGGAGAAATAGTTGTCGTCTTCCCATTCAACATCCAACGTTGGGCCGTATGAACTCCAAATCACATCTTCATATACTGTTTTTTCACCACCAGGCTCGCGCCAATCTATATCACCAACGTCATTGAGGTAGCTTACCGCATCTTTCAAAAAGATTGAGATTCCCGGATTATCCAACTCTTCTTCGGAAGAAAAATGACCGTTTTCAGTAACAGCCATAATAGCAGGCGCCAACTTATTATCCGAGATAATCGCAAAACCTTGATTATCTTCAAAATTCACGATATGCATCAATTGATTCGATGAACGGCTTTGATTTCCGCCAATGCTGATAATTCCTCCGGCTTTGTCTACCTTTCTTTGAATGGGACTCCTCGCAGTAGCATCATCTTCAAAGAAAAGAGCTGCCTCTGCTGCCAATGAGAAAATTTCCTCTTCCGAACGACTGTTTGATTGAACTTCAGATGCAACATCCGCAACAAGGTTAGGTGGGCACTCTTCCACCGAGCAACCTGCCACCAGAAGCATCAAGACCAAGATAGCAACATAGTTTTTCATGATGATTGATTTATGTGTTAAAAATTAGCTACTCCCAAAGATAGCAAAAAATCAATTTCACTTCCAAATTATTTTATTTTTTTTAACATACATACCATTGAGTTTCATTTAAACCATTATTTATGTTGTCACAAATATCTTGTATTAAAATAAAAACTTAATTAGTTTCCAATTAAATAATTTCAACTTTAGAGTCCAAACAAAAAGACTAATGGGGAAAAAGTCGTAACTTTGGGGAAACAATACGACAGACTATGGCATGGCTTACTACACCGCTTGAAAGCGCTGAATCGGGCAACCTCGTTATGGGTACCGTAAGAACCGACGTTGAGAAACAGATTTCAAATCCGCGTTTCCGCTACCGCGTGGAAGCCACGTGGAGCTACACTCCGGCGACATCCGGAATGCCCGACGAGGAGACCTCAGAACTTATGGAACAGGTGCAGGAAGCTTTGGAAGCGACTTTCAAGAAAGACCCCGTTGCCGTGCTGACCGGCATATACACCGGAGAGGGGGCACGCGATCTGGTATTCTATACCCTAAGCCTCCATATCTTCCAGAGGAAATTCAACGAGACCCTTGCCACATTCCCACAACTCCCCCTCTCATTCTCCGCAGAAGAGGATCCGGACTGGACGGAGTATCGCTCGATGCTCGCCATGGCACAAAGCGCCGACGAGGATGATGACAACGCGGAGGAAGCCCTATAAGCATGCGGCTGCAAGCGCCTCGGCGCAACGGCGACCATCAATTGCTGCGGAAACGATTCCGCCGGCATATCCGGCTCCCTCGCCGCAGGGATACAGCCCCGGCAGGGACACATGACAGAGTTGTTCGGGATCACGCGGTATGCGCACCGGCGACGATGTGCGCGTCTCAGCGCCTATCAACACGGCATCATTGGTAAGGAAGCCCCGCGACTTACGGCCAAAATCAGAGAATCCCTGCTGCAGACGCTTGGATATGAACGGAGGGAGCAGCTTGTCAATGCGGGCGGCATGAATGCCCGGCGCATAAGAAGTGGGAGGCAACGACGTTGACGGCTTGCCATTCACAAAGTCGTGCATCCTTTGGGCCGGTGCATTCTGCGACCCATCCGCATCCTCAAAGAAACGGCGCTCCACATCTTCCTGGAAACGCATCACTTTCAGGGGATCATCCTCCCCGTAATCCTTAAGATCCTCAGGGAGCACCTCAACGACCATGCCGGAATTCGCCCATTTGCCACCACGCGATGACGGTGACATGCCGTTGACCACAAGCTGTCCGTCGCCTGTAGCCGCAGGTATTATGACACCACCGGGGCACATGCAGAACGAATAGACACCGCGACCGTCCACACGTGTCAGCATGGAGTACTCAGCCGCCGGGAGATACTTGCCGCGCCCACCGGGATTGTGATACTGTATCCGGTCTATCAACTGTTGGGGATGCTCCAGACGCACCCCGACGGCTATACCCTTAGGCTCAATCTCCACCCCGCGACGATGCAACATCTCGTAGACATCACGGGCCGAATGACCTGTGGCAAGGATTACCGGGCCGGCAACCACGCTTCCGTCAGACGTAACGACACCCCTGACTCTGCCGTCTTCTATCAACAGATCATCCACGCGGGTGGAGAAACGCACCTCCCCGCCGCTCTTTATGATCGTGCGCCTAAGTGCACTTATGACCTTAGGAAGCCGATCGGTGCCGATATGCGGGTGTGCGTCCACCAGTATATCTTCGCATGCGCCGTGACACACAAGGGTGCGCAGCACCTCATCCACCGAACCCCGCTTCTTGCTGCGCGTATAGAGCTTGCCATCTGAATAAGCGCCCGCGCCACCCTCGCCGAAGCAATAGTTGCTATTCGGATCAACCACATTCTCACGGGCTATGCGTGCCATGTCCTTGCCACGCTCCTCCACACTTTTTCCCCTTTCGAGAACCACAGGACGCATCCCAAGTTCTATCAGACGCAAGGCCGCAAACAGACCGGCAGGCCCCGCACCGACAACCACAGCCTGAGGAGCGCCACTCACATCGGGATAAACCGGACAGACAGGGGTGCAATCAGCCTCGGAAGGATTCTCGTCAATCCACACCTTCAATGAAAGATTCACCATCACCTGACGCTGACGTGCATCTATGCTCCGGCGCACAATCTTCACCAGACGGATCCTGTTTACGTCAAGACGCAGACGCGTGGACACGGCAGCCTGCAAACGCATGGGCACATAGGCAACCTCGGGGGTGACCCGCATTTCAATGGTTTCAATCATCGGCATCGTCGTTTTGTGCCACTTCCGTCAAAGAGGTGGCCGGTTTCATCTTACGGTTGATACGCCGTTGCATAAACAAAAGTGTGATCACGGCCACTATGAAAGCGAGCAGGTCGCTTCCCGCCATGGACAGCCATACACCCGTCACTCCATAATATCTTGGGAGCAGCAACAGGAACGGCAACAAGAATATCAACTGACGCGTAAGGGATAGGAATATGGAAATCTGCGGTTTCCCTATGGACTGGAAGAAATTCTGTATCACGATCTGGCATCCCACCACGGCGTAACACATGAAATAGCAGCGGAACCCTTCTCGGGCTATCGCAATCAGCCCCTCATCTATCGTAAACAGGCGACTAAGCGTATCGGGAAACACTTCAGTGATAAAACAACCGAAAGCCGTAATCGAAGTACCTATCCATATACCCTTGTAAAGGGTCGCCTTCACTCTGTCCCACTGGTTTGCGCCATAATTGAAGCCCAGGATCGGCTGCATGCCCTGAGTAACACCGAAAACCACCATCACAAAGAACATGGTGACACGGTTGATGATGCCGAACGAACCGATCGCAAGGTTGCCGTCGGCTCCTCCATAGTCAAGCAAAGCCTTGTTGATGAATATCACCACCACACAAGCCGTCACATTCATCAGGAACGGCGACAGTCCTATGGCATATATCTTCCTTAATATGGATCCCTTGCACCAGCTGTTGCGAGAATTGAAGTGCACGTAGCTCTTCTTCGAAAAGAAATGGAACAACACCCAGATAAAAGCCACAAACTGACCGGCATTGGTCGCCCATGCCGCACCTGCGATCCCCCACTTGAAGGAATATATGAATACGGGCGCGAGGATCACATTGACCACCACCGACAACAGTGCCGAGATCATGGCTTTCCGTGGATAACCCGTGGCACGCATAAGGTTGTTCAACCCTATGAATACATACGACATCGGCAAGCCATAGAGTATCACCTCCATGAACTCGCGTGCATACATTATCGTCTCGGCTGTAGCACCGAAGAACCGCAGTATGGGATCAATGAATATCAGGGTAAGCCCACCGAAAAGCACTGCATGCACAAGGCAGAAGGTCACCACATTGTTTACCACATCCGTGGCCTTGGAGACATTGCGCTGGCCAAGGAATATGGAACTTATGGTAGCGCCACCAGCTGCAATCAGCGTACAGAATGCCATGACAAGGTTCATCAGCGGCAAAGTAATCGCAAGACCCGCTATAGCCATCGCGCCCACACCGCGTCCGATGAAAATGCTATCCACGATATTGTAAACCGACACCGCCACGCTCGCTATGATCGCCGGGATGGAGTATTCCAACAGGAGCTTTCCAACCGGCTTGGTGCCAAGCGTCATAGGATCGTGACGCATGGCGCTCGGGCGCTCATTTGCCGGCTTGCATGTGGGTGAATTAGTTTGTTTGCCGGAATCAATCATATATCAATCCTTATAAAACAACGGAGTACACTTGAAAAATAAGTAAGCCCCAAATATTATGCAAATTTAGCTAAAATGGATGGTTCAACCGTGTTAAAAGTTGTAACTTTGTAGTTTAATCACTCTCCGCAACATCCTTAACGCTTTCAAAAAACAAATATGACATACAAAGCAGCCCTATTCGACCTTGACGGGGTTCTCATCGATTCCGAGACCCTATACACTCAATTCTGGGAAAAGGTGGGACGCGCCCATCACCTTCCCTCCCCGACTTTCGCCTACGACATAAAAGGCACGACCCTCAACGACATACTGACCACCTATTTCCCCCAACCCGAAGTACGAGCCGACGTAGACCGTATGCTCCATGAATTTGAGAACGAGATAGTTTATCCCATCTTCCCGGGGGCGTTGGAATTCGTGGATCTTCTGCGTAGCCGAGGATTGAAGACCGTGATTGTCACCTCAAGCGATGAAAAGAAGATGAACTTCCTCTTCAACCAGCATCCCGATTTCCCATCACATTTCGATGCCATAGTTACCGCTGCAGATGTCACTCACTCAAAGCCCCATCCCGAACCCTACCTCACCGGGGCAGCCAAGGCAGGAGCCGCTCCCGGAGAATGCATCGTATTCGAGGATTCGTTCCAAGGTCTTGAGGCAGGCCGTCGTGCAGGATGCAAGGTCATAGGTCTCGCCACTACCAATCAGGCTGACGACGTGGCTCGCATGTCGGACATGGTAACCCCGTCGCTACATGCCTTGACAGGCTTCATGGACGAGCTCTTAAAGTAACCTGAGATTATCTCTTAAAAAGCCGAACAGCCTCTCCGATCCAGAGCACCATTGAGGTAGAGCCTATTATTATCAACCAGTCGCTCAGCCTCAGGGGTACGACGGTAAAGAACTCACCGCCTACGGAAACTATAAGAACCTGCCCCAACAGGATTACAAGTGCGATAAGCTCGAAGCCGGCACAACCACGGAAATGGAACGCCGAACGGCCAGTGGCAAAGGCGCGGGCATTGAACATGTTCCAGAACTGCATGAACACGAATGCAGTGAAGAACAACGAAAGCTCATAGGGGGAAAGCCCCTTGCCGTCTCCCATAGGCACACGCCCGAGGTCTGTCAGCGACGTAATGTCGGCATGCTCCAGATAATACAGGAATGTTACCAGGATGGCAAAGAAAGCCAATCCGGTACCGATTATGAAATTCCACATCGGACGGTTGATTATAAACGCCGTGCGCGATCTCGGCGCCTCATGCATAACCGCCGGCGAGGGGGGCAACGAGGCAAGCGCCATGGCAGCAAAGGTATCCATGATGAGGTTGACCCAGAGCATCTGGGTTACCGTAAGCGGAGACTGCATCCCCATGAAGGCACCTGCCAATACGATAAGGCAAGCAACCACGTTGACCGTCATCTGAAAAAGAATGAAACGCCTGATATTAAGGAAGAGCGAACGACCCCACATGACGGCACGGCCTATAGAAGAGAATGAATTGTCCACTATGGTTATGTCCGAAGCCTCCTTTGCCACGGATGTGCCGTCCCCCATGGAGAGACCTACATGAGCTGTTTTCAAGGCGGGTGCATCGTTGGTTCCGTCACCGGTCACTGCTACCACCTCATTGTTGGCCTGCAACGCCTCCACAAGCCTCTTCTTGTCCATCGGACGGGCGCGGGCTATGATCTTCATATCGCCGACCCTATCACGCAGCTGCGCGTCCGTCAGTTCTGCAAATTCCGTTCCGGTTATTATGTTGCGGTCGTTATCCGACTTGTCATCCCACAGACCTATCTGACGCCCGATCTCCTTCGCGGTACCGGGAGTATCGCCGGTAACGATCTTTACCTTGATGCCGGCATCTATCACCTCGCGCACAGCGGCCGGCACATCCGCACGGACAGGATCAGATATGGCAACTATCCCGAGGAACGTGAGATTGTCCGCCACGACCTTCCCATCTTTGATCAAAGGCGTATCACCCGTCACTTCCTGCCATGCGAAGCCGAGCGTGCGCATGGCCTGATTCTGATACTCCAGAAGCCGTGCATCCAGTTCATCACGAGTAAGGCCGACGGTATTCCGGCACATGGCAAACACGATTTCCGGCGCACCTTTCACATAAAGTATCCTTTTCCCTGTAGCCGAATCTACTATCGTGGCCATATACTTCCTCTCAGTGGAGAACGGCAGTTCCTCTACAAGCGAGGTGCCGTCCCTCAGAGCCTGGTAGTCGGCCCCGCGTTCTTTGAGCCATAAGAGCAAGGCTCCTTCCGTAGGATTCCCTAGCACCTGAGACTTGTCTCCGGAAAGATCCAGCAAAGCGGTGGAATTCACAGCTATCCCCTCATACAACACATCATCAGAAGGATCACCGAAGAAATCGGCCTTGTATACCTGCATCTGGTTTTGAGTAAGCGTACCGGTCTTGTCGGTACATATCACCGTAGTGGCCCCCATCGTCTCACATGCATGCATCTTCCGCACCAAATTGTTGGTCTTGAGCATGCGGCGCATGGAAAATGCCAGGGAGAGAGTAACCGCCATCGGAAGTCCCTCGGGCACTGCCACCACGACAAGCGTTACGGCCACCATAAGCGTCTGGAGCAAATACGCCACGAAACCGAGCCAGTCGAAATCCACATTTATGAAATACATCACTATGCGCCCCACGATAATCAATACGGCAAAAGCATAGGAGATCCGGGAAATCAGAACTCCCAACCTGTCAAGCTGTTCGTTCAACGGAGTTTTCACGCTGTCATCGATCTGCGCTGCCTCAAACACCTTGCCATTCTCGGTGCTGTCGCCTACGGCAAACACACGCATCAGTCCATGCCCTTCCATTATCTTCGTGCCACGCATCACATAGTTTGAAGGGAATGTGGCATCAGCATCAAACTGCGCCTCATCGGTGGTCTTATGACAGATCGGCTCGCCGGTAAGCGTGGATTCGTCCACACTCAGGGAGACCGCTTCCAGAAGTTCACCGTCGGCAGGTATCTCCTCACCTGTATTCAATATGACAATGTCACCCACAACGACATCTCTCTTCGGGATCTGCATGGCATGCCCCGAACGTCTCACCTGCACAGGTTCGTCGTCGTTCACACGGTTGAGGAGTTCAAACTCCCTGTCAGCCTTAAGTTCGAATATGAAAGCCAATCCGGTAGCCAGTAAAATGGCTATGAATATGCCGACAGGCTCAAAAAACACGTTTGCTCCGAGATGCAGCCCCCAATACTCATAGCATGATATACCCACGGACAATGCTCCGGCAATCAACAATATAAGTATCAAAGGATCCTTGAACTTGTCAAGAAACCGTTTCAGCAACGACTCTTTAACAGGAGGTGTCAGTACATTTACGCCATGTCTCCGGCGACTTTCTACAACTTCCGCCTCACTGAGGCCGGCATAACTGGATTTGGACTTCATACTGTTACAATCTTTTTTCCGACCGCAAAGATACGAATTAAATCACTTCAGGCAACCATTGCCACATAGCAAAGCGCCCGCGACTCACGCCGCAGACGCCATACAAGTAACCATGTTCTTTATTGCATACTAACTAAATACAATTCCAAGATACTAACTGTGTGAATTATAATACAGAATTGTTACAAGCCTCAACTATGTTGAAATAAAAATCTATATTCATGTTAGAATTATTATATTTTCATGATATGCCATAATATGGACGAACGAGTCTGCGGGAGTGTGATTTTGACACCTTTTTTCAAGTCCTTTCCTCCTATTGTCCATTGACGCCCGGTGTCATCGTCTGTTATCGAATAGGTTTCCTTATCAAGTACAAACGGGAGAGCGATCTCATAGCTGTCCTCCGCGCATGTTTCTTGCCGAAACGCAGTGACAATGCCTTCGCCACTCAAAGGATCGTTATAGGCATATACAGTCCAACCATCGGTGTCTGTATGGCCGTGCCATGGAGACAATTGGTAAAAATCCTTTGTCAGGAGATGGTTCACACTTTCCCAGGTGGCAATAATGTTTCTATAGGCATCGAAGTCAAGGTTGGCGTTATGGGTATATGATCCCGATACATTGAGTATGGGTAGGAGGGATGCCCGTACCACATAGCTGTCGGGGGTATACTCGGAATCCTCAAGTTGGTGTTGAGTATCTTTGACCGCAGAGCCATGGAAAGGTATCCATTTGTTGAATCCTGCACTTTGAGCAAGACGCATGGCTGAAGTCGTGCGATCGTAATCGGATCGCATCAGGGGGACACCCCTTCGCAACGATTCAATGTCGTTTCGACCACCGCCGGACGCGCATGAATCCATGAACGTGCATTTGCCGTTTTTAGCACAGAAGGCAAGAATGCCGTCCCAGAGCTTATAATGACCTTGAATGCATTTATTTTCATTTATGCCCTGACGAGGAAGCCCGTACTGTTCTTCATCGCGACTGTCAAGAATTTTCCAGGCCGCAGCAGGATCAGAGTTGTTATCCTCACGGTACATGTCAATCCCGTTTGCTCCCATCATTCGTGTGATTCTTTCGAGTGTCCACTGAAGACATTCCGGATCTCCGATGTTTGATGTAATACAACGGTCTGTTTTTATCGCCCACTGGGGATTATATCCGAAATTTTTTTCAAGATCCTCTACATGAGTTACCCTTTCGGGTTCGAACCATGCGAGTACTTTGACTCCAAGCGCGTGACAAGCGTCATTTGACTCCCTGAAAGAATTACCGGGCCATTTGACAGTGTCTAATTCCCAGCTGCCGATAGTGCCCCACCAGTCGGACTTTACTGTCTGACATGCCGGGTCGAAATACCATCCCGCATCAAACCATCTGAAATCCGGCAGCAGTTTTTCGTGCTCAAGTTTTTTCAGCGTCCTCTGCCAAGTGAAATAAGTCTCGGAAATAGACCCGTCGGAATTAGGCAAACCGGTATCGCCGGCAAAGCAGGTTGTCCAAAAGGGTTTTATATCGTCTCCATTTGCATCGGCTTTTGGCAGATTGTACTTCATGAACCATTGTCTCCATTTGTTGACGCTCGTATGCTCGTCGCGCCCCTTGTAATTCAGCAAGACGACAAGCCCGGTACGTATCTTCTCACCCGGCATCAGTACCGTTTTCAGTCCAAGATTGGTTTTGGCCTCTACAAGCGTCTGTTTGCCTGTGGCGGTGAAGTTCGCCTCCCAAGTGCCCGCCCAGCCCAAAGCTATACGGGTTCCTTCGTTTCCATGGAGGAGATCGAAATACGGAAATACGATGTGTGAGGCGCGTCCTTCGGTGGAAACGAATTTTGACGGTGTTTTAGTCAGATCCGTACTATATTGGCGATAGAAATTCTCATGATCTCCCATGCAACCTCGCAGCACAGGGTCTGAACCCTTGAATGTCTCTTTCAATGCATATACGTCTTCCAGTATAGATGTCGGGCGATCCCCTATGTTTTCAAACCAAACGGTATACTCGTATTGATCGAATTCAGGGTGCTCGGCTCGTTCTACGCTTACTTTCATCAAGCCGTCAATGACACCCTCATAGCCTCTATAGTGCTTGCCGTCATATGTGAATTCGTAAGGAAGCCCGCTTGCACAAAGTGGCAGCACCGAGAAGGCAAAAATAAAAACTATTGCCCTAATCCGCGAAGCCCGGCAGAGTCCATCCGCTACCATTCTTCCAACATCGTGCATCTTATGAAGCCTCATGATTAAACCTTGTTTTAACCCACCCCGCCGGAGGAACCGGATCATTTATGATAATATGTCAGTCCGTGATATTCCGGAGCGCCCTGACGGGAAACAAGACCGATTATGGACTCGCCGAACCCTTTGACTGGCATCTCTGCCATCTCACGTCCATCAACGAACAGGCGGAGGGTGTCGCCATCGCGTACCGAACGCAGATTGTAGCTGTCCTTGAATATCTCATGCAGACGTATGTCGTATATATGATGCGCTCCATCCGACGGGTCACGGTTGATAAAGCGCAGACGGCTTGCCTTTACAGGATCAAACGATGCCACATTGTAGGCCGGATTCTGTGCCACGGACGCATTGTCCACCGGAAGCACCTTCCAGCTGCCATCCTCGGCAAGCATGGACGGCTCCATGAGGCTGAACATGTTGTCCACGAATATCTCTTTATCGCCTACGGTTGCCGTTTCCTTATCGAAACGGTTGTCTGTAAATACATTGCGGTTGGCCACATCATAGCGTTTCAGGTATATGGCATCAAAAACCGTCGGACAATCCGTGGTGTATCCCTTGTCATACGAATCGGTAAACCTCATGTCGGCATAAAGCGTGCGCATGCAATCCACGGGAAGCATGCGGGTATCAACCGTCTTTCCCTTGCGCACCGTGGTAACCTTAAACGACCGGCCAGGTGCGTCAAACACCGCCTCTACGTAATTTGACGGATCCACATACAAGGGATAGAAACCAGCCACAGCATCATCGCCAAGACCCGAGATCTGGGTGGTAAGTTCGTAATTCAAGGAAGGGGTGCCCTTGAAAGCCTTCATGGATCCCGCAGCTGATGCACCTCGGTCGGTGGGCTGGAGTGCACCCTCTGCCATTTCCCAACCGTTCATGCGATCGTTGCCGTCATCAAAACCTATGGTATAAACCAGTCCGTCATAAGCGGAATTGCCTACAGTCACAAGACCGGGCACACTTTCCGCCGTGAGACGTGTCTCAAATGGTTTTGCCACACGCATCTCGTCTATGGAAACTATCAGGTCGCCAAGGTCGCGTTCCACCCTTATCTGATGGTACACGTTCCATTTGAAATCATCGCGGAGCTTGTTCGCACCGAGTGTATGCGGCTTGCCATCAACTGTTTCCACTACAGTCCATGCATCAGCACCCTTGTCAAACATTATCTTGACATTGTTGGCATCGTCAACCCATATCGCATATACACCTGCGGTATCCTCAGGCTTCACGTTCACTTCCCAAAGATATGATTTAGCGGCAAGATCCGGAGCCAACGTCGCCGAGCTTCCGTGAACGCCCTTGAGTTCTCCATCGGCCACATGCCACATCTCGGCATCAAGATTGTTCCATTTCTTCATGTCCACACCCTTGTCGAAAATATCACCGTAAGCAGGCAATGCCGGAATGGGATGATAACCCGGATTGTTGGCATGGGTTATGCCGTCGACTACCATCTTGTCGCCATGGAAATGAACGCGATCAACGTACTGGCTGCGGGTGTTACCATTGTCATTGGCCATATATATAAGCCACCATTCCAGACCGTTGGGCCCGCGCAAGATGTTTGGCTGACCAGGAGTCCACACTATTTCAGGAGCGGCAGTCCCGTCAACCATGTCAAACAGCTCGGCATTCACATATCCGCCCCTGCGTCCTTGCACCGAGCTTTCGATTGCGAGAGTATTGCCTCCGAGTTTCAGCAACTTAGCCATTTCGGGAGTGAAGTTTACTATCCTGTATACCCCCTTGTCTTCCGAATGTATCTCCTTGCCGTTGAGATATACTTTCGTAGGCCCGTGAGTGGTAAGACGAAGAGCCAGATTATGGCTCAGATCCGACACATTGAAATTCTTACGGAGCCATATCTTGTCGGTATCCCAGTTGGTACCGCGCCTGTAAGTCGTTGTTCCCCTCTCGGCACGCGGGGCAAAGCCTCCCGAGCCTTTTGCCCAGTTCCTGTCATTGAAATCTGGAGCAGCCCATCCCTCGGCAGGAGGATTGGTGGTATAGCTGAACATCGGTGAATATGTACCGGTTGAATAACGCAACAGATCCACATGATTGTCCTCAAGCTCCTTCTGGTTTGAGACCACTACCGGATGAGGATATTTGTTGCCGTTGTTGAATCCCATCGGAGACTGTGCCTGTGCCACACCGAGCTGGTAGTTGCCCCATTCCCCTGCGGTATGGTTGGCGTTATACATCATATAATACTGGTTGTGGTACTTGATCACCCAGGGGCCTTCTGCCACGGCGTTGTCCATGCGCTCCCATGTATTGGGATTTGAGGAGAACTGGCAGAGGATCGCATCCGGATCGGTATCGTTGAACTCACGCCAGTTTTTCATCTTACGTGCCCAGATGGTGTTGCCGTCTGTGAAACGCACCATATACATGTACAGCTGCCCGTCATCGTCGCGGAACACCTTGGGGTCTATGCGGTTGTCCATCCAACGATCCCTGATAGGCTCTGCATAAGGCCCCATCGGATCAGTAGCCTCGGAGTGAACCACATGCACGGCATGCAGGTCTTTCCCCCAATAGTTTACAGACCAGTAGGCATGGATGGTGCCATTGTCATACAACATGTCATTGGCATGGATCTGGTTGTTGCCGCATCCCGAACCTTTGCTCCATTCATTGTCCATGTCTATCACATGTATAGGCCCCTCCCAGTTCACGAGATCGGACGATATATAGAAATCACCGTCTGTGCGGCATCCGCCAAGATAGTATTTCCCGTTATACTTCATGACTCCTATGTCGGCCACATTCGGAAGAAGCGGATTGGGGATATTCTCGGCGTTCATATTATACGGACTGCCCAGCATGGCAATAACCGCGATCGACGGCACAATAAGTTTTTTCATGTTATTTTAAGGTATGTTGTGACAAATAAAAATTCTTCAGCGATACAAATTTAGCGCCATCCGCCCAAAAAGCCAAGTAAATTTGTATACTGTAGGTGCACCAGATTCCTTGTTAGGACAAAAATGCTAAAATAAACACAAAAACACCCCTCACGAATGAGGGGTGCCTGACAAATTCAATGTACCAACGACGTTTGGACCGTTCTATTCTATGGTGACTACACGATATTTTTGCGATCCTAGACCGAGCTTCTCGGCCTGATCTATGGTATGCGTACCGTGCCGTGAATTTATGCGTTCTATAAGGTCTCCCTTTCCGGGATCGTCGGAGTTGAACACCATATCCACACAAGCACGATCAAGAGCCACCGGGTCAAGGGATGCCAATATGCCTATGTCGCCCATTTTGGGAGTCTCGGGGTCGCCGTTGCAGTCGCAGTCTACCGACAATTTGTTGGCGACGCTTATGTAGAGCATCTTGTCATCCCCCATGTGGTCAATCACCCCTTTGCAAGCATCCGCCATGGATTCCAGGAATGCATCTTGCTCCGGAAGATTATTCCACAGTTCATCTGCATTCTCTACCTTTCCGGCTGTATGGATATATGCTTTGCCATTTGAAGAGGCTATGCCTATGGAAATATTTTTCAACGCACCGCCATATCCTCCCATCGCATGCCCTTTGAAATGCGACAGCACGACAAGGAAATCGTAGTTCAGGAAATTCTTTCCTACTATGTCATATTTAAGGTGCTCTCCCCCATCTACCGGTATCTTTACCTCACCGTCGGCATCCATTATATCAACCTTTGCAATTGATGTAAACCCATGCTCACGCGCTGCTTCAAGATGTTTCTCGGTAGAGTTCCTGTTGCCTGCATATGCGGTGTTACATTCCACAATGGTTCCATTAACTTCCTTTACCAACGGAGCAATCAGGTTAGGATCAAGATGGTTCGACTTGTTGGATTCCCCGGTGGAAAGTTTCACTGCCACATTGTCGCCCTCTGCCTTGCGTCCAAGCGCATTGTAGATTTTCACAAGGCTTTCAGGTGTGATCTCCTTGATGAAATACACCGTTGAAACGCTCTCTTCCGAAGCATTGTTTCCGTCAGCCGAAATCTCCGGCTGGGCTTTTGCGCCCGTGCAGCCGGAACAAGCCATGGCCGCAGCCGCTACTGTGGATAAAAATGTCATTTTTTTCATATTGTAATTCATGATTTCTTGCTAATTAATCATTTGTTTGTGGAGAATGACAGCTTCACCCCGCCCATTGCCGTGAAACCGGGCATCCGATAACCGCGCATAAGAGTATATCGGGCATCGGTCACGTTTTCAAGACGTGTGAAGATTGTCGCATACCGACATGGTGTATAGGAAACTTTGAAATCAAGAGTTGCGAAACTCTGTAAAGGTGTCAGATCCGAGACATACAAACGTGCCACCCCCTTCATCATGGCACTTACCGTGAGCTGCCTCAGAGGTTGCCAGTCGGCACTCAGGGAATATTGATGGCGCGGCGCACCGGTAAGATTGCTAAGGGAACTATGCAGATAACTGTAATATGCATTGAGCCACAGACTCCTGACAGGACGACTTTGCAACGACACTTCCACTCCCTTGTTTCTGAAAGTCCCCGTATTCACATTATGCATGTCAACCACTTGTATCATCTCCGAACCGGAACTGTAATATAACGTCAACGATCCACTGAGGATCTCTCCCCACCCTTGCGACACCGACACCTCATAATTCATCATCTTCTCAGGACGCAAGTGGGGATTGGCCATCATGTAAAGGTAAAGTTCGCGGAAAGAAGGATTGCGGTATCCCATCGCCACGGAACCTTTCAGGGTCGTTCCCCACGGAAGATTGCCTACGATGCCCCCTTGCGGAACCCATCGGGTGGTAAAACGGTTGCTGTTTGCCATACGCACTCCGCCGTTCAGAACCAGACGATCCATCAGGAACGATTGAGCCAATGTGACATAAGGTGAATACTCTTTGATTTTCTGACGGCTCATCGTCGGAAGGTTTCCGGGCTTGTGAGGCCGCCCTCCGGACATCGGTATCTCCCCGGAATATATGTCAAAGTCGAACCCGGCAGTCGCGTCAGCTCCGCTCCATGGTGCAAAATTCTGATACAGCATAGCCCCGAAACGATCGTCCAGGCTGTGGAAATGGCGAGGATCGTCAATGAAATGGTTCCCATAGCTGTAATATACGCGTATGTCTCCGGATGTAGCGGCGCCATATCGGTTGCTGACAGCCACCGACGCATCCCCCCGAGTGATGCTCTGATGATATATGTCACTGCTCGTCGGGTCGCTCAGGCGTGGGAAAATCGGATCATTACCCTTGAAGTTCATCAATGTGTAATCCGCCGCAATCTTCCAATTGTCGCTCATGTCATAACCCACTTTGGCATAGCCCGACATCTGTTTGAAGTCAAAATTATCGCATGTGCCGTCAGTGCGGTCATAGCTCAAAGAGACCGTAGAGGAAAAACGTCCGAAACGGTTTGAATTGGCCAACGTCGTGAGCCACGTATTGTATGAGCCGTATTGCGTTGTCAACGTGGTATGATTGCCGTCCCGACGTTCTTTCTTTGTTATCACATTTATTACTCCGGCCATGGCATTTGATCCATACAAGACCGAACCGGGGCCACGGAGCACTTCCACGCGCTCCACATTCTCCTTGTCGTATAAATCAGCCACATGATGGGAGTATATGCCGGCAAACTGCGGTTGCCCGTCGACCATCATCAACACGGCACTCGCGCGATCGCCACCTACGCCACGCATCTTTATATGACCAGAACCGCCGTTGCTGCTCACCCCGAATCCCAGTATGCTCCTTTCCGTCACGAAAAGGCTTGGCACACTTCCGGAGAGAGCCGACAGGAGTTGGGTGGTTCCCACAGCCTCAAGCTGCCTGGCATCAACCACGGAGACTGTGTATGGGATAAGATTGGAACGCATGGCCTGATTGCTTCCGGTCACGACGACTTCGCTCAAAGATCCTGACATTCCGGTTGCCACCGTATCTGACGGCTCAGCCGCTTGCGACAAGCCGGAACAGCCCAAAGCGCAAGCGACAACAAAGCAATGAATTATCCGTAAGTTCATTTCTATTTCACTGAATTCCATTTCAATGTGCAAAATTACAATTTCCCAGAATTACATAGCTACCATTTTTCCCGCATTTGTTGCAAAAATTACATATCTACTACCTCCTATAATCCGGAGATCACGAATTGTTTAACGAAAATAATAGTTGTAAAATTTGCACAACTAAAAATATCGTTATATCTTTGCGACACTGACATAACACAAAATGCCAATACATGATGAAACAACGTAAACCGCAGACCTCACTTACCGACAAAGAGGAAGAGATTATGCTCCTTTTCTGGAACCACGGCGAATTGAAGGTTAAGGATGTACTTGACCTCATCCCGGAACCAAAGCCACATGTGAACACCGTAAGCACTTTCGTTCGCGCTTTGGAAACCAAAGGTTATCTCGGGCATTATGCCAAGGGAACCGGCTTCGTATACTTCCCGATCAAACCGATGGAGGAATATCGCAGGAGCACTTTCGGCAAAATGATCCGCAGTTTTTTCAGTAACAGCTACATGAAAGCGGTGAGCGCTCTTGTCGAAGATGAGAAACTCAGCGCCGACGAGCTTAAGGATCTCTTAAGAATGATTGAGGAGAATACCCCCCCCAAGAAAAATCAGTAAGCGCATATTGGCAATTGGTTATCAACAATCACTGATTGCCTGTTAAACTATATCTTCTACTGACCTCTCATTATCAGCGCCTATGACAACCGGAACGATACTCGCATATCTGGCACAATCCGCTGTTTTTTACGGCATCGGCTATGTTTTCTACAAACTGCTGATGTCAAACATCAAACAGCCGGCTCTGAATCGTGCCGCGCTTTTGGTAATATATATAGGTGCACTTCTGGCACCTCTCTCGCTGGTAGACCACGAAAACGGCGCAACACCACTACCGGTTGAAGAACCTGCGGCAACTCCTTCTGTCGCATCTCCAATCATGGTGTCAGACGAGATCATGGCAAACGAAGCGTCTCCGCATCATGCCACAGTGGCGAACGAGGTAGTGCCAGCATACAATGAGGACGCTAACCGGAGTGAAACGGAACCGGATCCGGCCATCGCATCAAGCACAATCAGGATACTTGTCGGACTGTCACTGGCTGGTTCACTGTTGACGCTATTCCAACTGATTTTCAGCCTTGGAAAAATCGTGATGCTGCAGCATTTCGGCGACGAGCACCGCATAGGCAACCTGCGGCTTTTCAGGGTAAACAGCCGTAACTTCTCCCCCTTCAGCTTCCTGAACTGCATGTTCATCTCAGGCAATGAAAACGAAGACTCGGAGGAGATGATCATAGCCCATGAAATGGGGCATATCAGACATCGCCACTGGATAGACCTGCTGCTGATAAAGCTCTGCGCGACATTCATGTGGTGGAATCCGCTAGTATGGCTCCTCGGGCGCGAACTGCGCACCGTACATGAATTTCAGGCCGATGCCGACGTGCTTGAAAGAGGTCACGGCATGGCAGACTACCAGATGCTGCTTGTGCGCAAGGCGGCAAGCTACAACCTGTCCCCCCTTGCAAGTCATTTCGCACAAAGCCGTCTAAAACGCAGATTCGTGATGATGAAACGTCGTCGTCCGGGACGGTTCGCTCCCCTAAGGATACTGGCCATAGCGGCATCCTTCCTGCTTGCATCCTTTATCCTCGGCACAGACAGCGTGACAGCCGCCATGCAGCGCCTTCGCGAGGTATCGTTCACCGATGTAACATTCGAGGCCATGGACACTGACAGCAACGACGAAATCCTACTTGACGGTGAATCAAATCTCAACGAACAAGATGCCGAGAATGGCGAAGAGACCGTAACGATCACCGACATCGCTGAAGACAGCATTCCTGCTGTTGAAGAGCAACCGGCGAAACAAGAAAACGACGTCGGCAAAACCTCCCAAACAGACGGCGCTTCCCCTGACGGAAACCGCATTGTAACCGTACACGATGAAGACAACGGAACCACGTATACCTATACCTACAACAACGGGGACCTCATTTCCCGTTCGGTAAGCAGCAACAGCTCCAACTCCCAATCCAAATCCACCAGTACAAGCACATCCACATCTGAATCCACGTCGCATGCCAATTCCGCATCAAACAGCCAAATAGTATTCGATAATATAGACATTGATCTTTCAGGACTATCACAATTGTCAGAATTATCAAAGTTATCAGAGCTATCAAAGCTATCAGAGTTGTCGGAATTGTCAAATATACGTACCTATACCGATGATGGCGGTGCCAACATAATTGTCATTGATGGGAAAGATACCACCTTTATTTGGCAGGAAACACCGGAAAGCAGCATCACCAAAACCACTGAAAAGCAACGGGAGAAAATCTTACGGCAAGCTGAGAAGCAGCGGGAAAACGCTTTAAGACAGGCTGAAAAGCAACGGGAAATGGCTGAGAAACAACGTGAGTTGGCTTTAAGACAAGCCGAGAAGCAGCGGAAAAACGCTTTAAGGCAGGCTGAAAAGCAACGGGAAATGGCTGAGAAACAACGTGAGTTGGCTTTAAGACAAGCCGAGAAGCAGCGGAAAAACGCTTTAAGGCAGGCTGAAAAGCAACGGGAAATGGCTGAGAAACAACGTGAGTTGGCTTTAAGGCAAGCCGAAAAGCAAAGAGAATTTGCAAAAAAACAGCAGGCATTTGCCGAGAAACAGTGGGAGTTTGCTGAGAAACAACGAGAGTTCGCTACACGACAGGCGGAGGAGGCAAGAAGACAATCCCGAACAGCTTCCAAAGTAGACTCTGAAACCACCAACTGGGAATGGATAAAGCAGAGCAGAGTAACTTCATTTTCCAATGCCGGAGGGAAAACTAACATTACGGTAAAAATCATCACAAAAGGGCCGCTGAAGGTGAAACAGGCACGTGTTCGGTACAACGGCAAATGGCACGACATAAACAGTTGGAATGCCAACAGCAATGAGAATCCGTTCAATACGACCACGACCATACAACTTACAGGCCCGAGAGCCACAAAATTTTCACAAGATGACATTGTGGAGATTTCCACAGCCAACACTAAATACCGTCTCCCCCTCATATCAAAGAAATAATCCACAGAACGCAAACAGCTTTTTTCTATATTGACTTTTGTGAGCGGAAGCACGTGATGTGCATCCGCTCGCTTGCATCCATCGGAAACAAGATTGCTGTCTAAAAAAATTTTCTGGTAGATATGTTGCAAATCCGCCATTGGTGCGTCATACATACAGAGAGATGAAAAATGAACTGTTCACATCGGCTTACCAAAGGATCCGCGCCAGATTGATCGCAAGGGCGCGAGCGATCGTCGTCTCGGATGACGAAGCAAAGGATGTGATACAAGACGCTTTTTGCAATCTCTGGAGCCGCAACCCGAAAGTCGAGCAGGAGACACAGGCAGAAGCGCTTTTTACGACTGCCGTAAAGAACCTCAGTATAGATGTGGTCAGAAGGCGAAACACCAGAAAGACCACCACTCTTGAAGACAATCTTGAGATGCCCGACACGACCGACGAGGAGTGGCAGGAAACATACGACCGCGTAGAGCGCATAGCGGCATTGCATCTGTCGGAACGAGACCGCATGATCCTCTTCCGGCGCGACCGAGACGAATGGAGCTTCGAGGATATAGCCGAATCCTATGGCACAACTCCGGCCAACGCGAGAGTAATTGTGGCACGAGCCAGAAAAACCATAAGAAACATCTATCTTGGTAATGACAAAAAAAGAACTACATAAACTTATAGGGCGGTACTTCGATGCCGACACGACCATTGAGGAAGAACGCCTCCTCCGCCGCATGCTTGCGTCGGTTCCTCCGGGAGATCCGATAGCAGACGAGGCCAAAGCGGTGATGGGCTTCTCGCTTTGCGCCCCGGGGCATGATGCAAAAGAGAAGCACAAGACCGCACCAAGATCCGCTATCGCATGGATAAACGTGGCAGCCTCCATCGCCGTGGTTCTCGCGGCCGGCATCTTCACCCTGCGATACAACAGCGGCAAATCCCCGGACACGATATATGCCTGCGTAGACGGTCTGGAAATCACCGACGACAACGAGGTGCTCCGTATGATGCAAGCCGAACTGTCAGACATTTCCGAAGCCTCAGAAGAGATGAACGGCAACATAGACGCGGAACTTGCCGCCATACAGGAAGCCTTCAACGAAATAGACCCATAAACACCGGGACACAATAACACAAAATAAAATCACCCGAACAATGAGACGGTTTACAATACTTCTGATCCTATTGCTCAGCGTACTCCCAAAGGTGCTCGCACAGGAGGGATTGAGCATTACGCCTTTTTTCTCACAGGAATTCTTCGAGAAACCGGGCATCACAACGGTGACAGTCACAGGCAAGAAGCTAAAGAAAACCGGGATTGACATCTACCGCAGCCTTACCGTCACTGGCAATCCCGAGTCTTCAAACCTGCTTGAACAAGCTGTCAAGCGCGACGGCGCAAAAGCTGTTTCGCGTGAAGTATCATTCCGCGACGGAAAATTGCATTTCGGATTCTACACCCTCAAGCCCCACGACCGCATGAACAGATACATCCTATATCTCAACCGCACGGAAGAGGGCAAGCGGAAGACCACCCTGATCTACCTTGAAGGAACAGGCGATACAAACCAGATAAAAAAATTCCTCAACAAAGAAGACATATGAGATTAATAACACTCATGATAGCCGCCGTGATCTCCCTGCTTACGGCAAGCGCACAGACAGAGGCACCCGACACAATCAAAGTGATTGAAAACGTAAGGCAGATAAAAGTGACCACGTCAAAGGACAATACCATCATAACCGCCGTAACCCCAAACGACGATGGCACATATTCCGAATACCAATACGACGTGACTGTAGAACAGGAGGATAAGACAATTGGGAAATCCGACAGGAGCCATTTCGGTTTTCCGTTCAGATTTGAAACTGACGCATCATGCGGAAGATCCAACAAAGTATTGCGTTCGGTCACAGGACTTAAGGGACTTTACTGGGGATGGAACTTCAACTACCACGACAAAGGAGACATAAAGAATTGTTTCGAAGTAGGCATAATGGAACTTGTCGGAATAAGCTGGCAACGCAGCAGACGAGGCCCGGCTTTCGACATAGGTCTGGGATTCGGCATGCGCAGATACCTGACCGGCAACGGCGCAATATTCGCCCGCGACGGACAAACGCTGTCTTTCATCCCTTCTGCAGAACATGAAGGGATAAAACTGACACGCTCGCGCATGGACATCTGGACATTCCACTTGCCATTGACATACACCCAGCCCCTCGGTAGACACTTCAACTTCGCGGCGGGAGCGATAGTCAATTTCAACACATATGCCAAGGCTTGGAACCGTTGGGAAAGCGGCGAAACAAAGGTGTCGGAAACCATAAAGGGATTTGAACAACGACTGCTCACAGCCGACATTTTCGCCAGCATAAATCTGAGAGATGCCCTCGGTTTCTATGCACGATGGAGTCCGGTCCCGGTCTTCTGCTCTGACAAAGGCCCCTCTGTCCGCTCATGGTCGATCGGAGCCGTAATAGGATTCTGAGCAACTATATTTCATTCACTTGATAAAACGACAGACAATGGCAAACCACGCAAGATATATAATACCATTAGTTGTATCCGGCATTGGCATAACCCCATATATGGCCTACGCACAGACGATCATAAACAACTATACGACAAATACCATCCTACATAACGACGACACCCACAAAATGGTCATCACGGAATCTCCATCCGGCCTGAAAGTGACCTCCGTTTCCCTGACCGACTCCGTGGAGAGCACGGTTTTCTTCAAACCATACGACAACGACGTAAACATCACAAGCCGTCAGGGCACACAACGGATCAAGGCACTTGACAACAGCATAATCAGCCTCAATCCGGAAAGGCATGAGAGCAACCGCCATTGGTGGGATGTCGTATCGGGAGGGCTTGCCGTGGGTCTGGTGAACCCAACCGCGCAGCCGGCGAATTTCGGGCTGCAATGGGGCAAGTCGTTTGAACTGTCATGGCTGAACATTCTCGCCGTAAAATATGGCTACCGCAGCATAGGTTTCTCACTGGGTATTGGCATAGACTGGCGCAACTACCGCATGAGCGGCGGGAACATACGCATGATCCCCAACGGAGAAGGAGGTGTAGGACTTGCGCCATATCCGGAAGGAAGCCTCCCTAAATCCTCCCGCATAAAGGTTTTCAGTCTCGGCATACCATTGCTTTATTCACAGCGCATAGCCAAACGCACATATCTGCAAGCAGGAGCCATAGTGAACTTCAACACCCATGCCTCACTACTGACGAAATACACATCTCCGGAAGGCAATTCCATCAGTGAGTCAACCAATTCCATCCATCATCGTCGCGTGACAGTCGACTATTTCGGCAGCTTCACATGGCATGGGATAGGGATGTATGCGCGCTATTCCCCGCACAACGTCCTCCTTGGACATGGCTCTCCACGCATAAACCCGCTTTCCGTAGGCATAATCCTCTTCACTCCCTAATAGATTTTACAGGAGATCCATA
Organism: uncultured Muribaculaceae bacterium; assembly: GCA_910583675.1. Classification (GTDB taxonomy): domain Bacteria; phylum Bacteroidota; class Bacteroidia; order Bacteroidales; family Muribaculaceae; genus UBA7173. The sequence continues at coordinate 106,733 of CAJTYH010000004.1, forward strand.
TGGCAATGTAGCCATTTTAGCACACCGCCTCTAAAAAAGCTGTATTAATTTGTTATTGATATTTGAAGAGAGTAATTTAGCGGAACGGGAGTTTACAGCTCTCCCGCAAGGAGATGGAAGTAATGCACTTCCGAATCCCCAGTCAATCTCTCATATCAGGTGTGTTATAAGTTGTCTATGGATCAGGAATTTCCAAATCTCGACAGGTCGTTATTCAGAATCGACATGCCTACCGGTGATCCGAAGCCGGGTGTGCTTCTGGTAGCAGAACCATTTCTGCGCGAGGAGCATTTCAATCATGCCGTGATATCCCTCATAGAATACCAAAAGGGAGGAACACCAATGGGTCTGGTGTTAAACAAACCCACGCATTTCACTCTGGGCGAGACAATCAAGGGTATAAACGACGGAGTAGACATACCGATATATTGCGGAGGCCCCCTCTCCTGCGACAGACTTTTCTACATACACACCCTCCCTGACGAATTTCCTGGATGCGTCAGGCTCGGCCGCGACCTATATATAGGAGGCGACTTCGACGCGTTGAAACGCTACCTCAATATGGGGCTGCCAACAGAAGGACTGATCCGCTTCTTTGTAGGTTACAGCGGTTGGGATGCCATGCAACTTGAAGAAGAGATCGCATCCCACGTATGGGCAGTGGCTCCATGCCCCGCAACCCGGGAAATCCTGCGTGAAGACGGGGATGCCTTCTGGTACCGCACGGTAAAGTCCATGGGACGCGAATACCGCAATTGGCTATACCACCCCCTTGATCCGCAAAACAACTGACGTTCGTTACCGCTGGCATAAACAGTTCATCAAAATACCATCGCATTACCAATCCCATTCAAACAATGGAAAATTTCACCTATTGTACCCCTACGAAATACATCTTCGGCAAAGATGCTGAGCTACAGGCCGGAATTGAACTCCGACACCTATCGCTTAGGAATATACTTGTGTGTTACGGACAAGGATCCGTAATACGCTCCGGACTGCTCCAAAGGGTGCTCTCCACCCTTGATAAGGAACAGATAACCCATACAGAGCTTGGAGGAATAGAGCCGAACCCGACCGATCCCAAAGTAAGGGAAGGTATCGGCATATGCCGCGAAAAGGGGATAGACGGAATACTTGCCGTAGGAGGAGGCTCTGCAATAGACACCGCAAAGGCCATAGCAGCAGGAACGCCATATGAAGGAGATTTCTGGGATTTCTGGGCAGGAAAAGCCGTAGTAAAGGAAGCCCTTCCGGTAGGTGTGGTACTTACGATCCCGGCTGCCGGAAGCGAAGGATCTGGAAACTCCGTGATCACGCTTCTTGACGGGATGCACAAGATCAGTCTGCGCACCGATTTCGCACTGCGTCCCAAGTTCGCACTTATGAACCCCGAACTTACATTCACCTTGCCGCCGGCTCAGACCGCAGCGGGGATAGCCGACATGATGGCTCACATCTTCGAGCGATATTTCTCCCCCACTACCGACGTGGAAATAACAGACCGCGTGTCGGAAGGTGTGCTCATGGCAATAATGGAGGAAGCTCCGAAAGTTATTGAGAACCCCACCGACTATCAGGCGAGGGCAAACATAATGTGGAGCGGCACGCTCGCACACAACGGCATATGCGGCACAGGCCGCAAGGAGGACTGGGTGTCACACTTCATGGAACACGAATTGAGTGCTGTCTACGGGGTAACGCACGGGGCCGGCCTCGCTGTGATACTTCCGGCTTGGATGACATTCATGGCGCACCATTCCCCACGCAAGGGTGCCCAACTGGCAAGACGCGTGCTCAAAGTCACCGGTTTCGACGGGGACGACACGGCTGCCGCACTCGAAGGGATCAATCGCCTCAAAGGATTTTTCCGTTCGCTTGGCTTGCCGGTAACCATGACGGAACTTGGAATAGCAGATCCCGACATAGAACTGCTCGTAAAGAAACTGCATGAGAACAAAGGGGAGGAAATCGGCGGCTATTACCGTCTTCGCGCCCAGCAGACCACGGAAATCTACAATCTCGCTCGCTGAACCACAAACCTAAGACTTCTCCGGCACACGCTCGTACCTGACATACAGATAGAACAACAGCGCACAGCCTATACCTATCAGCGGCAACCCGACCAGTGCAGGCGCCGCATAACCATACCCTCCGGCAATGACCATGCCGCCTATCCATGCGGCTATGGCATTGCCGGCATTGTATGCGATCTGTATTCCCGCAGCACCAAGCATCTCGCCTCCACGCGAATATCCTACTATTGACGATTGCAACGGGCTTCCTGACCCAAAAAGGATGGCTGTTCCAATCATCATAAGCCCAACTGCCATAAACTGCCAATGGGCACAAAAATAAAACAACAGCAATACCGGAATGCCACAAGCCTGAACCCATGCCGCAACCCACGACGGCTTGTACCGGTCACTGAGCCGACCGGAGACAAGGTTGCCAATGACCATCCCTACACCGGCAAGAACCATCAGCCATGACAGGTTCCCCTCAGTAAAATGCGCGACATGTATCAGTTGAGGATCAATATAACTGTACCAGCAATAGAAACCTATCTGCCCAAAGATCACACCACCGAAGATCAGCCACGGAGGCAAGGTAGACAGAAAACGGAATTGCCCCTTGAATCCACGGTCAGGCAAACTTCCCACGGGTGGAACCCAACGGTGAATTGCCAGAAAAGTGGACAGACCTGCCATACCGACAAGGACGAAGGCTATACGCCACGTCAAATTATTTGTTATGAAAGTGCCCAACGGCACACCGGCCAACGTCGCAACAGTCATTCCGGCGATCATAAACGACACGGCACTTACTTCACGTCCCGGAGCCGCGAGTTTACGTGCAACTATCGCACCCACACCGAAATAAGCGCCATGTGGAAGGCCCGAGACGAATCTGGCACAGAAGAACGTCCAGTATCCGGGAGCCACCGAGGCAAACAGATTGCCAATCGCAATCATACTCGCCAACACAAGCATGATTTTCTTCAATTCAACCTTGCGGACAAACAACAGCAATGGCGCTCCCACGCATACACCTGATGCGTACGCCGAAATGAAAGCCCCCGTCTGCGACACCGTGACACCCATGTCGGATGCCAGTTTGCTGAGAATGCCCATCATTAGAAATTCCGAGATGCCGAGGGCAAACGTACCCATAGCCAGCGCAAACAATCCCTTGTTCATTTACAATCCTTTTATAAACCTATTACCTTTTGAAATTTTCGGCTGCAAAGTTAATCAACTTATGGAAACCGGCACTACAATGACCTACAGAATAATCCCACCAATAAGCCTACATTGAAATATTTCCGCTAAAAGCACTAACTTTGCATAGTTGAAAAAGAATACGACAAAATGGCAATTTTCCTCCAGATAGAAAACCTTACAAAAAGTTACGGCGACCGACTGCTTTTCGGAGATGTTACATTCGGCATAAACGAAGGCGACAAGATAGGCTTGATTGCAAAAAACGGCATGGGAAAAACAACCCTACTCCGCTGTATAGCAGGACTTGAGCCTTACGACAGCGGAAACATAACCGCACGTACCGGACTTAAGATAGGGTATCTTGAGCAGACCCCCTCGTTGCAGCCGGAACTAAGCGTACTGGAAACCTGCGTTACCGGAAACAAGCCCCTGCTGGAAGCCATAAAGGCATACGAAACGGCTCTTGAGGGTGGAAACATGGAGGAGTTGACTTCCGCTACCGAAAAAATGGACGCTACCCAGGCGTGGGACTATGAGGATCGCCTCAAGCAGATGCTGACGCAGCTCGGAGTGGCCGACCTGAACCAGACGGTAGGACAGTTGTCCGGAGGCCAACGCAAAAGAGTGGCATTGGCCAAGGTAATCCTTGAAGAACCACAGCTCATAATACTCGATGAGCCGACCAACCACCTTGACATACCATCCATCGAATGGCTGGAAAGTTATCTCAAACGCGCCCGCGTGGCACTGCTGATGGTGACCCACGACCGCTATTTCCTTGATCGCGTATGCGACCAGATACTTGAGATAGACCTCACACAGCTTTTCAGTTATTCAGGCAACTATGCCTACTACCTTCGCAAGCGTCAAGAACGCGTGGAGGCCATGGGAGCCGAGCTTGCAAAAGTTAAAAACACCCTGCGCAAGGAACAGGAATGGATGAACCGTCAGCCACAGGCACGCACAGGTAAGGCGAAGTACCGCATAGACGCATTTTACGACCTGAAGCAGCGTGCCGCCGTAGACCTGCGTGAGCGCAATGTGGATTTGTCCGTCAAATCATCATATATAGGCAACAAGATATTTGAGGCAAGAAACATTTGCAAGAGTTTCGGGGACAAGGTAATATTGCGCGATTTCAGCTACACGTTCGCGAGATACGAAAAAGTCGGCATAGTCGGCAAGAACGGAGTGGGAAAGTCCACTTTCATAAAACTGCTGCAAGGAATATTGCCCTCTGACAGCGGAACCTGGGACATAGGTGAGACGGTTCGTTTCGGATATTACAATCAGGACGGCATCGACTTCAATCCCAACAAAAAGGTAATAGATGCAATAACCGAAATAGCAGAGGAAGTGGTCGTAAACGACGGGGCGGCACGATTCAGCCCCTCACAGTTCCTGCAACATTTCCTTTTCACTCCACAGGATCAGCAGAAACTTATAGCAAAGCTAAGCGGAGGGGAACGCAGCCGCCTTTATCTGGCTTCAGTGCTGATGCGCTCCCCCAACTTCCTGATACTTGACGAACCGACAAACGACCTTGACATAGTCACACTCGGCATACTGGAAGACTACCTTGCCAATTTCAAGGGATGTGCCATCATAATATCACACGACCGCTATTTCCTTGACAACATCGTGGATCACATCTTCGTGCTCGAAGGGGACGGCATCGTCAAGGACTTTCCGGGAGGGTACACCGATTACCGCGACTGGAAGCAGGCACGGGAAGAAGAGGAGAAAGCACTAAAGGCAAAAGAAGAGGAAAAACAGCGTAAAAACCAGCAAGATACAGCAGCCTCCACACGTCAGAAACCGGTCACTCAGCGGCCGCCGAAACTCTCCTTCAAGGAGCGCAAGGAATATGAATCACTTACGGAGGAACTGGAAAAGATAAATGCTGAAATAGCATCCCTTGAAGCGGAATTCAACAGCGGACAACCCATAGGAGACATTTCCGAGAAGTCACGCCGCTACAACGAACTGAAGGAAATTCTTGACGAAAAGGAGATGCGTTGGCTTGAATTGTCGGAACTTGCATAATCGTTCCGTTCAGGTTTTCCCCCGTATGTCACTTCATGATGGAGTAAGGGATATTTTCACTACTTACGACTTGCAAAGTCCGTGGTGAAGGGGATACAAGCACTACCCTATCGGCCTCCATCATGAGCGGCATATCATCGTAATGATCTGTCACGACTGTGGCCAACTGGAGATCGTGAGGCCTGCAAAAATCACGAACCTGACGCAATTTCTCCTCCCCGCGACATTCCATGTAGCCACCTTCCGGGATATGCAGTCCGGAAGCAAGCACATGTTTTATCCCTGCCATACGCGCCAACGGCACCGCATATTCAGCGGGAGCCGCTGTAGCCAGCACCACCACTCCCCCTTCGGATTGGTGCGCCGTCGCCATATTCAAAACTTCCTCGCGAATATATTTTCTCAATGATGAGGCAAAAAGCAAAAAATCATCATCCGAAAGCAACCGTGAGGCCATCACCGCAATGCGCCGCTTCGTCTCGGCATGCGTCTGCCGACGGATCTTTCTTAATCCCACCCAATAAGATAGATTACAAAACGGACACCACATCCCTCGCTTCAACAATTCAATGGCAAACCATATAGTAAACCGCGTAAAAGAATTGGTGCGCAGCAACGTGCCGTCAAGATCAACTACAAGCAGATCCCTCAAGGTATCATCTTTTTGTAATCCATCGACCATGGGAACCTTATGAGCGTGCGATTATGATACTTGCAATAATCCGGTTCTATCGCAGGAGCTGCGGTGGTTACAGTTATGACTGCTATTTTCAGGTCAAGACTCCCATATTTTTCTACGAGTCCGCGACGCACATTATCTATTGTCATTCCGGAATCTATGGCATCGTCTACCAATAGTATCTTCGGCTTACCGGACAATTCCGGCAATTTCCCATTTTCCACCACCAATTTACGAGGGGGCACATTCTTACGCCTCCTTGCATATTTCATATTCAACCATCTTGACTCCAGCCTACGGGCAGAATTAAGCATCCATAAGGGCATGTTGCCCAATATGGCGGCAAGCCTGGCACCCTTGCCACGGGTTGAAGGCCGTTGCAGGGTGACATTCACCCGGCATCGGCAGAATCCCTCGGGGAGATGATGCCATATGGCATCAGCGACATGCTCTCCACCACGGCGCACACCGACCATCAGATCA